>CAYYVW010000001.1:0-367892 GCA_964473925.1 uncultured Verrucomicrobiaceae bacterium
CACTACATGCACTGCATGAACATTAAATTTGCACTAAAAGAGTGTTTTTTGGGTTCTTTTGAGATTTTTCGTCATCCTCGAGCGTTTGGCGAAGGATCGGGATGAAAGAGCAAAAGATCCGGCAGAGCCCAAAGATGAATCTGCCCGACGCTTCGCAGAACCGAACCCGATCCTTCGACTGCGCTCAGGATGACAACGTTCTGTAGGGTAAGCGGAGTTACAAGCGGGGGATCGCAATCCGCATTGATGAATGCCAGCTCATAGAACCCAGATCCCTCGACTGCGTTTCACTCCGCTCGGGATGACGGTGATGTGGAGCTACTGTGAGGGATGACGGGGGTGTGGGGTTGGCAAGGAGAAGCACGGGGCTCGGGGAGGACGGGTTCTGGGAGTGAAAGGAGGGAGGAATGACGATGCTTTGAAGCGCGATGACAAGGTGTGCCGGCCAGGGCTGCTCGACGCTAGGTCCCTCGACTTCGCTCGAGAGGACGGTGCGTTGGGGCTTTGCGGTGAGGACGCCGCAACAGCGACTAACTCGACAGCGCTTCGGGCGCGCTTTCGGCGGATTCTTCCTGGCTCTCGTTGACGACGGGGGCAATGGCGGTGAGCTTATCGCCCGCGGAAAGGTTGACGAGCTTGACGCCCTGGGTGTTGCGGCCGGCCTCGCGGATTTGGTTGACGGGCGTCCGGACCATTTGCCCGCTGGAGGTCATGAGCATCATCTCGTCGGCATCGCGGACGCTGAGGGCGCCGACGACGCGGCCGGTTTTTTCGTTCGTCTTCATCGTGATGATGCCTTTGCCGCCACGGGACTGCTGGCGGTACTCGTCAAACGAGGTGCGCTTGCCGATGCCGTTTTCTCCGGCGACGAGCAGCGTGGCGTTGGGATCGACAATTGCGAGGGCGACGACGGCATCTCCTTTATCCAGCGCGATGCCGCGGACGCCGGTGGCGGGACGGCCCATGGAGCGAACATCTGACTCTTCGAAGCGGATGCTCATCCCATCTTGCGTGATGAGGACGGCCTGGTTCTGGCCGGAGGTGAGGCGGACTTCAATGAGGTGATCGCCCTGCTCAATGCCGATGGCGATGATGCCGCCTTTGCGGACGTTGGCGAAATCTTCGAGCGATGTTTTTTTGACGGTGCCCAGGCGCGTGGCAAAAAGGATGAACTGGCCGGTGCTCCAAGTAGCATCTTCCCCGTTCTTATCTTTCTTGGAGGGGATGCGGATGAGGGCGGCGACTTTTTCGCCGGTCTTGAGTTCAAGCAAGTTGGCGATGTTGCGCCCCTTGGCGGCGCGGCCCATGTCCGGTAGCTCGTGCACGCGCTCGACGTAGACGCGGCCGGTGTTGGTAAAGAACATGAGGTAGTCGTGCGTCGAGGCGGTGAAGAGGTGCTCGACAAAATCGCGGTCTTCGGGCGTTTCGCTCTCGCGGGTGGTCATGCCGATGACGCCTTTGCCGCCGCGACGTTGTGCGCGGTAGCTGGAGATGTTGGTGCGCTTGACCAGCCCCGTGTGGGTGAGGGTGATGATGACGCCTTCGTTCGCGATGAGGTCTTCGATCTCAAGCTCGCCTTCGTCGGGGACGATATCGGTGCGGCGCTTGGTGGCGTGCTTCTCTTTGACGACTTGCAGCTCTTCTTTGAGGATGGCGAGCACGCGAGATTCTTTGGCCAAAATATCTGCCAGGTCTTTGATTTTTTTGAGGAGCTCTTTGTACTCGGCTTCGATTTTATCCTGCTCGAGGCCGGTGAGCTGGTAGAGGCGCAGCTCGAGGATGGAGGTGATTTGCGCGTCGCTGAGCGAGTAGCGGCCGCTGACGAGGCGCTGCGGCACGCGGACTTCGATCCCGAATTTCTCGACCTGCTTTTGGGTGAATTCGTACCCTTGCAGCTGGATGCGCGCCTCATCCCGGTTGCGGCTGGCGCGGATGATGCGGATGAATTCGTCCAGATTGGCCAGGGCGATGAGGTAGCCTTCGAGCACTTCGGCGCGGGCCTGGGCCTTATCGAGCTCGTACCCGGCGCGGCGGAGGATGACCTCCCGGCGGTGCTCGATGTAGCAGTTGATGAGTTCTTTGAGGTTGAGCGTTTTCGGACGGCCGCCGTCGATGGCGAGCATGTTGACCGAGAACGAGCCCTCGAGCTGTGTGTGCTTGTAGAGATTGTTGATGACGACTTTGACGGCCGCATCTCGCTTGAGATCGATGACGACGCGGGTGCTTTCATCCGACTCGTCGCGGATATCGGAGATATCACCGATGATCTTTTGATTTACCAGGTCGGCGATGCGCGTGACGAGGTCTGCACGGTTGACGTTGTAGGGGATCTCGGTGATGACGAGGACCTCACGGCCGCCCTTGTGCTCTTCGGTGTGCAAGCGACCGCGGACGCGGACGCTGCCGCGGCCTGTGGCCAGATATTGCTTGATGCCTTCGGTGCCCAGGATCATGCCGCCAGTCGGGAAGTCGGGCCCTTTGACGATTTTGCCCAGCTGGGCGGGGGTAATATCCGGGTTGTCCACCTGCGCGCAGATGGCGTCGATAATCTCACCCAAGTTATGCGGCGGGATGTTGGTCGCCATGCCGACGGCAATGCCGGTGCCGCCGTTGACGAGCAAGTTGGGCAGCGCGGCGGGAAAGACGGTGGGTTCGGTCCGCGTCTCGTCGTAGTTGGGAACGAAATCGACCGTCGCCTTCTCCATGTCCTCCATGAGCAGCGCGCCCAGGTGCGTGAGCCGCGCCTCGGTATAACGCATGGCGGCCGGCGGATCTCCCTCGACCGAGCCGAAGTTGCCCTGGCCGTCGATGAGCGGATCGCGCATCGCCCACGGCTGCGCCATGTGCACGAGGGTGGGGTAGATGACCGCCTCGCCGTGCGGGTGGTAGTTACCGGAAGTATCGCCGCAGATTTTGGCGCATTTACGATGCTGGCGGCCAGGGTACAGATTGAGGTCGTGCATCGCGTAGAGGATGCGCCGCTGCGAGGGCTTGAGCCCGTCGCGCACATCCGGCAGCGCGCGCGAGACGATGACGGACATCGAGTAGTCGAGGAACGAGCTTTTGATCTCGTCGGCGACGTTGATGCCTTCAATGCGCTCGTTCTGCGTGAACAGCGCGCCGGAGGGGGAATCTTTTTTATCGGACATAAATTAAAAAGTAGCAGGCTTTACTAATTTTTTATGCTCAGAAAATTCAGTTCCACAATTTAAACATTGGAAAAGATTTTCTTCGTTAAATTTAAGCCTGTTTCGTCCGCGCCCTTGTTCCATGCAAACCCCACAATATTTCCCCCCTTGCTTGTCTTTATAGAACCCACCTTTTTCAACGAAAGTTAAACGCCACCGAGGATTGGCTGAAGTGGAAGTATAAAGATAGAGACAGGTGGCAAATAGTAGGATTATTACAAACAAGAAAAATGCTAACAATCGGATCAGAGATAAATTTGATACTTGGCTAAGATCATTTAAAAAAGGTGGAATTGTCGGGTTCACAAACCATGTAATAATAGCGCCGATAGCTAGCAAAACAATTTTAGATGAGTGATTTGCAATACCTTCTGCAAACTTTTCAAAAAATGATTGTTTTACGCTCATGGAAGTAAGTGTTAGACGTCGAGGTTGCGCACGTTGAGCGCGTTATCTTCGATGAACTGGCGGCGGGGCTCGACCTCGTCGCCCATGAGCTTGGTGAACATCTCCTCGGCCTCCACGGCGTCGGAGAGCTCGATGCGCAGGAGCTTGCGCTTGGCCGGATCCATCGTGGTTTCAAAAAGCTGCGAGGCGTTCATTTCTCCCAGACCCTTGAAGCGCTTGATCTGGATGCCGCGGCGGCCAACCTCTTTGACCGCCTGCAAAATCGCGGGGATGGAGTAAATCGGCTTGCCCTTCGCATCCTCGCTGTCGCCTTCGTACAGCTCGAAGATCGGCTTGTCGGTGGCGAGGTAGTGATCGACCTCGAGGCCTTTTTTGGAGAGGCGCCCCAGGAGCTCGGTCACGGCCTTGCTTTCGTGCAGCTCGACGTGTGTGGAGCGGCGGCGGGGCTTTTCGCCGCTGCCTTTACCGGAGCCGGACTTGGGAGCACGGTCCTTCTCTTTGCCGCTGGATTCTTCGTCCGACTCTTCGTCGTCAAAAAGCTGCAGATCGGCATTGGCCACGGCGAATTTGGAAAGATCGGCATCGGCGGTGAAGTAATGAACCGTCTCTTGGTTGCCTTCGCGGACTTTGACCAGGTGCCGGGGCAGTTCGCCCTTGGAGTTGCGCGCCCGGAGGTACGATTCAAAATCTCCGCCGTGGCGGCGGATGGCGTTGCTGAATTTGTCGAGCGATTCGAGCAGTTCGAGAATTTCGAGCAGCTGCTTTTGGGTGAACTCTTTTTTATCGGCGAGGCTTTTCACGCGGACTTCTTCCGCGCCAAGTTCAATCAAGATTTTATTGAGCTGCGCATCGTTATCGACGTACTCGACGCGTTTTTTGCGGGAGATTTGATAGAGCGGCGGCTGCGCGACGTAGACAAAGCCCTGTTTGATGAGCTGCGGCATTTGCCGGTAGAAGAAGGTGAGCAGCAGCGTGCGGATGTGCGAGCCGTCCACGTCCGCATCGGTCATGATGATGATTTTGTGGTAGCGCAGACGCGCGAGATTGAACGCGCCTTCGCCTTCGCCGTCACCGATGCCGGTACCAACCGCGGTGATCATGGTGCGGATTTCATTATTCTGCAGAACTTTGTCCAGCCGCGCCTTCTCGACGTTGATGAGCTTGCCGCGAAGCGGGAGGATCGCCTGGTTGTGCCGGTTGCGGCCCTGCTTGGCGGAACCTCCCGCCGAATCACCCTCGACGAGGAACAGTTCGGAGATCTCAGGATCGCGGCTGGCGCAATCGGCCAGTTTGCCGGGTAGGCCGCCGCCGGTCATGGCGGTTTTGCGGACGGCTTCGCGGGCTTTGCGGGCTGCTTCGCGCGCGCGTGCGGCGGTGAGGCCTTTATCGACGATTTTTTTGGCGACGCCGGGGTTGGCATCGAAGAACGTCATCAAGCCTTCGTAAGCAATGGAGGAAACGAGGCCTTCGACCTCTTGGGAGACAAGCTTTACCTTGGTCTGCGATTCGAAGCTGGGGTTGGGATGCTTGACGGCCAAGACGCAGACCAAGCCCTCGCGCACGTCGTCGCCGGAGATGGTGGGGTCTTTTTCTTTGAGGAGGCTGTTGGCCTTGGCGTATTGGTTGATGGAGCGTGTGAGGGCGGTGCGGAAGCCGACCAAGTGCGTGCCGCCGTCCGGATTGGGGATGGCGTTGGTAAAGCAGAGAATCTGGTCGTTGTACGAATCGTTGTACTGGAGGACGCAGTCGACGATCACTTCGTCCTTCTGCCGGGCGATGATGATCGGCTTGGGGTGCAGGGCCTGCTTGGCCTTGCCGATCTGCTTCACGAACTCTTCAATGCCGTCTTTATAATAGAAGCGCTCGGATTTGGCGCTGCCGGTCTTTTCTTCAACACGCTCGTCCTTGAGCAAGATCTCAAGCCCCGGGTTGAGGAAGGCGAGCTCACGCAGGCGGTTGGCGAGGATATCAAACTTAAATTCTGTTGTGATGGTGAAGATTTCGGCATCCGGCTTAAAAGTGATGAGCGTGCCGGTGTTCTTGGACTTGCCGATGACATCGAGCTTTTTGGTGGTTCTACCTTGCTCGAACTCCATGTGGTAGACCTTGCCGTCGCGGGAGACTTCGACCTCGAACCATTCAGAGAGGGCGTTGACGCACTTGGCGCCGACACCGTGCAGACCGCCGGAGTATTTATAGGCGCCTTGGCCGAATTTGCCGCCGGCGTGCAAGTTGGTGAGGACGAGCTCAACCGCGGGCATCTTGAACTTCGGGTGCATATCGACCGGAATGCCCCGGCCATCATCCCGAATAGAACAGGAGCCATCGACGTGGATGACCACTTCGATGGAGTTGCAGAAGCCGGCCAGGTGCTCGTCGATCGAATTATCGAGGACCTCAAAGACGCAGTGGTGAAGGCCGCGCTCATCGGTATGCCCGATGTACATCCCGGGGCGTTTGCGGACGGCCTCTAACCCCTCGAGCTTATCGATCTTGGAAGCGTCGTAGAGGGCGTTGATCGGAACGGGAGCGGTAACTTCTTCGGAGACGTCGGTTTTTGCCATCGGGGCGGGGAAAGTAAGGGGAGGGGAGTAAGCTATTCCACGGCCGCTTCAGCAGAGAGTTGCTATGAGGACCGCGTTTTTGTGAAAAGAAATCGTAGCAGCCCCCACTGCGTGAAAACAATGTTTATGTCATAAATTTACGAGGGAAAATAGGTGAGTTTAATGTAGAAAGGGCTTGACTTAAAAAGACATGGGCGCGTACAGTCCCGGCTCTTAATTCTTAATAATTTTTGACATGACAACGAAGGCCGAGGTCGTCCAGACCTTTCAGACTCACCGCTCCGACACCGGGTCGGCGGATGTACAAATTGCGCTCCTGAGTGGGCGTATTAATGCGCTCATCGAGCACCTTAAAAAGTTCACCAAGGACCACAGCTCCCGCCGTGGGCTGCTCAACTTGGTTGAGCGCCGCCGCAAGCTGCTCCTGTATATTAAGCGTGTTGCTCCGGAGAGCTACAAGAAGCTCATCGATAAGCTCAATTTACGTAAGTAGCTTGCAACAAGCTGCTTTTAATATTTTAACTCTAACGCAACCCGTCCCTCGCGCTGACGCTTCGTTCCTTCATGGGGAAGTCCAGAGCACAAATAAGCTTTTACCGGCCCGACCGTAAAAGGCTTCTTTGTCCTCTGTTTCCCCGCTGGTTCGCTCAGAGCTTCATCAAAAGCGCGAATGGGCTGGTTGCACATCAGTGCAACTTATAGGCGATCCAACTTTTCCCTGACATTAATAGCAGGGTTCTCGTTCAAGACCGCTGGAATGCACATAACTCACACATAATAAGGAAGAAAGCAAAATACCACATGCAAACTAAAAACAATCTCCCTAAGCCCGTCCGGGTCTCCGCTCAATTCGGCGGAAGCGCGATCACTTTCGAAGCCGGCAAGCGCGGCAAACTGGCCGATGGCTATGTCACCGTCGAATACGTTGAGACAGTCGTCGATGTCGCCGCGACCTCTGCGACGACCACCAAGGAAGGACAGAACTGGCTTCCGCTCTCCGTCGAGTACCGCGAGCGCGCCGGCGCCGTCGGCCGCATCCCCGGTGGCTACTTCCGCCGCGAAGGCCGCCCGACCGAGAAAGAAATTTTGACCGCGCGCATGACCGACCGTCCGCTGCGGCCGCTCCTGCCCAAAGGGTATTACTATGACACGCAGATCATTGCGACGGTCATGTCTGCCGATGGGCAGAACGATCCCGACATTCTGTGCATCAACGGGGCCTCAGCCGCGCTGATGATCTCAGACATTCCGTTCGCCGGCCCGATCGGCGCCGCCCGCGTCGGCCGGATCAAAGGCCAGTGGGTCTGCAATCCGACGCACGCGCAGATGGCCGATAGCGATCTGGACCTGGTCTACGTCGGCACCGAGAAGGAAGTGCTGATGATCGAAGGCAGCGCGCTGGAGCTCTCGGATGACGAGTTCAAGCAGGCCCTCGAGTTTGCGCAAGAGCAGGTGCAAGTTTCCATCAAGCTGCAGAAAGAGCTCGCCGCGAAAGTCGGCAAGCCCAAGCGGCAGCTTCCGCTCTACGTGCCCAAGCCCGAGTTGCTCGCCATCGCGACCTCCGTCGCCGGTGATAAGATCGAGGCGGCGCTCTATCAACCTTCCAAGGTGGAACGGTCCAAATCGGTCGGCGCCTTGCGCGAGCAGGTGAAGGCCAAGGTTAAAGAGC
The DNA here is from genome assembly GCA_964473925.1 of uncultured Verrucomicrobiaceae bacterium. Classification (GTDB taxonomy): domain Bacteria; phylum Verrucomicrobiota; class Verrucomicrobiia; order Methylacidiphilales; family CAYYVW01; genus CAYYVW01. Next base: position 7,830 of record CAYYVW010000001.1, read on the forward strand.
AATTCCCTGAGACGAGTGATTTTGACATCAACTCGGCCTTTGGCGCGATGGAGCAGGAAGTGTTCCGCAGCAGCATTCTCAAGAAGAAAAAACGCTGCGACGGTCGCGGCGCGCGAGACGTGCGCCCCATTTCGGGCGAGACGGGCTTTTTGCCGCGCACGCACGGCTCATCCTTGTTCTGCCGCGGCGAGACGCAGGCGGTCTGCTTGACGACGCTCGCGCCGATCGACGAAGCTCAGGAGATGGACGGCTACACCGGCGGCGACACCAGCAAGCGGTTTATCCTCCACTACAACTTTCCGCCGTTTAGCGTGGGTGAAACCGGCCGTGTCGGCGGTTTGAATCGCCGCGAAATCGGCCACGGCGCGTTGGCCGAGCGCTCGCTCCTGCCGGTCGTTCCGTCTGTGACCGACTTCCCGTACGCGATCCGCATCGCCTCCGAGATCACCGAGTCCAACGGCTCGACCTCGATGGCATCGGTTTGCGGCGGCTGCTTGGCGCTGATGGACGCGGGCGTAAAGCTCACGGCTCCGGTCGCGGGTATTTCCGTCGGCTTGGTCAGCGAGTACAACGCGCAAGGCGCAATGGCGGAGTATCTGACGATCACCGATATCATCGGCTCGGAAGATCACTACGGCGACATGGACTTTAAACTGGCGGGCACCCGCAAGGGCGTCACTGGCTATCAGCTCGACCTGAAGCTGCCGGGAATTCCGCTGGCGATCCTCAAAGAGGCAGTCGATCAAGCCAAGACGGCTCGGATGGAAATCCTCGACGCAATGGATCAAATTCTCGCGACGCCGCGCAACGAGCTTTCCAAGTACGCTCCGCGGATCGTGACGATGAAGATCGATCCCGAGAAAATCGGCATGGTCATCGGGCCAGGCGGCAAGATGATTAAAAGCATCGTCGCCGAGACAGGCGCCGAGGTGAACGTCGAGGACGACGGCACCGTTCGCATCTACTCCCACGACGAGGCCGGCATGGCGCGCGCTAAGGAGATGATCGAGGGGATTACCGCCGAGATCGAAGTTGGCAAGCTCTACCACGGCAAGATCGTGACCATTAAAGAATTCGGCGCTTTCGTAGAAGTGCTGCCGGGCCGCGACGGCTTGGTGCACATCTCGGAGTGGGGCGAATCCCGCGTCAACCGGATGGAAGACGTGGCTCGCATGGGCGATATGGTGTGGGTCAAATGCATCGGCAAAGAGCCCAACGGCAAGTGCAAGCTGAGCCGCAAGGCCGCGCTGCGCGACCGTCCTCCGGGCGAAGGCGAAACACGGGAAGAACGCCCGAGCGATGATCGCGATGAAGACGGTGGTGATTACCGTCCGAATCGCCGTCACGCGCGCGCCTAATGCCAGAAAACCCAATCCTTCTTATAACCTCCTAGGAGAACTCTCTATGCCACTCGCTGTTGGAACCAAAGCCCCCGATTTTACCCTCAAAACAAAATCGGGTGAGGAACTCAAAGACGTCCGCTTGAACGATCTGATCGGCAAGCGCAAGCTCGTGCTGCTGTTCTTCCCGCTCGCCTTTACCGGCGTTTGCACGCAGGAGCTCTGCGATGTTTCTGAGGGTGGCATGGCTCCTTATCGCGAGCTCAACGCGGATGTCTATGGCATCAGCGTCGACAGTCCGTTCGCACAAGAAGCGTGGGCGCAGAAAGAGGGGATCACCGTCCCCTTACTCAGCGACTTGGATAAAAAAGTGATCAAGGCGTACGACGTTGTTTTTCCGGGCTTGGCCGGAATTGGTGACACAGCGGCCCGCGCGGCGTTTGTGATCGATACCCAAGGCAAGATTGTCTATGCCGAGCAGACGCCAACGCCGAAGGATTTACCTAACTTTAAGGCCATCCAGGACGCGCTGGCCAAGGCAGCGTAAGTTTAAACGAGTCCCGCGCACGCGTGCAGGATTTTCTGCGCCGCGGCGACGGGATCTGTCGCGTGGGTGATGGGTCGGCCGATGACCAGATGGCTGGCGCCGCGACGCAGCGCTTCGTCGGCGGCGAGCGTTCGCTTTTGATCTTGCGACGCATCCCCCGGGCCGCGAATGCCGGGCGTGACGAGGATCGTTTCTTTCGGCAGTTCTTTCCGGAGCAGGTCCAGCTCAAGCGGGGAGCAGACTAGCCCAGGGATTCCGCTTTCCACCGCGAGGCGTGCGAGGGCGAGTGCTTGCTCTTGCACCGAACGCGTGCAGCCGATTTCGCGCAGAGTTTCTTCATTCGAGCTTGTCAGGACGGTGACGGCGAGCAGTTGCAGTTGCGTTCCTTCTGCAGCACGCGCGGCCGCTTGGAGCATCTCCCGTCCGCCGCAGGCATGGAGCGTCGCAAATCGTGCGCCGAGCGCGGCCGCGGAGGCGACGGCATTGGCGACCGTCTGCGGGATGTCGTGGAACTTGAGATCTAGGAAAACGTCTGCGCCCTGTGCGATCGTGTTCCGAACAATCGCCGGGCCTTCGCGCGTGAAAAGCTGACTGCCGATTTTAAAGAAGCGGATTTTATTCTGCAGCGTCTTGACGAGGGAGAGCGACTGGACGGCGCGGTCGTGGTCGAGCGCTACAATGAGTTTGTCGGTTGGCATTGCGTGTGGCAGCCTAACGCGCGTGGTTATTGAATCGCCAGCCAAAATCAATTTGAACCTGCGCATCACCGGCAAGCGGCCCGATGGGTTCCATGAACTTGAGACGCTGATGATCCCCATCTCGCTGTCAGATACCATTACCGTGGAGAAAATTCCCGGTGACGCCATTGAGTGTACCTGCTCGGATGCGTCGCTGCCGACCGACGATAAGAATCTGGCGGTGCGCGCGGTGCGCCTCTTCCGCGAGCGCTTCGGCGTGAAGGACGGCGTGCGGCTGCATCTGGAAAAGCGGATTCCGGCGGGCGCGGGCCTCGGCGGCGGCAGCGGGAACGCTGCCAAGACGCTCCTGCTGCTGCGGAAAATGTGCAGCGTGGATGCCTCCGACGTCGCGCTCTCGGAGATTTGCGCCCAGATCGGCAGCGACGTCGCGTTTTTCCTGAGTCCGGGGGCGGCGATGTGCCGCGGACGCGGGGAGATCGTCGAGCCGCTGGACTGGCGTCCGACGCTGCCAGGAGGATTTTTGGCGCTGCCGGGGTTCGGCGTGCCGACGCCGTGGGCGTATCAGACGTATGCGCGCAATCCGCGGCGGGGCGTAAGCGGAAAATCACTCAACGGCGTCGAATTGTACAATGATCTGGAGCCGCCGGTGTTTGAAAAGTACACCTGGATCGCCGATGCGAAGGCGTGGCTCCAACGTCAACCCGAGACGTGGGACGCGCTGATGACGGGGAGTGGCGCGGGCGTCTTCGTGCTGGTGGAGGCGATGGACCGGGTCCCTGCGTTGCAAGCTCGGTTCGCGGAAGAATTCGGGCCGGAAATTTTCACCACCCCGTTCACATTTGTGCTGCCGGAGCAAAAAGGTTAGGGCTGGTTTGTCGCGGCTGCTTTTGGTAAGGGTACCTATCCGATGAAGCTGGCTGATATTGTCGTGCACGAATGCGTTCCGCAGCGCGATTGCATGCTGACCGTGACCGATTCTACCGGCGAGACGGCGTTCCTTTATTTTAAGGATGCAGAGCTCATCGAAGCGAATTACGCGGCGAGTTGGGGCAAGGACGCGCTGGCGCAGATTTTGTCGTGGACCTTGGCCGAGTATTACGTGACGGGCTTGCCGCTGGGCATCCGCCGCTCGCTCTGGGACAAGATCGAGCAGTTGCTCGACGCCAAAACGGTCGCGGGGAACGTTGCAGTGGGGGCTCCCGCGCCGGCATTTTCTATCCCGACGGCATCAGGGACGGGCGGAACTTCCACGGGAATCACCGGCGCACTGCCGGCGGGGCAGGAAGTTTTGCAGCGGCTGCCGGGCCTGACGAAGCTTGTGCAAGTGAGCGGCGCCCAAGCGACGACGGCGTTCGAGGCGCCGAACGCGTCGTATGAGCCGACGGATTGGCTCGGGGAATTTTTCCAACGGTCGCGCGGATTGGGCGAGACGCTGGGGATGGGACGGCTGGCGTACTGGACGCTGACGACCGATCGGTACCGCATGATCGCCACGCGCGACGGCAATGGGATGGTCGCGGCGCTTTGTAAAAATGACGGCACGGCGATGGATGATGTTGAGGCCATGCTGCGCAGCGGAAAAAAATAGGAGCCACGATTTTTATGAGCATGCAAAACGCGTTGGAGCAGGTGGTCTCGCTGCCAGGAGTCCAGGCGGCTTTCGTGTTTGATTCTTTCCTGCGCATTTTGTCCCGGCGCGTCCCGAACGAATATAATGATGAAGTGCTGCAACGAATCGGCCAGCAGGTGCTGCAGATGGCGGGCCTGAGTTGGCAGGCAGGGGTACGCACGCAGGAATTCCGGCTGGTGTACGAGCGGACGGCGCTCTACGCACGGCTGCTGGGACAGGATAGTTACCTGATCGTCTTTATGACGGCGGACCTCGAGCCGCAGGAATTTCGCCAGCCGATTAATTTGGCAGCGCTCGTTCTCGAAAAATCGATACGCCCCGATTTGGAGCGGACGCAGACGGCAAATTTATCCATGCTCGGGCAGATGGCGGTGCAGGCAGACCGCTCAATGAAAAAGGCGATCGAGCAGGACGAGTCGTTCGCCGGGCAGCTCCGGCGCCTTTGCTACAGCCTGATGGGCCAGTCGGGCCGGGAGCTCGTCGATAATGGACTGGAAGAGGAAGTGCTCGCGCCGCCGTTGGTGAGCGAGGAAGAGATGCAGCGGCTCATTCAATACGTGCTCAAGCGCGCGCCGCACCCCATCTTGCGCCGGGTGATTGAGCAGGATGCAGAGGATTTGCTGCGCGTTGCGCTCAAAGAGAAGTAAAGAGGCTTCACCCTACTGTCATCCCGAGCGACGTCGAGGGATCTGGGTTCTAAGGTTTGGCGTCGCCCTGCGGGCGAAGATTTCTCGACTTCGCTATCGCTTCGCTCGAAATGACGGAAATAGTTTTAGTGCGGAACATACCCGCCAAGCCGCCGATGGGTGAGCCCGCCGCTGGCATCGTCCAATCCGTGGCTCGTGAAGAACGCATCGGGATCGATCTCGCGCACGAGCCGCCGCAGCCGGGGCAGCTCCAAACGCGTCGTCACGCAAAAAACAATTTGAATCGGGTTATTCCGGTAGCCACCGCGGCCTTGGTAGAGCGTAACGCCCCGCTTGAGCTCTTCGTGAATCGCCTCCTTGATTTGCTGATAATGCTCGGAGACGATGGTGACGCCGCTGAATTCTTCAATGCCCGACAGGATGAAGTCGACCGTGCGTGCCGCGGACCAGTACGCCAGGACCGAGTAGAGCGCCGGCTCAATCCCAAGTGTGAAGGCGGCAATCGTGAAAATGACGACGTTGAGGCCCAGGATGATATCGCCGACCGAGAAGGGGGTTCGGCGCGTGACGATGAGCGCGAAGATTTCCGTCCCGTCCAAGACGCCGCCGCCACGGATCGTCAGCCCCATGCCCGCTCCGATAAAAAATCCGCCAAAGACAGCAGAGAGCAGCAAATCGCTAGTGGCGACTGGCAGTGGGAGTGCCAGGAGCATCAGTGCGACGCCGGTGATGCTGGCCGCGCAGATCACGCCGAATGCGCGACCGATTTGAAAGAAGCCCCACGCGATGAACGGCAAGTTGATGGCGACGAGAAACCAGGAGAGCTCAATCTTCGTCGTGCGCGCAAAAAGCATCGAGATGCCCGTGACGCCGCCGTCGATGAGTCCATTGGGGACGAGGAAGGAGTGGATGCCGACCGCGTAGGCGAGCACGCCGAGCAAAATTGCAAAGCCGCCGGTGAAGATGGTGCGGACTCGGATGCGGCGCATAAATTTTAGGGAACGGCGGGCAGTTGTTACCGATTGCGCATAGGATTGTCAATGGTGTTTGGCAGATTCGTCATCCCGAACGAAGCGATAGCGCAGTTGAGGGATCTGGGTGGGTGGAGTTACAAGCTGGTTGCTGCGGTCCGCTTCACCCATGCAACCCTGCAGAAGCCAGATCCCTCGACAAGCTCGGGATGACGATGGGGTAAAGTGGGGCCAGCACGATCAACACGCAAATTCACTTGCGCGCATGCGTGGAAGCGTCAAACTACTTGCGCGAGGAATTTATGCAGACGCGATTGGTTCGTTTCAGTTGGAATTTGACGAGCCTGCCTGCTTCAGGCGGCGGCTTGGATGATGCCTATCAGGTTATGACGGCGACTCCGGCGATGATTCATGACGTGGCGGACGTCATTGTCCGCGCGTACTCGATGGAGCCGGCGTGGAGCACCGAGATGACTCTCAAGCTGGAAGAGGTGCAGGCGCTTTTTGCCAAGTGGCCGGAAAACGGGATTGAATTTTTGGGCATCCGCAACGGCAGCCGCTTGATTGCAGTGGCCGGTATCGATCCGGTGGCCGATCGCGCGGACCACTTGCCCGGCGGCGTCTGCGTGCTGGATGAATACCGTTGCCGTGGAATTGGCACGGCGCTCCTTCACCGGTGCTTGGCGCGTCTCAAGGAGCGCGGCCTGGAGAAAGTGCAGACCGAAGCGAAGAAGGGGACGTCGGCCGAGCGGTATCTCTATTCCAAATTTGGAGCGATTCGCGCGGAGGAGGTCTCGCCCGCCCGCGTCGGCGCTTGAAGTAAAAGTTTAAGCACATGAGCAATTCATCCGTCCGCGTTCGTTTCGCGCCGTCACCCACCGGTATGCTGCATATTGGCAGCGTGCGGACGGCGCTCTTCAATTGGATTTACGCACGGCACCACGGCGGCACGTTCATTTTGCGCGTCGAAGATACCGACGCGGCGCGCAATACCAAAGAGGCCGTGCAGATCATCTTCGACGGCCTGCGTTGGGCGGGCGTGGATTGGGACGAGGGCCCGATTCCGGAGAGCGAAGGCGGCGGGAGCAAAGGCGCGTTTGGCCCGTACTTCCAAAGCCAGCGCAGCGAGATTTATCGGCGGCATCTCGAAAAGTTGCTCAAGAGCGGGCATGCGTATGAGTCTGAAGGCGCGGTGAAGCTTAAAATCCCCAAGACGCCGATCACGGTGCCCGATCTCATCTGCGGCGATGTGGTGATCGATCGCGCGAAAGAGCCCGACTTGGTGCTCATGCGCAAGGACGGCAGCTTCCTCTTTCACTATGGCAATGTCATCGATGATTTGGAGATGCAAGTGAGCCACGTCATCCGCGGGGAGGAGCATTTGATGAACACTCCCAAGCATCTGGAGATCTTCACGGCGCTGGGCGAAAAGCCACCGCGATACGCGCACCTGCCGCTCATCCTCAACCCCAACGGCTCCAAGATGAGCAAGCGGGACGATGGCGCGAAGGTCGCTGATTACATCGAGCAGGGGTACTTGCCCGAGGCGGTGTGCAACTACCTGTGCCTGCTCGGCTGGTCGCCCAAGGATAACCGCGAGATTTTGCCGCTGGAGGAGATCGTCGCGAAGTTCGATCTGCCGCAAATTCATCGGGGCAATGCGCAGTTTGATAAGGACAAGCTCTTCTGGATGAATGGCGAGTACATGCGCGCGCTGCCGCTCGAAAAAATCGAGCCGATGGCACGCAAGATGCTCGCCGAGCATGGCGTGCTTGCAAGCGATGCAACGGTCGACTCAGCATACTTCCGTGCGGCGCTGGAGATCGTTCGAGAGAAGATCAAGATTGGCCGGGAGATTCCGGACTGGATGTCCTGCTTTTTCCGGGATGATTTTTCCTACGATGCGAAAGCGGCGGCGAAAGATTTTACCGCGACAGGAATCGAGAATTTGCAGCGGCTCCGCGAAAAGTTGAGCGGCACGGCTGATTTTTCAGCAGCGGGGCTCGAAACGCTCTTCAAACAGCTGGCGGCGGATACTGGGCAAAAGACCGGCGCGTTCATTCATCCCACGCGGCTGGCCGTCTCTGGGCGTCCGGTGGGCCCCAGCTTGTATCATCTGCTTGAAGTCCTGGGCCGCGATCGGGTGCTCGGGCGATTGCAGAGGGCGATTGAGACAAAAGGTCAGCCGACCCGCTCCTAAGCGGCTTCTCAAAAATGTTATTGCCGCTGGGGGTTGCCGCGGCGAAAAATAGCGGCATGACCTGGGCCAACCGCATCACCCTTCTGCGACTGGGGCTGGTGCCCGTCTGGCTGGCGTGCGTGATGGAATATTACCTGACAGGTCAGGAGGGCTGGCGCATGGCGGCGTTCTGGATTTTCTTTAGCGCTGCCGTCTCCGATGGAATCGACGGCTACTTGGCACGGTATCATGGCCAGCGGACCGAGCTGGGCGCGTTCTTGGATCCGATGGCAGACAAGCTCCTGCAGCTCGTCGGGCTTTTTGCGCTGACGTTTATTCCGTTTGAAACGCTGCCGCGCTTTCCGGTCTGGTTTGCGCTGCTGATTGTAGGACGAGACATTGTGCTGCTCATCGGCTATCTTCTGCTCAGGCAATTGCAGGGCCACGTCTACGTCCGCCCCCACTGGAGCGGAAAAGTAGGCACGGCGTGTGTCTTTATCGCGATTGCCGCCAGCCTTCTGCGCATGCAAACCCTTTTTATGATCTGTTCGACCATCACCGCGGTGGCGGCGCTGGTTTCTACCGGCAAGTACATCGCGCAGGGGACCGATATTTATTACACCGCATGGGCCGTTAAAAGGCGGACCAAGTCATGAGCGGCCGCGTCGTGGCGATCGTCGGCCGGCCCAACGTCGGCAAGTCGGCGCTTTTTAACCGGATTGCGCGCCGGGAAATTTCCCTCGTGTTCGACCGGCCCGGGACGACGCGCGATCGGCTCGTGGCGGATATTCGACGCAGCGGCCACGTCTTCACACTAGTAGATACCGGCGGCATCGGCGTGGAAGACGCGGAGGGGTTTGGCAGTGCGATTGAGGCGGAAGTGGGGATCGCGCTCGAATCTGCGACCGATGTGCTCCTGATCGTGGACGGGCGCGAAGGCATCACGCCGCTCGATCAGGCGATCGCCAGCCGCCTGCGCCGGAGCCGGCCGCGCATTTGGGTGGTCGTCAATAAGTTGGACGATGAGCGTGCGGACGGACTCGCCTCGAATTTTTTCTCGTTCGGTTTTGGTGAGCCTTTTGCCGTCTCCGCGGCGCATGGGCGAGGGATCGATTCCATGCTCAAGAAGGTGATGGCCGACTGGCCGGAGCCCGAGCCGGTGGAGGCGGGCCCGCGCGTTCCACTTTTACGCCTCGCGATTTTGGGCAGGCCGAACGTCGGGAAGTCGTCGCTCATCAATGCGATCACGGGCCAAGCGCGGGTAATCGTTGCCGATAAACCCGGCACGACGCGCGATGCGGTGGACGTCATCTGCCGCGTGAAAGATACGCAGCTGTGCTTGATCGATACGGCGGGGATGCGCCCTCGCACCAAGGTGCGCGATGAGCTCGAGCGGGCGATGACGGCGCGCAGCGCGCATGCGATCAACCGGGCGGATATTTGCATTTTGGTGATCGACGGGACGGTCGGTGTGCAGATGCAGGATAAAAAAATTGCAGGTCTCATTGCCGAGGCGGGCCGGCCGTGCCTGATTGCCGTCAACAAGTGGGACCTCGCGCAGGAGCAAGGGGATGGCGGCATCATCAAGCAGCGGGAATTTGCGGAGCAAGTCCGGGCGGATCTCTTTTTCATGGCGCACGTCCCGGTGGTGTTTGTGAGTGCCAAGACGGGGACGCGTGTAGGCGCGCTGCTGGCCGTTGCTGCGAAGGTGGGAACGAATGCTAAGACGATCGTCTCAACGGGCACGCTCAACCGCGTCCTTTCACGGGCGCTCGACCAATACTTGCCGCCGATCATCCGAGGGCGCCGGTTCAAAATTTATTACGCGACGCAACAAACGGGAGAATCCACGCCGGAACCAGCGACGGGTCCCGCTGGCAAGGATGCGAAACGCCGCCGAGGCAGAGAACGAGACCAGCGGCAGCGCGGCGGGCGTGCGGGCCTCAACTTTATCCTCTTTGTGAATGAGCCGGCGCTTTTAACGCCCGCGTATCAGCGATACTTGGAGCTGCAGGTCCGTGAAGAATTTCAACTCGAAGGCGCACCGATCCATTTTGTGCTGCGGCCGCGCGTCAAGACAGCGGTGATGAATTTAAGACGAGGTCCGTCGCAGAAAAAGCGGGAAGAGCATTCAACGCAGCGGAAGCCAAAGCCCCCGCGCCATCTGCAGGCACGCGGGGGAAAGAGCTCGCGGCGTAAGTAAAGCCGCGGTTCAAAAAAAAGGACCGACTATCGGTTCCGGCGGGCGGTCACGAAAGAGTGAGCGCACAGGACCAGAAACGCGGCGCAGACGATCGCCGTCATGGCCTGCATCTGACGAGCGAAGGTGCTCGCATCCGGGTGCATCAGGAAGCGGGAGGCACTGCCGAGAAAGCCGATGAGACCTACGAGCGCCGCGACATGCATGGCGACTTTGCGGTTGGTTTCTTTGAGAGCCAAGCCGCCGAGCGCCATCAGGAGCATCCCAAGCAATGCGGGGATAAGAGCTGTGGTGCTTTGGGTGAAGCTGGTCGTGTAACCGATCAGCCCGAGGATGATTAAGAAAACGCCGAAGAGAATGGTGGATTTTGCGAGCATGTGGGGATGGTATCAAAATCAGTGAAGAAAGGAAGCGGGAAATCGTGGGTGTTTAATTAACATTCGTCATTACGAGCGGAGCCGTAGGCGCAGTCGAGAAATCTTCGTCCGCATGAATGACGCGATACCTATAGAACCCAGATCCGTCGACTTCGCTGTCGCTTCGCTCGGGATGACGCAACTTTCGATATTTTCATTGATCGTGCGCTACTGCGCCGGCCGAAGCTTTTTTACTTCTTCGGGGCTGGGAAGGTACGCATCACCCGGTTTGTAGACCCAATCGACAATCGTTGGCTTGCCTTTGACAAAGCCGGTCTTGCCGACCCACACCCCAAGCGTTGATTGATGATCGGACGCGCGGTAGGTGACAGGCCCGATCGTTGACTCGAGCGTTAGCCCCTCCATCGCATCGACCAATTTTTCCGTCTCCAAGGAGCCGGCTTTCTCAATCGCGGCTGCTGCTGTTTTCAGGACGTGGTAGCCCACGAAAGCGGCCCAACCGGGATTTTTCCCGTAACGTGCATGATATCGTTGCAGAAAGGCCCGATGCGTCGGTGTGGTAATATCTTCGTAAGGAAATCCGCAAGTAATCCATCCCACCGGCATTTCCTTGCCAAGCGGCTCCAGCTCTTCGGGAATTCCGGTGATGACGCTGATCACCGGCCGACGGCCGTCGAACAGTCCGCGATCGCGTCCTTGGCGTATCAAGCGTGAAATGTCTGCGCCAAAAGTGACGTTGAAGATGGCATCTGGCTTGGCATGCAGTAGCGCCTGCACCGTCGGTGCAGGGTCTAGTTTTTGGTTAGTAGGCCATTGCATTGCAACAAACTCCACATCCGGGCGGCGCTTTTTTAGGGCTGCTTGGAAATCTGCGACCATCGATCGTCCAAACTCGTAGTTGGGCGCGACAAACGCCCACCGCTTGGCGGGGAGTTTCGCCGCTTCCTCCGCCATAATTTCGGCGTAGGTGTAGTTAGCGACGTCCAGGCGGAAGGCGTACCGATGCCCCTCCTGCCAAATGTGTTTGCTGGTGCCGTTCATGCCTTTGATGAAGAGAACTTTCCGGCGCTTGGAAAACGATGAGACTGCCAGACCTATGTTATCCCAATCAGTTCCCGTCAGCATGACCACCTGGTCTCTCTTGACGAGTTCTTCCGCGACGCGGACGGCCATGCCGGGATCTCCTTTATAATCACGCGAGATCACTTTGAGCGGACGTCCGAGCACGCCGCCCGCTGCGTTTATTTCGTCCAAAGCCATCTGCCAGCCGTTGCGGTACGGATGCGTATATTCCGCGCATAAGGAGTAGTTCATCAAATCACCGACAACAATCGGCGCCTGCGTTTGCCCGAAAGCAATGCACGTTGTAATCGAAAGAATGGCGAGCGGGAGGAAGCGCTGGAGGATTTTTATATTAAACACGCTTTAAAGAACTGGGTTAAACTTTGGCAGTTTCGGGTTCTGGAATAACTTCGGCTGCCGGGGCGGGCGCGTACACATCTGAAGCGCGCTCATCCCGGGCAAGGGCGGCGTTGCCTTTCATGGCGGTGGCAAAGCCCTTGGCCAGTTCCCAGATCGGTCCGGGGAACTTGCCCAGTTGCCCCAGCACGTCGTCGATGCCGTTGACGAACCGATCGACCTCCGCCTGACCAATCATGAGCGGTGGGATGAACTTAAGCGTATCAGATTTATTCGCCGCCACCTGTGCGATGATGCGGTGTTGCGTGAGCAGTGGGGTGACGACCAGTTGGGGGAACATGCTCGAGTCGAGCGTGCGGACGAACTTCCAGCCGGCCTTGCCCAGCAGTGACTTGGGCTCGCCGAACTCGATCGCGCCCATCAAGCCTTTGACGCGCACATGATGGATTACGCTGTGCTTTTGTTTGAGATCATTCAGCCGGCGCTCGAGCTCGGCGCCCATGCGCGCGGCGTTTTCGACCAAGCCTTCTTCTTCGATCACGGCAAGCGACGCGAGACCGCACGCGCACGCGAGGTTGTTGCGGCCAAATGTGGTCGAATGGATGATGCACCGGTCCATCCGCGAGAACGTCTTCTGGTAGATCGCGCGCCGGGTGACGATCGCGCCGCAGGGGACGTAGCCGCCGCTGAGCGCCTTGGCCAGCATGATGAGGTCCGGCTCCAAGTTCCAATGCTCGAACGCGAACCACTTGCCCGTGCGCCCCAAGCCCGTCTGCACTTCATCGCAGATAAAGAGCGTGCCGTGCTTGCGGCAAAGCGCCTGCGCGCGATTGAAAAAATCGTCCTTCGGGAATTTGACCGTCTTGCCTTGCACCGGCTCGACCATAAACCCGGCCACGTCGCCTTTTTTGAGCTCGTGCTCAAGCGCCGCGATGTCGCCAATCTCAACCTTCGTCTCCAAGCCGGGGAGGAACGGGCCAAAGCCTTCGTGGTAGTACGGATTCCCCGTCGCAGACATCGCGCCGTACGTCAGGCCGTGGTAAGAATTGACCAAGGTGATGATGCGCGGCCTACCCGTCGCGGCGCGTGCGAACTTGATCGCCCCTTCCACCGCTTCGGTTCCGCTGTTGCAAAGGAAGACCGAGTCCAGGTGGCCCGCACCCTGCTTGGCGAGCCGTTGCGTGAGCGCCTCGGCTAGAAGACCGCTGAGCAGCGCCGAGTCGAGCTGCACCATGTTGGGCAGGTCCAGGTCGAGCGTATCGCGGATCGCTTGCTTGAGCGCCGGGTGGTTGCGGCCCATGCCGTAAACGCCGAAGCCCGAGATAAAATCGAGGTAGTCGTTCCCCTCCGCATCGTACAGGTACGCACCCTCAGCGCGGGTGTAGACTTTATCGAACCGGATCGCGCGCTGGACGGCCACCAGTGTCCGGTTCATGTGCCGCTCGTGCAGCGTGTAATTCTCCCCGCGGCGGGATTCGATCAGGCGCTTGAGGTCGAAAGGCATGCACCCATTCAAGCAACGGCCAAACCATCCTACAAGCCGGGAGATGCGACTAGGCTACTTCTACCTGATGGTCTTGGCCGTCTACAGAGCTGGAGCCTTCAAGCTCGCTACCGGCAATCGAGTGCAGTCGAACAGAAGGAAGGCTGGGATCAACGTTTGCAATCAAAGGACCGCTGCGCATTTCAGAGATCCTGATTGCGTTAAGGTCGCTGCATTTTGAGACTTCAAGCAGTTGCCCCGTCCGTCGGGAAAAGATGAAATGATTGAAGTCACGTGCTTTTGCACCCAAGTCAGACCGCCAAGCTGTGCCAGAAGTATGGACAACAACCACTGGTTGGTCATATTGCCATCCGAAGGCTGCTGCCACGCTGGTGCTGACGGAATCTTGCGCGAATACAAGGTATCGTTCGTTGCCTTCTGTAATCGGTGTCTTTCCTGGAATGCCAAATAGTTCCCTGACAGAGTCGGCCCACGCGAAGATGGAATCAGATGTAGCTGCCATAGGCTTTTCTATTATTGCTAGGCCGTCAAAACGTCCACCTGTTTATTAAGATTTTAAGAAACGTGATTTTTCGGATGACGCTACTGACCCACTGCGGTACGTTCAATGGTGACAAGGAGAGCCTATGCCAGATAATTCCCGTAGAGAACCTAGTGCCACACCCGAAGTACCCAAACCAGAGCGTACAAGGCGTCATCCAGATCGTGATGGGCGGGTTCGTCACGGTCGCGCTAGAATGCTAACTAGAGCATTTGTATCCATGTTAGAAGCACCTGACGAACCGGCTGTGACAACGGGCGGTCCTCCAGATCGCATCAGAGCACATGGATTGAATGCGAAAGTCCCGGGTCTTAAGCTTGGAAAGCGCTCGGATCGAGACCGGGACCCAGAAATTTAGCCCGGTTAAATCTCGTGCGGTCGTACGCTTGCCTAAGCAAAGCCGCAGTTGGCTTTAGCGCGTGGGCGGAGTGAGCGTTGGTTTGGCAATGAACTTGGCGGCGAGCGCCCTCCGCATCCGCTTCCACTTCTGATACGGCGTCACGAGCGGCGGCAGGAGCGGGACGAAGCCGGTGAGGTCCTCGAGCAGGACGGCGCGTTCGAGCTTATCGACCTGCCGCTGGCATTCTTCCTGCGCGCGTGCTTCGGTGAGCGCGGTCGCGGGGAAGGGGGCGCCGATCTCAATCAAGGCCTCGGGCTTTTCCTTGCGGAAGAATTCGTACCGGAACGCCACCGGGAGCATCTGCGCGTGCGACGCCTGTTTGGCGAGGTGCTCAATCCCCGGCTTGGCCTTCACCTTGATGCGCGGCGAGGCCATCTCTCCTTGGGGGAAGACCCAGATGAGGTGCGAAGGAGATTGCAGCAGGCGCATCGCGTACCGGACGGCGGCGGCGGCGCGGATGGGGCTTTTGAGGTCGATGGCAAATGCGCCCAGGCGCGTCAGGAAGCGGGACTGCTGCAGCTGGCTTTCTTCCATCATGCAGTAGAAATCTTTATGCCGCGCCTGCTGGGCGAGGAAGAAGACCAGCGATGGATCCCACTGGTTGGTGTGATTGCTGAAAGCGACAGTCGGCCGGTCGGCGGCAATGGTCTGTAGGTTGGCCAACCCCCGGACGTGGATCGTGTGGAAGCGATGTTGCAGTTTGTGGAGGAGCCATTGGTGCAGACACCAATCCCAAGCGGCGTTTTTGCGGTTGGGCATCATGGGCGGAAGAGCTCCATAAGTAATTAATCGGCAGTGAGTTATGCCGGTTTTACTCTAGCGAAAAATCCAGAGCAGGAGCATCGCGCCCAAGGTCGCCGTGACGATCGAGGCCAGGAGGCCGTAGGCGGCAAAGCCCAGCAGGTTGACCAAGACCCCGCCGACGATCGCGCCCAAGCAGCCAACCAGCAGGCACTTGCCTAGGGAGGATTGCTTGCTCGATTTCATCAGGCGGCTGGCCAGCCACCCGGCGAGGAGTCCGATGAGGAGAAACCAAAGAAGAGAAACCATACGCCGGAGCTTAGTCGACGTGCCCAGAAAGGTCGAGACTAATGGGGGCCGTTTGAAGCCTTACTCATTAATCTTGGCCATCACCTGGGCCATAAGCTTTTCTTCGCGCTCGCGGGCGGCCTCGACGTCGTACGCATCGTTATCCGGGTGATTTTCGTTCAGCGGGGACATGGCCCGGAGCTTCTCGATGATCGGCGGGATGACGGCCAGCGCATGATCGACCTCTTGCTCGGTGTTGTAATAGCTGAGCGAAAAACGGACGCAGCTGCGCGCGCGCGCGGGCGCCAGGCCCATGGCAGACAGAACGTGCGAGGGGTCGAGCGAGCCAGTCGTACAAGCCGAACCCGACGAGGCGCAAATGCCGTGCCCATCGAGCATCACGAGGATGCTCTCGGCCTCAACAAAATCGAATGCGATGTTGGTCGTGTTGGGCAGGCGTCGCTGCCGGTCGCCGTTGACGTATAAGTGCGGAAGCTTGGCCAGCAGGCCGCTCTCGAGCCGGTCGCGGAGCGTGCGGATGCGCGTCTGCTCTTCACTGAGGCGCTCGAGCGCGAGCTCGGCCGCGCGACCGATGCCGACGATCGAGGCGACGTTCTCTGTCCCACCGCGCTTGCCGCGCTCCTGCCCGCCGCCGATGACGTAGGGTGAGAATTTCGTCCGTCGTTTTACGTACAGCACGCCGACGCCTTTGGGAGCGTGCAACTTATGACCCGAGAGCGAAAGCATATCGATCTTCGTTTTCGAAAGATCCAGCGGCAGCTTGCCCGGCGTCTGCACCGCGTCGGTATGGAAGAGGACGCCCTTGCGCTTGCAGACCTCGGCGATTTCTTCCACGGGGAAGATGACGCCCGTCTCGTTGTTGGCCCACATGCACGAGACGATCGCGGTCTGATCGGTAATGGCCGCTTCGACTTGCTGCGGGGTAATCATCCCGTTTGCATCCACCGGCAGCCAGGTGACTTGGTACCCCTGCTTCTCGAGCGACTCGCCTTGGTTCATGATGGCCGAATGCTCGACGCTGGTCGTGACGACATGCCGCTTGCCGGTCGTTTGGAGCGCCGACCAGATGGCGGCGTTATCCGATTCGGTGCCACAGCTGGTGAAAAGGATTTCTTTCGGGTCGCAATGGAGAAGCGCAGCGATTTGTTCCCGCGCCTTGGCCAGTGCGCCGCCGGTGCGGGAGCCAAACTGATAGATGCTCGACGGGTTGCCGTACTCCTCGGTCAAAAACGGGACCATCGCCTCAAACACCTCGGGCGCGACGCGCGTAGTGGCGTTGTTATCCAAATAAATGAGGGGCTTAGCAGCAGCAGGAGAGGCGGGTTTCATCGGGGCAGGCGTCTATTTCGACGAACCCAAGACCATACCCCAAACTCCCCGGGATGCAAACAAAGGCATTGGAGTAAATTTGCCAACTGGACGAAACGGCTGAGTTGCGGCATTAAGACACTCAGGATTTTATTTATATGCGTCTCTTTCATTCTAATTGCGCGGGCGTGATTGCCACGAATGTAACGGTTGGCAAGAACGTCAATGTTCAAGCGGCTAACCGAGGAAGGGTGAGCCTCAAGCACACCACGCTTGCAGACGGCACGTCCGTTTTTGCGGATGCGGGCGGGACAGCTTTAGAGCCAGGACAGCCTGCTGGAGCAGAATTTGGTCCCACAAACAAAGCCGGCTTCTGCCGTCTCTGGGAGTGCGACTGCGGCGTGCAGGGTGGGCAACCTGTCGGCATTCACGTGGAAGGCATGCTGATTGCGGAACGTGTGGAGTTTGGATCGGGCGTGCAAGTTGTGGTTCCGGATGGAGTCCGATTAGAAATGGATTCCATTAATAATCGTCAAAAAATCAAAGTGGATAGGTCGCTGGTCTTCGATCCAGCCCGGATTCCTGAGCGCGGCCTTTGGTTTCAAATAAAGACCCAAATGGAATTAGAAAAGCTACAGGCATTGCTCGGTGCGCATGAAGGGCCGATAGCTGGACAGCAAGGACATCGCCTTTCTTCCCTCGATCCCGTACTCAACGCCCCTAAGTGGTTGGGTTTTCCAGGAAGCGTCAGGGGCACCTCCAATCAGTCACACGTCGATTAAAGCGAAGTGCGGTCGCCTTGGTTCTTTGCAACCAATCCTTCGATTGCGTTCGCGTTCACTCACTCCGCTCGAGGATGAAGGGAATTTGGGGCCACCACGCCAAAGCTGTTAAAATCTCTCCAACTTTCCAAAAAAACCAAAAAAACACTCTTTTTGGTGAAATTTAATGTTCATGCAGTGCATGTAGTGCACCTAGTGTTATGGGAATAGAAGATTGTTTGGTTTAATAGGGGGCATGAATGTTTAATTTCCGATGGGCATAGTTGCTGTTACGGACTGTGTCTTATCGGCGGCTCTCGGCACTTGGATCAATCGGGATTATTATTAGACCTTGGGGTCCTATCCCTCTTACTCTTCCCTGTTCCTTTAGTTGTTCTTTGTATCGGGCCAGGAAGCTCACTATTATAATCGCTATCAAAGAAGCACCGCGCTTCCTTTCTCAGTTGCGTTCGGTCGTACGCGCTGGCTAAGTAAGGCCTCTTATGGCAGGCCATAGTCACTGGGCGAAGATCAAGCGCGCGAAGGGCGCAACGGATGCCAAGCGCGGCAAGCTCTTCAGCCGGCTCTCGCGCGAGATCACCGTGGCGGCCAAGCTCGGCGGCGGCGACCCGGGTTTCAATCCTCGTTTGCGACAAGCGATCAGCGCTGCGAAGGCCGAGAGCGTCCCAGCGGATAATATCGAGCGGGCGATCAAAAAAGGGACCGGCGAGCTGGCCGGCGAATCTTACGAGGAAATTGTATACGAAGGTTACGGCCCGGGCGGCGTCGCGATGTTGGTCGAGACCACGACCGACAACAAGAATCGCACCGCGGCCGAAATCCGCAGCATCTTTTCCAAGGGCGGCGGCAGCATGGGTGGCGCCGGGAGCGTCGCCTGGATGTTTGCGCGCAAAGGGCTGGTGACGGTGGATGCGGCCAAGGCATCGGAGGATGACATCCTGGGCGCAGCGCTTGATGCGGGCCTGGAGGATGTCCGTCCCGGCGAAGGCGTGCTGGAGGCCGTCACGCCTCCCGAAAAGCTTGATGCGGTCCGCGTCGCGCTGGAGGGAGCCGGCTTCGCGCCCACCGCGGCGAAGTTCACTTACTTTCCTGCAAACTTGACGCCGGTTACAGAAGCGGCGACGGCGGAACAGATCCTCAAACTCTGCGAGACGCTCGACGATCAGGACGATGTGCAGAACGTCTACACCAACTTTGATATCCCGGCCGAAGTGATGGCGCAGCTCTCCGCGGCGTAGGGGAGGTTGAAGGAATCCTGCACCGATGCTCGCCCGGGCTCTTATTCTGTTGGTACGGCTCTATCAAGTCGCCGCGGTTCCGCTCAAGGCGATGTTCGGCGGGCGAGGGTGGTGCCGGTTTCATCCGACCTGCTCCGCGTACGCGATCGAGGCGCTTCGCCGCCACGGCGCAGCACGCGGGGGATGGCTCGCGCTTCAGCGCATCTGCCGCTGCCATCCTTGGGGAGGCCGTGGGGAGGATCCGGTGCCGCGGCAACTCCCGGATTCGCGTTGAAAATGTCCTGCGAGAGATTAACGCATCTTCACCCTGCCGTTGGTTGACGTTACGCGTCGCTTGCGGGACGTTCTATATAGTATGGCAGACAGCGCACCCAAGAAATCTGGACAGCCGCGGGTTGGTAGAATGACCGCTGGTGCGGCGCTTGTTTTAGGTTTGTTGGGGCTTGGCTCGGGAAGACCGGGTAAAACTCAGCCTGAGGTAACGGAAGCGCCGCAGGTCAAGGGCGAGTGTCAATTGGTAGTGGACGTACCGACGGGGAGCGCAGGCGCTGCTTCGGCTGACGGGAAGTCTTCTGTGGTCCGAGTAAAAATGCCTGTCGGCAGTGGCGCGCCAGCGGCGGCTGCGGTTGCATGTGCTCAAGAGGGATTAGCGGCTCAGGGCATTTCAGGAGGCCGTGCTTCGGTTGAGGATCTACCCGCGCAGGGCTCTGGTCCAATTGCAAATGGAGTGGCGGTCGATGGACCTGGCGTGCGGACTTTTTCTTTCAGCGATCGTCAAGTAGCGGGCTTTCAGAATTTTCCGCCGGAGCAGCTCGGGCCCACTATTGCGATGATGGCAGCGATGCAAGAAGCGAAGGATCGGCAGGCCGGGATGCTTCCGAGAGAAGCATCTGGTAGGGGAGATGCCACATTTGCCGGAACTACTATCGCAATAAAGTGCAGTCCTCCGGCGGCTGAAAGTCGTTCCGTTTCGTCGTCGCAGGCTCCCCAGCCGTAGAGTAGTTGCTTGAGGGGTGCTTTCCGATTTGGGCGGGGGAGATTAAGATATCTTTATCACGTGGTTGGTTGACGCGGTCCTTGTCGTGAGAGACGTTATTCTTAAGGGACTCGATCGATGGCAGAAAAAAAAACCAGTATGCTTCGTTCGTTGCTCGATTTTGCTCGAGATCGAAAGTTCATGGGTGAAAGAACAATTTCCTTCTCGGAAGGAATAAGAGTTGGAGTAGGGATTGGAGCTGTGGTGATTGCACTGGCCGGATTTGCTAGCCGGCAGTTCGAAGATCCGGCCCCCTCTTTCGCACAACCCGGGCGTGAACGAATCTTGTTGGTCGATGTTCCGCTGGCGCTTAATGGAAGCAAGCTGGGGCCGGGTGCTCATCCCGTCCCTGTATTTCGCGTTGCGGTGCCGGCTTCCGATCCGGGAGCAGCATTGGCATGCACCAATGAGAAGCTCGCCGCGGCAAATATTCCGGGCAGCAGGGGTGTGGTAGCAGACCTTGATCGGAAAGGAAGCTTTGCTCAGCCTGCACCCATCATGGTCAAGACGGTGGAAACCCGCAGTCCGTTGCGTTACGCATTTCCGGCTACTGCGTCCCCAGTCGATTTTGAAGGGAGTCTTGTGCGAGAAGAAGCGGTTACAGTTGCAATGAGAGAAGATCGGCAGAGCTCTTTACGCCGCGAATTAGGGTCTGCTGAGGCGACCTTTCCTAGGGTTGAAAGAAAAGAGCTCAATCGCCTTCAAGCGATGGAGCCGGACGCTCAGAGGGGCGCGATCGAGATCAAAGGCAATGATTTTGGAAGGGCAGCTGTTCAATGGGCTGAGAAACTTCCGCTGGAGTCATCGATTAAGTGGGAAATGGGAAAAGTGGATAGAGATGTGGTGCGGCGACGTTTTTCCGTGGCAGCGGATATTGCGTTAAATTGCGGTGATCGGTCGGTAAATGAGCGAAATGCGCCTCATTTTTTTTGGAAGAAGAAACCTACGCGTCCGTGGGTTTAGGGAGATGAGAGAGCGAGGAGAGGGTCCTTGCTCAATGCAAAATCCGCGATTGCCCGGGGTTGGAGCTTGGGATAAGGTCCCAGCGTTTTCCGCGGGTGTAGTTCAATGGTAGAACGGCAGCCTTCCAAGCTGCATACGAGGGTTCGATTCCCTTCACCCGCTCGGATTTTTCCTGCTGAGCCTAGTTGCGGATGAGTGCGCGGAAGTCTTCCGCCTCAGACCAGCCGTTGAGTTGATTGGAGGCTAGGGCTGCTGCATCTTTGAGACCAGAAAGGGCCTGGCCGTCGTGTGCATCGAGGCCGAGGACTTGCTCATACACTTTGACGGCATCCGGCCCGTATTGGAGCTGCATATAAGTTTCGGCGAGCAGGAGGAGATTTT
Source organism: uncultured Verrucomicrobiaceae bacterium (assembly GCA_964473925.1). GTDB lineage: Bacteria > Verrucomicrobiota > Verrucomicrobiia > Methylacidiphilales > CAYYVW01 > CAYYVW01. The sequence continues at coordinate 29,041 of CAYYVW010000001.1, forward strand.
GTTTGTTGCTGGGGCGGCCGGCGCGAATTGTTTCGTAGGCGAGGGCGGCGACCTCCCAGAGGCCGAGCCGTTGCGCCGTTTGTGCGAGCAGTAAATTGGTCCGCGCATCGTGCGGCACGAGGAGAAGGGCAGCTTCCAACCGTTCGAGCGCTTGCGCCGGATTGCGGCCCATCAGCATGCGTGCTTGCAGGCGAAGGAAAGCGGCTCGCAGGCGGAGCCAGCTGGCCTGCATTCGATTTCGCCAGCCGGTTGCATTGGGGCGGACGCGTAGAGCGATGGTTTGCTCGCGCACAAAGCGGCGCGCTTCAAGCCATTCGGGATGACGCAGGACAAGCGGATAGACGAGCTGCGCCGCATAGCCGTGATGCCCGCGCGCAGCGGCCGTTTGCGCTTGCGACCAGACGGGGCTGGACGCCGCAGCATCTTGCTTTTGAGAGTTGGAACGGAACGCCTTTGCCATGGGTACAAATCAGAACGCCGAAAAAAAGAGAAAGGGCAGAAAAATATTTCCGTGAGAATATTCCTAACGTAGTCGCATGAATTCCAGAAAAAAATTACGCATGACGTATGCCGCGCCGCGCCAGGAGTACCGGCACTCGTCCGGCTCTTCCGCGTCCAGTAGAATGCCGCAGTGCAGGTTAAACGTCAACTGAGCCTGCGTTGCCTGGGCAAGTTCCTGCCGAGGCGCGGTCGGTTGTGTGTCGCCTGCAAGCAATTCGGACCCAATCTCATTGGTCGCGAGCAGGGCCTGATGTTCCTGGAGTAAATCTTTCCCATCTTGTGCGTTTCGATAGCGGTGCAGATGCAGCTCGGGCGGCGTTTGAAGGACGTAGGGCATGGGATAGTTCCACGTGAGCCACAATCTCCCATCAATTTCTTTCGAGAAAAAGCCGACAAAGCAAAACCCGGCGTCCATTTCTTCGATGCCGGTATAGCCGACGAGGCCGTAGATTTTTTGCTCGGGATGATTGAAGAGGCGGTAATATTGCCGCCGGTTTGCGTTGTTGGATTCGCATGCGTCCACCATCACAAAGCCGAGCGTTTCTATTTCACGTGTTAGCCCATCGAGTTCTTCCTCGGCGGGAGCAGGGAGTTCGGCATCGGTCCACTCGATGGAACGCGGCAGCCGCAAGTTCTTGAGGAAAAGACTGAGCTCAACCAGGGGCACTGCAATCCAAAGACAGGCCGCGATGACGCCGAGGATCCACCAGCCGGTGAGCCACGTGACGCCGATGCCGGTGAGCGCCATCAGCAAAAAGAAGCCGACCTTGCGGTAGACGGGCCGCGGGTATTGAAAAAGGCCCAGGCCAAAAACGCCGAGCGCCGCCACCACAAGCCATTCCCAAGGAAAATTCATACAACGCGCCGGGGTGGAAAATGTTTCTTCAAGCGGGAGTTTGACGAAGGGCCGCCTGCTGCCCCATAGTCCGCCACGTTATGTCGATGGCGCTGTCGGTCAATTTGTTTAGCGGACTTTTTTCTATGCCGATCCTTGCGGATGCGGGGCTGGTCTTTGCGTTTCGCGAATCAACGGCGTCGGGCAAAGGCGTTCTTTTTCTGTTGCTGCTGGCGTCGCTTTTCAGCTGGTCGATCATGATTACCAAGTTTTTGACGGTGCGCCGCGTGCGCCAGGCCGATGCGCGTTTCCTCAAGCAGTTTCGCTCGTCGCGCAAGCCGATGGATGTTTTTCTTTCGGGCAAGACGTTCCCCGAATCGCCCGCCTGGTTTGTGTATCAAGCCGGCTGCCGCGAGATGGCGTACCATTTAGTCGGCGCATCCGAGGTGGATGATTCGCTGTCCGCGCGGATGACGAGCGCGACGAAAGCGCCGGCCTCGACGATGAATTCCGTCCGCTCCTCCGTTGAACGTGAGACGGGCGAGCAAGGGCTGTGGCTTGAGTCCCAGATGAGTGTTCTGGCGACCGTTGTCAGCGGCGGTCCGTTCTTGGGACTGCTTGGAACGGTGTGGGGCGTCATGGATACCTTCTCGGGCATCGCCGCGTCGGGCAGCGCATCGCTCACCGCAATGGCGCCGGGGGTTGCGGGCGCGCTGATCACGACGACGTTCGCGCTGTGCGTCGCGATTCCGGCGATGTTTGGTTACAACTACCTCGTCGTGACGATTCGGGGGCTGACGATCCAGCTGGATAATTTTGCCGCTGAAATGACGGCAGCGCTCGAGCATCGCTACATCGAACACCGGTAAGCCGTCATGAAACGCTTCTCTCAGCGCCACGGCCACTCGACAATGGCCGAGCTCAATGTGACGCCGCTCTTGGACTTGGCGTTTGTGCTGCTGATTATTTTTATCATCTCCACGCCGCTGATTGAGCAGGGGATCGACCTCGCGCTCCCGACGGCGACGCCGAGCCGGGATGCGGTGGATCCGCGCCAAGTGCGCTCAATCGGAATTGACCGGACCGGGCAGGTGTTTTGGAACCAGAAGCCGGTGAGTGTCGACCAATTGCGCGAGGCGCTCATTGCCTGGAAGCAGCGGACGCCCGACGCCGCGGTCATCGTCCGAGCCGACCGCGACCTGCGCTACCAGCAGCTCGTCGATGTCTTTGACGCGCTCAAGCAGGCCGGCATTACCAAAATGGGCCTCGTTAATAATCCCGCGGCAAGTGGGGCGGGGCGTTAAAAAAATCTCCTGACGTTTTTGTGGTCCTGCGATAGGAGGAAAAGAATGAGTACGGGTAGAAATGCATGTAGATTCCAGGGTGCGAGTAGGCGTTCACCACACCTTGCGCAGAGAGCTTTACTGGAATATCAGGCAATCTTAGCAAAGGATGACTTAACCGGTGCTGAGGCCAGCCCCGAAAGCGCAGGAATCGAACCTACTGAATCTGTCGAGGTGGAGGGCGCTCCTGGTCCCGACATCTCTGAAATCGTGGGGCCGGATGCAGTGCCTGCGGATGCACCTCCATGCGAGATAATGACTCGGCCTTCTCTTTTGGATCAGATTGGCAACGTGGGATTATTGCCAGATCCATACGCGAGCCCTTTGGGCGTAGAGTGGGACAGGCCTGTCGAAAGATAGTCAAAGTCCCTGCATTTTTTTTCGCTGCTTAAAGTTGCAGCTGGAACTTGGCCGCCAAGACCGGGTTGCCCTGAGCGCTTCTTTGCTCGTATAGTTTGGGTCAACACGTTTGACCCACATGCCCGCATCTCCACGCACTTTGCCGCCGCTGCCGCGCGCTCCCCGGCATGAGCCGAGCGGGAGGGCGCCGCGGCGCCGGGAGCCGCACTTTGGAAGGGTCTTTGCGATCGTTGCGGGCGCGCACGTCGTGGTGCTGCTCGTCTTTTCTTTTTGGAGCTGGCTGGTCCCCAAGCCAAAGCCCGCCGAGGTGATTGCGATGTTCAACCCGGGCGACCTCGTGGCGGGAGCCCCCGGCGCTGCGGGAGGAGGACCGTCCGCTGCGCCCGCTCCGGCGCCCAAAGCGCTGCCGCTTTCGGTGCCGCGACTGACGCTTCCGCCGCCGGCTTCGCGCCCACCGCCTGAGCCGACTCCAACTTCCACGCCACCGCCTGCGGTTAAAACCCCCGCGGCCGAAGCGCCGTCACAAATTCCGCTGGCAAAAACTCCTCCCAAACCGACTCCGACTCCAAAACCCAAGCCTGCTCCCGCTCCGGAAGCGAACGAGGCGCCGGCTTCAGAAGCGCCGCCCGCCAAGCCGAAGATTAAAGTGAACTTGAAAGAAGTGACGCGCACGAGCGCCGGGGCGGTCGCTTCCAACCCGCCGAACGCGCGGCCCGACGGAGCCGATGGCGGCACGGGGCTTTCGGCGGCGGACGTCCGGGCCAAACTCGGCCAGGGTTTGCAACAAGCAGGAATTGGAACGGGGACCGGTTTTGGCAAAGGCGCGGGCGGCCCGGCTGGGAGTGGAGGAATGGGCGTGGGTGCCAGCGGCGTGCCGGGTGGCTTGGGCGGGCAGTATGCGGATTACTTCACGCTCATCCGCGACCAGATGTACGCGGCGTGGGATCAGCCGATCGCTCTGGTGGGAAAGGGACTGCAGACCCAAGTTGCGATTGTCATTGAGAAAGACGGCCGCATCTCCTCGGTCGCGCTCCATCGCGGCAGCGGCAACCCCGAGCACGACGCCACCGCCTTGGCCGCCGCCCGACGGGTTGGCCGCATCCGCCGTCCGCTTCCTGATGGCCTTGACGGGCAGGTGACGGTTAATTTTCGGTTAGAGAAATAAGCCGTATGACAGGTTGACGATCCATTGGTCGCGCGTTACTGCGCTGGTATTACTCAACTCAAAGAAAGATAAAAATGTCTACAGCAAACTTCCCGCCACTCCCGCATGAACTCGCTTGGGCCGAAGTTGAAGCAATGGCTGCCCATTTTGGAATGGAAGGATTTACAAGACTCAATGAAGGCAAGCCTAAGTATGAGTGGTCGAGATCTGGAGCGAGCTCTTTTCATTACCGGGTGATCACAACTGCTGATCCAAAAGACCCAAAAGGCCGCCCGCATAGCGTAGGGGATGCTCCGGCTGTGCTTGATTTAACAGTTCCCATTACGCTTGCGCGTGGAGCGGGATACTTTTGGTCAGGACTAGAAATTGCAACTGTATCAGCGCGTTGGATGATTGATGGGATCGAAGATCGCAGCGCAGCGGGGCCTGTAGATTGCTCTTTTATTCGTACTGCCGATCCGGAAACTCCTAATAAAGCTGCTTATTTAATGACATATGCAGCCCTCCACAGCTATAAGGAGGGTAGTGGTCGCCGCCACCAGTGGCAGCCAGGAGAAACGACAGCAGTTGCCGATGTGCTTTTTAAATACGGTAAAGAACCCGGTGTCGCCATTTGCAATGTCCATCCAAATGAGAATGCAACTTATGATCGTCCCTCATTAGCAGATTTTCCTGCAGTAGCACAAGCAGCGGGGATCGTTGGCCTGGAGCTGGACAAATTAGCCATTGCCGTTGAGCATTTACCGGATGGCACGTGCCGGGCCTCGAGCGTATTTGCCAATACCCCCGCATCGCCGCTGCCCAGAACGAGTGAGGCTTTGCGTGAAGCTTTGTCGGTTTCCGATGCAACAAGCTTGACTGGGCAAGAGCCCCGCTGCCTCTCTTTTTGTGCTTAGGGTTTCTTTGGGTCGTATTCGGTTGGAGAAATAAGCAGTGTTATAGGTTGACGTGGACGGTGCCTTGCGGGACTTAGATTCAACATCTCAATTGAGGATCTTATGGCCAAACCAAACGTAGTAGCCCCTGAGCCAGCATCATCTAATATATCCACGCTCCAAGAACGGGCTGAACTCCTTGCCGATGGTTTTGGTATGGCCGAGCGGACTGCGACACCTCCAGTAAATTATTCGTCTCCTGCTGCTCTGTTAGGAAAATCGGGGAAGCCTAGCGTTGCCTCCCTCTGGACAAACGATCAAGATGGCAGAGAGCATAGCTTTGGCGATGCGCCGGCGGCTCTCTTTTTGACGGAATCTGGCGCAGGTTTTTCGATTAATGTGTCTTGGTATCAGCACGGCGAACAAGCCCGCCCCGCGCAGCACGGGGAAACCGGGCAGGCACCATGCTACTGTCGGTTTGAAGGGGATCCGGGCAGTAACTCTTGCCGGTTGGACGCGGCCGTCTTTCCTTCCAAAGGCGGCCCGGAGAGCGTTGGAGAATTAAAATCTATTCGATTTATTCAACAGCCTGATGGCGCTGAAGTTGCGGAACTTTATATTTGGAACCACAGTCAAAGGGAGCCAGGTCGTAAATTGACCGACGTGGACGGTCGATGGACAAGATATGAGCAAGTACCCTTGGAACAATTCGACGCGAGGGCCCGTGCAGAAGGTTGGCGCGGCGTCGGCCCGGAGATGCGCAATTTGCAACTGCCTAAAAATTTTGGTCAATCGGCTGTGCGCGAAGGAGTGGGCGCTTTGGCCAGTGCGGCATCAGTTCCTGGCGGTCAGCTAAGCGCTGGAATTCAAGTTGGCAAAGCTCCCGCCGTGCCCGAGTAGATCTTCCGCTCGAATCGGTAAGTTTAAGTATTCCCTTCCTTACTCCGAAATGGTAAGCAGGGGGATGATCCTCGAATTTATAAAGGCAAAGAGACTCGCCGCGATGGCGGCAGTGGTGGCAGCAATTTCTTTTTCGGCATTCAGCGTTGCCTACGCTGCGCAGGTAGATGTCGTCGGCGGAACGGTGCCGGTGGCGGTGGAGTCCTTCGTCGGCGAGAATGCGAGCGAGGCGGCCAACGTGCTGCGCGGAGATCTCAAGCGCACGTCGCTGATTTCACCGGTGACGCAAGCGGATCGGTACGTGGCGTCGGCGAGCATCATGGGGGATGGTCTGCAAGGACAGCTACACGACCGCATTTCCAACACGACGGTGCTCAATAAGACCTACACCGGCGGCTGGCGTCGGGCGGTGCACGAATTTGCGGATGATATTACGCTGAAGGTGACGGGCGTCCCCGGCTTTGCGACGAACCGCGTGGCATTCATCTCGAACCGGACGGGCAAGAAAGAACTCTACACGATGGATATCGACGGCGCGAACGTGGTTCAGCGCACGCAGGATGGATCGATCAGCAACGCCCCCGCCTGGAGCCGGGATGGCAAGTGGCTCGCTTACACTTCTTACAAGGGCGGCTATCCGGATATTTATCTCATCAACCTGCAGGCCGGGACGCGCAAGCGCGTTGCGTACTTCCCGGGCTTGAACACCGGCGCGGCGTTTTCTCCGGACGGGACGAGCTTGGCACTGACGCTCAGCAAGGACGGCAACCCCGAGCTTTACACCATGCCCGTCAATGGCGGCGAGCCGCAGCGGCTCACTCGCACGCGCGGCGCGGAGACCTCTCCCACGTGGTCGCCGGATGGGTTGCAGCTGGCGTTTGTCTCCGATGATCGCGGCAGTCCGCAGCTCTACACGTTGCCCACAACCGGCGGTAAGCCCGAGCGTCTGCCCGCGATGTGCAACTACGCAACTGAGCCGGACTGGTCTCCGGACGGCAAGAAAATCGCCATGACCGTTCGCCTTGGCGGCGAATTCCAGATCGCGACGCTGGACCTGCCCACACGCAAGATTGCGCAGGTCGGTGGTTCCACCGGGGAAGATCCGAGCTGGACTTCCAATTCTCGCCATGTCGTTTACTCGCACCAAGGCATGCTGTATGTCTTGGACACGGTTTCGGGGCAACGAGCCAAGATTGAATCTGCTGTTACCGGCTGCACCGAACCGGCGGTTTTGCGGTAAATTATGGCTGAAGCGATCCAAGAGATTACAAAAGAGGATGCGCCGTTTGAGCTTTCGCTCCGGCCGGTCCGGCTCGAGGATTTTGTCGGCCAGCCGCGGGTGAAGGAACGGCTCGAGGTGCTCGTCTCCGCCGCACAGAAGCGGGGAGATGCGCTGGAGCATCTGCTTTTCTCGGGTCCGCCTGGGCTGGGCAAGACGTCGCTGGCGCACATCGTGGCGCGCTCAATGGGGTCGAATATCAAATGCACGTCGGGGCCTGTGATTGAGAAAGCGGGTGATTTGGCGGGGCTGCTCACGACGCTCGAGAAGGGAGACGTGCTTTTCATCGATGAGATCCACCGGCTCAATAAAACGATTGAGGAGTACCTCTACCCGGCGATGGAAGATTATCGGCTTGATATTATTATCGACCAGGGGCCGAACGCTCGGAGCGTGCGGCTCAATCTGCCGCGCTTCACGCTGATCGGAGCGACGACGCGAGCGGGGATGCTCAGCGCGCCGCTGCGGTCGCGGTTCGGAATGACCAACCGGCTTGATTATTATAACGCGGCTGATTTACAGCGAGTCATCGAGCGTTCAGCTCGTTTGCTGGAGACGGAGCTGCTCCCCGAAGCGGCGGCGGATATTGCCCGGCGTGCGCGCGGTACGCCGCGAGTGGCGAATAATCTCCTGCGATGGGTGCGCGATTTTGCTCAAGTCCGTGGAAAGTTGCCGGTGGACGCGAAGACGGCGGCAGATGCGCTCACCATGTTGGATGTGGATGAAGATGGCTTGGATGAGATGGACAAGCGCCTGCTCGAGGCGATTGTCACCCGGTTTGGCGGCGGACCGGTGGGGTTGAACTCCCTTGCGGTTGCTGTGAGCGAAGATGCGGGGACGCTCGAAGAGGTGCATGAGCCTTATTTGATTATGGAAGGCTTTTTGCAGCGGACTCAGCAAGGGCGGGTGGTGACGCCGCGCGCTTATGCGAAACTCGGCATGACGGCGCCGGAATCGCAGGCGGGATTGCTCTAACTTCCATTAAAAAAAACGCCGAACCGCTTGTGGCGGCTCGGCGTCTCTCTTAGAGATCGTTCCCGATTTGGGAAAGATTCTTAGTGGCGGTGGTGGTGCCGATAGTGGCGGCGGCCATGATAGTGGCGGCAGGAACGGCTATGCCATCCGCGATGACGGCAGTAGCGGCAGTAGCTGCCGCGACGGTGGCCGTCGGAGCCAATGGAAATGTTGAGCCCCACAGCTGCTTGAGCTGAGGGTGTGGGCAAGCTGAGGATGGTGGCAGCTGCGACTAAGAGTAGGAGTAATTTCTTCATGCGTTTACTAGACGCTGGGTCTAGGGTAACTTCAAGAAAAATACGTTTGCGCAGTAGTTCGAAAGCCGAGGGCTTGCCGCTTGCTTTCTTCTGCATCTTTTTTTACGGTGTGCGGCCTGTGGGAGGAGGTTTCTTCTCCGAAAAGAGGCCAGGGTAGCTCAGCGGTAGAGCAGGGGACTCATAAGCCCTTGGTCGGGAGTTCGATTCTCCCCCCTGGCACCAACTCACCCAACGCACTTGAGGTTGTCGGAAGTTAAAGAGGTGCGTAAGGTGATCAAGTTATGGTGCGACGACGTCTGCGAATTGGCTGGAGGAAGCTCAAAGCGATTCCTGATTCTCCCGATGTCGTTGCGATGGGCTTCGCTGCTGGATTTTTTTTTGGCTTCACCCCATTTCTGGGTATTCGAATTTTTCTGGGGATTGCAGCCGCTTGGCTTTTGGGCGGCAGCAAGATAGCGGCTGCTATCGGCTCCTTTCTGCACGATCTTTTTTTGCCCCTGCTTCCGCTGATAGTGTATTGGGAATATAAGATTGGAACGTTTGTCCTGGTCCACATCTGCGGTGTGTCTGCGGGGGCGCTTCCCACTTGGCATGAGGGAATCGTGCTTAATTGGACACTGCTGCTGACGATGGGTTGGCCCGTTTTGATTGGCTCGGTCGTGATTGGGTTGCCGTGCGCCGCCGTTTCTTATTTTTTAATGCACCGGTTCCTCACGCAGCGAGCGCTCCGTAAAATTCAGCGGAAGATCGAGCAGGATGTTACGGGGTCGTAGCGCTTGCTTTCTCTTTAAAGTTTCACTTCCCTGTCATCCTCGAGCGTTAGGGAAGGATCGGGAGAGAAGAAGAAAAGAGTGGGGCAGTTCGAAAGATGCATTTGCCCAATGCCTTGGCGATCCACTCCGATCCTTCCCCTTCAGGTCAGGATGACGACGCTTACTTACAGGCCAAGTTTCTTGACGCTCTCGGCGACGTGCGCGGCGCTGGCTTGAAGCTGTTTGAGCTCTGCTTCCGTGAGCTTGAGTTCGATGATCTCTTCCACGCCTTTGCGGCCGAGCCGAACCGGGACGCCGACAAATTGATCCTGAATGCCGTACTGGCCCTTGCACCACGCGGCGACCGGCAGGACGCGCTTTTGGTCGAGTAGGATGCTTTCAACCATTTGCACCGCTGAGGCAGACGGGGCGTAGTAGGCGCTGCCTTTCTGGAGCAGCTTGACGATTTCTGCGCCGCCGTTGCGAGTGCGATCAATCATCGCGTCGATCTTTTCTTTGGGCAGCAACGCTTCGAGCGAAATTCCGGACACGGTCGAGTAGCGCGCCAGTGGGACCATATCGTCGCCGTGCCCGCCGAGGACCATCGCCTGCACATCCCGGTGTGAGACGCCCAGCTCCATCGCGATGAAGCAGCGGAACCGCGCCGAATCGAGCACGCCGGCCATGCCCATCACGCGCTCTTTTGGGAATCCGGTCTTCGTGCCGACCAGATAAGTCATCACATCAAGCGGATTACTCACGACAATCACGATCGCGTTGGGTGCGTGCTTCTTGATGTTCTCGGCGACGCCGCCGACGATTTCCGCGTTTTTGACAAGCAAGTCGTCCCGGCTCATTCCCGGTTGCCGAGCCAGGCCGCTGGTAACGACGACGATGTCCGAGTCTTTGTAATCGGCCGGGTCGTTGGTCCCTTGAATCGCGCAGTCAAAGCCTTCGATGCACGCCGACTGCATCATATCGAGCGCCTTGCCTTGCGGCATGCCTTCAACGATGTCGTGAAGGACGACGTCGGCCAGTTCTTTTTCTACGATGCGCTGGGCGGTGGTTGCGCCGACAAATCCGGCGCCGACGACGGTGACTTTAGGCCGGGAAGATTTCTCAGAGGATTTTTTCATAAAACAGCTTTGTAAAACTTGAATCGGCCGCGACTTTAAGATCGCCGCGTGCGATTGCAAGCTTGTAGTGTGCGCGTGCTTGGCGATGCGCGAACACCCGACTTTTTACGACGTGCTGGAAGTGGCGCCGACGGCCTCGCCCGAGACGATCGCCGCCGCGTATCGGAGCCTGTGCAAACGCTTCCACCCGGACGTCTATCCGGACCGCGCGGCGGCCGAAACGCGCATGAAGGCAATCAATGAAGCGCACGCCGTGCTGACGGATGCGTCGCAGCGGGCGCGGTATGACGCCGAACTGGCGCAGCGTGTCCGACCTGTGGCTGGCAACGATACCTCGCCGGTTTTTATTCCGCGCTATGAACCGCGGATCGGGTTGGTGGGCGCCTTCATCCGGATTTTAATGGTTGTGAGCGCTGTCGCAGGAGCGTGGATCGCGGTGCAATACTGGTCTCTTCAACCGCACACGGCGGATGCGCTTGCCGCGGTGCAACGGTTTGAGCGTGCGGCGGATCATTACGTGCAGGCCGCGCGCGCGCAGCGTGTGGATCTCAAAGCCACGGTCTTCGTTCATCCGACGGAAGGAGCGACGCTGCCCGAGAGCTCCCGCCCGCTTCAAGCTCCGCGTACAGAACTCGTGCGAGCGCTCGCCGGCCTTCGCAGTGCAGAGAATCGCAAGCTGGCGCAGGAAAAGCTCAACGCCGCCATCACGAAGTATCAGCTCGAATCGCTCACGCGCGGCGGCTGGTCCAAGATGCGGGAGTGGAATGTCGGTAACGGCGCGGCATTTTCTCAGCGCGCGTGGACGATTCGCGATGCCGAGACCGAGTGGCTATGGATTGCCGCCTACGCCATTACCGGAGCATTCGTGGGGGTGCTCGTCGCATGCTTTGTCGGCATGCTTACGCGCACGGCGCTCGACTTGCTCCGCTCTCTTCTGGCAGGGTAGCGGCGGCGAAGGTCCCGTAGCTCAGATGGATAGAGCAGAGGTTTCCTAAACCTTTGGTCGGCCGTTCGACTCGGCCCGGGACCAGTTTTCTCATGCTTCGGTGGCGCTCAGAAGGATATGTGTTAAATTGAAATGCTCATATTGAGATTAGGAAAGTTGCGCATGAAGAAAATTGTGGCATTTTGTCTAGGCGGGGCGCTGGGGTGCGCGCTCTTGCTTTCTATGAACGCAATTTCTGCAGATAAGAAAGGTGACAGCAACGCAGAGGGCCGCGTCTGGGTGCGGCTGGCGGATGCGCAGGGCAATCCAACGAAGCTCGAGCATGTGCCCAAGCTTAAGCTCAGTGCAGATGAGTGGCGCAAGCGGTTGACGCCCGTGCAGTTTCGGATCACGCGAACGCAGGGGACTGAAATGGCGTTCTGCGGCCGGTTCTACGATAATCACAAGACGGGCGTGTACACCTGCATTTGCTGCGGACTGCCGCTTTTTGCGTCTGAGGCAAAGTTTGACTCAGGGACGGGCTGGCCGAGTTTTTTCCAACCGTTTGCTGATGAGAACGTGGGCGAGCGCTCGGATGGCACCCACGGGATGAGCCGCACCGAGGTGGTCTGCGTCCGGTGCGATGCGCACTTGGGGCATGTTTTTCCGGACGGACCCAAGCCGACGGGGCTGCGGTATTGCCTAAACTCGGAAGCGTTGTCGTTTACCGAGAAGGGGCAGCCAGTGCCCGGATTGGTGGGGGCGGGAAATTCCGACAGCACCAAACAATCAAATTTTGCAGTTGGCGGGAAGCGGTGCCGCGTGGGGCTGGAGTTTGTAACTTTCGGTGCCGGCTGCTTCTGGGGCGTGGAAGCGACGTTCGCCAAGGTGCCGGGCGTTGTCATGACTGCGGTGGGATATATGGGCGGCAAGAAGGAGAATCCGACTTATCAAGATGTTTGCACCGACAAGACGGGCCATGTTGAGGTCGTGCAGGTGGAATATGACCCAACGTTGGTCTCGTACGAAAAACTACTTGAGGTTTTCTGGGCCAATCACGACCCGACCACGCTCAACCGTCAGGGGCCGGATGTGGGGGCGCAGTACCGCTCCGTGGTTTTCTTCCATAATCCAGAACAGCAGAAGGCGGCCGAGGCGATGAAGGCGGCGCTCAATGCAGGCGGCAAATTCAAGCGACCTGTCGTGACGGAGATCGAGCCGGCGAAGACGTTCTGGCGTGCGGAGGATTACCATCAGCGGTATCTGGAGAAACGGGGCATCGAGCACTGCCACGTACCTTAAGAAAATCGTTTGAAAAAGTAGGTTGACGTTTTGCAGTCCGCGCGGCATGACCCCGTTTGTGACTTTCACCCACGCCACTATTCGAATTAGCGAATCGGCCGGCCGAATTACGCGGCCAGCCGGGCGGGCGTGAATTGCTTGGGTGCTTTTTAACTTCAAGCGTTTTTGTTCGAACCCTCTGGTGTTCTAGAGGTGTTTCCGGCTGGCAAAGAGCGGCCAACTTCTACCTTCGCAAGGCTTTGTGCTTTGCGGATCCCGCGCGGGCCTCGGCCTTCCCGCGCACTCTCAATCAAAAGCAAACTTACAACTTAAAGGAAATTAATATGACAACATCAACAACAACTTCAGCAGATTCAGAAGAATTATTTAAACCCCAAGCACTAGAATTTTTGGATGCGTCTTTCGCTCGACTAGGAGTAGTTCTCACAGGATTGGAGGGAGTGAGCGAAGTAACAATGGGGCAAAGCCAAAGACTGCATTTACAGGGTCCTTTCAGCGGCCCTGTTTATACGTTTATGGTTGAACGGGGAGAGGATGTTCCGACGGGGCGTGTCGAAGTTGGACAGGAACAAGCAACCCATTTTTGCCGACATGCAGTGAGATTGTTGACAGCCGAAGCGGCGGCGAGGCAAGGACAAAAGCCGAAGCAGCCCGTTTTGCCGACGGTTGCCGAGCAAATGAAGCAAGGAGGCGTTGCGCTTTTGCTCCATGTTGCAAAAAAGACAGGCGAGTTGCCTCCGTTGCCCGAAGTTCCGCAAAGTCTCTTGGAGGTTCAGAGACCGCCGCCTCCCTCAGGAGAGGGTCTAGTTCAACGAGCCGGGACACTAACAGACGGTCGTTTAGGCTGGGGCCAGCGAGCACGCAGCTTTTTGGCCCGGCACTTGAATCTTGGTGGGGATTAATTCTTCGCTCAAGGCTTTGCCACAACTCACCAAAAATTATTGAAAGGAAATATTCATATGAAAAATCAGAACACTCAAGAAACCCCGTCCAGAGGAGCATTCCTGCAAGGACTGGGGCGCGTTTTAGGTCAATCCCTCAAACTGCTTGGACGTTTTCGGCCGCATGGCTTCCATTTGGAAACCCAAGCTGGAAAAAACAAAGGCGGCCCTCCGTGCAGCGCAGATCTGACGTTGCAATATTATCCTGACGCTTCTGACTGCGAAAGAGTTGAGAAAGCAAAATTTGCACTGACGGGTCGACCGATGCTAGATCGCTTACGCAACGCGGCAGGTTCTGCGCGCGCATGGAGACTGCGTGAAGTTTGTCATAGATCCGTAGCAGCAAGCCGAGATGATCTTCTTCGTGACATGTCACTTGTTTGTTGCGCGCAGTGGACCACTGAACTGATGCGCGCGACGCGGCTGGAGGTGGATGTAATGTCAAGTCCGTGGCCTCAAGATAAAGCCAGGCTGGAACTACACGATGGATCAGCGCCGGGTTCATTAACTTGGAACGATGGGGATTGGGAAAGATTCCGATATCGCCTGCGGGATATGTATCGGGCATGGAAGGATGATCCAAAACAGAGTTCGATGCATCCAGTCTACCCTACGCTAGAAGCGATGGCCAAGACCGCTTTGCGGTATAGCCGTCAGCAAGATATGGGCTCGTTGCCGAGGGCTGTTTTTGGGGTTTTATCCAGTGATGAATTAGATTCCCCTGATGTGCCATTAATGCGGCGGAACGGCGGATTGGTCGGACGCGACCTACATGTTCCAGTTAGATTTGAAGAGATGGAGCCTCAAAGGTTCCGGATCCCGTAAAAACGAGAACAGATCCAACCGGAGCGCGTGGTTACTCAGGCAAGGGAGCCGGAGGCATCCTCTTCCTCCGCGCGGCAAGCCACAGGCCCAGCGCAAAGAGGCCGACTGAGAAGAGTTGCCCCTGCGTCATCCAATCGTAGTAGTAGCCGATCTGCGGGTCGGGTTCGCGGAAGAATTCGGCGATAAAGCGCATGACGGCGTACCCAATCAGAAAGCTGACTGAGACGGTTCCGGCACGGTCGGCGTTGCGGCGAATGAGCAGCAGGAGAATCCAGAGAAGGAGGCCCTCAAGCGCTGCTTCGTACAATTGTGAGGGATGACGCGGCAGATGTGTTCCTGTGGCAATGTCGGCCTGCGGAAAGTAAAGCGCCCATGAGACTTCGGCGGGACGGCCCCACAGCTCTCCGTTCATGAAGTTGGCAATGCGTCCGATCGCCAGGGCAGGCGGCGTGCAGAGCGCAACGGCGTCGGTCAGTTGATAAAATGGGATTTTGTATTTTTTAGAAAACCACCACAGAACCAAAACAACTCCTAAAATGCCACCGTGGCTTGCCATTCCGCCGCGCCAGATTTGGAAGATGGACCACGGCTCGCGCAGTGTCTGCTGCCAGTCATAGAGCAGGCAGTAGCCCAGCCGTCCACCGAGGATGACGCCGCCGAGCGCGAGCCACATCACCAGGGAGTCAATGGCGTCCTGCGAAAGCTTGAGCCATCCGCGCCGGGCTTGCCACACCAGCCCAAAATAGAGCCCGCAAAATCCGAGTGCATAGGCCAGGCCATAATAGCGGATGCCCCAGCCGCTCTCTCCGAAACGGATCAGGAACGGGCTGATATTGTGTGTGAGGTAATCGGCGAGCCAGAGCATGGGACGATGCGCAAGGGTGCCCGAAGAGATTGGGCAGGACAAGCTTTCGGTATTGGGCTCCCTTCAAAAAACGTCATTTCGAGGGAGGGCTGTCAGGCCCGATTCGAGAAATCTTCGCCCGCAGGGCGATGCGATGTTCATAGAACCCAGTTCCCTCGACCCATTCACTTCGTTCAGGGCAGGCCTCGCTATCGCTCGCTCGGGATGACGAAGGTGTGTGATTTTTTCAAAGTAGCCCATTACTGAGAACGGCTCGTGCTTTACCTAGGGCGGGAGTATTGCGTAGGATGACTGGAAATCTTTCCGCGCAACATGGCACACACCTCCACATCGCTTGAAAAAAATCTGCGCTGGGGATTTTTAACGCTCTTGGGCGTGGGATGTCTATTTGTCCTGCTGCCGTTTGTCTCGGCGATTTTGTGGGCGGCGATTCTTTGCTTCTCCACGTGGCCGGTCTATCGCCGACTGCTCAAAGCGCTGGGGAACCGGCAAACACTCGCGGCATGCGTGATGTCGCTGGGGGCGGTCATCATCATCCTGCTGCCGTTTGTGATCGTGGGTGTGACGTTGGGCGACAACATCGCCGAGCTAACGTCCGCCGCGCGGGACTGGATCAAAGGAGATCCGCGGCTGCCAGAGTGGCTGAGCGGAATCCCAGTCGTCGGAGAGACGCTCACGCAGTATTGGGGCGATCTGATGCACGGCGGAAGCGCGGTCGCTTGGGACAAAGCGAACGGGGCGATGCAGCCAATCAGCAAGGCGTTGCTGTATGTCGCGGTGCTATTGGGCACGGGCGTCATTCAGCTGACGTTGAGCGTATTTATCGCTTTTTTTGTGTATCGAGATGGCGTCCTGATAGCCAAACAATTGAAAACGATGGTGGGCCGGATTGGCGGTCAGAAGGCGGAGCACCTGCTCGACGTTGCTGGAAAAACAACGCGTGGTGTCGTGCACGGCGTGATTGGCACCGCACTGGTCCAGGCGATCATGGCAGGCGTGGGCTTTTACATTGCCGGCGTTCCAGGTGCGGGAGTGCTTTCGCTCGTGACATTTCTTTTTTCAGTTGTGCCCATCGGTCCGCCGCTGATTTGGGCGCCGGCATCTATCTGGCTGCTGGTTCAAGGCCAGACGGGTTGGGGGATCTTCCTTTTCATTTGGGGGATCGGCGTGAGCAGTATCGATAACGTGGTCAAGCCGTGGCTCATTAGCCAGGGAAGTCAGATGCCGTTTCTCCTAATTTTCTTCGGCGTGATTGGCGGGGTGTTTGCGTTCGGATTTATCGGCGTTTTCTTGGGCCCGACGCTCTTGGCGGTGGGCTTCCGCCTCTTTCAAGAATGGGCAGAAATGAAGCCCAGTGAGCTGGACTAACCAATCGCTTTTCTTAGGTGCATTTTAACGGATTCTATGTCGTTAAAATAAGAATTTTTATTCAGGAGCGTATGATCCAAAAAATCAAACAGCAATGGTTCGGATCCATCGGAGATCGGCACCAAGTCGAAGTTTTGCGAAGACACCACGGTATTTATTAAGCCAAATAGATGCTTCTTTGTTTCATTGGGCGAATGAAAAACGGCGCGCAGCGGCATGCCGTTGCTATCATAAAAATTCCAAACGCTGCTTTCCACGTCAATTCCTTCGCAGGACTGCCTCACCGATTGAATATCAGGGAACACGTTTAAAGTTCCATCTTCTTCAATCGCGAATATGATGGTGGGCATCATAAATTTTTCTCGATCCGAGGATCCGGAATAAACCAGATCACGGCGACGGCCACGTAGAGCGCAACGGCGAGCCATGGATTGACAAGCGCCAGCGCAATCCCAATCGCGTAGAGCAGCAGAGAAAGCTTTCCCTTCCGATCGTTGCCGATCGCACGGGCGAGGGTGGAGTTTTCGCTGTGATGGGCGACAAGAATTCTCGCCAGGATATAATACGCCAAGCCTGCCATGAAGAGGACGACTCCGTAGAGCAGCACCGGAACAGCCGCGAAATAGTTCTCGCCCATCCATCCGGTCACGAACGGAATGAGCGAAAGCCAGAAGAGCAGCTGCAGGTTCGCCCACAGCGCGCGTCCATCCACTTTGCTGACGGCGTGCAGCATGTGGTGGTGATTATTCCAGTAAATGCCGATGTAGACGAAGCTGAGCACGTAGCTGAGCAGCACCGGGATCAGCGGCCGCAAATCTTCCAGCCGCGTACCGTGCGGCACCTTCAGCTCCAGCACCATGATCGTGATGATGATCGCGATCACCGCATCACTGAATGCTTCCAAACGGGTTTTGGACATAGCATCTAAAACTCAAGCTGGACCATTTCCTTCGAAACGCGCCAAAAACTTTTGGTGAATTCTATGGCCTTTTCCGCGCTGAATCCTTTGCACGTATAAATAACGACTGAGAAAAATTTCTCCTTAGACCAAAAATAGCCAGAGATTCCGGAATCGATAAGGGGTACGAACGCGTCAAAACCAGCATTTTCCTCTTTACCCATGCCGGAGCCGGGAGAGAAAACGATCGGTTCGCCGTAGGTACGCAGTTCTAAATGTGCTGCTAGCTCGAGAAGGTAACGACGAACTTGATCGGCATCAATCTCAGTCGACCAATAGCCTTCAATCAACAGGCGTTGACGAAATACATTGGGAGCTATGTTTTTTGTGGCGAGGTTCATGCTCATTTAAAGAGAGAGAATTTTTTGGTGATTTCACTTACTGCAGAAATATCTCCATAGAAGACAGCGCCGTAAAATTCGAGCTCCGCATTGGGGGTTTGTTTGGTGCGCTGAAGTTGTTCTGTGTAAGAACCAACGGTCATGGTGTTGACAAAGTCCGCCGCTTGGATGTCTTGTTCCTTTGCCAAGGTGACTGCCTCGCGAATTTTGCTCGGACGACCTTTCAGAATAATAAAAGGATAAGCTGAAATTGCTGGGTGGCTGATGCCGCTGCCATCCTGATAGTCGCATAGCATGCTAACTTCTGGGCCGAGTGTTGCCCCCATGCCCAGCGCCATGTGAGCTAACGCATTCATCGCTACACCGGTCTCAAGCTTTTCACTGATTACGGCAACCAATTTTTTCGTTAGAATTTGCGAAGTATCTTCTGCTGTAATCATATTTATTTGTCCAATAATTGCATTTTACCATCAATGACAATGATCGCTGATCCGGTCATATAAACTCGCTCGTTCATTAGTTCCAGCTCGATTTCTCCGCCGCGGCGGGAAGCCTGGTAAGCAAGCAATCGATTTCTCCCAATTTTTTGAGCCCAGTATGGAGTCAGCGTTGAGTGAGCGGAGCCGGTGACAGGATCCTCCAGAATTCCATCATCCGCGCAAAAGAAGCGCGAAATGAAATCGTATTTTTCTGTCGATGCAGCAGTTACAATAATGAAAGGTTCAAATTTCATTAGTGCAGTAAAATCAGGCTCCATTTGGCGAATGACTGTTTCGTCTTCGTACACCAACATCAAATCGCGTGCCTGATACGCGTCGATTGGCCTGGCTTTCGTTAAGGCATTCAAAACAAAAGAAGGAACTTGAGCTAAACCCAATTTTTTTCCAGGGCGGGAAGGAAAATCCATGATGTAGCGCCCGTGCGCCTTTCTTGTAACTTTTAATGGCCCGACAAATTTTGTATCGAATGTGACTTCGCTTTTCTGAGGAAACAACTCAGTAAGATAAATGTGAGCAGAGGCCAGAGTCGCATGTCCACATAAGTCAATTTCGCACATTGGTGTAAACCATCGCAGCAGTGGATTTTGATTTTCATGTAAGAGCACAAAAGCAGTCTCTGAGAGATTGTTTTCAATAGCGATGCTTTGCATCAGTGCATCATCCAAGGGTGTTTCGAGTATGAGAACTGCTGCTGGATTCCCTTTGAAAGGCGCTTCAGTAAACGCGTCGACTTGCCAAAACCTTGCTTTCATAATCAGAGATTCGTGCCCAAATCCTAAAATGCCAGCAAAACCTTCCTACCTCAATTTCGACAAAAAGGGGTACGCCTGGAAGCGTGGTGTGAATTACCGCAAGCATCCGGAGCGGTACCGGGTGGGGAAGGGAGAGCAGGGCGTCCTGATCTGTGAGCCGTACAAGAGTGAGCTCGTCGCGCAGTGGCGTTTTCGCACGCCGGAGCTGGCCGAGGCGAGCAGCCGGAAAATTTATCAGCTGTTCCTCGATTACCTAAAGCGTGGCGAGTTTGTCGGCGCAGACATGGCGCGCAAGTTTTTGCAGATGGGGTTCACCCGCGCGCGGCGCTATGCCAATTATAAAGGCGGGCGGAAATACGCTGCCAAGGACAAGCGTCTGCTAACGAAGGGTACGGATGATCCGGAAAAGGCAAAAAGTGCTGCGATCTTTTACAAATGTTGGAAGCGCGCAGAGGTGTATCCTTCCTATCGTCGGCAGAAAGTGCAGTGGAAGACTCGATTTGGTTAAACGGCGTTCAACTCCATAGAGGCACATTTTTGGGCACACTGCCTCTATTTCTAGAGTAACGGAGCCGGGGGGATTCGAACCCCCGATACGATTTTGGTCGTATAACGGTTTAGCAAACCGTCGCCTTCAGCCACTCGGCCACAGCTCCTAAATATTTATAATGAATGAGTTATGCAATATTTGGCCAAAGCCTGAATTTGCACAGTTGACACTTTATTGACAGATACAGCGTTATAAGCGAATACGGGGTATGCGCAAGCCGACAATCCGCATTCGGCCCTACCGTCATGCCAATAAGCCATACTTCGTTGTAGAAGGACTGCGCGTTAATGGCAAGCGCGTTCGGAAATTCTTCCCGACGAAAACCGAAGCAGAGACATGGAAACAACTGAAGCTGGTCCAGTTGGAGAATGAGGGCAAAAGCGCCTTGGCCATGTCCGATGCGCTCCGCATCGAAGCCGTGAAGTGCGCGGGTGAATTGAAGGCCTATGGCAAAACGCTCACCGATGCGACTCGCTTCCTGATTGATTACATCCATCGTACGGAGCGCAGTTGCACCGTTGCCGAGTTGGTGATGGAGTTCCAAACGGCCAAACGACGGGAGGGGAAATCGGATCGTTATCTGATGGACTTGAAATCACGTCTGGGACGGTTTGCTGGCGACTTTGGGGATCGTAAGACGGCGACGGTGGAACCGCGTGAAATTGACGCGTGGCTGCAGAATTTGCCGCTGGGGCCTCAAAGCCGCAACAACTTCCGGCAGGCGATCCACGTGCTCTTCCGTTATGCGGTGACCCACGGACATGCCTCCGAGAATCCCGTCGCCAAAACCGTCAAGGTCAAGCTGGCCGGCCCGGCGCCGAAAATTTTTACGCCGGCGCAAGTCGAAGCACTCCTCACCGCCGCGCGACAGCTCGCGCCCGAGATCCTGCCCGCGCTGGTTCTGGGCCTCTTCGCCGGATTGCGCGAAACGGAGATGGCGCGACTCGATTGGGCGGAGGTGGATCTAGAGGGGCTGCAGATTGAAGTTAAAGCTGACCCTACGGCGCGCATCGCCGGCCGCCGGATTGAAATGGAAAGCCACCTGGTAGCGTGGCTTGCGCCGCACGTGCAGGCAGGGGGCCGCGTGATGCCGCCGGATTTCCACGCTCGGCGTGAGATGGTCTGTAAGGCCGCGCGCATTCGCTCCTGGCCCGAGGAAGTGATGCGCCACAGCTTTACCGCTCATCACCTGGTTTACTTCCAGGCCGGGACGCGCACAGCGCGGCATCTGGGCTACGCCGACGCGTCGATGCTCGATGAGCGCTACCGCCGGCGGGTGGAGGAGCAGGAGGCGGACCGGTATTGGAATATTGCAAGTGGCGCGGGGGAGCAATGACGGCTTCAAGCGGTTCATCCCGCGAGCCATTGTGGAGGCGATGCGAAGGCGAGGGGGATCGTCGACGCGGCACGGGCTGGGGGCTCGATAACCAGCGCGATTGCTCTGCCTCGAATGTCGTTTTATTAGGCAGTGGTACAGTTTCGTCATTTCGACCGAAGCGAACGATAGTGAGCGGAGTGGAGAAATCTTGTTCCTAGTATGTACACGCTATGAACCAGATCTCTCGACTTCGCCTGCGGCTCCGCTCGAGATGACGAAAGTGTCCCACCACCGATTTTGGTGCATTATTTTCTTTTTCTGGCTCATCCTGCATGCATAGAGCGCTTGAAAATAAAGTGGAGACGCATTGGAAATACAACCTGATATGAAAAAGCCATTAAACATTAGAAAAATCGATGCGGCAGGGCGTCAATTGGAGACGGCAATCGAACTTTTCTTTTTAGAGAAGGATCCAGTTTCCATTCATACGCTTGCGGCGGCTGTCTATGGAATGCTGCAAAGTTTAAACCAGCGGAAAGGAGGCAATCCCATGTTGGAAGAACGATTGATTGAGGAATATGCCATGCCTGGCAAGGAAAAGGAGCTGTGTAAAAAGTTAAACGAGGCAAAAAACTTTTTTAAGCATGCAGAGCATGATCCGGAGGGGGCCATCGAATTCTATCCAGAATCGAACGAGTATATGCTGTGGGAAGCTGCCATTAAATATAGCGAATTAACTGGTGAGAGCACGCGCTACACTATGTGCATGAATTTATGGTTTCACGTGCATCATGCGGATATGTTTACAGAAGAATACAAAAAGCAGTTTCCGATGGAAGCACAGCGCATGGCTCAGTCCGTGAGCCGAGTTGATTTTTTTCGGATATTTATGGCATTGGACTTGCGACACTTGCAAAAGACACGCGTGGAATGAGGGTGCCTCATTGCTTTCCGAAAATCTCGCTTCCGAGGGCAATGGTGAATAATCTGCCGTCATGCCGATTGCAGGTTTGATCGAGTCTGAGGCGCACGCCCGGTTAAGTGCGGAGGGCTTTAATGAGCTGCCCAGCCCGGACCGGCGGACGCCGCTGCGCATCGCGCTGGAGGTGGTGCGCGAGCCGATGCTGGCGCTTCTCTTGGGCGCGGGGTTGATTTATCTTTTGCTGGGGGATGCGCAGGAGGCGCTGATCCTGCTGGCGTTTGCCACGCTGTCGGTGGTCATTACGGTGGTGCAGGAGGTGCGCACGGAGCGGGTTTTGGAGGCGCTGCATGATTTGACGAGCCCGCGCGCGATGGTGATTCGCGGCGGCGTGCGCAAGCGCATTGCGGGGCGCGAGGTGGTGCGTGGCGATGTGATCGTGCTGGAGAACGGGGACCGGGTGCCGGCGGACGCGGTGCTGGTGGAGGGCCGGGATTTGCAGGCGGATGAGTCGCTGCTGACGGGCGAGTCGGTGCCGGTGCGAAAAGTTGCGTCCGCTGAGGGAGCCTCCCCGCCGGCGCGTCCGGGCGGAGATGATTTGCCGTATGTGTATTCGGGCTCATTGATCGTGCGCGGCAATGGCCTGGCCCGCGTGCTGGCGACCGGTCCGCGCAGCGAAATCGGCAAGATCGGGCAGTCGCTGGGCGCGCTGGAATTGGAACCGCCGCGGCTTCGGATCCAAACCACGCGGCTGGTGCGGCTCTGCGCCGTGGCCGGAGCCATTGTCAGCATGGTGGCGGTTGTTCTCTATGGGACGTTGCGCGGCGGGTGGCTGGACGCGGTGCTGGCGGGGATCGCGATTGGCATGTCGATGCTGCCGGAGGAATTTCCGATCGTGCTGGCTATTTTCATGGCGATGGGAGCGCTGCGAATTTCCCGCGCGCGGGTCCTGACGCGGCGCGCCGCTTCCATCGAAACGCTGGGGTCGGCAACGGTGCTGTGCACGGACAAGACCGGCACCTTGACGGAAAATCGAATGTCGGTCGCCGAGTTGAGGCTCGGGAATGGCGAAGTCTTTCGCGCGCGCATAGCGAGCGAGGCGCTACTGCCGGAAGATTTCAGGGAACTGGCTGAATACGGCGCTCTGGCCAGCGCGCCTGAGCCGTTTGATCCGATGGAGAAAGCCTTCCATGAATTTGGGAGGGAAAGCGTGATTGAAGCAGATCGCGCGTGGAATTCGAAATGGAACCTGGTGCACACCTACGGACTTCGCCCGGAGCTATTAGCCATGACCCAGCTGTGGCGGAAGCCGGATTCGCCTGCGCTCATTGCCGCGGTCAAAGGCGCGCCCGAGGCGATTGCCGGTCTTTGCGGGATGACTCCGGAAGAGCGGGCAGCGATGCATCAATCCGTGGAAGTCATGGCAGCGGAGGGATTGCGCGTGCTGGGAATTGCAAAAGCCACGCACACGGGGGAGCGGCCCAAGTCGCAGCGGGATTTCCAATTCGCATTTCTCGGTCTGGTCGGTTTGGCCGATCCATTGCGGCCAAGCGTGCCCGCCGCGGTGCGCGAATGCCGCTCCGCGGGCATTCGGGTCATCATGATCACTGGCGACTATCCGGCGACGGCGCAGGCCATCGCCCGCCAAGCGGGACTGGAGGTGAATGAAGTGCTCAGCGGTGACGCGATCGAACGCTTGGACGATGCGCAGCTCGCGCGCTGCGCGCGGACCGCAACGGTGTTCGCGCGCATTATGCCTGAGCAGAAGCTGCGCATTGTGCAGGCGCTTAAGGCGGATGGCGAGATCGTCGCGATGACCGGCGACGGCGTGAATGACGCGCCGTCGCTCAAAGCCGCACACATCGGCGTGGCCATGGGTGGGCGCGGCACCGACGTGGCGCGCGAAGCCTCCGCCATTGTGCTGCTCGACGATGATTTTGGCTCCATCGTAACCGCCATCCGGCTGGGGCGGCGCATTTACGACAATCTTCGAAAAGCGATGGGGTTTATCTTGGCTGTGCACATTCCCATCGCTGGGCTGGCGCTGCTGCCGCTGGTGTTCGGCCTGCCGATTATTTTCAGCCCCATTCATATCGCGTTTCTGGAAATGATTATTGATCCGGTGTGCTCGCTGGTCTTCGAAGCTGAGACCGACGAGGACGATGTGATGCGCCGCAAGCCCCGCGCGCCTGCCGAGCCCTTGTTCTCGCGGCATATGATTGGGTGGAGTATCGTGCAGGGCGCACTGGCGTTTGTGCTGGTCGGCGCGATTTTCCTAATCGCGTTGCAACGCGGCATGCCGGAAAACGAGGTGCGCGCGCTGACTTTCTTTTCCCTGGTGCTGTCGATCATCAGCCTCATCTTTGTCAACCGCTCGTTCAGCGCTTCGCTCATCACCGCGTTTCGCCGTCCCAATCCGGCGCTGGGATGGATTCTATTGCTCATTGGCGGTATTCTTGCCGTGAGCCTGCTGCTGCCTTCAGTCAGTACATTGTTTCGATTCGGACTTTTGCATGGGGATGATCTGGCCGTCACGCTGGCAGCCGGAGCTGGCGTGCTGATTGTGCTGGAATGGCTCAAGCCCCTCTGGCGAGCGCGGCTCCGAGCTTAAAATCCAAAAGATTGTGCTTTTGCGGCACCTGCACAATATGGAAACGGTATGAACGCGGTTTATACGCTGGATTTTTCGCAAATCACTTTAAAGGACCTTGGGAAGGTAGGCGGCAAGAACGCGTCGCTCGGCCAGCTCTTTAACGCGGTGAAGCCTAAGAGGGTCGGCGTGCTCGATGGTTTTGCGACAACTTCCGCCGCCTATTGGCGTTTATTGGAGGAAGCCGGGTTAAAAGCAAAACTGGAAAAGATTTTCACTGGGCTCGACGCGGAAAATCTGGAAGCGCTTCAGCGGGCCGGGCAATCCGCCCGCGCCGCTGTCCTGGCGACGCCGCTGCCGGAAGATTTGCGGCAGGCGATTCTCGAAGGTTATGAGCGCTTGTGCTTTCGCGTCGGTCGGCAAGTGGAACTCGCCGTGCGCTCATCGGCGACGGCGGAAGATTTACCGGAAGCGTCGTTTGCCGGCGCGGCGGAAACTTTCCTCAATGTGCGCGGGTCGGAGGAGCTGCTGCGCGCGGCGCACAATTGCTTCGCCTCGCTCTTTACCGATCGCGCGATCAGCTACCGGGCGCGGTTGGGTTATGATCAATTGAAGGTTGCGCTTTCGGTCGGCGTAATGCCGATGGTGCGCTCGGATCAGGCAAGTTCGGGCGTCATTTTCACACTGGACACCGAGTCGGGATTCAGGGATGTGGTAACCGTTTCCAGCATTTACGGGCTCGGCGAATTTATTGTCCAGGGCGTGGTCAGTCCCGACGAATGGACGGTCTTCAAGCCCACGCTGGCCAAAGGTTGCCGTGCGATTGTCGGCCGCCGTTTGGGTTCCAAAGAAGTGCGTCTGGTCTATGCGGGAGGAACGCGTGCGACGCGCAGCGAACCGGTGCCGGAAGAGCAGCGCGCGCGCTTTTCAATTTCTGATGACGAGGTGCTGACGCTGGCCCGGTGGGCGTGTGTCATTGAGGAGCATTATTCGGAACTGGCGGGGCATTCGCAGCCGATGGACATTGAGTGGGCCAAAGACGGTCAGACGGGCGAGCTATTTATCGTGCAGGCGCGTCCGGAGACGGTGCATTCAGGAAAATCGCGGACTGCCGTTTCGGAAACGTACCGGCTGAAATCCAAGCCCGGCGCGCCGCTGGTGGTGGGACAGGCGGTCGGAGAAAAGATCGGCGCGGGCAAAGTACGAATCGTTTCCGACGTGGGCGCCTTGCACGCCGTTAATCCCGGCGATGTCCTGGTTGCGAAAAATACCGATCCTGATTGGGAACCGGTGATGCGCAAGGTCGCTGCGATTGTTACGGATCAAGGTGGACGCACAGCGCATGCGGCGATTGTTTCGCGGGAGTTTGGGATTCCGTGCGTGGTTGGCACCGGCAACGCGACCCAGAAGCTGCGCGACGGCCAGGAGGTGACCGTCTGCTGCGCGCAAGGAACGGAGGGACACATCTACGACGGAAAGCTGGATTTTGCCATCGAACGCCTCAATGCCGGGACGCTGCCGCCGACGCGTACAAACATTATGCTGACGGTCGGCGATCCGGGCCGGGCATTCCAGTTGGCTGCGATTTCCAACTCCGGCGTTGGACTAGCGCGCCTGGAGTTCATCATCACCAATCAAATTGGCATCCATCCGATGGCATTGGTTCGGTATCCGAATCTCTCAAATGCGAAAACAGCGCAGGAAATTCACACCCGGATTGGTGAAGAAGATCCACGGGAATTTTTTGTGCGCAACTTGAGCGAGGGTATCGGACGCATCGCGGCAGCGTTTTATCCCAAACCGGTGATTGTTCGCACGAGCGACTTTAAGACGAACGAATACGCCGGACTGCTGGGCGGCGGCGAATTTGAAAAGCCCGAGGAAAATCCGATGCTGGGGCTGCGCGGCGCCTCGCGCTATTACGACCCGTCGTATCAGGAGGGCTTTGCCTTAGAATGTGCGGCGCTGCTGCGTGCGCGCAAGGAGATGGGGCTTTCCAACATCAAAGTGATGATTCCCTTTTGCCGGACGGTGGATGAAGCTCGGCGCGTTATTGACGTAATGCGGGAAAATGGATTGCGGCAGGGCGAGGATGGGCTGGAGGTTTATGCCATGTGCGAAATCCCCGCGAATGTTATCTTGGCGTCGGACTTCCTGAAGATTTTTGACGGTTACTCCATTGGCTCCAATGACCTGACGCAGCTGACGCTGGGATTGGATCGCGACTCCGGCACCGTGGCGAAACTCTTCGATGAAAACAACGCAGCGGTTCGATGGATGATCGCCGAGGCGATCCGCGCCGCGCATCAGGCGGGCAAGCCGATCGGGATTTGCGGTCAGGCGCCGTCCGACTTCCCGGAGTTTGCCAAGTGGCTGGTGGAACAGGGGATTGATTCGATTTCGCTCAATCCCGATTCGGCGATCAAAACAGCGAACGCCATCGCCGAGTTTGAAGCTGGGGCCTGTTAACACAAAAAGCGGACCGCGCGGCTCGCTTTTTTGTGTTAACAGGCCCTAAGCAGAAAAAATAGTTAGGACTTGGGCGCGATCACTTGATTGACGAGCGACTGTCCCTTTTCGAAGGTCGTGATGTTTTCCAATGTCGTCTGAGCGATGTTGGTCAATGCCTCGTGCGTGAGAAACGCCTGGTGCGACGTGATGATGACATTGGGGAACGTCAACAGCCGCGCCAGCACATCGTCCTGCAAAATTTCCCCCGAAAGGTCCTGGAAGAAAACATCGGCCTCCTCCTCGTATACGTCGAGCCCCGCCGCGCCGATATGCTGCGTCTTTAATCCTTTGAGCAATGCCCGGCTGTTGATCACCGCACCTCGGCTTGTATTGATCAGCATAACGCCAGGCTTCATTTGATCGATGGCCTTTTGATCAATCAAATGCCGTGTGGCGGGAGTCAGCGGCACGTGCAGCGAGATCACGTCCGATTCACGGAAAATTTCCTCTAGGCTCACGTATTTCAACCCGACTTCCTTCGCGAAGGCTGCATCTGGCGCAACATCTGCCGCGAGCAGTCGGCAGTCGAACCCCTGCATGATTTTGGCAAACACCTGCCCAATCTTTCCGGTGCCGAGAATGCCGATCGTTTTGCCATGCAGGTCGAACCCTACCAATCCTTCGAGCGAAAAGTTTCCTTCACGGACACGCGCGTACGCCCGGTGAATTTTCCGGTTCAGCGCTAGAATTAGCATCACCGCATGCTCAGCAACCGCATACGGGGAATAGGCGGGAACCCGCACCACTGGCAGCCCAAGCTCGGCGGCGGCGGCCAGGTCGACATTGTTAAACCCGGCGCTGCGCAGCGCGATGAGCCGCGCGCCGTTTTTCTTTAATTCCTGGAGCACGTCACGATTGAGCGTGTCATTGACAAAAACGCATACCGCTCCAAAGCCGTGCGCCGCTCGAGCGGTTTCGGCATTCAAGCGGCTTTCAAAGAAAACCAACTCATGCTTGGTGGTTTTGTTTTGCTCTTCAAAAACCGCCTGCTCGAAGCGATGGGTGTCAAAGACGGCCACGTGCATAAAGAAGGCTTTAACGCTTTGGTAATAGAATGGCAATCTCGGCTGGCGATTTTATTCACAACAAAAAACGGCGTGTTTTGGCCAAGGGAGGGGTAGCGGGTTTTGCACCGCGCGAGCACGTTGGAACTATCAACCACACGCCGTTTCAAATCAACCCAAGGAGAAACACATGACAAACGCTCTCGCTAAATACGCTTCACCACGAACCGCTTTGTGGAATCCTATCCAGGAAATGGAGGAGATGCAAAATCGCCTTGCTTCCTTTTTTAAGACGCCGTCGCTTCTGTCTTCCAACGGAAAAGACGAATTGATGACGCTGGCCCAGTGGGCGCCGCTAGCGGACATCTCGGAGGATGAGCGCAGCTTCACGATCAAGACCGAATTGCCGGAGATAAAAAAGGAAGACGTTAAAATCGCCGTCAAGGATGGAACGCTTTCCATCTCAGGCGAACGCAAAATGGAAAAGGAGGAAAAGGGCAGGCGCTATCACCGGATTGAACGCGCCTACGGCAGCTTTTTGCGCAGCTTTGTTGTTCCCGAGAGCGCGAGCGCGGAGAAAACTGAAGCGGAGTTCAAGGACGGCGTGCTGACCGTGCGCCTGCCCAAAGATGAATCAGCAAAACCCAAGAGCATTACCATCAAAGTCAATTAATCCATGCAACCTAAGGCCCGAAGCGCGCCGGCCCACAAACGCGGCGCCAACCGCAAAGAGCTGGCGCGCCGGGAGCGTCGGCAGAATGGTTCTCCCTATTCCTGCTCGCGGGATATTCGGGAGGACCGCTGTCAGCGCCAAACGAAATCTGCTGCTGCGGCTCGCACGCTGTCGGCATCGGCACATTAGCCGATCAAATAAACTTACAAAATTACTTCTATGGAATCCTCTCTGGTTAAAGCCGTTGTTATTTATCACGACGCAGCTTCACGCGAAGCAGCGGCTTATTTATGCGCGACGCTGCGAAAGCATGCGCCACGCCAGGAGGATTTGCGCGTCTTCTGCTGCCAGGCGAATTATTTGTATCATCCGGGCATCCTGCAGGAGGCTACTATGGCGGCGGCGGCGGCGGACCTGGTGATTTTAGCCTTGCCCGCCCACGCGCTCTGCGCCCCCGTTCACCGCTGGTTATGGGACTGGTCCCATTTGCGCCAAAAGGGAAAAGTTGGTGCTCTCGTAGTGTGCTGCGATCTGATCGCCGACGAGCTGGAGGAAACGCACGAAATGCGCGAGCAGCTCAGCCGCGTTGCCCAAGACGCTCAGCTCGAAGCGTTTTATTGGGTGATGGATTCCAAACAACCGATTGAACCGCTTCTTCCCGCTCACGCGTATGAAGCGCCGGAAAAAGAAACCGTTCCCGAGCAGGCCGATCATGCGTTAAGCGCCCCGGCGCATGCTCTATGCTAACACGGGTTAGCAGCATGGAGCGCGTGCCGAAAGAGGGTGGGAGATTGCCCGGTGATTTTTTTAAACATGCGGTTGAAGTGATTGAGCGATTGGAATCCCACCTCAAACGCCACCTCGCTGATCCGCTTGTGTGGATTGAGTAGAAGGTTTTTGGCTTTTTCAACTCGGACGCGCGCCAGATAATCGGTGAAGTTAAGCCCCGTCGTCTTCTTGAACATCTTGCAGAAATAGTACGTGCTGATGTGTAAGCCCTTAGCCATCGTGTCCAGGGAAATCGCTTCGCCGGATTGGTTTTCAATCATCTGCTTGGCTTTTTGGATCATTGGCGATTCGGCATTTTCATTTTCAACCATCGCCTGGTTGTAAATGACGGATAGATGCTTCGCGAAGGTCTCCAGTAGCTTGAGCATGGCCTGATACTGTTCGCGGGTGAGTGCTTGAGAATTGAAGTAGGCTTCCTCCAACTTAGCCAAATCTGTCTCCACTCCCCATTTCAAGAGCTGGCGCGTAATTTTCTGGAACTTGGCTTGCGAAGGTTTTTCCAGCGCTACTTGTCCTGTTTGCAAAAATCCGATGACGCGATCTCCCACCTGAACCGGTACCGTGCTGTCGCAAAGTCCCGCAAAACAAGTTGCTGAGTGCGTTTTTCCCGCAATGGGATCAGAAAGCTTGTCCTGCATCTGTAGGCAGGCGGCGCAGCTCTTGCTGGATTTAGCCATCAAGACACAAAATGGATTTTGCGTTTTCTTGCCGTGATGCGCCATATCCCATACTTGCACCGGACGCAGCGTCAAGGGCAGGTGCGTGGCGGCGCTAAATGCCTGCTCGTAATCCTGGTAGATTTTGGAGCGTGAGAGGCGCTCCACGATGGCGCGTTCAGGCATGTTGAAAGCATTCGCTTGGCTAATAGAGAGGCAAGAAAATTTAATTCACAAGTTATTCACAATATTAGTGCGGAAGGATTAACTTGTTGATCATTAAAAAGTTACGAGCATCCATTCAAACAGCAAAGCGCATGCCAAAAAATGCACAATATTGGCCAAGCTGAGGGTAGCTGATGGTTGGCGATGAGTGCAGGATGGATCAGGCACCACGCTCCTCATTCCATGAAAACCTCCACATCGACTACAAAGCAAAAAGAAGTCCGAGGCCCAAAAGGCACACCGCAATCTCGACCGCTACATGGAGTATCACCCGTCTGGAGCGTGCGGAATATTTTGGCGCCCGTCGATTTCTCGGATTGCTCGAACTTGGGACTGGCACACGCCACGGCTTTAGCCAAGGCATTGGGGTCGGAGTTGGACATTCTTCATGTTTTTACGCCCGTCGTTCATCCTCCGGCCATGGATGCCATGGTGCTTATGGATTATCTTCCGACCGAGGAAAAGGCGCGAGAGCGTTTACAAGAGTTGCGGGATGAATATTGCAAGGGCATTCCGACGAAAACGCATTTAAGGAAGGCGGGCTGGCAACACGGCGGCGTAATCGAGGTGCTTCTGGATCATGCTCAAAGCTCGGGAGCGGATTTGATTGTGATCGCTGCGCATGGTTACGGAAAATTGGAGCGCTTTCTGATGGGCAGCACGACGGAAAAATTGGTGCGTCACGCCTCCTGCCCGGTTTTGGTCATTCGAGAAAAAACAAGAAATCAGTAATTATGAATAATCCAAATTACATCGACGCATTTGAAAATTCCTTACAGCAGGCCAATCGTTGGCTGGATTTACTGGCGGAAAAATATGACCTGGCCAGCCGGCAGCAGGCGTACAACATTCTCCGAACGGTTTTACAGGCATTACGTGAGCGGCTGCCAGATGCTGGTATCGCCGTGCTTTCTGCGCAGCTTCCCCTGATCCTGCGGGGGGTTTTCATGGAAGGCTGGACGCCGGGCAAGCCGGAAAAGCTGCATGTGGATGAGTTCTGCGAAACAGTAGCCCGGAACATTAAGATTGATCGCTATTTTGATGGGTTGATTGCAACCCAAGCCGTGCTGCAATTGCTCGATCAAGAACTGGCCCCCGGCACGATCGAGAAATTGCTTCATCTTCTGCCGTCGGATTTTCGGAGCAAGCTCACCCCCTGGCACACAACCCACGTAACCACCCGTTAATCCTCTCATTGATGAAATCGTTTCCATTCTTTGTAACATTCCTTCTGCTGACCTTGGCGACCATTGCGTTGGGTCATGCCTCCGACATGTGCCAGACCGTGAAAAAAGCGACCGCCATTCTTGAAGCACGGCAGGAATCTGACAATCGCATCTCCTTCGCTGGGCTTTGCAATGCGAAGGGTGTGGCGATCATCGAGATGACACGGGCGGGATTGGTGGTCGGTGGCACCCGTGGAGAAGGCATTGTGGTCCTGCGCATGCCTCGATGGGCAAAGGAGGGTCGCTGGTCGGCTCCGATTCCTATCCGAATCACTGGCGCAAGCCTCGGCGCCCAGATTGGCAAATCTAAGACTCGTGCCATCATCTTGCTTAATACTGACCGCGCGGTGCGTATTTTTACAACCAACAACAAGGTGGTATGGAGCGCAGCGGCCAGCAGAACTTCCGGCGCCGATACCGCCACGCGGCAAAGAATGTCAGCTTTATCCAGTCAGGACATTACGGTTTACCGCGACACTCATGGGTATTACCGCGGCGCGACCTTGGGTGGCAGCACCATTCATTTCCAAAAGAACAAGTTGTGTGACGCCTACGGCCGGGATGTGGACTTGCAAGATGTTCGCATCGGGAGGGTGGCGCCTCAGGATTACTGCAAGCGGCTGATCTGGCTTTTGGAAGGCGATCCGCACTTTGCCAAGCGGCCACGCAATTGACCAAATCGTGCGTATTCTGATCGACACGCTTGAATGGGAGGGCGAGTTGAAAATTCCGGCAAACGACCAAGACATGCAGCGGCGCGGCTGCTTTAGTGGTGGGAAGGAAGACCCAATCTTAGGGAATTGTCGCAGAAGTAGCGATTTTACAGTCTTACCTCATAGTTATCGTCCGGTTATCGCAACTTCTGCGCGAGAGTGCGGGCGTCTTGCTGGATGCGGGCGCACATCAGCTCGCAAAGTTGGATCAGTCGAAAGTCGCAAATCTCATAGCGAACAAAATTGCCGTCACGCTTGCCTCGAACAAAGCGGGCTTGTTGCAATAGACTTAAATGCTTGGAAACGTTGCCTTGCTGCATTTTGGTGGCGTTCACCAGTTCCGTGACGGTCATCGGTCCGTCCATGAGCGCGCGCAGCAGCATCAGGCGGGAGGGCTCGGCAAGCATTGCAAAGAGCCGCGCGGATTCCTCCAGCTGCGCGTCGGACATTTTCCTTTTCTTTTTAATTTGTTTCATTCAAATATTGCTTTATAGTGATATAGAAATATTCCATACAAATACTTTTATGACAACTTCAAATGACATTCCAGCCACGGTATCCCCCAGCCAGGCGGCGGGGATGCAAGCCTCCGCCTTATTTCTCGACGTCCGCACGCCCGGCGAGTTTGAGCAGGCGCATATTGAAGGCGCAGTGCTCCATCCGCTCTCGGAACTTAATCCGGAGGCAGTCCGTCAAAAAGCATCGGGCAAATCGGCCTGCGTCGTGATTTGCCGAACGGGGAACCGGGCGCGGCAGGCGGCGCGGCGGCTGACCGGGGTGGGCCATCAAAATGTGCGCGTCTTGGAAGGCGGGTTGCAAGCCTGGCAAGACGCCGGGTTGCCGGTGATGCTTGGGCGTAAAAGCATCTCTCTGGAGCGGCAAGTGCGGATCGCGGCGGGAACGCTCGTGGTTATCGGCGCGGCGCTGGGATATTTTGTGCACCCGGCTTGGATGGCGCTGTCGGCCTTCGTTGGTGCCGGCTTGGTTTTCGCGGGAATCACTGACACCTGCGGAATGGGGATGCTTTTGGCGCGGATGCCGTGGAATAATCGCCGCAGTTGCGCGACGGGCGCTTGTTCCTCCAAACCTTAACCTCAACGAATCGACCTATGCTTTTACGACAAATCTTCGATCCCTATCTGGCGCAATACGCGTACCTCGTTGGTTGCCAGCGAACGGGCGAGGCGCTGATGATTGACCCACTGCGTGACATTGATCAATACGAGCGCTTGGTCCACGACAACGGCTTGCGAATCACCGCGGTGGCTGAAACGCATATTCATGCCGATTTTGTCAGCGGCGCGTCGGAGTTTGCTCAAAAGCCAAGTATTCATCTGTATCTGTCGGCGGAAGGAGGCCCGGATTGGCAATACCGCTGGCCGGGAGCGCGCCCAAACGTTCATTTGTTAAAGGATGGACAAGTGTTTCATGTCGGCAAAATTCGTGTTGAAGCCATCGCCACTCCCGGCCATACGCCGGAACACTTGAGTTATCTCATCACGGATGAAGGCGGCGGCGCGGATCAGCCAATTGCTTTGGCGACTGGGGACTTTCTCTTTGTCGGCGACGTGGGTCGCCCGGACTTGCTGGAGTCTGCGGCGGGCATTGCGGGAATGATGGAGCCATCGGCGCGGACGCTGCAGGCGTCCCTGGCGAAGAAATTGCAACCGCTCGCGGACTGGCTGCAAATTCTTCCGGCGCATGGCGCGGGAAGCGCGTGTGGCAAGGCGCTGGGGGCAGTTCCGACCAGCACGCTGGGATATGAGCGGCGTTTCAATCACGCGCTCAAACTGGCGTCAGAAGATGGCGCGGCTTTTATTAAAGACATCCTCTCCGGGCAGCCGGAGCCGCCGCTTTATTTTGCAACAATGAAGCGGGTCAACCGTGATGGCATTCGCGTGACCGGCGGCGTGCCGCAAGCAACTCATCTTTCGGCCAAAGAATTTGAAAAATTGGCGGCGGACCCCAAAACGATGGTGCTCGATGCGCGAATGGATCGGGCGGATTTTGACGCCCGGCATGTGCCGCGCTCCATTCACGCGCCTCTGCGTTCTTTCTTTTTTACGACGGCGGCCGGCTCTTATGCGGGAGAAAATGATCCGATTCTCCTGGTTCTCGAAAATCAGGAAGATGCCGATTTGGCCTTGCGCCAATTGTACCGCATCGGCCTGGATGAGGTGTGCGGATGGATCACGCTCGAAGAAGCGCAAAAGGCTGAGTTGCTCACCGGCAAGCTCGAGCGCATCGAGTTTTATCAGTTCGATGCATCCAAGGCGCAGGTGGAAGGAGTTATTCTGGATGTGCGCACGAGCAAGGAATTTGAAGACGGTCATCTGCAAGGCGCGCTTTCCATTCCTTACACGCGGCTGAAAGCTCGCTTAAGTGAAGCGCCGCAGGGCAAGCGCTTATTTGTGCATTGCGGTTCGGGCAGACGGGCTTCGTTGGCGGCGTCGTTTCTCAAAGCCCGTGGCTATGACGCGGTGCATGTGGATGGCGTGTGCAAGGACTGCCAGCGGATCGCGCACGAACGCGGAATAGCTCATTAATGAGCCTTGTCATACTCTATGGTGGGAGTCGCGCTATGGATGCTGAATTAAACAGCTGAGTTGATAAGTAAGCTATTGGATTTATTGACAGCTAGTTGCCTGGATGAATAGTAAAACGTGCGCTTTTGTGCTTTTTGGTTCGTACATGTTCTCTCGTAAGTTGCTGATTACGAGGTAGACATCTGGATTAGTAAGCCTTCGCCTTCAGCCGCTCGGCCACAGCTCCTGGTCAGTTCACGTGACTCTATTGAGATGGAAGGAGCACGGGCCGATGGCAAGCGCGTTCGCAGATTCTCCCGAGTCAAAACTAAGATAGAGTATTGGGATGTCGATGAGCCTTGGGTAGGCATTTGACGCTTCGAATTTTTAATGCATGCTCATCAATCAGCTTATGCGTTTCACCAAAACCACGTGCGCTGCGATTGCCGTTATGATGGCGCTGGTTTTCTGCGGGCAGGTGGCGGTTTCGTATGCGTTGCAGCTGGGTGTGATGCAGGATGCGTGCGAGCAGTCCTGCAATGGGCAAGAGTCCAAGCAGGATGCAAAGGCTCCGCACTGCGCTTGTGTGTGCCATGTTCTTTCGATTGCCGCATTGGCAGACCCGAGTGCGATTCAGGTGACGTCGCTCAATCGTGCTACTCGATGTGTTCCGGCTTTGGTTGAAACTCTGCCGGACGGCCCCGTTCGGGCCATTGAAGTGCCGCCTCAATTAGGCTAAACGCCGACCGCTGGCCCTTTGCCAGTGCGTCTTTTTGTCCACAAGCCCTCCCTGCATGGGGGGTGCTTTCACTTCAACGTTTTAACCATGAATCAACGCTTACATTTTTTACGGCTGCAGAATGTCTGCCGATGCTTCGGCGCGGCGATGCTGTTGGCTTTAGCCGTGCAAGGAGCCGTGGCGGTTGAGACGCGCCAGCACGATTTATTGGAAGCGATGGTGAGCACGGTTTTGGAGCGCAACACGGAGCTTCAATCTTATGCCGCCGAGGTGGATGCGATGCGTGGCCAGCGTCGTCAGGCGGGAGCATGGAAAAATCCGGAAGTGACGGTCAGCGGAGGAGCGCGCGCGTTTTATGATTATGGGCAGAACGTCACGAATAAGGGACATGTGGTGGATGTTTCCGTGCAGCAGACGTTTGAGTTTCCGGGGAAGGGCTCGTTGCGCAAGGCGATTGCGGAGCGCAATATTCAATTGGCACAGTTGGGGCTCGAGCAATTTAAACTGTCGTTGGCCGGACAGGTGAGGCACTTGGCGCTGAAGCATCACGTGGTGTCTGAAAGTCTGATGGCTGCGCAAGAAGTTCAGAGTCGTAGTGCGGCGCTCATTGCACTTTTAAAAGATCGCCCGGCGGCCGGTTCGGCTCCGTATTTGGAGATGCGTGTGCTCGAAGGGACGCTGATGGAACTGCGCCAAAACATGGCGGAGCTGGCGCAGGAGCGGGAGGAGTCGCGGATTCAACTCAACAGTCTGCTCGGGTTGCCGCTGGAGCAGCCGTTGTCACTAAACCTGAACAGTGAATTGCCTTCGCAGATTCCGCCGCTTCAGGATTGGCTGACGGCGGGATTGTTGAAGAATTTTCAGCTGCGCATCCGATTAGTGGAATTGGATCGGGCACAGGATGAAATCAGCGCTGCGAAGCTGGCGGCGGCGCCGGACTTTCAGATCGGGCCGTTTTTCAGCCGACAAGATGCCCGTCAGGAAGAGGCGGGGGTGAAAAGCGGCGAGAAAGAAACCAATGTGGGGCTTTCGCTGACGATGGCATTGCCGCTTTGGAATCAAAATCAAGGGAACGTGGACGCAGCGCGGGCACGGCAGCAACAGACACAAGCATTGGCGGCGGACGCGCGGCGGAAAGTGGAAGCGGAGATCGCCGCCCGAATGCGCGCGTATCAGATTGCGCGAGCGCAATGCGGTGAGGCGCCGCTGGAGACGGTTCGCCAGCTGCAGGCCGCCGCGGAGTTGGCCGACCGCCAATATCGTCAGAGTGTTATTCCAGTGCAGCTATTTCTGGAAACGCAGCGCGCGTGGCTCAATGCGCAGCGCGGGCGCTCGAGTGCTTTGGAACGCGGCTGGGCCAATCTTCTGGACCTTCAGCTGCTCACGGGAGGTTCGGTCAAGTTCACGCCATGAAAAAATTCATCGGTATTTTAACGCTCATGATTTTGGTGTTAGCGGGATGCACGGCGAAAAAGCCGGAAGCTGTCGATCCTCACGCTCACGAGGAAACGGGTGTGCAGCATGTCGCGGAGAAAGGTCTGCTGATTCCAGACAAAACGCAGCGGGCTATTGGATTGAAAATAGCAGAAGTCACCAAGCGCAGCATGACGCAGCAATTGAACGTTGCGGCGCAAGTCTATCGCGCTGCGGCTGAATCCAATGGCTCTTCCGCCAAGGGAAATGCCGCCGCGAGCGCGCTGCTGCCCAAAATGGATGCGGTGAAGATCCCGGAGCAAGCAGCCGCACAAATCCGTCTACGAGGCAAAACTGGTGTAACCGCATTGCCTGGCAAAGTAACACGGTTGGACCGGCAGCTCGAATCGGTTACTGGACAAACCGAAATTTTGTTGGAGATCACCGATCCTGCGGGACAGCTGCGAGTGGGTGATTTTGTCGATGTAGAGTTTGCATGGGGTGATAAGAGTTCCGAGGCATTGGTAATTCCCCGCACAGCGCTTCTACGCAGTGCGCAGGGAACGTTTGCGTACGCTCAGCGCGAGGGCCATTTTCTGCGAACGGCCGTCACAGTGGGAGCCGCGAGCGCCGGCGACGTGGAAATCCGGGAAGGGTTGACCGCTGGCGAGCAAGTGGCAGATGGCGCGGTCGAAATGCTGTGGCTGATTGAACTGCAGATGGTACAGGGAGGCGGACACTCGCATTAATTTATGCTGAATCGAATCTTGGAATTTTCCGTCCGCCAGCGCGTGCTCATCGTGCTGGCAACTTTGGTGCTGATTGCGGCCGGCCTTTGGTCGGCGATGCGGCTCCCCATCGACGCTGTGCCCGACATCACCCACGTGCAGGTGCAGCTCAATACGGCTGTTTCTGCCTATGCGCCTGAGGAAGTTGAGAAGCTGGTCACCTATCCTATTGAAATGGAGATGGCGGGCATTGAGGGCATGGAGCAGTTGCGCTCTCTTTCTAAGTTTGGGTTGTCGCAGGTGAATCTGATTTTCAAAGACGGGACGGATATTTACCGGGCACGGCAGCTGGTGAGCGAACGCCTGCAAAATCTTCAGGAGAAGCTGCCTGCCGGAACGATCCCAAAGCTGGCTCCGATTACAACGGGACTAGGAGAAATTTACTACTATCTCCTCGATTACAAGAAGGAGGCCGCCGATAAGCCCGCCACACGCCGCGAGCAGTTGATGGAGCTTAAGCTGGTTCAGGATTTTGTCGTAAAGCCGCAGCTGCGAATGGTGCCCGGCGTGGCGGAGGTCAATACGTCTGGTGGCCATGAGAAACAAATCGTGGTGATGCCCGATCCCACAAAACTCATGAGCGTTGGCCTGACGTTCATGGAAATCGCACAAACGGTCAAAGAAAACGTTGAAAACGCAGGCGGCGGCGTAGTGCAAGTGGGCGGGCAACAGCTTGCAGTCCGGGCAGTTGGGCGCGTACAAACAGTCGAAGAGATTGCCTTAATACCACTTAAACTTCGAGCAGGAGCGGATCCGTTACGTGTGCGCGATGTTGCCGAGGTTGGCATTGGGTCTAGCCTTCGCACCGGGGCTTCTACTTATAACGGACAGGAAGCGGTGATTGGCGCAGCCCTGATGCTCACGGGTGAAAATAGCCGCGTTGTCGCCAAAGCCGTCGGTGAAAAAATCCAAGCAATTGCTTCCCACCTTCCGTCGAATGTGGAAATCACTCCGGTGTATGACCGTAGTGTGCTGGTCAATCGTACGATCCACACCGTGGAGAAAAATCTGTTTGAGGGAGCGATCCTCGTTGTCGTTATTCTGTTCCTGCTTTTGGGGAATGTGCGCGCCGCGATCATTGTGGCGCTGGCCATTCCACTTTCGATGCTCTTTGCGATTACGGGCATGGTGCAAAACCGCATCTCTGGGAATTTGATGAGCCTGGGTGCAATTGATTTTGGTCTTATCATCGACGGTGCGGTGGTGATGGTGGAAAACATCATTCGTCACCTCGCACATCGACAGAAAGCGCTGGGGCGGACGCTGAACGCGCGTGAGCGCATGGAAGAGGTTCTGATTTCCGCAAAGGAAGTAGCCAGCCCGATGTTCTTTGGCGTCGCGATTATAACGATTGTCTATTTCCCGATTCTTGCTCTAACCGGCATTGAAGGAAAAATGTTCAAGCCGATGGCGTTGACGGTGATTTTTGCATTGATCGGAGCCCTGGTTCTAGCATTGACGTTGATGCCCGCCCTTTGCTCCTACTTCTTAAGTGGGCGCATCGAAGAAAAGGAGGGCTTCTTAGTCCGACAGGCCAAGCGGTTTTATGCGCCACTGCTGGACTTTGCGTTGCGCAATCGTGCAATGGTTCTGCTTGCAGCCGCGATTATTTTTTTGACCAGCTTGTTTGTTTTTCAACGGCTTGGAGCGGAGTTTATTCCGCAATTGGATGAAGGCTCATTTGCCACTCACATGATGCGAGCCACGAGTATCGGATTGGATAAGGCCGTGGAGATGCAAGAGCGGAGTGAGGCGTTCCTCTTAGAAAATTTCCCTGAAATCAGCTATACGTTTTCTCGCATTGGCACGGGCGAAATTGCCATTGACCCAATGGGACCGAACGTTTCCGACACTTACATTTTCTTTAAGCCAGAAAGCGAATGGAGAAAGGTGAATGGGCGCAGCGTGACGAAAGACGAATTGAGTCGGATGATGGCGCAAGGCTTGAACGGGCATGTTCCGGGTCAAGCCTATCTCTTTTCGCAGCCGATTGAAATGCGCTTTAATGAAATTCTGGAAGGCACGCGGGCTGACATTGCGGTGAAGGTGTTTGGGGAGAGCTTTGAAGAAATTGAACGCATTGCAACTGAGACGAAGGAGATTCTAGAGAGCGTGCCTGGCGCGGGTGATGTGGAGTTTGACAATATCGGCAAGGCGCCCGTGCTGGAAATCACTCCGGACCGTGCGGCGCTGGCAAAATTCAACGCGCATGCCGCTGAAATTAACACCGTGGTTTCTGCCGCCATTGCCGGAGAAGAGGCGGGCATGTTAGTGGAGGGGAACCGGCGCTATCCGATTGTCGTCCGGCTTCCGGATCGCTTGCGGGAGGAGATTGATTCGCTCAAGCAATTGCCGCTGCGTCCCAGTGAGCACGCGGGCTTAATTACGCTGGGCCAAGTGACGCAAGCCCGAGTGTCGGATCAGGTGGCGGTCATTGCACGGGAAGCGGGCCAGCGCCGGGCGGCGATTATGGTGAACTTGCGGGGGAGGGATGTGGAAGGTTACGTCACTGAAGCGCAGCAAAAGATCGCTGAACACATCAAGTTGCCTCCGGGCTATAGCATTGAGTTTGGCGGACAGTTTAAGAACTTGCAGGAAGCGCGCGCGCGACTGGCCGTTGTGGTGCCGCTTGCACTTGCGCTTGTTTTTGCGCTGATCTTTATTGCATTCAGTAGCGTGCGGCAGGCGGCGCTTATTTTCGTGTGCGTTCCGCTTGCTGTTACTGGCGGCGTCTTCGCTCTGGCGGTGCGCGGCATGCCTTTTAGCATTTCGGCGGGCGTTGGATTTATTGCGCTTTCGGGGATCGCGGTCCTCAACGGCATTATGCTCATCAGCTTCATCAATCAGTTGCGGCGCGAAGGATGTGCGCTGCGTGAAGCCGTCATCGAAGGCACGCTGACTCGACTCCGCCCTAAGCTGATGACCGCGCTGGTCGCGAGCCTGGGGTTTCTGCCAATGGCTTTAAGCCACGGCGCCGGCGCTGAAGTTCAGCGGCCGTTGGCAACGGTCGTGATTGGGGGGATCATCACTTCCAGCCTGCTGACGCTCGTCATTCTGCCGATTCTATATGATTGGATGGAAAGCAAGCGGTCATGATCAGCGCATACCGCCCGCGATGACGAGCGTTTCACCGGTGATCCAGTCCGCATTAGAAGAGGCGAGGAAGACGGCCGCGGGGGCGATATCGTGCGGCTCGCCGATGCGGCCCAGCGGAGTCTGTGATTGAATTTGCGTGCGGAATTCACTCTCGATGAGGCCCATGGAGCGCGCGCCCTCAGTGTCGACCATTCCTGGGTTGATTGCATTGACGCGGATTTTGCGTGGCCCGAGTTCTTTGGCCAGCGAGCGCGTGATGGCATCGACGGCGGCTTTGGTGGCGCAGTAGACGGAGATGCCGGGTGAATTCATCGTGCTGACGACCGAGCTGATGTTGATAATGCTGCCGCCGACGGGGCTGAAGTGCTGGAGCGCTTCTTGCGAGACGAGGATGAGGCCCAGGACGTTGAGATTGAATTGCTTGTGGAAGTGCTCTTCGGTGATTTCTTCAAGCGGAGCAAATTCATAGATGCCGGCATTGTTGACGAGGATGTCCACGGCGCCGAATGTGCGCTTGGTCTCTGTCAGAAGACGGGTGACGTCCGCTTTCTTCGATACGTCTGCCTGAACCGCGACCGCTTTGCCTCCCTTGCTGGTGATCTCGGCGACAACCGCATCGGCTCCCGCTTTACTGGAGGAGTAGTTGACGACGACGGACGCACCTGCGGCGGCCATGTGTTTGGCGATGGAGGCGCCGATGCCCTTGGATGCGCCGGTAACGAGGGTAACTTTGCCGGAGAGTAATTGAGAATTCATAAGATTATTTTTGTGAGCTGCCGGAAAGGCTTAAGCCTTTCGAACTAATTCGCTGTAGGCTTTGGCCATTTGCCGCGTGATGGGGCCGACTGGATAGTTTTGATCATCAAGCCTGCCGATGGGTGCGACTTCAGCGGCGCTGCCCGTGAGGAAGAGTTCATCCGCTGTCGCGAGTTCTTCGGGCTTGATGCGCCGCTCCAGCACTTCCAGACCGTGTTCTTTCGCAAGTGCGATGACAGTTTGGCGCGTGATGCCGTTGAGGGCTGAATCAGGTATGGGAGTGTGGAGCTTGCCATCGACCACCATGAAGAAGTTGGCGCCGGAAGCTTCGGCGACATTTCCTTCCAGATCCATAAGCAGAACATCGTCAAAGCCTTTGGCCTCTGCGAGGGAGCGGGCGACGGCCCCGGTGACATACTGGCCGGCAATCTTGGCGTTGACGGGTGCGATGAGGGCGGAGTGCCGGCGCCAGGGCGACCATGTGATGCTGATGCCTTTATCGAGCTTTTCCGGTGCGACAAAGAGGCCTTTCCAGGGCCAGGCGGCGATCGCAATGTGGACGGAGCAAGCACTGGGCGTGACGTTGAGCGATTCGGGCCCACGCCAGGCGACGGGGCGGACATAGGCATCGGCGACGTCGTTTTTAGCAAGGAGCTCGGCAGTGATGGCATCGAGATCTGTGACCGAGTAGGGGATCTCAAAGCCGGCCATCTGAGCGGAGTGGCGAAGACGCTCGTTATGCTGCGTCAGGCGGAAGACGCGGCCGTTGTACGCCCGCTCACCCTCGAAGACGCCGGTGCCATAATGCAGGCCATGCGTTAGGACGTGGACACGCGCTTCGCTCCAGGGAACGAATGCGCCATCCATCCAGATCCAGCCGGTGCGTTGTTCAAGTGAGATGGGGGCGGAGGGAGAAGACATAAAGGCTTTGGATTGAATAGGCAGTCTGTTGCCAATCGCCTCTGGAGGAAATAAAAAAAGCGTTACCACTTCCACTCAATCCCGCCGTAAAAGCTGATGCCGTTGCCGGGGTAGAATTGTGCGCTGTCGGCTCCGAGGGCGTCGGCAATGACGCCGGTGGTGGCGGCGTATTCTTTATCACCCAGATTGCGTCCTTCTAAAAAAATGGAGAATCCTTTTTGTGAGCGATACCCAGTGCGCATTCCGAAAATCACGTATGGGTCGGCGTAGAAGCTGTTGGCAAAATCGATTGGGTACTTGCTGATCGAGCACTCGATGTTGGGGCCGATGTA
Organism: uncultured Verrucomicrobiaceae bacterium; assembly: GCA_964473925.1. Taxonomy (GTDB): domain Bacteria; phylum Verrucomicrobiota; class Verrucomicrobiia; order Methylacidiphilales; family CAYYVW01; genus CAYYVW01. The sequence goes on from CAYYVW010000001.1 coordinate 71,979, forward strand.
GAAACCGCAGGGGTGTTGGTAGACGAGCTCTGCTCGGTAGTAGTGCTCTGGGAAGCCCGCGAGCTGGTTGCTACCGTAGACTGGATCGCTATCAAAATAAAAATCACTCCAGTTATAGATTTGTCGCAGAATGAGCTGATCGCTTTCGGCAGGTTGATCGGCGCGCGTAAATAGATTGTTGAATAAGCGCGCTTCCACGCCCAACTCAATACCTTGATGGTGCGTTGCCGATCCGTTGATCGTGCCCAGGGGTGCGCCGCCGGCATCGTTTAGGCTGAGGAGTTCATTCTCTATCCAGGCGTGATAGAAAGCAGCGTCCCACGAAATTCGGTCCCATGTGCCCCGTGAGCCGATCTCAAGGGTGGTGGCGCTTTGAGCTTCCAGATTTTGCATGACAACGCTGGGCAGGCGATTGGGGAAAATCGGTGGGCCCGCGGATGGGCGGATAACCTTAAGCTCACCGAAGCTGGGCGGCTCAAAACTGCGGCTGGCGTTGGCAAAGCAGGTGATCTGAGGGGTGAACTCATATCGGATGCCGATTTTGGGGTTAAAGCCGTAGTAGTCTTGCTCGCCGGAGCCGTCGCCATCTGCCAGAAAGTTGTCTTTCGAAATGCGCTGTGCGTAGACGAATTGCGTGCCGACGATCAAAGCGAGGCGATCGGTTAGGTAGTGATCGTTTTGCACGAACGCTTCAAAGTTAAAGGCTTCTTCGATTCCTTCGGCGAATTTACGCCCGCGCGCTTCTGTTCCGTTGAGATTTTCAAAACGGACGTCTTCCCCGATGCTGCCGCTGGGCGTGATGCCCATCCGGAGCTGGTTGCGTCTGCCGAAGAGTTCCGTGTCGCGCGTGTAGTTGACTGTTCCCCCGAAGTTGTTGGTCAAAAGATCGATGGTGCCGGGACCGGTGGCGAAGGTGGGGGTAAGGATATTAAAGATCGGGTGATCGAGGTCTTTGTACGTCCAAAAGAACCCAGCTTCGATTTTTCCTTCTTCCAGCAGCAGCGTGGTTTTATTTGCCAGTCGGAACGTCTCATAATCGCGCTTATCCAGACGCAGTGCGTTGCCGGCGGAGGCTTGCCGCGGATCCTGCTGCAATTGCAATTTGGTGAGCGTGCCGGGCAGCTCGGAATCACTTTGTGCGTAGTTGAAGAAAAATCGTGTCTCGAGGGCATCAGTCATTTTCCAACCAAGGTTTGTATTGAGCCGCTGATTGTTTTGCTGGCTGTAGTCTCGATACCCGTCGACGGCGTGATTGGTGAGGGAGAAGTAATAATCTACGGGGCCTATCGTATGCCCGGAGCTGAGCTGCTGCGTCCAACTGCCGTAGCTGCCCATTTCCAGCCGTGCTTGTGCGAGGGAGGCATCCCGGCCGGTAGGAGAGACAAAATTGACAGCTCCACCGAGGGTGGAGGATCCGTATTCAAGGGCATTAGCGCCGCGGAACACTTCGACATATTGGTAGGCAAGTGGTTCCAGCGCTTGCATGTCGAACGCGCCGTCGGCTTCGTTGAGCGGCAGGCCATCTTGTAGGAGTTTTAGGCCTCGGCCGTGAAAGGTGCGTTGCAGGCCTGAGCCGCGAATGGAGATGCGGGCTTCTTCCGAGCCGAAGCGGTTTTGAACAAACACGCCGGGCGTGTAGTCAAAAATTTCCTTCAAGGTTGCGGCGCTTCCTTTTTTATAATCGTCGGCGAGAATAAAGTTGGTCCCGCCGGCGATTTTGCTCAGTTGTTCAGCTGCGGTGCCGGAGCTTGATTGGGTGATGGATTCGCGCTTGTCGTTAACGACGACTTCTTCGAGAGGAATGGGTTGAGATTGAGAAAATGCGGAAGCGCTCGCGGCTACCCAGAAGAGGGCAAGCATGGCAGTTCGTATTATAGTTTTGCTAAAAAAATTCATAAATTGTTCCCGTTGCACGCGGGTAAGCGTGTGTTGCGACGTTTGTGGAAACGTCAGAGGTGGTGATCCCCGCTAAAAGAGCGAGGGGCTTGCGCTTAAAAAAGAAGCGCCTATGCGGCAATAGGAGGGGGCGTTACGGGCGGAAACGCATCGAAAGAATAGAAAGTCGAAACGGCGTACGGCCAATCCAACACTTGGAAGGAGGGGGGCGGTAGCGTGAATTTTTTTGCAGTAAAGAATGGCTCGGATTTTTTCTCGAGCTTGAGGAGAGGAAGCTGCTTTTCTTCCTGCTGCTTGGCGGTTTGAATTTTTTTACACATGCCGCAAGGGTGCTGACCGTCGAAGGTTTTGCCCAAACCATCTTCTACGCCGTATTGTTTGGAGTATTCGATGGCCATGCGGGTCCAGGCGAAAGCTTGGAGCGTCACCCAGTGCACGCCTGAGAGATGAAGCATCGCGATTGTGCAGAACAGATACCCGACCCAACGCATGGCTAAGCCGGACGATCTCATGTTCTTGTTTTCTTTGCAATAGTCCAGGGGAGGGATTCTGTCATCCGAATAGTTCGAAAGACCACAAGCGAGCGACAGCAAGCTATCGCAAAAGAAACGCAAGCTGTGGGTAGCCGGTTTGAGGCCAGTTCCGTAGATTGCGCCACCTTCATCCAAATCTCATTCATGAAATTGCTCTCGTTGTACGCAAAACTCTGCATCTTTTCCCTGATGGTGACGCTGCTGGGCTCAGCCGTGTGGGCGCAAGAAGCCCCAGGAACCGCTCAACCAAAAGAGAAGGCCGGCGCACAATCAGCGGCCAAAACGGAAGCGACGGCCGCGGCGCAATCCACCAAAGCAAAAGATCCGCGTGAAGCGGCTGCGGGCGAAGCGCTCAAGAAGCCGATTTTAAATGAAGGCGTCGCGCCAAGCCGCCTGGGCGAGGTTGTCGTCAGTGCCACACGCACCGAGCAACAGAAGCGGGATGTAGCGGGCAGTGTTTCTTCTTATGATAAAAATGATCAGCAGATGGTCCTGGCTTCGGATTACCGCGACTTGGTGAGCGAAGAGCTTGATGTAAGCACGGTTGGGAATGTCGGCGGGCAGGGCCCGGCGGGGCACTCCGGCAACGGTCTGCAAAGCTATAATATCCGCGGTATCGATGGAAACCGGGTGCTGATGCAAACCGATGGCATCCGGCAGCCGGATCAGTACACGTTTGGCGGCACGTATAGCATCGGCCGAAATTATCAAGATCTCGAATCGCTTAAGCGGGTGGAGATTCTGAAGGGATCGGCCTCAAGCTTGTACGGCAGTGACGCGATTGGCGGCGTGGTGACGTATTTGACAAAAGACCCGGCTGACTTCCTCGATGGGAAGCCCCAGCCGTGGTACGCGGGCTTCAAAACTTCTTTTGACAGTGCCAACTTGGAATTTGCCGAAACGCTGACGGGGGCTGTTCGTTCGGGCCCGGTCGATCTATTGGCAGTATACACGTATCGTCATGGTGAAGAGGCGGACAACAAAGGAAACATCCGCTCCAATCCCTTGAGCTTTGAGGGACAAAACGTCCTGGCTAAGGCGGTGTGGCAGGCCAATGAGTTCAACCGCTTTACGCTGACGGCAGAATATTTTCACCGCGATCTAGATGCCTTTCTTGCAAACCGGGTGGGAATCTTTTTAGTCGATCCGATGTTTGGACCGCAACTCAACCAGAGTTCGGTCACGCAAGATACGACGATTGACCGAGCGCGCGTGAGTATTGGTCATAGATTTGAGCGGCCAGATGCAACGCCGCTTTTTGATTCCTTCAGCTGGCAGGGCTACTACCAGCCCAGCGAGCAAACCGAAGGAATTGAAGAGCATTATACGCGTCAGTCGACTTTCCCTTTTCCCGGTGCGGTAGTTCCGTACCGCCGTGTCTTTGACCGGAGTTTTTCCAACGATATCGCGGGCGGAACATTCCAGTTTGAAAAGAGATTTGAAGCTGCGGACTGGACGCATCGGTTGATTTACGGCGCGGATATTTCCGCCGCGCACTTGGAGCGAAATGTCGACGGCTTTATCCAGAATTTAATCACTAATGTGGTTTCCAAGAGCTTCGGCACAGCCCCCAACCCGGGCGGTCCGTACCTGATGCCGTACAAAGAGATTCCCGATTCGGACGTTTTCCGTCTCGGATTGTACGTGCAAGATCAAATTGATTACGGAGCGCAGCAGGCGTTCTCAATAGTTCCGGGATTGCGGTTGGATTACTACGACCTCTCTGTGGATAATGACCTTCTTTACACCAAGGTTGTAGGCACGAGCGGGACGGGCTTCCGTGAATGGTCGCTTTCGCCCAAGCTGGCGATGATCGGTCGTCCGGCGGACAATTGGACGGTGTACGGCCAATTTGCACAGGGCTTTCGCTCGCCGACGACTGAAGAGCTCAATGCGGTCTTCAACAATCCAAGCTCTTTTTATCAAGTGATAGGCAACCCAAATTTGAAATCTGAAACGAGCTATAACTTTGAAGTGGGCGTGCGCACTGAGCTGCCATGGGTTCAGATGAGCTTGGCGGGATATTACAACTACTACCAAAACTTCATCAATCAGCAGACGTTCGTTGGGTTCGGTCCAGGCGGCATTCAAGTCTTTCAGTCGACCAACATCGATCAGGCGGAGATCTTCGGAGCGACGCTCACAACCGAGTGGCCGCTGGGGATTTATCGGGAAGATTTGGAGGGGCTTTCCTTCCTGTTTGGATTCGCGGTGGCGCAGGGGAACGATCTACAAAACGGCCAGCCTTTGGATTCGGTCGACCCGTGGAAGCTGCGGACGGGCTTGCGGTATCGCCGGGACAACTGGGGCGTCGATCTCATCCACACGTACGTGGGCGCCAAAAGCCGCGTCTCGAACAACGTGGTCAATCAATTCCACACGCCGGAATTTAATACGGTCGACGTGGTGGGACACTATAAGATCAACGAGCACGCGACGATCTCGCTGGGCATTTATAATCTGACGGATGAGAAATATTGGATGTGGCAGGATGTCCGCGGGATCAATAATGTGGGCAACGCGCCGACCGGACTGGGTAATCAGATTGACTTGTTTACGCAGCCGGGGATTAATTTCCGGACATCGGTGACCATTTCTTTTTAATTTCTCCTCTCATTTACCCTTACCTCCACCCAGGACATGTTATGAAAACTGACACGCAACAAACCCTCGCCACGCGTTGGCAAGAACTTCAAACCGCAAATCCCAAGATGCGCATCCGCGATGCCGCCACACAACTCGGCGTCAGCGAAGCGCAGTTGCTGGCCACGCGGTGTGGCAATGGCGTCACGCGTTTGCAGGGTCCGTGGGATAAACTCATCGCCGAGTTCCCCAAGTTCGGCCGCGTGATGTGTCTGACGCGCAACGAAGCGGCGGTGCATGAGCGTTACGGTGATTTTCAGAAGATCGATTTCTTTCATGGCATGGGGCAGGTCGTCGGGCCAGACATTGATCTGCGCCTCTTCATGAATCACTGGAAGCACGGTTTTGCGGTTGTCGACCAAACCAAAGAGGGCGAGCGCCAAAGTCTCCAGTTTTTTGATGCGGCTGGCAATGCCGTGCATAAGGTCTACTTGCAAAAAGAGAGCAACGCTTCGGTGTACGCCGATTTAGTGAGAGGTGCGCGTGCTGAAGATCAATCGACAGAGCAGGCGGTGGAGGCTCCGGCGGCCAAAGCGGCGCCGCTTCCCGATGCCGAGATAGATGTCGCGGCGTTCCGCCAGGCTTGGCTCGAGATGAAAGATACGCACAGCTTCTTCATGTTGCTGCAGAAGCACCGTGTCGTGCGCAATCAGGCAATGCGCCTGGCGCCCGAAGGGTACACGCGTCAGCTTGGCCTCGATCAACCACGCAAGATGCTTGAGCGCGCGGCCGAAGCAGGCCAGCCGATCATGGTGTTCATCGGTAACCCCGGCTGCCTGCAAATTCACACCGGCCCCGTCAAGAACATCAAAATGTTCGGCGAGGATTGGCTCAATATTCTCGATGACGATTTCAACATGCACCTCAATCAGCCGCTGATTGATTCGGTCTGGTTTGTCCGTAAGCCGACGGTGGATGGCGAGGTTACTTCGGTGGAGCTCTACGACAAGGCGGGCGAAAATGTCGTCACGTTCTTCGGCAAGCGCAAGCCGGGTGAGAAGGAAGATCCGCGCTGGCGTGAGCTCGCTTCCAGTTTGGAAGGAAAGAAGTAAGCATGAGCTGCTTCTCTTTTCTGCGCGCTGTTTTCAACATCTTTGGCATTGCAGCTGCGATGCCAATGCTGCTGGGCGCGGCGTCGGCGGCGGATGCTCCTCGGCGCATCGTTTCAACGGGCGGCCCTGTCACTGAAATTGTGTATGCCCTAGGTGCGCAGCGCGATCTGGTAGCGGTGGACTCTTCCAGCACCTATCCGCAAGCGGCGACGCGTTTACCAAAGATTGGTTATCAGCGGATGCTGTCCGCGGAAGGGGTGTTCGGCTTGAAGCCAACGCTCGTCTTGGCTTCGGAAGAAGCGGGCCCGCCGGCCGTGATCGATCAGCTTAAAAAATCGGGCGTGCATATTGTCATTGCAACAGCCGAGCACACCGTCGCTGGAGCGCAGTCTAAAATTACGACCATTGCCCGGGCCTTGGGCAAAGAGCGTGAAGGGCAGGCGCTGTGCGTTCGCCTTGAACAGCAAGTGAAAGAAGCTCATGCCCGCATTGCCGACAAGGCGTCGGGTTCCAAGCCGCGTGTGGTCTTTATTTACGCCCGCGGACCGGGAGTGATGAATGTCGCGGGCACGGGTACGGCGGCCGATGCGATCATCGCATTGGCCGGAGGCGTCAATGCGGTGTCCGATTACAGCGGGTATAAACCACTGACGCCCGAGTCGCTCACAACAGCCGCACCGGATGTTATTTTGGTCCCGCTGCACGGTTTGGACAGCTTAGGCGGCAAAGAAGGCTTGATGCGTCAGCCAGGCGTTGCGATGACGCCGGCAGGCAAAAATGGTCGGATTGTTGCGATGGATGATCTTTTGCTCCTAGGGTTTGGTCCGCGACTGGGCGAGGCAGTTTTAGAATTATCCGAAAAACTGCACTTTTCTAAATAGGCTGCCGAAGGCTTCCTGCCGGGTTTGGCTGCGGCGCGGGCTTGTGGTTTTATTTTGCTTATGAACACGCGCTTTGCTCCAGCTTCGTTGTGGATCTTGTTTGGCGCGATGATTGGGGCGATGTTGGTATCGTTGTGCGTAGGCGCAGCGTCGCTGAGCTTGGAACAAATTTTTTCGATCCTGGCAAACAAAGCACATTTACAAATCGGATCATTCAACGCAGCGTACACTTCCAGCGAGAGCGCGCTACTGTGGGACATCCGTCTGCCGCGGTTGCTGTTGGGCGTGCTCGTCGGCGGCGGGTTGGCGGTGGCAGGAGCGGCGTTGCAAGGGCTCTTTCGCAATCCGTTAGCCGATCCCGCGCTTATTGGGGTCTCCGGCGGAGCGGCAGTCGCGGCAGCAGCATGCTTTGTTTTGGGCGGAGCGCTCTTCAAACAGGTCAACTCCGCCTTTACGTTGATGGTCGTGCCGCTCGTCTCTTTCCTCGGAGGATTCGGCCTAGTACAGGTCATCTGGCGCATTTCGCAGCGGGAAGGGCGCACGCAGGTGCACACGATGCTCCTGGCAGGGATTGCGCTCAACGCGCTCTGCGGCGCGGGGATCGGCGTGCTGACGTTCATGGCCAGCGACGCGCAACTGCGCAGCATCACCTTTTGGAACTTGGGCAGCTTAGGCGGCGCGACGTGGCCGATCGTCGGTATTCTTTCACTCTTCGTTCTCATTCCTGTCGGTTGGCTATTGAAAAAGTCTCGCGCGCTCAATGCGCTCTTGCTGGGCGAAGCGGAAGCCGGACATCTGGGCGTGTCGGTGGAGCAGCTCAAGCAGCGCATCATTCTCTATACGGCACTCATCGTCGGGGCGGCGGTTTCATTTGTTGGCATCATCGGATTCATCGGCTTGGTTACGCCGCACCTCATTCGCCTTTGGAAAGGGCCAGATTACCGCGCGCTTTTTCCGCACACTTTCTTGCTCGGAGCGTTTCTGCTGATTCTCTCCGATCTCGGAGCACGACTGATCGTGGTTCCTGCCGAATTGCCGATCGGTGTGATGACGGCGCTTTTGGGCGCGCCGTTCTTTATTTGGATGCTGTTGCGGGAGCGGGAATCTTTATGAGCAACGCGGTAGAGGCTTCCCGGAGTGCGTTAGCGCTTGAAGCGTCTGGTATTAATTTTCAAGCGGGTGGGCGATTATTATTAGAAGGGGTCTCCTGCCGTATTGAGCCGGGCAAGGTGGTGGCGCTCGTCGGACCCAACGGAGCCGGGAAGACGACGCTTCTGCGGGTTCTCTCTGGTGAACTCACTCCACATGCGGGGAGCGTTACGCTCAACGGTGAGGGGATCGATCAATATTCCGCAACACGACTGGCACTTCACCGAGCGGTTTTACCGCAGAGCTCGACACTGGCCTTTCCGTTTCTGGTGGAAGACGTTGTGCTCATGGGCCGCGCGCCACACGTTCAAGGGCATGAAACGGCCCGCGATATTCAAATTGCGCGGGAAGCCATGCAAAATGTTGAAGTGGAACATTTGGTAGGTCGCAACTACTTGACGCTTTCGGGCGGCGAGAAGCAGCGGGTTCATTTGGCGCGCGTTTTGGCCCAACTCTTGGGAGCGCCGGAGCCGCATTACTTGCTCTTAGATGAACCGATCGCAAATTTAGATTTGGCACATCAGTGTCAGCTAATGCGACTTTTGCGTAAGCAAGCGCGCGCCGGTGCGGGTATTTTTATCATTCTGCATGATCTTAATTTTGCGGCTCGGTATGCCGACGAAGTGATCATCCTTGCAAAAGGAAAAAAAGTGGCGAGCGGGCTGCCAACAGAAGTGCTCAATGAAGCGCTGTTACGAGAAGTCTTTGCTATTGAAACGCATATTTTTAGAGGCTTTGATGCATCCCAGCCGTCGAGTTTTTATATTGTGCCAATGGACTAGAACGGCGCCCTGTTTGCGAGGGGGTTGATCTTTTGAAGGGTTAGCCTACAGTCCGTTCATGCGGCACCCGTTCGCTCTTTTTACGGCTTTATTGTTAAGCTGGATTTCGTGCAATGGAGCTGCGAAGGCTCAAGCTCCCATTAAAATCGGCTACGTGCCGAATCTTTGGTGCTTTCATGGCACCGTTTTGGTTGAAGAGAAGTGGGATGCGCAAGCCGGCTTAAAAATTGCGCTGCAGCAGTTTCCAGGACCGCCCACCTTGACTCAGGCGTTTGCAGCCGGGCAGTTGGACGCGATGTATAATAACACCAGCTCGATCCTGCCGTTGGTTGAACGCGGAATCCCCATTGTCATGGTGGCTTCTACCATTCGGGATGATATTTACCTGGTTGCTAAGCCGCCGCTGCTCGACCTTGTCAAAGATCGGACGCCGCTCGAGGCAATCCGAGCGTATAAAGAGAAATTTGGCAAGCGCGTCAAAATCACAACAAATCCAAAGGGAACGTTGACGGATCTGATTCTTAAGAAATGGTTCAAGCGCGAACTCCCCGATTGGGAAAAGTGGGTGGAGCTTATTAATGCAGGGTCGCAAGATCAGCTCCAGCAGTCGGTCTTTAGTCCAGATGTCAATGCCTCCACGTTATGGGGCGAGCTTTTGGAAGTCAGTCAGGCAAAGGATCCCCGTTTAGGCGTTTTTGCCGGCCCCGAGGTTTTGATGCCGCATCAGCCGGGCGGCATGCTCATCATCCGGAAGTCGTTTGCGGAGGCGCATCCGGAGGTGGTTGAAAAACTCGTTCAACTGCAGGTGCGTGCATTTGATTGGATCAAACAAAATCCGGAGCATGCAGCGAAACATTACAGCAAGTATATTGGTCACGGGCTGGTTTCAGTCGCTCAAGTCGCTGCGGCAATTCGACGCCTCGAGCCGCGGTGGGTTGTCGATCCGGCGCCCATGCTGACGCCTGCTCAGGAAATCGCAGATCTGATGAAGGATCTGGGCTACTTGCGTCAGCCGTTAGATTTAAAAAAATTGTGGGATACGAGTTACTATCAAAAAGCTCAGGCGCATTAGACGCCTTTAAACCAAAAAGAATCCATGGCGCGTACAAGCAGTTTTGATTTTGTGGTGTCGTCGCTGAGAAGCCGTATGCTAGCTGCATTGGGGTTGGTTTCTGTTTTGTTCTTGTGGGAGCTGAGCTCGCGCGTCGGTTGGCTCAACCCGGCCTTGGTTCCAGCGCCCAGTCGGCTACCAAAAGTTTTTTTGGATGAAATCGCGGAAGGCTCCTGGCTGCAAATGCTGGGCTGTTCGTTGCGGCATTATACGCTCGGAGTGGGGGTTGGTACGATCGCAGGAATTGCTGCGGGTGTTTTAATCGGCGTTTTCCCGCGGATACGAGCGCTGCAATCTTGGATCGCAGCAGTACTGCGCCCGGTTCCGCCGCTGGCGTGGATCCCATTTGCCATCATCTGGTTTGGCGTTTCGACGCAGGCAGCGGCGTTCATGATCGCGATCGGCGTTTTCTGGATCAATTATTTTGCTACGTGGTCGGCGGTGATGATGGTCGGGCGGGAGTATTTTGAGCTCGCTCAAATTTATGGCCACCGCACTTTTTGGCCTCAACTTTCTAAGATTATCCTGCCAGGAGCGGCGCCGGGCATTCTCTCGGGTATTCGTAGCGGCTTGGGTCAGGGATGGATGTTGGTCGTCGCGGCTGAGCTCTTTGGTGTTCCGGGCATGGGCCAGCGAATGCTCGCCGCCTCCGGGCTTTTGGCAACAGACGTCGTCCTGGTTTATATGATGACGATCGCCGCTGTTTATGCGCTGACCGATTGGGTGTATGTCCGCTTTGAAAACCGAGTGCTGCAATGGCAGTTTGAATCATGAGCCATCGAAGCTTAAAAAGCATCAAGTTGGCAGCGAATGCGATTGCACTGATTTGGATAGTCAGCGTGCAATCCCAAGCGGCTCCGGTGACGGTGCGTATTGGCTACAGCTCTTCCCTGCCTTCTGCGGCACCTTTGGCGGTTGTGGTCAAATCGGGATGGGCGCAAGAGGCTGGGCTGGAGTTAAAAACAGTGCGTTACAACTTTCCAACGGCGATGCTGCAGGCCGCGCAGGGGGATAATCTGGATGTTCTACTCAATTCCCCCGGCGTTTTGCTCAACGGACGAGAGAAAAAAATCGACGTGAGAATTGTCGCCGGAATGAGCAACGAGAGCCTGCATTTGGTCGCGGTGGGCTCGTTCGCCCAGTTTGCTGGAAGATTATCAGGAGCGGATGCGCTCCGCGCGTATTATCAAAAGACCGGTCGCAAAGTCCGGCTGGCTTCTCTGGATCGTGGCACGCTTTCAGATGCCGTGCTGCAAAACTGGCTCAAGCAAACCGGCACGACCGATGCCGTGCAGCTGATTCACGCGGGCTTGGATCAAATTCAGCAAATGCTTGCTTCGGAAGCGGTGGACGGAGGAATTACCTACCAGCTCAACATCCTGCTCGCGGCCAAACGGGGGCGGCCTTATCACCTATTAGCCAACGGCCATGCGCTTTTGCCGGGAATGCCGCTGATTGTCGTCGGAGTGCGGGAGGAATTCGGCCGACGGCACCCGGTTGCCATGCAGCACCTCATCCAGCTCTTTGACCGTGCGATGGGCCAGATTCGCATGCAGCCAGAGGAAGCGGCGCGGGCATATCTTGCTTTGATGGGCGGCGCGCTGGCTCCTTTATCAGTCGTAGCGCAGGCGCTTAAAGATGAAGCTAGCCAGTTTGTGATGGATCCTGAGCCGCTCATCCCCGCCATACGGAGGCTGCATGATTTGCTGCTGACGGCAGGAGGAATTCGCAAGCCGGTTGATCTCGATTCCTTATTCGATCTTTCTTATTATCAACAACGCAGCGCCGGTAGCCGACCCTAATTATTGAGATTTTTATGGATGCACAACTTCAAGCCGCTGGCGTTTTGATCCAAGATTTGCAATTTGGATTTCAGACAACGTCAGTCCCACTGTTCGAGGCGTTTTCATTGAATGTACGGTCTGGCGAATTTGTTTGCGTGATGGGTTCATCGGGCTGTGGCAAGTCAACGCTCCTGCGTTTAGTGGCAGGACTTCTGCAACCCACGGCGGGTTCTATTACGGTGGACGGGTGGCAAAGGCAGCCGGAACAAGCAGATCACTTGGCGATCGGGTTTGTTTTTCAGGATGCGCGCCTGCTTCCGTGGCGTCGCATTGTTCATAATGTAATTTTTGGAATGGAAGCCTTGCACTTGAGCAAAGAGCAGCGCCTATCGCGGGCGCAAGAAGCGCTGACGCTGGTAGGATTAGAAGCGATGGGCAATCGGTGGCCGCATCAGCTCTCAGGAGGTCAAAAACAGCGCGTCGCGATTGCGCGAGCGCTTGCAGTGCGGCCGCTGCTGCTTTTGATGGACGAGCCGTTTGGAAGCTTAGATGCTTACACTCGTCGTGATTTACAGGACGAACTCCTGGCCGTTTGGAAGAAGACGGGCAAAACGATTTTATTTGTGACGCACGATCGACGCGAAGCCGAATATTTAGCCGATCGCATCATTACGCTCAATAAGACGGAAAAGGGTCTCAGCGTTACGGAAGAAGCAGTGATCACGCCCCGACCGCGCTCAGGCTAATTCACCTAGAACGCATTGAGCCGATCAATGAGAAGCCGCAGTCGTCCGAACGAGCGGTGATCGAAGTTGAGGCAGAGTCTCGGCAGATGCGCGATCTCCGGCTCATTGGCTTCTTCCTCTTGCGTGGGGCAGGCTTCTAGCGAACCCTCCGCGCCGATCATATCAGCAAAATCTTCCCGCAATCGCGGCAGCGCCCCGGCCGGCACTTCGCGTTGTAGTCGCATGATCAACTGATCGCCCACGAATCGGTACGAATGAAAGTTGTAGTAAAAATTCATGATCTCGCGAAATGCCACGTTCAAATCATCCGTAATGCGATAGAGATTTAAGTCGGCCTCTGAAATCATTCCGTCACGCAGCAAGTGCTCGCGCAAGTAGCGTTCAAAGGTTTTCCAAAAATTGCCGCCTGGCGCATCGACCATGACGACTGGGACCAGCGGCCGCTTGCCGGTGTGCAGAAGGGTGAGCACTTCAAAGAACTCATCCATCGTTCCAAAACCGCCCGGAAAGAGGACGACCGAGTTCGCTTCTTTAACAAAATTGAGTTTTCGCGTAAAAAAGAAGCGAAACTTAATGAGCTTGGGATCGCCTTCAATGATGGCGTTAGAACCTTGCTCGAACGGCAGCCGGATCGCCAAGCCAAAGCTGTGCTCTGCAGTCGCGCCTTTTTGTGCTGCATGCATGATGCCGGGGCCTGCGCCGGTGATGACCATTTGGCCGGCCTCTACCATCATTTTGGAAAAATCTTCGGCGGCCTTGTATTCGGGCGAGTCGGGATGCGTTCGGGCGGAACCAAAGACGCAGACTTTTTTAATGTTACGGTAAGGCGCAAAAACGCGCTGAGCGTACCGCATTTCTTTGAGCGCACGATTAAACAGGCGAACGTCTGCCTGCGCCGGATGATCTTGAGCGAGTTTGTAAGCGCTCGTGACTAGTTCTTGATAATCTGCGCGACTGTGTTCAATTCCCCATCCGTCGAGCATTTCCGCAATCTGGCGGTCTAAAATTTCACTTCCGGTCGTGTACGGCATAGAATAAGGTCGTGAGCAGCAGAGGGCCCCGAGTGCCAAGCACTTTGCCTGGATTTGGACCGCATGTCACTTTCCATTTCACAAGGTTTCTCCCTATGCAAAGCGTGACCGCAGCTCAAATGCGAGCGTTGGAAGAACGTGTGATTACCGAAGGGATTTCAGCGCGTGCGTTGATGGAGCGTGCGGGAGAGGGGATCTATCGCCGGTTGGAGCAGCTTTTTCCGGACCGGCCTCGCGTCGTTATTTTAGCAGGCAAGGGGCACAATGGCGGGGATGGGTTGGTGGTCGCGCGGCACCTCGCCCAGCGCAACTGGTCGGTAGAGGTATGGCTTGCGACAACCGAAGATAAAATGGCGTCGATTAACCGCGAGATACTCGCCGAGCTGCAGAAGATCCAGTCCACGCATTTGACTTTTTGGCCAATTGCGTTGTTGGAAGTTGAGGCTCGGCTGCGTCGTGTCGGGGTTGCTGTTGATGCGCTTTTTGGTATTGGGCTGACGCGGCCGCTTGAAGGGGCAGAGGCGGAGCTCGTCGCTTGCATCAATCGCGTGCGAGAGAAAAGCGCGCTGCAAATCATCGCGATCGACTGCCCCAGCGGACTTTCTGAAAGTATCGAAAATGCATCGTCCCTCGCTATCCAAGCCGACTGGACAATCACCCTCGGTTACCCGAAACGGTTTTTGCTCGAAGAATCCGCAGCACGATGGGTTGGCCGACTAGAAGTAGCGCCGATTTTTTCAGAACCCGCTCCTCCAAATCCGAGTGCGGCTGAAAATCAACCGCAACTCCTGACGGCCGCAGAATTGTGCGGCCTCTTTCCGCGGCGGCAGGCTCATTCTTATAAAGGAAATTACGGCCACGTGCTGATTGTGGGAGGAGCCGTCGGCATGCCGGGCGCTCCCGTATTGGCTGCGATGGCTGTGGCAGCGCTCAATATAGGTGCAGGTCTCACATCGATTCTGGTTCCGGAAGAGATCTACGCCATCGCTGCCAGTTCAGTGCCGCCAGAGATCATGGTCTGGCCGGACAATGAAGAAAATCGAGATCGACTCTTATCCCGTGCAAGTGTTGTGGTGCTTGGACCAGGTCTTGAACCGGATGCAGCGGGCCGGAAATGCGTTGAATTTTGGATGAAGAAAGTCCAAGTGACAATTGTGCTCGATGCCGGCGCCCTGTCAGTTTTATCGGAACACCCAGAGCTTTTTTCTGCATTAAATTCTGCTGCGATCTTCACGCCTCATCCGGGTGAGATGCGGAGACTGGAAGGAGAGAGGGCTTCTACGGCTTCCCGGCAAGAACAGATTCGACGAATGTCCCAGGCGCATCCAAATTTTGTCTGGGTGCTGAAAGGAAGCAGGACGCTGATTACGGCTTCCGATCATCCGCTTTTTGTGAATGCGACAGGAAATGCCGGCCTAGCCAAAGGCGGATCCGGAGATGCATTGGCGGGAGTCATCGGAGCGCTCGTTGCGCAGGGGCTTATTCCATTAGACGCCGCGCGCCTCGGCGTGTGGCTCCACGGCCGAGCAGCAGATTTGGCGCTGCAGCAGGTGAGGGTGGAAGAAAGCCTCTGCGCTTCCAACGCCATTGCTTGCTTGGGATTAGCGCTCGAATCGTTACGCGCGGGGCAGGACGCGTCGTGCATTCAAACGATACAGTTCGGTGCTTAAAGCGTCATGATACTTGATAAACTATTGGGATGAACATGCTGTTGTGCTTGTTTTTCAATGGCAGCACGACGTGCGAGTAGTTCATGAACATCCAGACCACTCCAGATTCGAATGGGTGGGTTGAATGTGATTGTAGCTGTTGGCGTCGCAATACCTGGAATACTCGAAGCTGCCACTGGGTTTACTTTTGCTGTAGTGAGCATCGCAGCAAATGCGGCATCTACAGTTTGAGGGTTCGGAAAACTCATACGGATTTGTTCTTTTCAAGTACCGCTAATCGGCAAAATCGTAAACTAGATTAATTAATTTTTCTTTATTTGTGCGGTGTCGGGTGGTTGATTGACCGACAGCCGAGGTTCCGGCCTATTTATGGCAGCGCAACTAAATAAGTTACACTCGCTTTTCCCGGCGGGAGTTCTCTTGACCCAACCCGAAGAGCTGGCTGCCTACAGCTACGATGGAACGCCCGGCCTGCGTCAGTTGCCTGCGGCAGTCGTGATGGCCGAAAATGAGGAACAGATTATCGCACTGCTCCAATGGGCCAACCGCACGCGCACGCCTATTGTGCCGCGAGGGTCGGGGACAGGCCTTTCAGGAGGGAGCGTTCCCACTCCGGGGAGTGTGGTCTTATGTACGGCACGCATGAATCGAATTCTAGAGGTGGATGCGGGTAATTTGACGCTGCTGGCGGAAGCGGGAGCGACAACACAAGCTGTCGCAGATGCCGCGCAGGCAGCCGGGCTTTTTTATCCGCCGGATCCGGGCTCAATCAAGATTGCGACCATTGGGGGCAACGTGGCCGAAAATAGCGGCGGCTTGCGCGGCCTCAAGTACGGCGTCACGCGCGATTACATCCTGGCATTGGACGTTGTGCTTCCAACAGGAGAAGCAACGCGGCTTGGTACCGCATGCGTTAAGGATGTGGCTGGCTTTTCGCTCAAAGATCTCTTTATCGGCTCGGAAGGGCTTTTGGGAATCGTGACGCGCGTTCTGGTCAAATTAATCCCGCCGCCGCAGGCTCGGCAAACACTTTTGGCGACGTACTCGACGATGAAAGCGGCGGCACAAACTGCATCGGCGATTCTTGCCGCTAAGATTGTCCCCTGCACGCTGGAGTTCTTGGATCAAACCACGCTGCGATGTGTTGAAACGTACGCACATGTCGGGTTGCCGATTGAAGCGCAGGCCGTCATTTTAGTTGAAGTCGATGGACATCCCGCCGCTGTGGAAGAAGAAGCGCGAGCGATTGAAAAAATCGCCGGAGAGCAAGGTGCCTTGAAAGTCCGCCGCGCACAAAATGCGGTGGAGGCAACGCAACTGGCAACCGCTCGTCGTAGCGCGCTCGCAGCGCTGGCGCATGTCGCACCCACTACGATTTTAGAAGATGTAACAGTGCCGCGCACCCACTTGGCAGAGATGGTGGAGTTTATTCAAAAAATATCGATTCAGTATAAAGTCACGATCGGTACGTTCGGACATTTCGGCGATGGCAATCTGCATCCCACCTTCCTCACAAATGAAAAAAATCTGGAGGAAATGGAGCGGGTTGAAAAAGCGATGGCCGCGATCTTTGAGCATGCCCTCGCGCTTGGTGGCACGATCACGGGCGAACATGGCGTGGGGCTCGCGAAGAAAAAATTCCTCAAGCAGCAACTTTCTCCTGCCGCGTTCAAGCTCACGCGCGAACTTAAAAAAGCGATGGATCCCAATGGAATCCTCAACCCGGGCAAAATTTACGACGCTGCAATGCCAGCAGCTTAAACCTGGGAGGCGACGCTTTCGGCTTCTTGTGTTTCAAGCTCTTCGTCACGCGGGTAGAGCTGCCGGACAATGGTCTGCATATCGAGAGCGGTATGATGCAGTTTTTCTGCTGCCGTATTCAAATGCTCGGCGTATTTAGATAGCGGATGTTCAGAGCTGATCTCACGGCTCAGTAAAAAAGAATATCCCATGAGGGCCGTCATGTGATTATTTAGGTCATGTAGCTTGCCGCGAAGCTGTTGGCCTAGTGGATCGGTTGCCGGCTTTTTTTCAGAATCCAAGCATGCGGCTGCGAGCTTCCAGTCTTCGGGATTGGTTACTTTGAGATTGGAAGCTTGATGCGTCACGATTTGCACCGGATATCCCGCGGCTTCGGCAGCGGCGGTGTCATCGGTGACAATGCCGCCGCCTTTGCGCACAGCGGCATATCCTTCTGCCAGCACGGATCTGCGGAAAATTTGCGGCGTCTGCACGGCCCAAATTTTACTCCGATCGACGGTACGGACGACGCGGCCATCAGCGGCTGCTTCTTTGAGCGTATCGGTGGAGGGACATCCGCAGACCGCGGCTCCATGTTCTTGGGCTGCGGCGAAGATTTTCTCGACGAGCTCGGGATTGACGAGCGGCCGAGCGGCGTCATGGATGAGCACATACTCGGCATTTGGCGAAATCGCACTGAGACCGGCTTGGACAGAATCTTGCCGGTCTTTCCCGCCATGCACGAATTTGCAGGGGATAGAGCTTTTAGACAGATTCAGAGCGGAGCGCAAAATTTCTTCCGTATCGGGGCGTACGACCACGACCAGTTCGGAGATCAACGACGAAAGCAGGAGCCGCTCGATTGTCAAAGCCACTAAGGGCCGCCCGAGCACGGGAGTTGTGATTTTATCAAAACCCATCCGACGGCTGGAACCTGCCGCAACAATGACGGCGGCGAGTGAAGGAGCGGCGCTGGTCTTTTTCGTCATAATACAACCTGCAGAGAGAAACAGCCGGCACCTGAAATTCGATCAGCGCCTTTTTTGAGATTTTTCTTTATCTTTATCGGCTGAATCTGAATAGAAAAGAACGCCGTGCTCGCGCAAGTTGCTTACAAACGCTGCAAGATCGGCCGAAAGCTTTGGATCATTAAGCAGGCGCCCAAAACCGCTCTTGGTCGAGTCAACTTTGGTCAGCAGGCCATCGACGCGGCCCAGGATGCTGCGCAAATGTTTGATGGATTGCCGCAAATCTTCCGCGGTGGCATCGGTAAGAATATCACGATTGAGGCGGCTGATGAATTCTTGAAGCTGCCCGGCGATTACATTGGCCTTGTCGAGCAACGGCTTGGAGCCTTCCGTCAAATCTGCCAAGCCGGGCGTGCGGTATCCTTGAATGCGATCTCCCGCCTGCAGAAAGGGAGGCTCGGCTTCACCCGGAACCAGAGCGCGGGCCTGGACGTCCACAAAGCGGTCTCCTAACAGGCCGGAGGAACCGATGACAAACTTGGCATTTTGGCGGATTTTAACTTCCTCATGAATGGTCAGCCATACTTCCACCGCGCGCCCCTCATCGATGACAACTGGCGGATGCATCACCCGTCCAACGGGTGCGCCGGCATAGAGGACGCTTGAGCCTTTGAGCAATCCGCTGGCATTCTCAAACGTAACGGCAATCGCATATGAGTTGCGCCAGGATTCTCCAACTCGGCCGAACATCACGATGAGGGCGGCGATGATCGCCAAACCGGCCAGGAGGAAAAATCCTACGCGAGTTTCGAGGTGCTTGGCTTGCATGGAAAAAACAATGCCGCCTCTTCCTTTAAAACGGCGGTCAAGGAGTAGGATGCCTCCCGCAGATGGCTTCGGGCAATCGAAAAAACAGATCTTTTATCCGCGAGCCTGCGCTTCAAAATCTCGGTACATTTCACCCATGACGTGGGGTCGACGCAAACGCAAATACCAAAACCAAAGCATTCCACCCGCCAGCCATGCCACGAAGACATAGGGCAGATAGCACAGCGGCGGAGGCGGGACGGGATAGAGGCTGCCAATCAGGGGGGCCAGCAGAAAAGCGATCGCTAGTACGGACATTATTACAGCTTTACCGACGGGTCGTTTTTGTTTCCGGAAATAAATTGGCGATGCGATGCAAACGAGCAGGTAAGAGAAAATCAGGCCCAGCATCCCGATCGTTCCGAACCATGTTACAATTGTAAGCAACTTCACTCCTGCCAGAAAGAGTCCCAAGAAAAGGCCCAGCCCTAGCACGCATATCCCGGCCAGCGCGACATGCGGTGTCGCATTGACCGCGTGAGCGTTTCCGGCTGCCCGGAGGGCGAGCCCATGCCGCGCCATCGCAAAGATGAGTCGCGATCCGGCATTTAAGAAAGCGAGACTCGCCGCAAAGAGGCTGATCGCCGCGCCCAGCGTGATGAAGTGCCCCAAGATCGGAGCGCCCGCCAGCGCGGCAAGATTATTGAGCGGTGCTTCCATTTTATCCAGTGACGGCGTGTGATCTCGAAAAGCCGCCACCATCGCATACGAAGTGAACACAAAAAACGGCCCTGTCAGCAGCACGGAGTAAAGGATCACGCGCGGGACCGTTTTATGCGGCAGCTTGGCCTCATGCCCGAGCGTTGCGGCGCTTTCAAATCCGCCGAAGCTGAGGAACGCAAGCGTCAAGCCCAACCCAAAGCCCGGTAGCGTAATATTCTCCAGAAAAAGCTGAGACGAATCGATCAGCTCGCCCGGTCCAAGAAAAAAGAACAGAATCAACAAAAGGACAACCCCGATGGAAACCAGCTCCAGCAGCAGCATCAATCGCGTTGAAAAACGAATATCCTTATAGGTGATAAGCCAGAGCAATCCCGTGGTCAGCACTGCCAGAACAACAATGCCAGTGGAATTCAAATTCCAACCGAGCGCGTTATGTAGGAAGGCTTTGATAAAAATCGCAATGATCGCGAGGTTCGCCGGCAAGGCTAATAGGTACATCGTCAAGCCGGACCAGCCGGTAAATGCCCCCCAAAATGGGCCCATTCCTCGGCCCACAAAAGTGTAGAGCGCACCGGGAGAGCTTTGAGCTCGCGCAAACTGGTTAATGTGCCAGGCGACGAGCAAAACGGCGCAAGTTGCAAAAGCGTATGCCAGCCACGTCGCATTCCCAGCGATTCCAAATACCAGCGCAACCGCGATTGCAGGGGTTGCCGTGGGGGAAATTGCGGCAACGGATTGGGCGAGGACCTCCCAGAGCGAGAGAACTTGCGCGCGGAGATACGGCCTCCGAGCATTCCCTGCCGCTTCCATCCGACGACTATTTAAGCCTGTTTTTGGATTGGCAAGCACCGAGTTGACAGCGTTGCCGCCTCGGGCAACATACGCCCGTGCAGTTTGAAGTGGAGCGTTTTGGATCAGCCGCCGGAGGCGGGATCGTCGTCGCTTCTATGCCGGGTGTTGAGAGCGTCTCGGCCGGTTTGTGGCTCGCGGTGGGCGGCCGTCACGAAGCGCCGCGGGTTCACGGCGTTTCTCATTTTCTCGAGCACATGCTCTTCAAAGGCACGCGCCAGCGCACGGCCAAGCAACTCTCGCAATCCGTCGAGTGTGTCGGCGGCTACCTCAACGCCTTCACTGCGGAGGAGATGACCTGCTACTTCGCCAAGGCGAGCGCGCGCCATTTGTCTATTATCCTCAACGTGCTGATGGATATGCTCCTCAACTCCACCTTTCCGGTAGAAGAGATCAACCGGGAGCGCGGCGTCATCATCGAAGAGGTTCGCATGTACAACGACCAGCCTGCGCAGGTCGCGACCGAACAGCTCAGCGCGCTCCTCTGGCCTGGGCATCCGTTAGGTCGTAATCTGACCGGAACGCAGGAGGGGATCGCTGCGATTCGCCGGCAAGATCTCGTCGGGCACTGCCGCCGGAATTACCATAAAGGCAATCTCTGGATTGTCGTCGCGGGCAAGACAGATTTGGAGCAAGTCAAAACCTACCTGCGGCCATGGCTTAAAAAACTGCGCACAGGTCGGCAGCCGGTTGTCACGCCGGTGCGGACACCCAAGACCGGTCCGAGTGTGCGAGTGATTCACAAAGTTGCTGAGCAGACGCAGCTCGCCGTCGGCTTTCGCGGAGTGTCACGGCACGACTCACGACGATACGCGCTGCGGTTGCTCAGCGTCATGCTCGGCGAGAACATGAGTTCCCGCCTATTTCAAACCATGCGCGAGCGGCACGGCTTGGTTTATGAGATCAGTTCTTCGATCGCACATTTTACCGATGCAGGTCAGTTTGCTGTTACCGCAGGGCTTGAGAGTGCGAATTTTTCGAAAGGCTTTCGGTTAATTCTTGAAACATTGCGTGCTGCTGCCAATCGCGCGCCGTCGAGCCGTGAATTGCAACGGGCGAAGGATTACATGTTGGGTCAATTTTATTTGGGCCTGGAAAGCACCAGCAACCGGATGCTGTGGGTGGGAGAGAGTCTGATCGCACATCGGCGCATCTGGCAGCCCGATCAAATTGCCGAGCGGGTCGAGGCCGTCACGCCGCAGCAAGTTTGTGAGATTGCGCAGGCTGTGCTTCGACCAGAACGTTGCTGCGTTTCAGTTGTCAGTCCGAATATCGAGCGCGGTCAAATCGACCCAATCCTCAAGGCTGTTTGGTAAAAGGAACGTCTCGGATTATTCCGAAGTCGGCGGCTCTTGTTCCGGCTGATCGATCTCTTGCAAGATTTGCATGACGCGGTTCCCGCGCGTGACCGATTCATCAAATCGAAAGTGCAAGTGAGGCGTGAACTTGGTTTGCAGCGCCTTGCCGATGGCTTGCTGCCATTCGTGCCTGTGGACGTTGAGCCGGTTGATGACGCCCGCGGGCGTCTGATCCGAGTTCAGCACGCTGAAGTAGACGAACGCGTGGCGCAGGTCGGGCGACACTTCGATGTCCAGGATTGTGAGAATGAGTTCCTGCAAATCCCCGGTGCGGCGAATTTGGTTGGTGAGTTGCTGGCGCAGCACTTCGGCGACGCGGACGGTCCGGCGGGTGGGCATGGCGTACTCGGGCCTCGAGGTTAAAGCGATTGCGCGATCTTCTCGAGCTGGTAGCACTCGATGATGTCGTCGGCTTCGTATTCGGTAAAATTACCCAAGCGAATACCGCACTCGAGCCCCGCACGCACTTCGTTGGTGTCGTCCTGGAAGCGCTTGAGCGTGACGATGCTGCCGTCGTAGATCGGCTGCTTGCGGCGCAGCACGCGCGCACGGCCCGACTTGGTGATCCGGCCAGTGACCACTTCGCAGCCTGCCACAGGGAATTTGGAAAGATCGAACACTTGTTTGACGCGCGCGGTGCCGAGTTGCGTTTCGCGTAGCTCTGGATCGAGCATGCCGGTCATCGCGTCGCGGACTTGGTCGATCAATTCATAGATAATGCTGAAGAGTTTAATCTGCACGCCTTCGCGCTTGGCAGCGGCTGCCGCGGCGCCGTCCGTTTTCGTGTTAAAGCCGATCACGATGGCCTGCGATGCTTGCGCCAAAAGAATGTCGGATTCAGAAATGGGGCCCACTGCATTGTGGATGATCTCCAGGTCAATCTTCTTGCTCTCGATTTTATTGAGAGACGCGGCAATCGCTTCCATCGAGCCTTGGACGTCGCCCTTCAAAATCAGCTTCAAATTCTTGCGCTGGCTGTTGTTGATTGAGCTGAGGAGATTTTCAAGCGTCACCTTGGGTCCGCTCTCGAGTTTAGCTGTACGCTGCGTTTGCGTCCGCTCTTCAGCCAGCTCGCGTGCTTCGCGTTCACTCTTCATCACGTTGAATTCTTCACCGGGGGAGGGGATGCCATCGAAGCCCAGGATCTTGACCGGCGTTGACGGACGGGCCTCTTTGACGTTTTTTCCGAGATCGTTGAGCAGCGCTTTCACGCGGCCGGAATGCGGGCCCGCGATGATCGAGTCCCCAACACGCAAGATGCCACGCGTGACGATTGCCGTTGCCGTTGGGCCGCGGCCTTGTTCGAACTGGGATTCAATGATGCGCCCAGCCGCGGCGCCGCTCACGTCGGCCTTCAGTTCCAAAATTTCCGCCTGCAGCATCATCATTTCGAGCAAGCGCTCAATGCCCGTTCCTTTCGTCGCCGAAACTTCGCAGCAAATTGTATCGCCGCCGTAATCTTCGGCAACGAGGCCCTGCTCCTGCAGCTGCGACTTCACGCGGGTGATGTTGGCCGACGCCAAATCGACTTTATTGATTGCGACCATCAGGGAAACCTTGGCCGCGCGAGCGTGGCTGATCGCTTCCAGCGTCTGCGGCATCAGTCCGTCGTCCGCGGCAACCACCAGCACAACGATATCGGTGATGTTCGCCCCGCGCGCACGCATCGCCGTAAAAGCGGCGTGGCCGGGCGTGTCGAGGAACGTGATCAAGTGTCCGTTACGCTCAATCTGGTACGCGCCGATATGCTGCGTAATCCCGCCGGCTTCTCCGGCGGCGACGCGCGCCTGGCGAATCGCATCGAGCAGCGACGTCTTGCCGTGGTCGACGTGACCCATAAACGTGATGACTGGTGCGCGCGGCTCGAGCTTTGCGGTCGGCGCATGCACCGCAGGCGTGGGCACGACGACTTTTGCGGGCGCATGGACTTGTCCGGCCCCGCGTTCGCGCTTTTCCACGTCAAAGACAAAGCCATTTTTAGTGACGATCGTGCGCGCCACTTCTTCATCCACTGTTTGGTTGAGCGTCGCAAACACGTTCATCTCCATCAGCTGATGGATGATTTGGAACGGCTTGAGGTTGAGCTTAACCGCCAAATCTTTCACCACGATTGGCGGGCGCATCGTGATCACCTTATCGTCCTTAGCACTCGGCTCTGCAGACGACGGCGCGGAAGGGGCTGCCGCCTTTTCCTGAGCTAGCACAGGCGCGCTGGTCTCAGGCTTGGAGGTAGTAGGCGGGTTGGAAGGCGTCGAAATATGAGAGACAGCCGGTGCTGCAGGTTTGGAGAGAGGCGTCGGCGCTGCGCTCTTGGGCTTGCTTGGAGCAAGCGCCGGTTGAGCTGCCTTCACCTTGGACGGGGAGCCCGCTTTTACCGGCTCTTTCGCTACGACCGTTTTTTTCGCGGGAGCGGCCGGCTTTTGTTCCTTGGCCTTGGAGACGGAAGAGGCCTTTGCCACCTTGCTCGTCGACTTGGGCCGTACTGCTTTTGCTTTAACGGAAGTCGAAGCTGGTGTTTTGGAGGGCTTAGGCATGAAAATAAAAAATGTAATCCGGAATCATCCGTAGGCAAGTGGGCGCTAATCGGAAGCAGGCGCCTCTGCTGCCTTGTTCGCCTTTTCAACCGCAGCGCGACGGATCGCTTCCCGCTGTTCGGCCGGCATTTCAGGCAGTGCCGCGGCAAAATCCTCGTCGTCGACTTCCATGATGCTTTCAATATTGAGGAACCCGGCGCGGACAATCTGCTCGGTCACACTCGGCTCGACCGAAAGCGCAGTGGCTAAAGATTGAATCGCTTTCGTCAGCTTTTCTTCAAAGCCCATCGCCGTCGTGGCTTCTTCTTCGACGTCAATCTCCCAGCCGGTAATCTTGGAAGCCAAGCGGGCATTTTGACCGCGGCGGCCGATCGCAAGCGAAAGGTTCTCTTTATCCACCGTCACCTTGATACGGTGCGAAGCTTCGTCGACCTCAACATTCTTGAGCTTGGCCGGCTTGAGCGCTTCGACTACTAGCTCCTTGATATTCGGCGACCAGCGGAAAACGTCCACTTTTTCGTTATTGAGCTCGCGGACGACATTCTTGATGCGTGCGCCCTTCATTCCGACCAACGCGCCGACTGGATCGACTTTCTTGTTAGTAGAATCCACCGCCAGCTTGGTCCGGTAGCCGGCTTCGCGAGCCATCGCCTTGACTTCAATTGTGCCATCGGAGAGTTCGTTGACTTCCGATTCAAAAAGCTTCACCACAAAATTCGGATGCGCACGCGAAAGGATCATTTCCGGGCCCCGCGGTGTGTTGGTGATGGAAACAACGTAAGCGCGCAGTCGTTCGCCGGGCGTATACTCTTCGGTCGGGACGCGCTCGCGAGCCGGCATCACGCCTTCAAAGCGGCCAACATCCAAAATCACGTCGGAGCGCTCAAACCGGCGTACCGTTACCGTCAGGAGCGTATCGGCCCGATCCTTAAACTCGTTGTAAATCATCTCACGGCCGATGTCGCGCAAGTCGCCGCTCATCGCCTGCTTGAACGCACGCGTGGCAATGCGGCTAAAATCTTTCGGTGTGACTTCAACTTGAATGACCTCGCCCGGCTGCGCATCCGGCTTGGTTTCACGGGCGCGCAGAAGGGAAATCTCTTTGCTATCCTTCGTTACGCGATCCACTACGGTGACAGAAGCCAGTACGCGCATTTTGCTTGTCTTAGGGTCCATCTCCACTTCAAGCGGCACTTCGAGCCCGACATTTTTTTGAGCAGCGGCTAGCAGCGCATTCTTAATCGCATTGGTGATTTGGCTGGAGGGGATGCCGCGGTCTGCGGCGAGGTGACCAATAATGGCGTTAAGTTCTTGGTTCATCTTGAGTAAGTGCGTCTTGGGGTAAAAGAGGATTCGAATTGCCAGAGCCTTCAAGCGGAAAAAAAAAGTGGAAACTGGCCTCCAGTTCCCACTTTTCGTCTTTCACGAGAAAGCGTGGCTAAGCTCCAAGAGTAGGCCGAGCTTCACAAATGCGTCAAGCGGTTTTGGCTCCGGAAATGAGGTGTTTTTTAAGATCTACGCTCAGCATGACAATGTTGTGTGAGCTGCAAAAATTTGGGCCACCACGAGCAAAAAATCTCTCTTAATACGTCTCGACCGGCGAACGCTTGCCATCTTCCGGCGAGCGTCGCGCGGCGGCGTCAGCGCCGACAGTATCAATGCGCAGTTGCCCAATTTGCTTATCCACAGCCTGGAAGCGGTCCCAGTCAAATTCTGTCGGAGGCTTTGGGAGCTTGGCTCGGAAGGCGGCGATGCTCGCTTTCGCTTCTGCCACTCTTTTTGGAGAAAGAGAGCCGAGGCCACGGGCAGCTTCGAGCGCTTCCGGCAATCTATGACACAATAAAAGCAGATCATTGCCTGCCTCAACTGCCTGCCGGACGCTGGTCGAGAAGTCTCCCCGGTTGACGATCGCGCCCATATCCAGGTCGTCACTGATGACGCACCCTTGATAGTTCCAAGTCTTGCGTAAGATGCCATCAATCAGCGTCTTGGAAAGGGAGGCGGGCTCTCTCGAAGGATCGAGTTCTGGGTAGGCTGCATGGCCGACCATGATGCTATCGAGCTGCGCTAACAGATCACAGTACGGACGCCATTCCGTTGCTTCTAGCTCTTCCCGCGTTCGCCGGACAACCGGAAGCTCCCAGTGGGGATCAACTTCGCAGGCAGAGTACCCAGGGAAGTGCTTCCCGCAAGATAGAATTCCTTGATTACGAAGCGCTTGTGTAAAAATGCGGGTGTGCTCGATCACTTCAGCCGGACTCTGGCCCCAGGTTCTTCCCTTAAGGGAATTATCAAGTTTATCGTTAAAATTGATATCCAGGACAGGGCAAAGATCTAGGTTAAATCCGAAAATGCTCAAAATCTGTCCCGTGAGTGTCCCATGCTGCTGTATTAAGCGAAGATCGCCTTTTTGAGTGAGCTCAGATGCGCTAGGTGGCTCATTTCCAAGGATTTTCAATCGAGAAACACGGCCGCCTTCTTGATCGATGGCAATAAATGGGAGGTGATGCAGAATTCCCTGAACTTGCGCGATTAAATCAAAGAGCTGTTGCGCACGCTCCCGGGTCGGAGCGCTGCCTTCGGGCATGATATTACGGCCAAACAGAATGATTCCCGCAGGTTGGAGTTCTTCCAGAGCTTGACGGGTCTGAGGATCAAGCGTCGTTCCGGGGATTCCAACAATGCAGTGTTCTCCACCGGGAATTATTGCTGGCATGGATGTTAAAAGAATCGTAACTCGTTCTATTCAAAGAAGAAGCGATAGACGAAATAAATTGCCAGCCCCATCGTGAGAATCATTGCCCCCGCCATGATCCCGACGCCAGCCCAGGATTCAAGAAAGTGGGGCATCGAGAAGGAGTACTTGCGAAAGAAGGAGCGTGATACACGAATTGGGCCTTTGGTAGATAAACTGACCGGTGCTGGATCCAACCCCGAATAAATGACCGGCCGGGCTTTGGCGGGCGTTTGGCTGGGAGTTGGGTTAGAAGGAGAAGCGGAGGCCGGGCTCAGCTCTCCAGCATCACTTTCTGAAGACCGTAGCGACTGTCGGAAGTTGCTGAGAACCGTAGGCAGGGGCTTGGTGTGGGTCCCGATGGCTTGGTCGGTTGGGAGCGCAACGCCGGAGGGAGCAGAGGGTAGCGAATCAAATTGAGGCACAACTTCTTGATTAGGAACAGCTTGCAATTGGCGAGCCGCGGGAGGAGCAGTGATGCCAACAGGTGCTGAGGCTGAGGCGCTGCGAACCGGTTCCCGGGTCGCCCGCTGAGCCAAAAGCCGAGTGATCGTGGCGGCAGCTGGAGTTGGGGCTTGAGGATCGGGAGTGACGGGGAGAAGCTCCGCTTGCTCTGTTATTGAGGAATCTGAACTGGGATTATTTTGCTCGGTCGCTGCAGTTAGGAACGCGCTGACGTGTTCTGGCGTCAGCACAATTTGGTGCGGGGCAGACAATTCAGCTTCAGCGGAAGTCGGCGTTGGGGAGGAATTTGTCGGTGAAGACGGTTCCGGCCGGGTCCATTGACGAACGATAGTGGCTTGCACCGATACGTTCGCTAGGCTTTGAGCGGCGGGTGCTGGGGAGAAAGCCGCGCTGGGCGCAGCAATACCACGATGCGGTTTTGGCGGAAGGACCAAACGCGAGCGCCAGGCGATTTTCCGGGCTTGTCGGGCATCGGCACGCGGAACGGAGGGGGCTTGCGCCATAGCTTGCTAAAAAATCAATCGAACGTTGTTACGATAAAACGATGCTCTCAATTGCTCTAAAAGAACAGGAAAATTCGCTAGCGTTCACTCTGGTCGAGGATGACGTAGAGTGGAGCTTGATGAATGGAAGAGCATCCGGCAAATTCAAATGCTTGTCCCGAAACTGCGATCAAACATTTCGGGTTCATAGAAGCTTGGATTTTATATGTTGCGAAAAGTATCTGGCTCGGTACGCGTCGCGACGAAGTTTTTTTATAGGGCCTCGGTGCTGCTGGCGTTGGCACTTTTGGTGGTAGCGGGCTGGGTGCTGGTTTGGCTCAACACACATGAGCTGCCCGACGATTGGAAGCGGCTCGTAGTCCGGGAGCTGGAAGCGCGTGGATTTTACGCAGAGGTAGGGCAGCTTGCGCTCGATTGGCGCGGAGCGGTGGTAGCGCGGAACTTGGTGCTGTATCGGGGTCCTGATCATGTCGAAACGTGGATAAAGGTGAACCGCGCGCGCATCGGGTTCGCGTGGCTTTCGTGGTGGCGAGGCCAGCCGTTTATCCGAGCTATTTCAATCGCGGGCGCGACGCTGGACTGGCGTCCTTCGACAGGTGCCGAATCTGTCCAACTGGCGGATGTGTATGGGCACGTCACGCTTGAAAAGCAGATCGTCCGTGTCCGATCGCTTCGTGCGCGCTTGCTGGATTTGGAGCTCACGCTCTCGGGCGTGATTCGGGTCAACGGCTGGGTTGCAAAAGAAGGACCGACTGCCGAGGAGGCGGTGCGCCGGGAAGAAAATGTGCAGCGACAAGTTCGGATGGCGCTGGAGCAGGTGAGGGCCTTGAAAGTTTCCACGCCGATTCAATTGCAGCTTGTTTTTGACGGGCAGACGCGGACGCCGGAGTTGGGGCAGATAACGCTTCGTGCTCAGGGCCGTAATTTTTCTTGGCGGGGGATGCCGGTGGCGGGGTTTGCGTTGGAAGCGCAGAGTGAAAATGGGGATGTGCGCCTCAAGGGGCTGCGCGTTCGGCTGCGTAATGAGGAGCTCGTCGTGAAGGGAGAAATGGGCTGGAAAGAAAGGCGTGCGCAGCTCGAATTTCAATCCCGCGTTTTGCCGGCGGATTTTGCGCCGCTGGTACCGGCCTCGGTGCGTTCGGGGCTGAAGCGGTTGCGCTTCTCGCGTTCTGCGCCGCCCCTGGCGTCGGGACGATTGTCGTTGGATTGGACGGAGGTGGGACAGCCGTTGCGCTGGAATTTGGATGCGGACCTGGATTGGTCTTCATTCGCCTACGGGAGGCAGCGCTTTACGCGGATGCGCGTGCCGATTGCGTTTGATGGGCGGCGATTATTGATTCCGGATTTTCAACTCGAGCATCCTTCCGGGAAAATCCAGGCAGATGTTTTTTGGGAGGCGGATAAGTCGTTGGTACGGGCACGACTCAACAGTGATATTGATCCGACGGTGTTTATGGGAATGTTCGGCCTGGGTCTCGATCCGTTCTTGAAGAGCTGCAAATTTGAAAAAGGCGGGCCGCATGTGCGG
Organism: uncultured Verrucomicrobiaceae bacterium; assembly: GCA_964473925.1. GTDB lineage: Bacteria > Verrucomicrobiota > Verrucomicrobiia > Methylacidiphilales > CAYYVW01 > CAYYVW01. The sequence continues at coordinate 101,466 of CAYYVW010000001.1, forward strand.
GCCGAGATTTCTGCGTCGACGCTCGAGGCCAGTCCGTTTCAAGCGCGGGGCCGATTGGAGGTGGAACGCTTTGTTTACAAAGGCGTCCGGATGGAATCAGCGGCGACAGATTTTGATTTTTCTTCGGGTAAGTTGCAGCTGCCAAATTTTTTGGTGAAGCGCAAAGAAGGGGAGGCGCATGGTGCGCTCGTCTACGACTTTCCAGGTAAGCGCGTGACACTGCAGAACGTGGAAGGGAACTTGCATGTGCAGGAAATCGCGCCGGCGCTGGGGCCGAAATTTACCGAGTACGTCCGGCCGTACCCGATGGATAAGCCGGCTGCCGTCAAGGTGAGCGGAGTGGTCGATTTGGATGAATCAACGCCGACGTCGATCACTGATCTGGACATCGCTGTGGATGCAAAATCAACCCGCTCGACTTTGACGTGGCGGTTTTTGACGGTGCCGTGGAAAGTTCGCTCGGCGGTGGCGAAGATTTTGGTGGTTGGGAAGAAGCTCACGCTGGACTTGCCCGAAGCGGATTTGCTCGAAGGAAAGCTGGAGGCCAAGGTGAATGTGATGCTCCAAAAGCCGGCCCGCTATTCGGCGACAGCGCAATTTTCAAAAATTAATTTTGGCGGATTGATGGAGACCGCATTTCAATCCCAGCAGGCGCGCGGAGTTTTGGATGGAACGGTTGAGGCCTCGGGGGAGGTGGAGGACTTGGCATCGGTCAAAGGCGCGGGCCAGGTGATTGTAACCGATGGCTACATCACTTCGATTCCGATTTTCGGCGGGCTATCGAAATTTGTCGGAGCAATCATTCCCGATTTCGGTTTTGCGAAGGCAGACAAGGCCATTTCTAATTTTGCGTTGGCGGACGGGCGCGTGCGGATGGACAGTTTGGAAATTTCCAGCGCGACGTTCGTGCTGATCGGTCATGGCGATTACGATTACATCAAGGACGACTTGGACTTGAAGATGCGCGTTAATGCGCGTGGACTGCCCGGGATTTTCCTCTACGGGATGAGCAAGCTGTTCGAGTACCGCGGCCAGGGGTCTATTCGCGAGCCGCGCTGGGAGCCGCGGAATTTTTGAGCGGCGTTTTCTGTTGCGCAATTACTCGGCCGTCATCGCGCGGCTAAGCAAATCGCGGACGCTTTGCTGCAGCGGTTTGGCCTCGTGCAGAACGCCATAGACTTGCGCGATGATCGGCTTGGCTTGATTGGGAATTGCGGTGCTCAAATACGCGGACTGCGTCGTAGGAACGCCTTCCACAACTCCACCGAGCGTCCTGAGCGCTTCATCGACTGAAATGCCTTGGGCCAGGAGGCGGCCCATGCGGTGATTGCGGCTCTGCGAGCTTGTGGCGGTGAGAATCAGATCGCCCATGCCGCTGAGCCCCGCGAATGTCTCAGGACGGCCGCCCGCATGGACGCCGATGCGCGCCATCTCGGCAACGCAGCGGGTGAGCAGGCCCGCCATCGCATTTTCACCAAACTGCATCTGCGCGCATGCGCCGCCTGCAATGGCATAAACATTCTTGAGTGCGCCGCCGATCTCGACGCCGATAAGATCGGTTGAGCGGTAGAGCCGGAACGTGGCTTGATGCAGGACGCGCTGGAAGCTTTCGGCGAGCGCATCGTCCGTGGCAGCGATCACCGCGGCGGCGGGCAGGCCCTTGGAAATTTCTGCGGCAAGCGTGGGACCCGAGAGCGAACCGACTGCGGCGCCGGGCCAAACATCAGCGACGATCTGACTGACGCGGTAGCCGGTTTCAATTTCGAGCCCTTTGCTCAGGCTCAGGACAGGGACACCCAGGGGAGGGAACTTCTGGAGTGTTTCGCGGATATTCTGCACCGGCAATGCGATAAAAAGCATGTCGAGCTTTTCAGCAGGCCAGTCGGAGTCGGTATGGTGGATCAGAAATACGCGATGCTTATTGACCTCCGCCAACTTGCCGATCGTCTTTCCCCAAATACCCGCGCCAAGAATGCCGATGTTCATGCTGAGGCTCTTTTCCATTTAGGTTCGGTGCCGGCACGCAGGCGGCTAATGTTGGCGCGGTGACGCCAGAGGCTGAGCACGCAAACAGCGCAGCCAAAGATAAAATGTTCCAGGTGGGAGCCATCCAAAGCGATCGTACAGAGCAGTAGGCTCAACGCGGCGCCCATTGAAGCGACCGAGACATACCGGGTTGTGAGGATGAGCAGAATCCACAGGGCAATGGACGCAAGGCCTGTTTGAGGAATAAGCGCGCAGACGACGCCGGCAGAGGTGGCGATTCCTTTGCCGCCGCGGAATTTGAGCCACGGGGTGTAGTTATGGCCCAGAATAACGGCCAGCCCCCAAACCAGGATGATGATGGGAACCGGGCCGGGGTCTTTTCCAACGAGGCCGCCATAGGCAAGCAAGAGCGGCACGTATCCTTTAAGAAAATCGAGGAAGAAGACAAACAGGCCCCATTTTTTGCCTAGGACGCGGCCGACGTTGGTTGCTCCAATATTCCCGCTGCCGTGGGTACGAACATCAACGCCTGCAGTGCGGCCAATGAGGTAGCCGAAGGGGATCGAGCCAATCAAGAAGGCAACTCCGCCGGTCAGCGCGATATAAGTGATTAGTATGCTATAAGCGATTAGTCCGCTACTGTCCAAGCAACTCATGATCGTGATCTATAGGGTGTTCCGCGAAATAAGCGAATCTATGGGTGATTGCGAGTTATTTTTGCAGTGTGGGGCGCTTCGTCATGCCAAGTTCAACCCAAGCCAACGGATTAGCAGAATCAATCCGCAGGTGAGGGCATTGAAGCTCGCGTGCAGTGCCATGCAGAGGATAAGCGAGCCTGTGCGTTCATAGACGGCCGTCCAGAACATGCCCAAGGCGACGAGCGGGAGGAATGTGGGCAGGTCCCAGTGGATAAAGCCAAAGAAAAGGTTCACACCGATAAACGCGGCGAGCCAGCCGTATTTATTTTTAGAAAGGGGATAGAGGAAGCCGCGGAAGAAGAGCTCTTCAATCGCCGGAGCAATGACGATTGCCATGCAGAACAAATAGATCAGCTGGCCGGGATCCTTCATGCTCAGCAGGTGATCGACCGCCAGTTGTGGAGTGTACGGCAGATGCCAGAACTTCCAAACTAGTGTGATGACCAGCATGAGCGGCAAGAGCAGCCCGATCATGGCCGGCATCAGCCAGAGCCAGAGCGCGAGAAATTTGCGTGCGCTGAATCGATCCAGCCCTAATCGCTTGCGCCAATCAATTTTAGTCGCATGCAAAACAAAGAGCGTAAAGAACAGCAGCGCCCACGGGAGCTGTTCCTGAGCGAGGAGCAAATAGGTGACGGCCCACAGAATCAGCACCTGTGGCCAGGAAAGCGTAGGCCATTGGAGGGACTGGACTTGATTCCACTGCCCGCGACTTTGGCGTTTTTGACGGAGGCAAAAGAAAACTAGCGCGGCGGCGGCGGCCAGAAAGAGGCATTCAAACGCCAGCGCCCACCACGGGAAGCGCGTTAGCAAAGCTTCTAGATGCGGATCCATGAAACAGGCGGTGATGCCTGGAGGAGGAGCATCGGTTTAAGCTGGATTTTTGTCAACGACTCCGGCAAGACAGAGCGCCCCGGTCCGGGGCTTCTCCCCGAGAGGCCGGATAATTTTCAAGGCCGCCTTAGCTCAGTGGTAGAGCAGCGCATTCGTAATGCGCGGGTCGTCGGTTCAAATCCGACAGGCGGCTCCCCTTGAAGGGGTTAAAGCTGTAAACAGCGCTGCGGTCGTTTAGACGCAGCAACTGCTTTTGCTTGAATCGTGATCTTTATCAACGCAGCACGCTTTGTCGGCATAGCGATCAAAACGATTGGAGAGGATAAAGAACGTGGGAGCCCATAGGCCGATGAAAATGCCAAAGCGTTCGGCATGCGCGATGCTCTCGAGCGTGTCCCCGCGCTGGTTGACCCATACGAGAATCGAGCCGAGGATGGAAGCAAAGCCCAGAATAAAACAGAGGGCGCTGAGGATTTTGAGATGGCAAGCGCTTTTGGATTTCATGCAGATGAGCTTAACGCTGCATCCGCAACAAGCAAAGGAATAATGCTGGCGGACGGCGTTCGAATCCCGGACAAGTTCACCAAATTGATCTGCAAGGGGTGATTTGATTGGAGCCTAGGGGATTCGAACCCCTGACCTCCTCAATGCCATTGAGGCGCTCTACCAACTGAGCTAAGACCCCGACAAACTCGCTTTGAAAGCGGCCGAACAAGGTATCGGTTTTGCTCGGGGATCGTCAACAGCATTCGGTACAATGGAAGGGGCAATTGTATTGCTCTGTTGTTCAAGCGCTCTCTAGAATACAGATCGCTTCCTTCCCGGTCTTTCTGTGCCCTGACTATGAGTTTTTTTCTCATCCAAATCCTGACGGGGCTGGCGAGCGCTTCGGTCCTTTTCCTGATCGCGTCCGGCCTCACGATCATTTTCGGGGTGACGCGCATTCTCAATTTTGCGCACGGCTCGTTCTATATGCTCGGCGCGTATGTGGCGTATAGCCTGACGCGGGTGCTGGGTGGCGGTGTTCTAGGATTTTGGGGCTCGCTCGCGCTGGCAGCGGTGTTGGTGGGGCTCTTTGGTCTGCTGATCGAAATGTTCATCCTGCGGCGGATATACCATGCGCCCGAGCTGCTGCAGCTCCTCGCGACTTTCGGCATGGTGCTGATGATTCAAGATCTTGCGCTGCACGTCTGGGGGCCGGAGGATTTGCTCGGGCCGCAAGCGCCGGGCCTGCAGCATTCCATCTCGCTGTTGGGCGAATCGTTTCCGCTGTATGACCTATTCTTAATCGGCCTCGCGTTGGTGGCGCTCGGCGTGCTGTGGATTTTGTTTTATCGGACGCGCTGGGGTGTGCTCGTCCGCGCGGCAACGCAAGACCGGGAGATGGTCGCAGCGCTGGGGATTCATCAAAAAAAGCTCTTCTCCTCCGTCTTCCTGCTTGGATCATTGCTGGCGGGATTGGGCGGCGCGCTGCAGCTGCCGCGGGAGTCGGTCTCACTTTCAATGGATAGCTCTATCATCATCGAGGTGTTCGCGGTTATCGTGATTGGCGGCATGGGCTCGCTTGCGGGAGCGTTCTGGGCGTCCATTCTCATCGGACTTGCGCAGGCGTTTGGGATTTTGATCTTTCCGCAGATCACGCTGGTGGTCGTGTTCCTCGTGATGGCCGTGGTGCTCGTCTTCAAGCAATGGGGGCTGCTGGGCAAGCCCGAGGACCATGTCTTTGAGCGCGGGCTGCTCTCTGATCGCGTGCTGGCGCCGATCGGCCGCAAGCAGCGGATGCTGTGGGGAGCGGTGATGCTCGCGCTCGTTGCGCTGCCATGGATGACTGGGGAGTTTGGGCTGGTTTTGGTCTCTGAAGTTCTTATCTTCGCGCTCTTTGCCGCATCGCTTCATTTTGTGATGGGGCCAGGCGGCTTAGGCTCCTTTGGTCATGCGCTCTACTTTGGATGCGGCGCGTACGCGGTCGCACTGCTCACCAAATACGCGGCGGTCGGGATGGGCGTCAAACTGGCGGCGGCACCGCTCGCAGCGATGGGTGCGGGGCTTATCTTCGGATGGTTCTGCGTCCGCTCCTCCGGGATTTATCTGGCGATGCTCACTTTCGCATTCGCGCAGATCGTCTGGGCGATCGCGTTCCAGTGGTACGACGTGACGGGCGGCGACAACGGCTTGCTCGGGATTTGGCCGGATGCGTGGGCGACGGATCGGCGCGTGTTCTATTACTTGGTGCTCGCACTCTGCGGGATATCGGTCGTATTTCTCCGACGCGTTGTCTTTTCGCCGTTCGGATATGCGATTCGCGCAGTGCGGGATAATCGCAAACGAGCCGAGGCCATCGGGATCAATCACCGCAAATTCCAGTGGCTTGGATTGATTATCAGTGGAGCGTTCGCGGGTCTGGCCGGCGGGTTGTATGCGTACAGCAAAGGGAGTGTTTTTCCGACGGTGCTTGATATGCAGATGTCCGTCGATGCGTTCGTAATGTGCCTGCTGGGCGGCATTACGAGCCTCTCGGGTCCGTTGGTCGGCGCAGCGGTGTACACGGTGCTCGAGTCCGAGATCAGCCGGCACACGCAGCTGTGGCGCGCATGTCTAGGCGGCATCATCTTACTCATCGTCATGCTCTTTCCATCGGGGATTGTCGGCTGCTTTCAACGGATCGTTGATCGATGGAAGCCTCAAAAACCTCCTATCAAAAATTCAAAATGAAGAATTACACTTGGCTCATTGCCGCAGCTGCGATTGTTCTTGGAGCCGTTTGCGTAAGAGCGGACGCGCCGCCAATCAAAATCGGAATGCTGCTGGGCTTTAGCTCCGCGCCTGAGTGGGCGACGGCGTCGCAGCGCGGAAGCGACTTGGCGGTCGAAAAGATCAACGCGCAGGGCGGCGTGCTGGGTCGTAAGCTGGAAGTCCTCTACCGCGACTCGAAGGAAGATACGGGTGAGGCAATCAAGCAGGCGGAACAGCTCGTTCTGCGCGACGGCGTGAGCATTCTTTCTGGCACCGTTGCTTCGGGCGAAGCGCTGGCGATCAACGAATTCGCGGCGCACAACAATCTTTTTTTCCTCGCAACAATTCCATGCAACGAAGAGCTCATCTGGAGCCAAGGCAAGCCGACGACGTTTCGCCTGCATCCCTCCAGCTACAGCTTGGCGTGCATGCTCGCGGAAGAAGCGGCGAAACTTCCGGCGAAGCGCTGGGCGGTGATCGGTTTTTACAGTAACTACTGCACCTCGATGAACCGCTACTTTCGGGAACGGCTCTCGCAACTGCGGCCGGATGTGGAGTGGGTCGCTGAGCAGTGGACGCCCATCTTTAAGCTTAATCCTGGCAGTGCCATCAACGCGCTTCGCCGGGCAAAGCCGGATGCAATTTTCGATCTGCTCTTGCTCAGCGACCAGCGAGATTTTATCCGGCACGCACGCACCGTCGGTTTTCTGAACGAGGTCAAGTTTGTCGCGGTTAATGCCGGCTTGCCCGAGGAAATGGCGCTCCTGAGCGATGAAGCGCCGGAAGGGTGGATCACCGGCGGGTATCCGCTCGAGCAAATCCCCGAAGCCGCGCATCAAGATTTTGTCCGCCGTTACCGCGCGAAGTATGGAGATTATCCCCGGCATTCCAGCTTGCTCGGCTATCTGGGTATTGAATCCCTCGCGGCAGGAATTGGTAAAGCGGGCGCAGTTGAAACGTCCAAACTCATCGCCGCATTTAAGGGATTGCAACTTGATTCCGTTGTTGGGCCGCTGGCGTACCGTGCGATCGATCATCAATCCACGCTGGGCTATTGGATCGGTAAACTTGGTCGGCGAGACGGCAAGCCTGCGCTTGTCGACTGGAGTTATAAAAACGGCTTGCGCTACATGCCGTCGGATGAAGAAGTGCGCAAGCTGCGTCCTGGGAAATAAAAAATGAGTACCACAAACAGACGCCATTTTTTCTGGAGACTGCTGGCCTGCGCGGTGGCAATTTTCTTTTGCTGTGAAAGTGCGGCGGTCGCGGCGCCCGAGCCAATTCGGGTGGGCGATATTTTCAGTTACACCAAGGCACCGCTGTTTGCGGGTCCGTGGCGCAAAGGGTGGGAGCTGTGCGCCGCCGAGGCCAATGCGCGTGGCGGCGTGTTGGGGCGGCCGGTTGAAGTGATCAGCCGCGACGACAAGGGAAGTCCGGAAGAGGCGGTGCGCATGGCGCAGGAGCTGATTGCACGCGATAAAGTCTCAGTGCTGATGGGTAGCTTTTTTTCGCACGTGGCGCTGGCTGTTTCGGAGGTGGCAAAGCGGGAGCGCATTCCGTACATGGCGTTTGGGTACACCGATAAATTAATCTGGGAGAACGGACACCGCTACGCCTTCCGCGTGCGGCCGACGTCCGATACCCAAGGGGCGGCGCTGGCCGCTGTTGTTGCCAGGACCGGTGTCCGGCGCTGGGCGACAGTCGCGGCCAATTACGAAGCAGGCCACGCGGCGGTGGAGGCATTTCGCAAGTACCTGCCGCAGAATCTATCTGGAGTCGAATTTGTCGGTGAGCAGTGGCCGCCGCTGGGCAAGTTTGATGCGGGGCCCGTGCTGCAGGCGGTGACTCGGATGCGCGCTGACGGCATTTGCCTATTAGTGATAGGCTCGGACGAAATGACACTGGCGCGTGAAGCCCGGATGCGGCGCGTTTTTGAAGGCAAGACCGTCGCCTCCTTTCTCACCGGATTTCCGGAGATGCTGCGCATGTATCCGCCCGGCGATTTTCCGGTGGGATGGATTAGCCCCGTGTATCCGGCCGAGCAAATTTCGGGGGCGTCGCACGACAAATTCCGCAACGCGTACCGAGCGCGCTACAACGATGAGCCAATGCTCAATTCACTGTGCGGTTATTCCGCGCTGCAAGCGCTACTGGCGGGAATTGAGAAGGCGGGCTCTACGGACGCGGAGAAGATTGTCGAGGCGCTTGAGGGTCTGCGATTTGAAACGCCGCTCGGGCCTGCGCTCATGCGTAAGGCGGATCACCAGAGCACGATGGGGATTCACGTCGGCAAGACCGCGCTCACGGCCGACGGCAAGCCGACCGTCGTTGATGTGGAGTATTATCCCGGCGAAAAGTTTCTCCCTTCCGAGGAGGAAGCGGCAAAGCGGAGGCCCAAAAATTAAAACTATGAACCTCTTAACCGTTCGGGATCTGCGCAAGCACTTCGGCGGCGTGCATGCCGTTGCGGGCATTTCCTTTGAGCTGCAGCAGGGAGAGATGCTCGCGTTGATCGGTCCCAACGGCGCCGGCAAGTCCACCTGCTTTAATTGCCTGGATGGTCAATTGCGCGCGGATGGTGGAGAGGTCTTGTTTAAGGGCGAGCGGATTGACCGCATGCCGACGCGGAAGATTTGGCGGCTGGGCGTTGGTCGGACGTTTCAAATCACCGCGACGCTGCCGTCGATGACGGTCGCCGAGAATCTCCAGATGGCATTGCTCTCGTGGAATCGGCGGCTGCACAACATCTGGATCCGTGCGAGTGCCCAGTACCGCGATCGGGCCTTGGAGCTGCTTGAGCAAATTGGTTTGAGCGGGCAGGCGGACCTGGCGTGCTCGACGCTGGCGTATGGAGACCTCAAGCGGCTCGAGCTCGCGCTGGCGCTCGCGCATGACCCGGAACTTTTGCTGATGGATGAGCCCACGGCCGGAATGGCTCCCGACGAGCGGCTCCGACTGATGGATCTAGTGCGGGATCTCGCCCGTAAGCGGAACATCTCGGTGCTCTTTACCGAGCACGACATGGACATCGTTTTTGGTCATGCCGACCGCATTCTCGTCATGCACCGCGGAGAAGTGCTGGCGGAAGGCTCACCGGAAGAGATCCGCGGTCACGCCGCTGTGCGCGAAGTTTACTTTGGCAAACTGGTCGATTAATCAAACCACGACGGAGAAAATTATGAAAAAACCATGTCTCTTTTGCATTCTGCTTTTAGCAGGCGCCTTGACCGGCATCGCGCAGGAGCTGCCGCCGATCAAAATCGGCTTGCTCAACATCCGGACGGTTTGGCCCAAAACAGGAATCGCCGGCAGCCAGGGTGCTGAGTTGGCGGTCCGTCAAATCAATGAGAAGGGCGGGCTTTTAGGTCGGAAGCTGGTGATCGTCGAGCGGGACGTCAAAGAGACTCCGGCTGATGCGATCAAGCAGGCTGAGGAGCTCGTCAATCGCGACAAAGTCGATTTATTGGTGGCGTATGTTTACTCCAACACGTCGCTGGCGCTCAGCGACTGGTGCAAACACCACAAGGTGGTCTACGTGGGAACTGGAGCGGCGGACAGCCTGACGCTTGAGCATGGCAACCGGTACGCCTTCATTTTTGAAACCAGCACCTATACGCTGGCGGCCGTCACGACGGAGGCGATTGCGCAACTGCCCGGGAAGCGCGCCGCGATCATCGCTCCCAATTATGAATACGGTCACGCGATTGTGAAGCAGCTGCAAGCGCAGCTCCCTGCAAAAAAACCGGGAGTGGAGTGGGTCAGCATCCAATATCCCGCAATGGGCAAGCTGCAGGCGGGGGCGACAATAGTCACGATGGAAGCGGCCAAGCCGGATATCATCGTCAGCGCTATTTTCAGCCGAGATCACGCGCTCTTTGTGCGCGAAGGGAAGAAGCGTGGCCTTTTTGAAAACCGCCAGGTTATCAGCCTGCTCGGTGGCTGGTTGGAAGAGCTCGAGACGCTCGGCGCGGAAAACCCGGTCGGTTGGATTGGCTGCAGCGGCTATCCGGGTGACGCGTTCCGCTCGCCCGCATCCGATGCTTTTGTGGAAGCGTATCGCCGGCAGTACAACCAATCGCCGCTCACCGGATCGCTGTGGGGATATATGATGTTCCAGGGGGTTGCCGCCGGGATTGCGAAGGCCGGTTCTGTCGAAACGGAAAAGCTCGTCGATGCGATGAAGGGGGTCACATGGCCGTCGCCCGTGGGCTCCATGTCATTTCGCGCGCTCGATCACCATGCCTGCTTCGGCACGTGGGTCGGCAAGATTGATGTTGTGAACGGCAAGGGTGTCCTGCGCGATCCCGTTTACAAAGGAGGCGATGCGTATCTGCCGCCGCCCGAGATGGTCGCTAAACTTCGCCCGAAGGATTGATGTCCAACCCCCCTTGCATTCTTTTACGCATGAAAAAGCGCATGGTGCTTCTTTTGTGCACGCTCTGGAGCATCAGCGCACTTGTGCATGCCGCCGAGCCGATTCTCATTGGCGACTTGATGAGCTACACCGGTTACACGGAAGGCTCAGTCACCTACCGCAATGGTTATGAACTAGGATTGGAAGAACTTAACGCTGCCGGCGGTGTGCTGGGGCGGCCGCTCAAAGTAATTTTTCGAGACGATAAAGGGAACCCGGAGAAGGCGGTTCAAGCAGCTCAGGAATTGATTCATCGCGACGGCATTTTATTGCTTACGGGAACTGTTTACGATCATGTTGGGCCGGCGGTTTCAACGTTTGCCAAACGCCAACGTATTCTTTTTCTTCGCGGCTATGGGGGCACCGATCGTCAAATTTGGCCGGAAGGTCATCGTTATTCTTTTCGCATGGGCCCGACCAGCTCCTGTTATATAGGCGCTTTGGCGGAAGAAGCGGCCAAGTTACCGGCCAAGCGCTGGGCAGTGGTGGCGCCTAATTATGAGTTTGGCCGGTCGAGTGTGGAAAACTTTAAGACGGCGCTTTGTCGACTCCGCCCCGACGTCGAGTTTGTTGCGGAATACTGGCCCGCGACTGGCAAACTGGATGCGGGTGCGACGATCAACGCGATGTTGCATGTAAAGCCAGATGGAATTTTTACAGCACTCTTTACAGCAGACATGGCAAAATTCATCCGGGAAGGAAACAAGCTGGGCCTTTTTAAAGATCGGACTGTTGCGAGCGTCTTGACGGGGCAGCCTGAAGAGTTAGGGCCGCTGGGTGCCGAGGCGCCGGAAGGGTGGATTTCTTCCGGGTACCCCTACGAGGCAATTACAACCCCCGAGCACAAAAAATTCCTGAAAGCCTATCGCGCGAAGTATGGGAAAGATCCGACTTTTTCTTCGGTCATCGGTTATAGCACCGCGCAGACTATTGTGGCGATGCTTACGCGCTCCGGCAGTATCGAAACCGAAAAAATGCTCACAGCAATGCAAGGTCTGCAAGTGCAGACCCCTGTGGGTCCTATTCTCTATCGTGCGGTGGACGGCCAAAGCACGCTGAGCGGTTTTGTTGGACGCATCGGCTTTGTGAACGGAAAGCCAAGCTTAGTGAACTGGCGGTACGTCGATCCTACTCCATTCTTTCCTACGGACGATCAGATTCGCAAACTTCGGAAACATTAACCCGCTTTAATCCCATGGTGCTTCAAGTAAACAATATTCACACCTACTACGGCCAGGCGCACATCCTGCAAGGGGTGAGTTTGGAAGTGGGCGCGGGTGAGGTCGTCGGCTTGGTCGGTCGCAATGGCGCTGGAAAGTCGACGACGCTCAAGAGCATCATGGGCTTAGTCCCCATTGCGCGGGGAGAAATTTCCTGGAACGGCCGCGTCATCGCCAGCGCCTCCACACGCCAGCGGCCGGACGCGATTGCGCGCGAGGGTCTGGGGTATGTTCCCGAGGACCGCCGCATTTTCACCAAGTTGACGGTTCTCGAAAATCTGGAAGTAGGTGCGAAAGCGGGACTGGGGAATGACTCCAGCTGGACGGTCCAGCGCGTGCTGGAGCTTTTTCCGGCTCTCGTTCCGTTGCAAGCACGAGAAGGGGGCCAGCTCTCGGGCGGCGAGCAGCAGATGCTGACCATCGCTCGGACGCTCATGGGCAACCCGCGCGTCCTCCTCCTGGATGAACCGACCGAGGGTCTCGCGCCGATCGTGGTCGAGCAGGTCGTGGCGGCGATCGCACAGCTCAAAGCCATGCACCTAAGCGTGCTGATTTCGGGCCAAAATCATCCCGCGACCGAATCGCTCTGCGACCGGCAGTACGCGATGGAGAAGGGGCGGATTGTTCCGGCGAGCCCAGGCACGTAAAATAAGCTTAGCCATTAACAAAGCTTCATCCAAAATTCATAACTCGAGGTTGACGCTGGGTCGCTGCTGCGTCATTGAAGGGAAAGACAATTGAATTTATGGCAAACCCAGTTCTTTCTAATGCTCGGGTGGTTCAGTTGCTTCGAGCGGAGTTAGGCCAGAGTGCGCGTTCAGATTCTCGGCAGGAATGTGCATCTGTCGAGCGAGGGCTTGGGGAATTTGGTCGCGGGACAGGATTTGATTTATACGCGGTAGTCAAGGGTGGTGACTTGAGGCGCGCAACGATGCTGGCTGAAGGTCCTTGCGGCGGCGTGCCAGAGTTTGCCCGTTTTCAAAGGAGGAAAGAGCGCTCTATCTTTTTTGCAAGATAGGTAATTAAAATACCAGCTACCCCATCCGCTCGATCGCTTCGACGAGCAGTCGCACACCGAAGCCGGTCGCGCCTTTTTCCAGATGCGGCAGATTGCTGGTGGTCCAGCCGGTGCCTGCGATATCCAAATGGATCCAGGGCGTTTTTTCTGCCCAGTGACGGAGGAAGGATGCCGCGGTGGAGGCGCCCGCCTCTGGCCCACCGGTGTTTTTGACCAGCGCGACGTCGCTTTTGATTTTGTCTGCGTATTCATCGCCCATCGGCAGCGGCCAGAGGCGTTCGCCGGTTTGCTCGCCAATCGCAACTAGTTGCTCCCGCCATTCCTCAACCTCGGTGAAGAGGCCGGCGCGATAAAAGCCCAGCGCGCGGATGACGGCGCCGGTGAGCGTGGCCATATCGATCATCAGCCGCGGATTGTGATGCTTACGAGCGTAGGAAAGGGCATCGGCCAAAATGACGCGGCCTTCAGCGTCGGTGTTGAGCACTTCAATGGTCTTGCCGTCGTAAGTGGTGACGATATCCCCAGGACGGTACGCGCCTGCATCCGGCATATTCTCAACGCTGGGGATGACGCCGACCAAGTTGACCTTGAGTTTGAGCTCCGCGGCGGCGCGCAAGATGCCCAGCACCGCGCAGCCACCCATTTTGTCGAACTTCATCTCGTCCATCCGATCGGCAGGCTTGATCGAGATGCCTCCCGAGTCAAACGTGACAGCCTTGCCAACCAGCGCGATCGGCTTCTGGCTTTTTGCGCCGCCGCGGTATTCCAGCACAATGAGCCGCGGGGGATTCTTGGAGCCCTGCCCAACGGCCATGATGCCGCCAAAGCCTTTGCGTTTGAGCTCTTTCTCCTCGAGTACGGTGCATTTGAGTTTAGCTGTGCGGGCGAGCTTGCGCGCTTCTTCCGCCAGGACAGCCGGGCTGACAATATTCGCCGGCGTATTCCCAATTTGACGGACGTAGTTGGTCGAATCGCCGAGCACCTGTCCGCGGTGGGCCGCCTTGTTGGCGGCAGTGGTGAATTTTTTAGGAACGACCAGGGTGATCGAACGGAGCACGGCGCGGCGACGATCGACCGGCATGCAAAATGTTTCATACCGATAGGCGCCCAAGATTGCCCCTTCGATTACGGCCTGAGCTTGGGCAGACCACTGGCCGAGCTCAAAGGTGAGGGCGGTTGCGCCGATCTTGAGAAATTGACGCGTCGCGAGGCCGGCCGCCTGTCGCAAGTCGTTGGCGCCGATCTTGGCAGGATCACCGAGGCCGACATGAAGTTTTCGACTTCCGCCCGTCTCATGCAACAGAACAGAGGTGAGCCGCTTGCCATCAAATTCTTCGGCGGGAACTCCCTTGATGCGGGCTTTCTCCTGGGAGTGAAAGGAGACGAGATTGGCGGTGGCGGGAACAGAGGAGCGGATATCGATTTTCATTTAAAAAAGCCTGAAAATTAGATCAATGCCCAGCCGGCGGCTCCTTGGACGCCTCGGCCCAGACTTTGTTGATCATCTCGCGATAATCTGCCGGCAGGAGCGTCTCCACATCCACACCGCGGAAGCCATAGAGGCGGCGAATGGTCTCTTCGATGACGTTGTTGGGGCACGACGCGCCGGCGGTGATGCCAACCACGACATCGCCCTCGGGCAGCCAGTTTTCGGTCTCGACCTCTTCCCGCTTTTTCTGGTCCCAGTGGGAGATTTTTTGCGGCGAAAGCAGCCGCTCGGCGTTTTTGATGAAGTAAGTCGGCAGCTCTTTGCCGCCCATGGTGACGAGTTGCGAAGTGTTCGAACTGTTGTACCCGCCGACGACCAGAAGCAGGTGCATCTTCTCTTGGTCGAGCATGCCTCGGAGCGCATCCTGCCGCTCCTGCGTAGCGCCGCAGATAGTATCGAAAACGCGGAAGTGCTGCTGCAGATCTGCCTCGCCGTATTTATCGATCATCGCCTGACGGAAGCGGCGCTGGACGTCCTCCGTCTCACCGCGGAGCATCGTCGTCTGGTTGGCGACGCCGACAGCTTGCAGGTGCAGATCGGGATCGAAGCCGACGGAGTGCGCGCCGGGTGCATTGAATTTTTCCAGGAACTCTTTTTTATCCCCGCCATTGCGGATGTAGTTGCAGACGTAATCGGTCTCTTCGAGATTGTAGACGACTAAGTAGTGGCTCGTGTTGTTTTGTGTGATCGCGCGAGATGCGGTAGCTTTGGTCTCTTCATGCCACGCTTTGCCGTGGATGATGGAAGTGACGCCCTCCCGCGTGTATTGGCGGACGCGCTTCCAGACCGTCATCACGTCCCCGCAGGTGGTGTCGACGACTTGGGCGCCAATCTGCTTGATCCGGTCCATGACAGCGACAGTCGCGCCAAACGCCGGAACGATGATGACATCATCGGCCGTCAGGTGGTCGAGGTTGTACTCCCCTTTGGTCTCGTTGATTTGCTGAATGCCCATTGCCTGGAGCTGATCGTTGACCTCCGGGTTGTGGATGATTTCACCCAAAAGATAGATCCGCTTGCCTTTGAACACCTTAGCCGCTGCATAGGCCAGATCGATCGCGCGCTCAACGCCGTAACAAAAGCCGAACGCCTTCGCTAGTTTGATGATGAGCCCGGCGGCCGAAAGGAGAGCGCCGGTGTAGCGAACGTACTCGACAATCGAGCTGCGGTAGTGGCTTTCGACCTGGGCCTGGACTTTGCTCATTACCTCCGGTGTGCGCAAGTTGACCTTGCCGGCTGCATTTTTGGTAATGGTAGGAGAGTCGCTCATGTAGGCCGCGTGGAAGCGTCGCTACACGCTAGCAGAGGAGGAGGGGGTGTCAAATGTTTGGGGGAATGAACGCCCGCGGCGGATGCCCGAGGAGGTGCTCGGTCTGGGCGACGTCGGCGATGTTATCCTCTTGCAGCATGGACCAAAAACTCGGAGGGAAGGGCCAGCGCGGGATCAGGGTGTCGGCGATTTTAGTCAGCAGCCGGACCCATTTAAACGGAACCTCGTAAAAGATAAACTTGCAACGCTGCTTGGCGATCCAGAGAGCGAGGCACCAGGTGGCGGCGGTGCAGATCCAGAGGGAGGACGTTCCGATCTGGAGCAAGATGGCGGTAAGCAGAATCAGAGGAGTTGCGGTGAGGAGGGCCCAGAGCGTTGCGCGGCCGAGCGTTCTCCAGGGCAGGCGTTCAAAACAGAATTCATGCCCCTGAGTGCGGGCAATTTTCTCTAGAAATTGACTCCATGTAAGCTGTTCTGGTCCAACTAATTGAACTGATTTATGGATGGTTTCAGTCGCAGAGAGAGTTCGGCTAATGGCCTGCGCGACATCTTCCACATGAATCGGCTGAATTCGGCTCAGCCCGCCGCCCAAGTTCGGCCACGTATAAAGCTGTAAAAAGTCCAGCGGCCAGCGCATGCCCCGGCCAAGCAAGCGCGTAAGGTGATCGCGCGGTCCCCAGATGAGCGACGGCCGGACGATCGTCCAGTCCAGCCCGCCGGCTCGGACGAGCTCTTCAGCTTGCCACTTGGTTTGATGATACTGGGATCGCGCTCCGGCGTGTGTACCTAGCGCGCTCATGTGGACGAAGCGTCGGACTCCCGCTTTTTGCATCGCCGCCACGACGTTGTTTGTCGCTTCGACGTGAAGACGTTGATACGTCTGCCCCCGCCACTCAAAGAGAATGCCGACCAAGTGCACGACAGCTCGTGTGCTCTGCATCGCGGTTTGAAGAGATTGCGCGTCGAGAACATCTCCAGAGACTAATTCGCAGTGCGTTTCTCGCTGCAACCGAAGCGCGATTTTGGACTTGGGATTGCGCACAAGCACGCGGACGCGATGGCCGGCCCGGGTAAGGGCGCGCACGACAGCTTGGCCGACGAATCCGGTTCCGCCGGTGACGAGGATCATAAGAGCCCGGCAGCATTCATCAATTGAGTCCGAACGAAAAGTAAATTTGCGCTCTGCTGGCGGGTGCGTTAGAATTTGCGTTCATGAAGAACAGTCTCTCTCTTTTCCTCGGCCTGTGTGTGGCGGCATTGCCGATGCTCTCTCTCGCAGCGCAACCCACGACCAGCGGCACGATGGCGCTGACGGCATTTCAAGCCCGTCCGGTCGCTGAGAAGCAGCTGAGCGATCAAGCCAAGGGCAAGCTGATCCAAATTTCCTCGATCCGCTCGCACAGCACCCGGCCCAGCCAGTGGCGCTTTATTTTCTGGGATCCGTTTGCGGCGCAAAACTGCCGAGCGATCACCATTACGAACGGCAAAGTCTCCGAGATCCGCGAAGGGTATGTAGAGGCGGACCGGCTTCGGCTCGCAGCATATAAGCAGGAAGAAGTGCTCGACGGCAAGCGGCTGAAGGTCGACTCCGACCAGGCTCTCGCGCGCTTGATGAGCAACACGCTGCTCAAAGATATCCATCTGAGCGCAGCGACGTTTCACTTGAGCAAAGCCAAATCGCCTATCGCGCCTATTTGGGTGATCAATCTGTATGCCGAGAAGAACGGCAAAGAAATCGATCTGGGCAAGGCGAAAATCTCTTCTGAAACGGGTGAGATTTTTGAAATGGCGCTCAAGCTCGATCGGTTGAACGACAAATAATCTATCCCGGTTTAAACGCGGAGAGCACGCGAAGCCGGTATGAGAAAGCGTGGGAGGTGGCAGGCGGCGTGGATCGCGTTGGCGATCGTTGCCGTTGCTTGCTCAGTACAAGCCAATCCGTCGGCCAGTTTTCCGCCGCGGCTTTCGGCGCTGGGAAAAGCTCCAGACTGGAAGCGGCTCGAGGGCTATCAGCGAACGATTACGCGGGCTGATTTCATCCGACTGATCAGTGAGCAGTACGCGCCGCATGGTGGGTTCTGGTCTTATGCGACGCTGGCGCCCGATGCGGTGCATTTTTTTGCAGACCCGACAAAGCAACAAGGGCGATTCACGCTCTGGTTTGCGGACGAGCGCCGCCATTCGCCGCGGCCTCGCTATTTTTATCCAGAGTCGGAAGCGGGTGCTTCATCGTTGGCATTCAGTAAAAAAAATCCTGCGCGTCCGCTCGAAGGAATGCGCATTTGCCTGGACCCCGGTCATATCGGCGGCAACTGGTCGCGGATGGAAGAGCGGTATTTTCGAATCGGCAATGCCATGCCGATTGAGGAAGCAGCGCTGACGCTCACGACATGCCGGCACGTGGAGCGCGGGTTACAAGCGTTGGGCGCAACGGTGGTCTGGACCAAGCAGCAGCTTGAGCCGGTGACGCAATCCCAGCCGGCCGACTTTCGCTCGGAAGCGCTGGTGGAGCTTTTTGGCCCTCCGCTCGAAGAAGCAAAAAAGAGTGCATCGAAAAAACCCGCTGCGCCGTTCCCCGCGATAGTGGAGGGGGTTATTCACAAAAGGCAGGAGAAATTGTTTTACCGAGTCGCAGAAATCCGCGCTCGGGCAGCGGTCATCGAGACGCTACAACCGGATCTGACGCTCTGTGTGCACTATAACGCGAAGGAGTGGGGAGACCCGGAAGCGCCGCGGCTCGTGCCGGAAGATCGGCTGGTCGTCTTCGTGAACGGCGCCTACTTGCCCGGCGAGCTGCGGTACGAGGATCAGCGGTTTGAGCTGCTCCTCAAGCTTTTGGATGGAACAGCACCGCTCGAAGAGCGCGCGGCCGATGCGATTGCCTCACAGATGGGGCGAACGCTCAGCCGCCCTCCCGAGTTATATTTGAATGAGCGCAACTCCAAGCGCGTCGGCGATAATCAATACGTGTTTGCCCGCAACTTGCTGGCGAACCGATTATTCCGTGGCCCCGTCGTTTTTATCGAAGGACCGTACATGAACGCGCGCGGCACGTATGCCCACCTTCAAGAAGGGGATTACCACGGCCTGCGGAAGGTCAATGGCGTCGAACAGTCGAGTCTACATCGACAGCTCGCGAGCGCGATCGTGGAAGGCGTGCGCGCGTATGTGACGCAACTAGTTAGGCCTGTTAGCCAGCGTGCGCCGTGATTTTTTCGGTCAGCTCTTTCTTGGATGTCATGCCGACAATTTTTTCGACCGGCTGGCCGTTTTTGAAAAGCAGGAGCGTGGGAATCGCGCTGACTTGATACTGGCTGGCGAGTCCTTTTTCTTGGTCCACATCGACCTTTACGATCTTGACCTTGCCGTCGAGATCTTTGGCCAGTTCTTGCAGGACAGGAGCGAGCATGCGGCACGGGCCGCACCATTGGGCCCAGAAATCAACCAGCACCAGCTGGGCGGAGGATCCGTCGAGGACGTCGGCTTTGAAATTGGCGCTAGTGACGGCTGCAAGAGTATTATCCATAAGGAGGCCAACCTAGCTTCACCTGCAGCCTCCGTCAAGGGGGTGAGCATCATGCTGTCTGGCGACGCAGTGCGTGCGGCGGATGCGCATTCCATTCTGAAGTTTCGTAGCGCGTGCGGGTCAGGGCGGTGGCGCGCTCGCGTTCGGCGGGAGTAAGCTCGCTTGGCTGCCACGTTAACTCGAACGTTTTAGAAAAGGAGATGGAAATCGCATTCCGGAGCTTCTCTCGAATAGCAGCCGGTTCCATTTCGAGTTCGAGCAGCGGCCAGAGGATGCTCCCTTGGTGTAGGATGCCTTCGCGCGTCCGGCGCTGGGCCGCGCCTGCGATTTTTTGACGGGTCGTCTCGTGCAGTACATCGAACTGGACTGCGCGTTGGAAGCACGCCTCTTGCGGGCCTTCACTGCAGCCGGGAGAGAGGCTGACCGCGGAGTTGAGCTTCTGGCATGCATCGAGCACCGCGACATGGAGCTGGCGGTAACTCTCCGCGACGGAAAGTTGCGCCAGCGAATGGGAGCGCGGCAGGACGACCGTGTAGGTAAGGTCAGCCGCGTGATCGACCAATCCGCCGCCGGTGTAACGCCGAACGTAAGGACGACCTGTGGGCACGACGGCCGTATCCTGAAAATAGCCCAGGCTGACCGCGGGCTCGCTCCATTCGTAGCAGCGGAGGATGGGGAGATTGGAAGCGGGCATCTCGCGCAGGAGCGCTTCATCCACTGCCATGTTCCAAGCGGGAGCGCCGGCGCCGTCGGAAATCAGCCGCCACGAGGAGAGCGCGGACGTCATGGGCTTTGCTCGATTCAGGGATTGGCAGCCGCAGTTTTGGGGGCGAAAAGGCGCTTAAAAAATTCGACTACCTGATTTCGCGGTGACTGTTGTGCGTCGTTGGATTCGGACTGCAGAAACCCGCGCGGGCCCAGTCCCGTCGCATCGGCGGATTCCACGACGCTCAGCTGCGCGGGCTTTTCCAGCCGCTGGAGGAGTTGCACGAAGGTTTGCATTTCAGGCGCTTGCAGCGGAGTTGAAAATAGTAGGAGCGGCGCGCGGAGGCGTTTGAGGTGTTTCTCTTCCGGAAACGGCGTCAGCGGATAAAAGAGCGCTGCCGCATCCACCTGCTTGCAAACCGTAGAATTGGGATTGGCGAGCGCGTGCAACGCGAGGAATGCGCCGACTTGCCAGCCCACAATGCCGACAGCTTCAGTCCGATACTTCGGGCTCTCTTTAAGAAAGCGAACGGCTCCCGCGAGCGTCTTTTCAGCGATTGCGGGGCGGAGGGATTGCTCGAGCTGGCTGGCGTCCGATGCAGACGTGGCTTTGCGGCCGTTGAATAAATCGGGTGCGATTGCAACAAAGCCGGCCTGCGCAAAAAATTGCGCCACGGCTTGCAGATCGGCGGTGATGCCCCAGCCGTCCGATACGAGCACCACGCCGCCGACCGGCGCTTCTTCCGGGATGGCGAGAAAAGCAACGTCCTGCGCGCCGAAATCAACCAGTGAGATCGTGTGTGTGGAGATCGAAGATGGTTCTGGAACAGGATCTGCTGCGCGCGAAGCAAAAGGGTGCGCGGCGACCAGCAAGAAAATCGCAAAGACACGCACGGCGGCGCTGCGAAGCAGTTGCATACTAAGGAAAAAGCCCGCGGAGCTTCTTAGCTTGGACGACGCGCTCGATGCCCATTGCCAGTGCGATGGTCCGGTTATCGACCTTTCGGCGGGTCGCCTCGCGCACCATTGCGTTGAAGTTTTGATCGAGCATTCGGTAGAGCTTGTCGAACACCTCGGCCTCGTTCCAAAAGAAATTTTGCAGCGATTGCACCCACTCGAAGTAGCTGACGATCACGCCGCCGCTGTTGCACAAGATATCGGGAATGACAAAAATATCGCCGCGCTGGCTGATGATTTTATCTGCCGCGGTAGTTGTGGGGCCGTTCGCGCCCTCGGCCAGAATCCGGCATTGAAGCTTGCCAGCATTTTTCTCGGTAATGACCTGCTCGGTCGCAGCGGGGATGAGCGCTTCGCAGGGTTGCAAGAGCAGCTCTTCGTTGGACATTTGCTGGCCGCCTGGAAAATCGTGCACCGTTTTGTGCTTATCCGCGTGCTCCTGAAGTTTTTGGATGTCCAATCCTTTGGCGTTGTAAACGCCGCCGTGCATATCGCTGACGCCGACAATCTCCGCGCCAAAGCTCGCGAGCGCATACGCGGCGTAACTTCCGACGTTGCCGAAGCCTTGCACGATAATGCGATGCGGATTGGGGACTTTAAGCCAATCGAGCGCGCGGTTGGTAAGGAAGGCGACGCCGCGGCCTGTGGCCTCTTTCCTGCCAAGCGAGCCGCCGATGGCGACCGGTTTGCCGGTGACAATGCTGGGGACAAGGTGGCCTGCGTGCATGGAATACGTATCGGTCATCCAGGCCATCGTTTGCTCGTTGGTGCCCATGTCGGGTGCCATCACATCGACCTGCGGACCGATGAACGGAATCATCTCGCTGGTGTACCGACGCGTCATGCGTTCGATCTCACCCAGGCTCATCTTGTGCGGATCGCAGGTAACGCCGCCTTTACCACCGCCGTAGGGAAGACCGGCCAACGCGCACTTCCAGCTCATCCACATCGCGAGCGCAGCAACTTCACCCAGGCAAACATCCGGGCTGTAACGCAGCCCGCCCTTGGCGGGTCCGAGCGCGAGGTGGTGTTGCACGCGATATCCGGAGAAGATCTTGATTTCACCTGAATCCATTTGGACCGGAACTGCGACGCTGATCATGCGCTTGGGCCAGCGGACTTGATCGCGCGTGGAATGAGAGAGCTGCAAATAGTCGGCGGCGGTATCGAGCTGGTCGCTCGCCATTTTGAATACGGGATTTTCTAAGAGGCTTTCCATAAAAAGAAGGGGAAACAATTAAGCGGGTGGGGGATTCTCTGTTAAGCTTATTTTTTGAGAACTAAGCTCTTGCAAAATTGCGGAAGCGGCGCGGCGATTAGCGCCCGGGCCGCCGAGGCCCGCAACGACTTCCGCCATCTGGGCCTGCATCCGCTGGCACGAGGCGGGATGGATGAGCAGCTCGTGCGCGGCAGCGGCGAGCTTGGCCGGGGTAAAGTCAAACTGGAGCACCTCGGGCACGACGCGTTGGCCGGCGAGCACGTTGACCATGCTCAAATAATTGACCTTGATGACGCGCCGGCCGATTTCATAGGTGAGGCGGTTGACGCGGTAGACGACAATCTGTGGCACGCCGACAAACGCGCATTCGAGCGATGCCGTTCCCGAGGTGACAAGTGCGATTTGCGAGCGGGCCAGGTGTGAAAGCTGATAGCCGGTGTAGCACTCGAACGAAAGGCCAGGAGGCGCTTGCTGCTCGAGAATCTGCCGGATCAATCGTTCCCGCGAGCGGTCCGGGGCGAGGATGACAAAGCGCAGTCCGCTATGACGGTTGGCCAATAGGCGCGCGGTTTGCAGGAGGGTAGGCAGGTGATTTTTGATCTCACCCCGACGGCTGCCGGGCAGGAGGGCGATGCGACCGGGGATTTGTTCGCCGAGATTCTCGCTCTGAATCCGGTCCAGCAGCGGATGCCCGAACCATTCGGCGCGCAGCTCGGGCGCCCGGCGCTGGTACCACGCCTGCTCGAACGGGAAAAGGCAGAGCACCAGGTTGAGGTCCCGCGCCATGTTGCGAACGCGGCCGGCCTTCCAGGCCCAGAGTTGCGGGCTGATATAGTAGATGAATTTGGTGTCGGGCAGCAGCGGGCGGAGCTTGGCGGCGACGCGCAAGTTAAAGCCAGGGTAGTCGATGAAGACGATCGCGTCGGGCTTTTGGGCGCAGGCTTCTGCGATCGTCCGCTTGAAAAGCTGCCGTAGCGTCCAGTAATGCTGAAGGACTTCAATAAAGCCGACAACGGCGTGCTCGGTCAGATCAAAGCTCTGGCGCTGCCCAGCTGCCAGCATCCGGGGTCCGCCGCAGCCGGTGCATTCGATTCCCGGATCCTGCGCGCGGAGGGCGTTGATGAGTTCGGCCCCATGGCTATCGCCGCTGGCCTCTCCGGCAATCAGGAAGATTCGCCGAGTTGGCGGGGCCGAAAGTGTGGAAGGAGTCGTTTGCATCGGTGCCGCCGCAGCTTTCTTCTTCTTGGCGGAAGAAGCAGTTTTAGGCGAGGTGGGCATAAGAAAAATCTTGGGAAAATTTCAATAAACTGCTGATCGTTGCGCTCGTCCACGTTACGTTTGCGGAGTTGACCAAATTGTTACGTTTGCCCCGCCCGCTTGCGCTCCTACGGCTGATGCAAGGGGAGGAAGCGTGGGGGCGGCTCCGGAGCCATTGAGGGAGGACGGAAGCGGAATCTCTTTACCAGTGCCAGCGTTTGCCCGCATTTGATTGTAGTGATCCCAAATGAGCTTGGTGATTTGCATGGCGACCTCAAGCGCATCCGCGGCTTTGCGGCCGTCGACGACCGGCGCGCGCTTCTCGTTGACGCACTGGGTGAAAGCGGCGAGCTCGAGCTTCAGCGGCTCGTCCTTTTCGACCAAAATTTTCTCACGAGTGATGCGCGGACCGACCTTGCGATACACCTCGCCCGACTGGCTCTGGTAGTCGAGTGATAGGTACGCGTCATCCTGAAACACGCGGATTTTGCGCATTTTCTCGGGACTAATCCGGCTGGTGGTGATGTTGGCGACACAGCCGTTCGCAAAGCGGAGACGGGCATTGGCAATATCTTCCCCAACGCTGAGGACCGGCATGCCGACTGCGTCCACGCTGAGGATGGGCGAGCGGACGAGGTGCAGGATGATCTCTAGATCGTGGATCATCAGGTCCAGTACCACGCCGATATCGGTGCTGCGACCCGGGTAGGGCGAAAGGCGGTGCGCCTCGATGAACATCGGATGCGTCAGCTGCGACTCCAGCGCGCGCAAGGCCGGGTTGAACCGCTCAATATGGCCGACTTGCAGGACGAGGTTTTTCTCCCGGGCGAGCGCGACGACGGACTCGGCTTGCGTCAGGTTATCGGTGATTGGCTTTTCAATGAGCAGGTGCTTGCCGGCTTGGAGGAAGAATTGGGCGATCTCAAAGTGGGTGTGGGTCGGCGTGGCGACGCTGAGGGCATCGGTCTGCGCGGCAACCTCTTCCAGCGATTCAAACGCACGGATGCCATACTGCTGCGCGATGCGGCGACGGATGGCCGTGTCGATATCATACACGCCGACCATTTCAACGCCGGGCAGGCGGGAGTAAATCCGGGCGTGTTCCCGGCCGATATGGCCCACGCCAACAACGCCGACTTTGACTTTGGTTTCGTGCATAATGTTCGTACCCGGAGCAGAAAGCTTGGGAGGATCACTCATACCCATTTTTCAGCGAATTGCAATGTTGGGGAAGGGGTTTGGTCCAACGCGAATCTAGCTTGAATCGTGCCCCCGGCCCAGATAGCGTCCTGCGGTTCATATGATGACCCGGGCTGAATTCTTGAAGCATGCGCTCGCACTTGCGGCCGGGGCTGCCGTGCTGCCACGCGTCGCTTTTGGCGCTCACGAATGCGAAGAGATGACGGTGTCGCCCGAGCTGCTCGAAGCCTCTGCCAAGCGCGCGGAAGCAGTACGAGCGGGCAAGGCGGTTGCCGCTGGCGAGGGGCAGGCGGTTTTTGCCAACGCGGGCTCAGGGTTTGGAAATCGGCTCTGCATCACCTTCGACGACGGCCCCACGCCCGGCGTGACCGAGACGGTTTTGGAGGAGCTCAAGAAGCGCAACATCCGCTCCACATTTTTCATGATCGGCAAGCGCGTGAAGGAATGTCCGGATCTTGCCCGCCGCGTGCTCGCGGAGGGGCATGAATTAGCGAACCACACGTTTACTCACCCCAAGCTCAGCGCGATGTCGGATGCCAAGGTTCAGTGGGAGTTGCGTGCGTGCCAGGAAGCGATCGCCGAAGCAACGGGCGTCACGCCGATCTGGTTTCGTCCTCCCTATGGCGCATTTCGCAAAAATCAGGGCTGGATGGCGCGGGAGCTCGGGCTGGGCGTTGCCCTCTGGAGCATTGATCCGCGCGACTGGGCGCGGCCGGGCGTGGGCCGCATCATCAGCACCGTGGATCAGCAGTCCCGTCCGGGCTCGATCATTCTGATGCACGACCTGCACCGCCAAACGGCCGAAGCTGTCGGGGAACTGCTCGACCGGTTGCTCGAGAAAGAGTTTGAGTTCGCGCGCGTCTCGGGATTTTTAGGCGAGCCGTATCCGAAGACGGCGGTGGTGTAACCGCGCGGGTTGTTCCATATATTTGTATGTCTATCACGTCTCTCCCTGGTTTCCGCGATTTCTACCCTGAAGAATGCGCGCAGCGTAACGCCATCTTCAATGTCTGGCGAGAGGTGGCCACGCGCTACGGATTCGTGGAGTACGAGGGGCCGGTGCTCGAGCCGCTGGAGCTCTTCACGCAAAAATCGGGCGCGGAAATTGCCGGGCAGCTCTATCACTTCGTCGACAAGGGCGAGCGCGCCGTCGCGATGCGGCCCGAGATGACGCCCACGCTCGCGCGCATGGCCGCTGCGCGTCACCGGGATTACAAAAAGCCGCTCAAGTGGTTCTCCATCCCGCAGCTGTACCGGTATGAGCGAATGCAGCGCGGTCGCTTGCGCGAGCATTACCAGCTCAACTGCGATATTCTCGGCGAAGCGGGCTTGCAGGCGGACATCGAGATCATCGCCGTCTCCATCGACATGCTGCGCGGCCTCGGGCTGACTGACCAGGACTTCGGCGTGCGCTTGAGCGACCGGCAATACTGGACCGAGTTTTTCATCAAGAACGGCGCACCCGAAGACAAGTGGTACGATCTTTTCCAAGCGATCGATAAGTACGACCGCGCTCCGCGTGCCGATACCGAGAAAGCATTAGGCTCCTTGGCTAAAGGCGTGTTCGATGCGCTGGAAAACGGCGGCACGAATGCGCGGATGGAAGCGGTCCTGGCGGGACTCGAGGCGCGCGGTTTGCGCTCGTACGCGCAACCGGACCTTACGATCGTCCGCGGGCTCGCATATTATACTGGCACCGTCTTTGAGCTGTTCGACCGCAAAGGTGAGCTGCGCGCGATCTGCGGCGGCGGACGGTATGATGATTTGCTCGGAAGCCTCGGCGGCGTGCCGATGCCCGCGATCGGTTTTGGGATGGGCGATGTCGTCCTGGGCGAGCTGCTCAAAGAGAAAGGTCTGGCGACAACTTCAGCCCAAACACTGGATGCGTTTATCGCAATTGCCGACGACGCATGCCAGCCGCGTGCGATGAAGCTCCTGCAAGAGCTCCGCGATGCAGGGCTGCGCGTAGATTACGCTCTGGCGGGCGGCAAGCTCGGTAAACAGTTCGAGCAGGCCGAGGCCCGCGGCGCGCGCTACGCCGTCGTCATCGAATCCGCCGACCCCGCCGCGCCCGTCCAGCTCAAGGAGATGAAGAGTCGGGGGCAGAGGAGCGCCGCCGTTTCTGAACTGATTGGGCTGCTCAAGCGTTAGGATAAGATTTATCTTGAGGCTTGGAATAGGCGTGGGGGCGGGCTAGAAAGGACGTCCCCGTATTTTTATGTCCCGCACCCATCATTGCAGCCAGCTGCGCAAGGCCGACGTCGGCGGACGCGTCCGGCTGGCGGGTTGGGTCAATGCGCGGCGGGATCACGGCGGGGTAATCTTTGTCGATCTGCGCGACCGGGAAGGCATCACGCAAGTGGTCTTCAATCCGCAAATCAGCGCCGAAGCGGCTAAGGCGGCGGACGCGCTCCGGGCCGAGTTTGTGATCGAAGTGCACGGGAAGGTGGTCGAGCGCCTCGCCGGAACGGTCAACGCGTCGCTGCCAACAGGCGAGGTGGAGGTGCAGGCCGAACGGTTCCAGGTGATTAACAGCGCTGGCGTTCCGCCATTTCCGTTGGACGAGCGGATCGAGAATGAGGACTTGCGGCTGCAGTACCGCTATCTCGACCTGCGCCGACCACAGATGCAGCAGAATTTACGGATGCGGCACAAGATCACCCAGATCGTGCGCAATTATCTTACGCGTGAAGGGTTCATCGAGATTGAAACGCCGATGCTTTTCAAAAGCACTGCCGAAGGCGCGCGGGAATTTCTGGTGCCCAGTCGGCCCAACCCCGGCAAATTTTACGCGCTGCCACAATCGCCGCAGCAATATAAGCAGCTCTTGATGGTCGCGGGGTTTGAGCGCTACTTCCAGATCGCCCGCTGCTTTCGGGATGAGGATCAGCGGGCCGACCGGCAGCCCGAGTTCACCCAGATTGATATCGAGGCCTCGTTTATTTCACAGGAAGACATCATCCGCTGGACGGAGGGTTTTGTGGTAGAGGCTTTTGAAGCGGCGCGCGGCGTGAAAGTGCCGACGCCGTTCCCGCGCATGACGTTTGCCGAGGCAATGAACCGCTACGGCAGCGATAAGCCCGATACGCGCTTTGGGCTCGAGTTGGCGGATGTCACCGCGATTTTCAAGGAAAGCGGCTTCAAAGTCTTCCAAGCAATCGCGGCTTCCGGCGGAACGATCAAAGCGCTCAATGCGAAGAAATTTGCCGGCATTACCTCGGGCCAGCTGGATGCGCTCACGCAGACGGCGGTTCAGCACGGAGCGAAGGGTTTGGCCTTCATTAAGATTGAAGGCGGAGAGTGGAAGTCACCAATCGTCAAATTTTTCTCGGACGCCGAGCGCACTGCGCTGCGGGACGCGCTCAAAATTGAAGAGGGAGACCTCATTCTTTTTTCCGCAGGGGAGTGGGAGCCGGCCTGCGCTATCCTGGGTCGCGTGCGTCTCAAGGCCGCCGAGCTGCAAAGTATTCCGATTGATCCCAGTGCGTTGAATTTTCTCTGGGTGCTCGAGTTTCCTCTCCTGGAGCGTGACGAGGAAAACAACAAATGGAAGGCCCGCCACCACCCCTTCACGCGTCCGCACGCCGATGACGTTGCGCTTCTGGAAAAAGGCGAGTACGCCAAAGTCCGCGCCGTGGCGCACGATATCGTCCTCAACGGCTTCGAGCTCGGAGGCGGCAGCATGCGGATTCACGAGCCCGAGCTGCAGGCCAAGCTCTTTAGCATCATCGGGCTTAGCGCCGAGAAGCAGCAAGCGATGTTTGGCCACTTGTTGCAGGCCTTCAGCTTTGGCACGCCACCGCATGGCGGTATTGCGCCGGGGTTGGACCGATTGGTCATGCTTGCCTGCGGCGAAGAGAACATCCGAGAGGTGATTGCATTCCCCAAAAATAACCGTGCGCAGGAACTGATGACCGGATCGCCAAGTGAAGTGGATGCACGACAGCTGCGCGACCTGCATCTTAAAATTCAGTCCTAACATTTTTCTTTATGCCTATTCCTGTCACCAATCCGGCGCTTCGCGATGAAGCAACGACTGAAAAAATGAACGCGCATCCCCGCCGGACCAAGATCATCGCCACGCTTGGGCCCGCGACCGAATCGCCTGAGATGATCCGCCGCCTCATCGAAACCGGCGTCAATATCTTCCGCTTCAACATGTCGCACGCGGCCGGAGATTGGATTCGCAAGGTGGCGCGCGAGGTCCGTATCCAAAGCAGCGCGCTCGAAGTCCACGTCGCGCTGATGCTCGATACGCAGGGGCCGGCCATCCGCACCGGCGACGTCGTCAAGCCGATTCCGCTCAAGCCGGGCGATACGTTTATCTTCACTACGCGTGGTGTGAAGTTGGCAGAGGAATACTCCGTTAGCGTCAACTACGACGGCCTGGTGGACGACGTTGCGGTGGGCGATCTGCTCTTGGTCGATAACGGTCTTTTGCATATGCGTGCGATCGACAAGAAAAACGGTAACCAGCTGCAGTGCGAGGTGCTCACGTCCGGAATTCTGGGCAGTCGGCGCCACATCAATTTGCCCGGAGTGCACGTCAAACTTCCGGCTATCACTGAAAAAGATTTCGCGGATATCGAAGCCGGGTTGGATTGCGGCGTGGATTACATCGCGCTCTCATTCGTCCGGCAGGCGGAGGACGTGCAGCAGCTCCGCGCGCTGCTCGAGGAAAAAGGCGCGCGACATGTCCGCATCGTGGCGAAGATTGAAGATCAACTCGCCGTCAAAAATTTCGAGTCCATTCGGGAAGCGGCGGACGCCATCATGGTCGCGCGCGGCGATCTTGGAATTGAAGTCCCGTACGAAGAGCTGCCCATCATCCAGCGGCGGATCGTCAAAACATGCGTCGCGCAAAGCCGGCCCGTTATCGTGGCGACGCATTTACTCGAAAGCATGATCAATAGCCCCATGCCGACGCGGGCGGAAATTACCGACGTAGCCAACGCCGTGTACGAGCAGGCGGATGCCATCATGCTCTCGGCCGAAACGACGGTGGGGCACTATCCGGTGGAGTGCATTCAGGTGCTCGACCGCATTGCGGTCCGCACTGAGCGCAGCGGCAACGCGGGGTATGCGAATCACGTTTTTCTCTCGAGCGACCGGCAGAAGATCGTGGCGGCGGCGGTGCACTTGGCCAACCAAACGCGCGCGGTCGGCCTGTGCGTCTTCACGCGGCACGGTTATTTGGCCGGGATCGCCGCGGCGCTGCGACCCACCTCCACGCGTATTTTTGCCTTTGCGCCCAACGAGCAGCTCTGCCGGCGGCTTTCGTTCCTCTACGGCGTCACGTCGATCTACTCCACATTCAGCTACACGCCGGACGAGAATGTCATCAAGGCTGAGGCCAAGCTCGTCAATCGCCGATATGCCAAGAAAGGCGACAAGCTCGTCATTATCTCGGACCTGATCGCCTCGGATCACATCGTCGATTCAATTCAGCTTCACACGATCTCCTAATCCTGGCAGAGTTGGCGCTGGTGAGCCGATTTCGCATTGCAGGGTGCAGCGCCCTTATCACAGGCGCTTCCGCCGGGCTCGGGGCAGAGTTTGCGCGGCAGCTCGCGCCGCAAGCACGCCGCCTCGTCCTGGTTGCGCGTCGCCGTGATCGGCTTGAAGCAGTGCGGCAGGAACTTCAGCAGCGGCATCAAGCTTTGACCGTCGATATATTCGATCTCGATCTGCGCAGTACGGAAGAGACGGAAAAGCTCATTGGTAAGTTACACGAGCGTGGCATCGAGATCGATTTTGTCATCAACAACGCCGGCCTGGGCGATCTGGGCGCGTTCGCCGAGTCCCCGTGGGAGCGCGTCGATGCAATGCTCAAAGTCAACATGCTGGCGCTGACTACGCTCACGCATCGCTTTTTGCCCGGAATGCTCGAAGCGCGGCGAGGTGCGATTCTCAATGTGGGCTCAACGGCGGGTTTTTTGCCGCTGCCATCGTTTGCGGTTTATGCGGCGACGAAGGCGTACGTGAACGGTTTTACTGAGGCGCTGCGGATGGAAGTGGGGCACCGCGGCATTTCTGTTACGCTGCTGTGTCCCGGTCCGGTTGCGACCGAATTTGGCCAGGTTGCCGCCCGCCCAGGCGGAGCCCGCAAGTTCAATCCGCCCAAGCTCTTTTATATCAGTGGTCAGCGCGTCGTCCGTGCGGCGCTGCGTGGGATTGAGCGCGGCCGCGCGCGCGTCATTCCCGGCAAGCGGCTGTGGCTTCCGATGTGGGCAGCCGAGCTCACGCCCAAGCCGATCTTGCGCTTTGTGCTGGGATTGGGCGAGCGTTTCAATCCTTCTTCGGTGAAAGAAGCGAATTCCAGATGAACGCCAAACCGAAGATGAAGCTCGGTGTCCTCGGCTCGGGCAAAGGCTCCAACTTCGGCGCGATCATGCAAGCCATCGAGGAAGAAAAGCTCGATGCTCAGGTGCAGCTGGTGGCTAGTGATAATCCGCAGGCGGGCATTCTGGAGCGCGCTCGCGATTTGGGCCTGCCGATTCTCGCGCTGCCGCCAAGTCGGTTCAAGACAAAGCTCGAGCCCGAGATCGAAGCGCAGCTGGTCAAGTGGCTCCAGGCACACGAGGTGGAGTGGGTCGTGCTCGCCGGTTACATGCGCGTGCTCAAGGCGCCGCTGCTGGAGGCGTTCCCCAATCGCATCGTCAATATTCATCCGTCGCTGCTTCCCAAATTCAAGGGACTGGAAGCGTGGAAGCAGGCGCTCGATGCCGGAGTCTCTGTGACAGGCTGCACCGTTCATTACGTGAATGCCGGAGTTGATGAAGGCGAAATTATCGCGCAGCACGAAGTTCCGGTGGTGCCCGGCGACAGCCCAGAGTCGCTCCACGCACGCATTCAAGAGGCCGAGCATTCGCTCCTGCCCGAAGTGCTCCAGCAGCTGCATGAAGGAAAGTTGCAGTAGACCTGAGTCGCAGTTGTGTTGGACATCTTCTTTGCTTTAACCTATTTGACGTTTTGGCACACATGAAACGCGCGGCGCGGCTTCTCGTCTTAGTACTCCTGCTCCAGGGAGCGGCATCGCTGAAGGGATATGCAGAAGCTGGCCAGGTGGATGCCAATGTCGCCCGCATCGCCCAGCAAGAGGCGCAACGCCGGCAGCAGCTCGCGCGTATGGCCGAGCAAGCACTCTCCCTCGGCTCGCAGGCACAAAAGCAGGGGAATTTCGCTGAAGCGCGCCGCCTGTATCAAGTCGCTGTGCGCTTTGCACCAAGTTCCAGCATCACCGCGCACCAAGCGACGGCGGGGCTGGCGCAAGTTCAGCGTGAGCTCACCCGGCAGGAAAAAGAGAAAGGCGCTGCAACCGTTCACAACGATACATTCAAGGCGGATCAAATTGAACAGAAGCTGGTAGAAGGGCAGGCGCTGCTTGATGCGCATCAGCCCGAGCAAGCGAAAGCGCGGTATGATGCTGTACTCGCGCTCGATCCTTATGAGACACGTGCTCATGCGGGACTCGAGCAAGCGGCCGCACTTCAAGCCTCCGCAGCATCGGCAGCGCAAACGCACGCCCGACTGGCGCGCTTGGGGCAAGTGCAGGCGGGATGGGCTAAACCTCGCGGGAGCGGAGATAAGGATGCTGCGCCGCGTGATAAGACTTCAACCTCGTTGAGTGCTTCCAGCAGCTTGGCGGATCGGCTGAAGGAGATTCAACTCACGCAGCTCGATTTCAAAGACGCGCCGCTGCAAACGGTGCTCGATTTTTTCGTTACGCAAAGTCGCGGGAGCGAAGGCGCGGGCAAGCCGGTCAACTTTGTCATCGAGCCCGAGGCGGCCCGCATCGCAGATAAAATCACACTACAGCTGCGCAACATTCCGCTCGCCGATGCGCTCGAATACGCCGTCAGCCAGGCGGGCGTCGG
Source organism: uncultured Verrucomicrobiaceae bacterium (assembly GCA_964473925.1). Lineage (GTDB taxonomy): Bacteria > Verrucomicrobiota > Verrucomicrobiia > Methylacidiphilales > CAYYVW01 > CAYYVW01. The sequence continues at coordinate 133,869 of CAYYVW010000001.1, forward strand.
GTATCGGCTGGAAGGGCAGCTGGTTGTGATCGTCCCGCGCGCATCGACGGCCGAGCCGCTGGCGCGTCGCACGTTCCAGGTGCCGCCCGGATTTTTCAAAGAGACGGCGCTCGATCAAGCGAGCCGTCTTGCGGATGAAGAGAAAGCTCCGCGTGGTCGGCGGCAGACACGAAATCCGGAACCGGGCATCACGCGCCTGTGGGAAAGCGACATGGCGCGCGTGGAGGCAAAAGTGCAGCTGGCGGCGCGTGGCGTTGCGTTCGGACCCGAAGCGGCGGCGCTCTACAACCCCGAGTCCGGCGTCCTGCAGGTGTACAACACTCCGGCGCAGCTCGAACTGGTGGAAGCGCTCGTGCGCGCGGCATCGGGTGAAGCGCTGATGGTGGATATCACCACGCGTATCGTCGAAATCGGCCAGGATGATTTGCGCGACATCACCGTGAATCTCGGCGTTGGCTTGGACGCGCCCGGAGCCGTTCCCGGCGTAGTGGATGCGACAGGAAAGGCGCGGGGCGGAACGGCGTTGCGCGGTTCGCAAGGTTTCTCGCCAAACACGCTCGATCAAATCCTCGGCAATCTCGCCACGCCTAATCCTTCCACGCTCAAACTACAAGGGATGATCGACGGCAATGTGCTCAACCTCGTCCTCTCGGCACTGCAGCAGCGCAAGAGCTTCGACCTTCTCTCGGCGCCGGCGGTGCGCGTGAAAAGCGGAGAGGACGCGAAGATCACCGTCGGCCGGACATTCTATTTTCCGACCGAGTACCAACCACCTGATACGGTCCGGTTTGTTCCAGTCGCGCGCTTTGGCACGGTCAACGTTCCGGTGAAGCCGCCGGCGGTGATCCCCGCCTTTCCGACGGAGTTTGAATCACGCGACGTCGGGGTGAAGTTGACGGCGCGCCCGCAAGTGGGCGCCGATGGGCAGACTGTTGACCTCGCACTCGCACCGGAAGTGACCGACTTGGAGGGCTTCATTAACTACGGCGATCCGGTTTTCATCACCAGCGGGGGCGAGCAGTCCCTGATCACGCGCAATGAGATGAATCAGCCCGTCTTTAATACTCGCCGTGTGAGCACGCGCGTGCTCATCCGCGACGGTTACACAGTTGTGCTCGGCGGCCTCCTGCGGAATGAGGAGCAGAAAATTGATGATAAAGTCCCGCTCCTAGGCGATTTGCCGCTGGTCGGTCGGATGTTCCAGTCGCAGGCGGCGCGCAGCTCGAAGAAAAACCTGCTGATCTTCGTCACGCCGCGGATTTATTTGAACACCGGCCGGCCGCTCAACGCGGAAACCGATCTGGCGGCGCGCTGACCTATTCGAGCGCCGCGATCTCGGCCATCATCCGATCCGAGAGCGCTTGGTAGGACGCCTTGTCTTTGCTGCCGATAAATTCTGCCGGTGGCAAGAACGGACGGCCGATCGAAACGCGAACGCGGCGGGGCAGGGGAAGCTTCTGATTCTTCGGCCACGCCTCGTAGCTGCCGGAGATGCGCACCGGGAGAATGGGCACATTCGCTTTGCACGCCATCCAGCCCGCGCCCGCCTTGGCCGGTTGCAGCGTGCCGTCCGGGCTGCGGGTTCCTTCCGGGAAAAGCAGCAGGCCGTGGCCATTGCGGACCACTTCGAGAATCCGCCGCAGCGTCGCGAGGTCGGCTTGATCCCGGTTGACCGGTATGACGTTGATTCGCGGCAGCAGCCAATGCAGCACCGGCGGTTTAAAGAGCGTGTGCCGCGCCATATAATACATTTCGCGGCGCAGCGACCAGCCCACGAGCGGCGGATCCAAAAAGCTGACATGGTTGGCGACGACCAGGCACGGACCCTTCGGCACATGCTCCCGCCCGCGCACATCCATTCGAAAATAAAAGCGGCCGAAGAGCCCGACGGTCTGGTAACCGAGCCAGTAAATCGGGGACATGCTCACGGAAAATAAAAGCTACGGATTTTTTGTCGTGGCGGCGGAGAGGCCTTTGCGCTCAAGCGCGTCCAAGATTGCGTGCAGCGTTTGTTCAAAGCTCAGATGAGTGGAGTCAATGAGCATCGCATCTGGCGCGCGGACGAGCGGCGCGGCTTTGCGCGTAGAGTCGAGTTGGTCACGACGGCGCACGTTATCAACTTCTCCTTGTGCGCTGCGGCGTGCTTCGCGCACAGCTGGATCGGCATCCAGGAAAAACTTGTACGGCGTCTGCGGAAAAATGACGGTGCCGATATCCCGGCCTTCCATCACCAGCGGCGCCGCAGTAGCGAGGTCACGCTGCAGTGAGAGCAGGTACTCACGAACCGCCGGCATCGCCGAAACCGCCGGGAGGTGCGCCAGCACTTCGGGTCCGCGTAGAAATGGCGTTGGGTCTTCTCCTTCCAATAGTAGCTCGGTTGCCTGCTTGGATGGGTTGATCGAAAAGCGCAGCGGATTTTTTTTGAGCCATGCTTCCACGCCGGCGTCTCCTTGGTCCGGGAAAGCGTGATTGCGAAAAGCGCCCCAGGTGATAGCGCGATAAAGCGGACCGGTGCTCACGAAGATAAACCCGAGCCGCTGGGCGAGCGCCTGCCCGACCGAGCTTTTTCCGGACGCCGAGGGGCCGTCGAGCGCAATGACCGGGTGCATGATGAAATTAACTGTGCAGCACCGAAAGCAGCGGCAGCTTGCCTGTGCGCAGCGATTGGCCCGTCACCTGCTTCCAATCTTCTGCGAAGTTGGGGTAAGAGCTGGCGACGCATTTGACGTCGTCAATCACGGTCGCGCCTTTGGCGAACATCCCCATCATCGCGCATGCCATCGCAATGCGGTGGTCGCCGAAACTGGAGACGCGCGCGCCGGTGAGCGGAGTGCGGCCTTGGATTTCCCAGCCGTCTTCCCGCTCCTGGATTGGGACGCCGAACGCGGCCAAGTTCACGGCCATCGCGTGAATACGGTCCGTCTCTTTCGAGCGCAAGTCGGCGGCATTGCGAATGATGGTCGTTCCTTCAGCGAGCGCGGCGACGACGGCCAGGATCGGCAGCTCGTCCATCACGTGCTGGACTTCTTCACCGGAAATCTCGGTCGCTCGCAATTGTCGGCCGTGGATGCGGACGACGCCGCGCGGCTCCCACGTGTCGGTGTGAATCGATTCGTGCAGGTTCGCTCCCATTCGCAGGAGAATTTGCAGCAGACCCGTGCGCGTGGAATTCAAGCCCACGTTCCGGATTGTCAGTTGTGCTTGGGGCATAGCGGCGGCGGCTCCGATCCAAAATGCGGCGGAGGAAAAGTCCCCCGGAATCTCTAAGTCATTGCCGTGCAAGACGGTGCCGCCGCGGACGCGCACCTGGTCGCCCTCGGTCGTCACCGGCGCGAAAAAATGCTCGAGCAGCCGCTCGGTGTGGTCCCGCGTCGGAGCGGATTGCACGATCGTTGTGGTCCCCGGCGCAAAAAGGCCGGCGATGAGCACCGCGGTTTTAATCTGCGCCGTCGCCATCGGCAGCGTGTGCTCGATTCCGCGCAGCGGTCCGCCTCGGATCTCCAGCGGCGGGCAGCCGTCAGGTCCGAGAAGCTGCGCCTGCGCGCCCATCTTTTGCAGCGGCTCGAGCAGCGGGAGCATTGAACGGCGTGAAAGGGATTGATCGCCGAGCAGCCGCGTGCGCAGCGGTTGCGCCACCAGCGCTCCAGCGAGCAGGCACATCGTCGTGCTCGAGCTGCCGCACTCGAGCGGCTCGCAGACGGGGTGCAGCACGCCGCCCGATCCGCTTACCAGCAGCGTCGTCTCGTCGATCTGATCGATCACCACTCCCAGTGCCTGCAACGCTCGCAGCGTGTGGAGGCAATCTTCACCGGGGAGAAAACCGCTCAGGCGCGTCTGCCCCTCGGCCAGCGACGCGAGCATCAGCGCGCGGTGCGAAATACTCTTGTCGCCCGGAACGGCGAACTCCGTCTCAATCTTTTTGACCGGCTGAACGTGAAACGTGGAGGGCATGGGCTTGTAGGCCCGGTATCATCCCGATATCCGCCCGCGCCCGCAAGTGGGATTTATTGAAATTCAGGAACTGTTTGGACGGGTTTCACAACTTCAACAGAAGGAGCCGAGCTGCTGGAGCTGGCTGTCTCAAGTGCTTGAATGACCGAATCAGGACGTACTTCAATCCCATTTTCTCTTCGTGTATTTAGCTCTTGCCGCCATGCCTCTCTCAACCTTGCGCCAACCCCATGCGCCATCGATGAATTCTTTGGAGCTTGCTCAAGGCGATGAATAGATGCCCGCGCTCCACTAATATCTTTCGGTTGCGCACGTTTAACCAATTTGGCCAAGCTCGCCTTTGTTTCTGCTGTGCGAGCTTTGGCCATTTCCAGGACGGATGACTTTGCTCTATTTCCTCTGCTGGTTAAATCATGAAGGCGCTCATGCCAATATCCCGCCGACAAGGCATGCATAAAAAGCATTCCGGGCATTCCCCAAAGGTCCTGTACTCCCATGTCCGTTTTTTGTTCGCGAGGCATAAAAGGGGAATGCCGCGCCCGCCTGAAAACGTCAACCTATTCTTCGTGGGCTTGGAGGGACTTGAACCCCCACTCCTTGCGGAACCAGAACCTAAATCTGGCGCGTCTGCCATTTCGCCACAAGCCCGGGAATAAAACTCAAACTCGAATGCCAGTATAAGCTTTCAACCGGGGTGCCCGCAAGCGTTGAGGGGACGCTACCCGGCAATCCGAATATCGAGTCCGATGATCGAGCGGCGGCCCGGCTCGGCCTGGGTCGGATCGGCCATCCGCACGTCCGTCACGTCGTGCCAGAGCGGCGAGCCCGCGTCTGCCTGAAAGAGGCCTTCCCCCGGTTGCAGTGTGTGCGTAAGGTAGATCGTCTTTTTGTCCGGCCCGTACGTCCGGCTCATGCCACCTTCAACGCCAAAGCGTTCCACCACCAGCGCTGAGACAATGTAATCGGTCCCGTCCTGGTGAATTCCTTCCGGTGAGTTACTCACCGGCCGCTTCGGTCCGACTACCAGCCCCATCTGATGCGCGGTGATCTCCAAGCGCCGCACTTCGGGCCGGACTCCGCGAACAATTTGCGCGACCGCGTTCAAGAAATCGCGGAAGCCCGCGTGCTCGGTCACCTCTTTGGGTGTCGGCGCAAAGACGCGTGCCAGTGTGCGGTAGTCCGTCGCGGAGTCGGCCTTCTGCGTGAACGCCTCCATCGGAACCTGCTCGAGCTTCCACGCGTCGTCCCCCTGGAGCTCGAGCCGGAACTTGCAGGCGGAGCGGCGGCGGTACGGCTCAAAATCTTCGATCTGGGTGACCTGTTCGATGGGAAGGCGGTCGAGCAGATCCCGCACGCCGAAAAGATCCGCCGCGCCGGCGTAATATTCTGCCAGGAATTTCTGCAGCCGGTCCTTGTGCTCGGGGTATGCTTGCATCAGCACGCTGACTTGGTTTCGCTTAACGTCGTACATGTCCCACGGAAGCTGCGCGAAAGTGGGGGCGATATCTGCGAGGAACCGCGCCTTGTCGACGCCCAGCGCGGCCAGGTTTAGGACCCGGATCGGGTGCTCGATCGCGATGCCGAGCTCCTTGCCGATGCGGCGCTCGTCGATGACGTATTCAAACTCCCGCGAGCTGTTTAATGAAGCCATGGCAACTTAATCTCGTCCCAACCGGTAGCTTTGAAAAGTGAAGAAAAGTTAATGCATTTCCCCACCTTGACGCCCATGCCATAATAAAGAGGTCATGTCCGAGTTCGCCGGCAAGCTGTTCGTCATTGGCACGCCCATCGGCAATCGAGAGGATGTGACGGCCCGCGCACTGGCGGCGCTACGCGAAGTCGATCGCGTCGCCGCCGAGGATACGCGTCATACGGGGATGCTGCTGGCGCACTACAACATTTCCAAGCCGTTCACTTCCTACCACAAGTTTAACGAAGCGCGGCAAACGGAGGCGCTGATGATCGAGCTCAAAGCCGGGCGGAAGATCGCGCTGGTGACCGATGCGGGGATGCCGTCCATCTCGGACCCGGGCCATCGTCTCATCCGCGCGTGCAGAGAGGAGGGGATCGCGGTCGAGGTGCTGCCCGGACCCTCGGCTGTGCTGCAGGCGCTCGTCGGCTCGGGCTTCACGCCGCAGCCGTTTTATTTTGGCGGATTTCTCCCTCCCAAAAGCGGCGCTCGCCAGAAAGAGCTCGTGCGTGCGTTCGAACGCGAGGCGACCAGCGTTTACTTCGAGTCGCCGCATCGTCTCGTCCGAATGCTGGAGGACGCCGCGGCGGTGATTCCAATTGCGCGCCTCTGCGTCGCGCGGGAGCTGACCAAAAAGTTTGAAGAGTACCGGCAGGGGAGCCCGGCGGAGCTCCTCAAGCACTACCAAGCCACGCCGCCTAAGGGCGAAATCTGCATCGTCATCGATGCGCACGCCGGGCGGCCATCGCGCGTGAGATCGTGAAGAACATTATCTTATTCTCGTTTTGTTACAAAACATCGTCATCCCGAGCTTGTCGAGGGACCTGGCCTTGAAGAATCTAGACAAGCTGATTTTATCCTTGTCGCTGCATGGAATAGATCTCTTCATCCGGCGTGGATGAGGAAGGTGGCGAAACCTTGTTACGTTGAAACTAGGTCCCTCGACAAGCTCGGGATGAAAGCGGAATGTAGTTACCAAATAAACGAATTCTGCTCGGCGAGGAGCTTGCCGCCATCCCACACCGTGAAGCGCCACGAGCTCACGGCGCCGTACTCGTCAAACGCTTGACCCACCACCGCAAAGGTTGACTTCATCCCGCCATGCGCGCGCGCGTGATCGATCGTCAGCGTACGGATGACATCTTTGGACTTCACTTGGCGGTATTCGAACTTGGCCTGTAATTCTTTCACGGGGCCGCGGTTGCTCCAGAGGATGACAAAGTAGTGCCCGCGCTTATCGAGTTTTTCCTGACGCGTGATGGCGCCGTAGCTCCAGTACTCTTTTTCAAACTGCAGCGCGGCGTTGGGGCCCGCCTTGTACGTCTCATCGTTGCGGAATTCGTGAATCTTCCCCATTTTGATTGCCGACTCGGGCAGGGGAGCGTGCGCTGTTTTTTTGTCCGCTGCTGTAAACGCGGGCTGGGACTTAGAAGCGGTGGCCTTGGAAGACGCTTTGGCGTGAGGCGATGCTTGCTTCTTTTTGGCGGTCGAACGAGCCGACGTCTTTGCCGGGCGCAATCCGCGCGCGTGCGTGACCGAGCTTTCCGCCTGAGCTGTTCCCACAGACGCTGCGATCAAAATCACGGCCAATAGGAATGACAGTTGCGAAAAAGCATGGTAGAACCGGGAGCGGTAAGAGCGCATGCTTTTATTTGTCGCATCTGTCGGGAGCGGTGTCAATCGACTGCTTCGGGCGTTTTAGCAATACCCTACTCATATGCAGTTTCGAGCATACTCCCTCTGTTGTCGCCTTGGCATTTTCGCTGTCGTGCTATTTTTATTCACGCTCGCAGCGCACGCGCAAGAAGCTCCGGCCAGTGCTGCAACCCCCGGCACTTTATCTGCGATGGAAGCTCCCGCCGGCCAGCGGCTCGGCGTATTCGACGTGCTGCAAAAAGGCGGCTCACTGATGTGGGTGCTGCTGCTGTGTTCCATCATCGGTCTGGGCGTTTTTGTCGAGCGTGCGGTCTATTATCGTCGTCAGCAAATCAACGTGGCGGAATTTTTAGTTGGCATTTTGAGCCTACTGCGGCGCCGGCAATACCTGGAAGCGCTCGAGCGCTGCGACGAAGCGCACGGGCCGGTCGTCAACGTCGTGCGCGCCGCAATCGGCAAGCGGCATCTTCCGCCCGATCAATTGAGGGCTGTGATCCGCGAGACGGCGCAGCTCGAGTCCCACGCGCTCGAAGCGAATCTGCCGGTGATCGCGACAGTGGGCTACTTGAGTCCGCTCATCGGCCTGCTGGGCACGGTTATCGGGATGATCGAGGCGTTCTTGCAGATCAGCCGCACCGGGGGAGGGGCCTCCATCGCCGATCTTGCCGGCGGGATCTGGACGGCGCTCATCACCACCGCCGGTGGCCTAGTCATCGCGATTCCGTGCTACGCGGCTTACAATTACCTAGTTGCGCGCTCCCACCATCTCATCGGTGACATGGAACGCGCAGGGATTGAAGTGGCACACGTCCTGTCCGAACCCGCGTACAGCGACAAGGCCTAACGAGCAACTTTAGCGATTCCTCTCTTCGAGCTTCTCATGGCCATTATTCTGCGACGCCGTTTGCAACCCTTGCACGGGCCGATCGACATGGCGCCGTTCATCAATGTGGTGCTGCTGCTACTGATCTTTTTTTTGCTGAGTTCCTCCTTTGTGCTGCAATCCGGTGTCCGGGTAGATCTTCCCAGCAGCTTGTATGGCTCGAGTACGGTGACGGGGCCGCTCGTCATCACGGCGACGCTCGCGCCGCAGCGGACGGCATCGGGGGAGGGGGCTACCACTCCGTCGGTTACTCTCTTTTTCCGGGATCAGATCGCGACTATGGAGCAAATTGAAACCGCGCTGGCGCACCTCGAGAAATCCAGTAGCGGGTTCGGCGGTCTGCGTTCGAATCGGTCAGTGGTGCTCAAGACGGACCGGACGGTCCCGATGGGTCTGGTCTTTGAGCTGATGAACAAAGTTCTGGCGCATAACCTGAGCGTCGTCCTGGCCACGCAATCTCCGTCGCTGGAGCCTATTCCCATCCCCGCCTCCAAGCCTTCCACTGCCGCGGTTCCGGCGGCCGCGCCATGAGTTCCAAACCGACGCCGCTGCGGATCGATCTTCTCCTGGCCGGTATCTCAACGGAGCAGCGTCGCCTCGGCGGATACGTGCTCTTGGCGGCGTGCCTGCATTTCGTCGCGTTTGCGTGGGTCGAGATTTTGTACCCGCCGCCGCAACTGGCCGCCGTCCAACGCGCGCGCGTGACGATCGCCCAAGCGCCGCCGGGACTGGCGAAATCTTCCTCGGTCTCTTCTTCTTTATCCACGCTCGTGGACCCAGCATTTTTTCTGACGCCGCAAACTGCAACTGCCGAATCCGATCCTGCTCGCCAAATCCCTGCGACTCGGTTTGAGGCTTCAGAAAAAAATCCGGCTCCCAAACCCGCTCATGGCGTCGCACTGGGGCTGGATATTGAAAGCCCGCAAGCCATGGGCGCAGTTCCGTTCCTCGCGAAAGAGCAATCGCGCACGCAGGTTGAAGATGTTTTGCGCGGGGAGCTGCTGGGCTCGGTTTCCACCTCCAATGCAAAGTCCGCTGCTCGTTCAGATGGGGTGGCTCGCACGACGGCCGTCTGGTCGCCCAGCCTTGCGCAACGCATTCCTCAGTCGCCGATCCAATGGCCTGTCGCGATTGTCCCCAAGCTGCCTGAAGCATCCTACACCTTGGTGCGCCTTGCTGTGCAGCCCGACGGCCGCGTCGCGCAGGTGTTGCTCGAGCAATCGTGCGGAATCCCTGCATTGGACCGGGATGCCGTCGGCGCGGTCAGTGGACTGCGCTTTCAACCCGCGCAGGCCAATAGCAAAAAAGCGGCGGCGAGCGGTCCGCTGTGGGGCTCGGTGCAAATTTGGTGGAACTATCAGCCCGCACCTCCTCCCGCGTCCGTCGCGCCCTAAACCATGATTACCCTCGAGCTGCAAAATTTATTTGTCTGGTACCTTGCGGTTTTTCTTGCGCTGGTCGCCGCGGCATGGTTGCTTCTAATACGGCGACGACGCCGTTGGGAACGACGGGCGCGTCGCATTTTTGTTTGCGCGGTCTGCCGAGCTGATCTGCCCGAGGTGGGGCAGGCGCGGCAGGTGCGGTGCGAGCAATGCGGCGCCCGGCAGCTCAAGAGCTTGTGGAAAGATGCGGCGCCGCAATCGTAAGCGCCCCGTTTTTTCTGCGGGCGTTCGGGCTGAAAGCTTCCCGACGGGTTCAGAACCGTTTCATCATCATTTAATCATTCATTATTTTTAGGAGCAGCAAGCATTATGGGAATGTGGATCGGCCGAAACCGCAAAGCACGCGTCACCTATGGGTTTGACGACATCGCCCTGGTCCCCGGTGGCGTCACCATCAACCCCAACGAGGTGGATACTTCATTCGTCATCCCGGCTCCGAACGGGAAAGAGATTAAGCTCAAAATTCCGATCATCGCCAGCGCGATGGATGGCGTGACCGACGTACGCTTCTGCATTGAGATGGGCAAGCTCGGCGGCCTGGGCGTCATCAACCTCGAAGGCATCCAGACGCGGTACGAAGATCCGTCGGCCATCCTCAGCGAAATTGTCGGCGCCGACAAAACCAAGGTGACCGAGCTCATTCAAAAGCTCTATACCGCGCCGATTAAAGAAGAGCTTATCGGCCGCCGCATCGCGGAGCTAAAAAAAGCCGGGGTCCTCGCCGCCGTCTCGTCCATTCCGCAAAAGGCAGAGCGCTACGGCCAGCTCGCGCAAGAGGCGGGGGCGAATGTGTTCTTCGTGCAGTCGACCGTCTCCACGGTTAAACATATTTCGACCGAGTATAAATCGCTCGAGCTGGCGGCGTTTTGCAAGTCGATGAAAATGCCCGTCATCATCGGCAACGCTGTCACGTACAACGTCGTGCTCGAGCTGATGGAATGCGGCGTCGCGGGTGTGCTCATCGGCGTTGGTCCGGGCGCGGCGTGCACTTCGCGCGGAGTGCTGGGCCTCGGCGTTCCGCAGGTGACTGCGACGGTGGACTCGGCCGCGGCGCGTGATGCGTATTTCAAGAAGACCGGCCGGTATGTCCCCATCATCACCGACGGCGGCATGTCCAAGGGCGGCGATGTTTGCAAGGCACTCGCTTGCGGATCGGATGCGGTCATGGTCGGCTCTGCGTTCGCACGTGCCGAAGAAGCGCCGGGCCGCGGCAATCATTGGGGCATGGCGACGCCGCACGCGAACCTCCCACGGGGGACGCGCATTCAGGTTGGTGTGACGGGCTCCCTCAAGCAGATTCTTTTCGGACCCGCCACGGTGGACGATGGTTCACAGAATTTGGTCGGCGCGATCATGACGTGCATGGGCAACGTCGGCGCCGCGAGCGTCCGCCAGTTCCAGGAGACGGAGATCATCATCGCTCCCGCCATCAAAACCGAAGGCAAGCTCTTCCAGACCGTCCAAGGTGTCGGGATGGGGACGCGGTAGGAATCGCTTAATTCAACTCAACATGCTCGAAGGTAAAACCATTCTCATTACCGGCTCCGCACGCGGGATCGGAAAAGCAACTGCCCAACGCGCGAAAGCGTATGGAGCGGACGTGATCCTGCACGGCAAGACGGCCAGCGATCACCTGAAGGGGTTGGCGAACGAACTTGAGTGCAAATGGATTGCCTGTGACGTGAGCAACCGCGAGGCGGTGCACGCAGCTGTGGAAGAACACATCAAACCCACGCGGAAAATTGACGCCTTGGTGAACTGCGCCGGACTTTCTGTGCGCAAGCCGTTCGAGGAAACTACAGAAGCCGATTGGCTCGACCCCTGGCGCTTGAACTTGCTGGGCATGGTCTGGTTTTCTCAAGCGGTTATTCCTCTGATGCAAGGTGGAGGCCGCATCGTCAATATTGCTGGAATTCGCGCCCACAGTGTGGCCACCAATCCAACCGGCATGGCCTACTGTGCCGCTAAGGCTGCAGTCCTTAATTTCACTGCTAGCCTCGCCAAGGCTTATGCTCCTGGAATTCTAGTCAACAGCATCTCGCCTGGCTACGTAGCCACCGATATGAGTAAAAATTGGCCTCCTGCTTTTTGGGGCCAGGCGAAGCAATGTCTCGCAGGACGTTGCGGCCAGCCGGAAGATATTGCCGAAGCGATCCTTTTCCTTGCGAGCCCGCGCAACACCTTTATCAGCGGACAAGACTTACTTGTCGACGGCGGCTACTCGCTTTTTGGAAAATAATATGAACAAAATCCTCATCCTCGATTTTGGATCGCAGTACACGCAGGTGATTGCGCGGCGGGTGCGCGAACTGCACGTCTACTCCGAGATTTTGCGCTACAATACGCCGGCGGCGAAGCTCGCGGCGCTGCGCCCGGCGGGGATTATTCTCTCAGGCGGGCCGTCGAGCGTGTACGCAAAGAACGCCCCGCTCCCGGATCCGCGCATCTTTGACCTGGGCATCCCCATCCTGGGGATCTGCTACGGGTTGCAGCTGATGGGGTACTTCCTCGGCGGCAAAGTGCAAAAGGGTGAGCGGCGCGAGTATGGCCGAGCGATGCTCAAAGTGAAAAAGCGCGGCAAGCTGTTCGCGAAGCTCGATCGCACGATGACGGTCTGGAACAGCCACGGCGATAAGCTCGTGAAGTGCCCAAAAGATTTCCACGTCGTCGCGGTGACCGAGAACTCTCCTTACGCGGTGATCGAGAACACGGCCAAGCGCCTGTACGGTCTGCAATTCCATCCCGAAGTCGCCCACACGCCGCGCGGCAAGCAGATCCTCTCCAACTTTGTGCTGGGCATCTGCGGCGCGAAGCCGACGTGGACGATGAAGTCCTTCATCGATCAATCGTGCGAGGAGATCCGCCGGCAAGTCGGCCGCGAGCGCGTCATCCTCGGCCTCTCGGGCGGCGTCGACTCGAGCGTGACGGCGGCGCTGCTGCACAAAGCGATCGGCAAGCAGCTCACGTGCATCTTTGTGGATAACGGCCTGCTGCGCCAGGGCGAGCGCGAGGCGGTGCGCGCGTTTTTCATGAAGCACATGGGCCTGAAGCTGCACGTCGTCGACGCGTCCGAGCGGTTCCTGAAAAAACTCAAAGGCGTCACCGACCCGGAGCAAAAGCGCAAGGTGATCGGCACCGAGTTCATCCGCGTATTTGAGGAGGCGATGCACCACGTGGGCGATGCGAAGTTTCTCGCGCAGGGGACGCTGTACCCGGACGTGATCGAGAGCGTTTCGATTAACGATAATCCGTCGCAGGTGATCAAAAGCCACCACAACGTCGGCGGCCTGCCCAAGCGGATGCACTTTCAGCTGGTGGAACCGGTGCGGCTGCTGTTCAAGGACGAAGTGCGCAAGCTCGGCGAGAAGCTGGGCCTTCCGCGCGAGATGGTCTGGCGGCACCCATTCCCGGGTCCGGGGCTGGCGGTCCGCTGCCTGGCGCCGATCACGTGGGAAAATTTGGAGATGCTCCGCCAAGCCGATGCGATCGTGCAGGAGGAGATGCGCCGCTGGGACTGGTACGACCGGGTCTGGCAGGCATTCGCGGTGCTACTGCCGGTGCGCTCGGTCGGCGTGATGGGTGACGAGCGAACGTACGAGTATACTGCCGCGGTGCGCGTGGTCGAGAGCGTGGACGGGATGACGGCGGACTGGGTCCAGCTGCCGCACGATCTGCTCGGCGCGATTTCAACCCGCATCATCAACGAGGTGAAGGGCATCAACCGCGTTGTGTACGATATCTCTTCCAAGCCGCCCGCGACGATTGAGTGGGAGTAGCTTCTTGATCGTAGAGCGGCGCGCTCTTCTTTAGGTCAAACAACGTCGTCATCCTGACCAGCGCGCACTTTTCTTCTCGCTACACAACGTTGTCATCCCGAGCTTGTCGAGGGACCTAGGTACAAGGTAGCAAGGCCGTTGCGCATCGCTTATCCAAGTTGGATGAAGAGAGCTATTCCCTACAGCGGCAAGGATAGGGTCAGCCTGCCAAGATTCTTCGAGGCTAGGTCCCTCGACAAGCTCGGGATGACAACATATTGGAACTCAAGGATCCTTCGTCTTCGCTCACGCTCAGGATGACAACTTCGCAAACACCCGCTGCGCATCAGCGAGCGTTTCGTGGCTGCCGACGTCGAGCCAACGCCCCGGCACGCACCACGTTTGTACCGGCTGCTGCGGGTAGAGCCATTGGACAAAGCGGCCCGGCTGATCCGGGTTATTGCCATCGGCAAGGTACTTCGCAAAAAGCGGAACGGTCGCGGCTGGGTAATAATAGAGCGCGATCCCGGTGAGCGTGCTCTTAGGCGCGGCCGGCTTTTCCTCGAAAAAGGTGATCGAACCATCGGCGGCGACTTCAATCGAGTTGTAGCGCTTGATCGCCTCCAGGTCGCCAACATCGTAGACGCCGAGAGCGGGCGCGTTTTTCTGGCGGGCAAACGTGAGAAAGTCGTCGAGCGGAGCGTCGAAGAGATTATCGCCCGCGATGACGAGCAGGTCGCCCTTGATGTTCGCGGTGCGGATGGCGAAGTCGATATCACCGATCGCGCCGAGCTTGTCCGCGTCGGATGTTGAGCCGTCGTTGATGAGCTCGAGACGGATATCGGGATGGCGGCGGCGGTACTCGGCGGCCCAGTCTTCAAACGCCCGCTCGAACTTCTCATTCATGACGACGAGCACGCGCTCGATATCGGGCGATTTTTTGAAGCAGTCCAGAACGTGCTCGAGCATCGGCCGGCCGCACACTTCCAGCAAGGGTTTGGGGCAATTGAGCGTGAGCGGGTGCAGACGCGTCGCGTACCCAGCGGCGAGGATGAGCAGGTCCATGAGTTAGAGAGCGGGATTTCCTCCGTACAGCCAGAGCAGCAGTCCGGCGACCGCGACGATATTCACGAGCGACAGCGGCAGAAAAACCTTCCAGCCCAGGTGCATCAGCTGGTCGTAACGGAACCGCGGCAGCGTCCAGCGCACCCAGATGAAAAAGAAGATAAACGCGGCGATCTTGGCCAGGAAGACGGCGGCTTGCAGCGGCACCGCCCACCACTGGCCCTGCAGCGCGAGGAACCATTCAAACGGCAGCGACCATCCGCCGAAGAAGAGCGTTACCATCACGCCGGACGCCACGATCATCGCCGCGTACTCGCCCAGGAAAAAGAGCGCGAACTTCATGCCAGCGTATTCGGTGTGGTAGCCGCCGACGAGCTCGGTCTCACTCTCGGGCAAGTCGAACGGCAGGCGATTGGTCTCGGCGAACGAGGCGACCAGAAAGATGAAAAAAGCCAGGAGCAGCAGCGGCCAAAGCAGGAATGCGGCGGGGCTCCAGTGGGCGGGCGTCGCGACGAAGGGGAGGGCGAGCCAGCCGTGTTCAATCTGGTAATTGACGATCGCAGACAGGTTGAACGTGCCGGTGACAAGGAACACGGGAACGACCGACAGGCCCAGCGCCATTTCATACGAGATCATCTGCGCGCTTGAGCGGATGCCGCCCAAGAACGGGTACTTCGAGTTGGATGCCCAGCCGCCGAGCACGATTCCGTACACGCCGAGCGACGCGACCGCGAAGACCAGCAGCATTCCCGCGTCGACGTTGGCAATGACCCCGGGCATCGGGAGCGTCCAGCCGAGGATGGGGAGCGTGATCGGCGCGAGGCTGGCAAACGGAACGACGGCGACGGCGACCAGAGGCGGGAGCATCGCGAGGGCTGGCGCGAGATTGTAGTACCACCGGTTGACGTGCGCGGGTGTGAATTGTTCCTTAAAGAGGAATTTGACCGCATCGGCGATCGGCTGCCCGAGGCCCCAGAGGCGGATTTTGGTCAGCGGGATGCCGACCCGGTTGGGTCCGATGCGGTCTTGGATGGCGGCGCTGATCCGTCGCTCGGCCATGACCGAGTAGGAGACCAAGCCCAAGACGACTCCCAAGACGACAGCGCCTTTGACGAGGGCAACGGCAAGGACAATCCACCAGGCAGGTGAGGGTGGACCCGAAAGGAGTGTCAACGGCGTCAGATCACGCGCCGCGGCGCCCAAAGTATCAGGCACTTGCGCCAAAAGAAGGCCGAGTATTCCCATCGGCTCCTCACCGTAGCGCCGGATTTATTTTAGGCAAGGAAGTGGTTTCTGCCGGGACGTCCTGAAGATAAGGGAGAACACCTTGCTGGTTCTCTAGAAATCGATCTAGTCCGGACAGTGCAAGAGCGGTCTGGAGTAGCCTCAGCCTTCGAAAAAGGACGACCCAAGTCTTCTGAATCGACTGCGCCAGATAGGCTGCAAATTTAGTCGTCCCAGTTAGTAGTGAAGCAAGCTGACATATGTGCCTATTTGCCGCTTTGGTTGTGGATTGTCAATTGAGTGTCCAAAGAATTTTTAAGGGCGTTTCTCGCGATCGCCTGCTCCCAAGCGCGGATCAGAGTCACGGGATGTTCGACGGGGAGACGCGTCTCCTAATGCCGAAACTGTAGATCCAAGGCGGTCGACTCGGACCACAGGCATACCTGAAGAGGCTGAGGAGGTATCGCTCCCTCGTTCTTCTTCTGCAGCGCGCTGGGCTTCGAACTCATCTTCAGGACTGGGCCTAGGCCTGTCGGAGCTGGGAGATTTTTGAGAGGACATGGTATCGATTTAAGTGGTTTAAGAAATGTAAGTATAAGATAGTAAAAGTGATGCGACGGGATCGCAGTAGCAGTGAATTACCGCAATCAGTTAAAATTGTCCTGTAATTAATTAAGAAAAGTTAATGTTGAGGCTAGGATCGTTTCCATGTGGTCGATCCCTGGACAAGCTGGGGATGACGGGATAGTTTGATCGCCCGCGTCTTCTTTAATACTGCGTAATGCCTCCTTCCCGCAAAACTCTTGAACCCGAAGCGCCGCCGGCGGGCGTGCTGCCGCCACTCGAGAAGTGGGTGCCGCGCAACAAGCTCTCGGCGCTCGCGCGGCTCGGGATTGAATCGACCGAGCAGCTCGTCTGGCATTTGCCGTTCCGGTATGAGGATCGCTGCCGGTTCGGAGATTTAAAGACGGCGCAGGACGGGCAGGTGATCACCCTCCGCGGTCGGGTGCATCAGGTGACGGCGCGCTTTTGGCGGGGAGTGGGCCGCGTGCACGAAGCGGTGCTGGCGCCGGCCGTGCCGACGTCGCAGGCGCAGATCGTCCGCTGCCGGTGGATTCGCTTTTTGCCCAAGGTCGTCGCGGCGGGAGCGGAGCTGATCGTTCATGGCAAACTCAAGCGCGACAAGTCGGGCTGGATGCTCACGCAGCCCGAGTACGAGGCGGTAGCGCTTTCCATCGGCGAGGAGGAAGAGGCTTCCGGCGAGGAGCACATTCATTTGAACCGCCTGACGCCGATCTATCCGCTGACCGAGGGGATGTCGCAGCGGTGGCTCCGCGCGCTGCTCTTCCGCGTGACGCAGGGGCCGGAGTGGGACTGCCCGGAGCCGCATCCGCCCGAGCCGGGCTGGATGCCGTATGCGGAGGCGCTGCGGCAGATTCATTTCCCGGATTCGCCTGAGATGCTCGTGGCGGCGCGGAAGCGATTGGTGCTCGATGAATTTCTAATGCTGCAGTGTTTGGTTTTGCTGCGGCGCCGGAATCACAAAACCGTCACACGCGTGCGGCCGACTCCCCAGCCGGAGCTGGCGCAGAAATTTCTGGCCTCGCTTCCGTTTGCGCTGACGCAAGCGCAGCAACGCGTCTGTGGGACGATCAGTCAAGATTTGCAATCGGGCCAGCCGATGAACCGGTTGCTGCAGGGAGACGTGGGGTCGGGCAAGACCGTTGTCGCCGTCTACGCGATGCTGCTGGCGGTGGGGCAGGGGAGTAACGCGGTGTTGATGGCGCCGACGCAAATTCTCGCCGAGCAGCATTACCTCAATCTGCGCCGCTGGATGGATGGGTGCGGAGTCGAAGTGCGGCTGCACGTGGGCGGAACTAAATCCAAGAAGCAGAGCGGTCGCCAGTTGGGCCTGTTTCGATCTTCCGGCGGACTGGGGCAGATCATTGTGGGGACGCACGCGCTGCTGTATGAGGCCGCGGAGTTAGAGCGTGTGGGCCTCGTTGTTATCGACGAGCAGCACAAGTTTGGTGTGTTGCAGCGGCTGACCTTGGTCAAGAAGGCGGCGCATCCGGACATCTTGGTGATGACGGCCACGCCGATTCCGCGGACGCTCTCGATGACGCTGTATGGCGATTTGGATGTCTCAACCTTGGATGAGCTCCCGCCCGGTCGGCAGCAGATCAAGACGCTGCGCCGCGCGGAGAAAGATTTGGAACGCGTCTGGAAGTTCGTGCGGGAGGAGGCGGGCCGCGGGCGGCAGGCGTACGTCGTCTATCCGCTCGTCGATGAATCGGAGAAGGTCGATGCGAAGGCGGTGGTGAAAGAGTATGAACGCCTATGCAAAATCCTGGCGCCGCTTGTCGTCGGGCTTTTGCACGGACGAATGAAACCGGATGAGAAGGAGGACGTGATGCAGCGGTTCCGCGTCGGGAAAATCCAGGTGCTCGTCAGCACGTCGGTCATTGAGGTGGGGGTGGACGTGCCCAATGCGACGGTGATGGTGATTGAAAACGCCGAGCGCTTCGGGTTGGCGCAGTTGCATCAGCTGCGCGGACGGATTGGGCGTGGCGCCGAGCTTTCTTACTGCGCGCTGATCGGCGAGCCCAAGAGTCTCGCCGGGTGGCAACGGCTGAAAATTATGGAAGAAACCAGCGACGGCTTCCGCATCGCCGAGGAGGATCTGCGCATCCGTGGGCCCGGGAATATGCTGGGCACCGAGCAGAGCGGACTGCCGCCGCTGCGCGTGGGCAATCTCATCGAAGACTTTGCACTACTGGAAAAAGCGCGGAAACTCGCCGAAGAGTTACTAGAGCGTGATCCGACACTGGAAAAATTCACCTTCTTGCGCGAGCGCATCGCCCGCGTCGCTGTTACGAGTAAGGCGCTGGTGACGGTGGGGTAGCAGCGTGTGCCGCAGCGGGGCGGGGGACTGCGCGTCGTCGGATAAACAGCATGGTGACAAAGACCACGTTCATCACCACCAGCACGAGTGGGTACACCGCGGTCGTGAGGGTGAATTTAGTCAGCGCAAAGAGTGAGATGAAGTGCTTGAGGCCGCTCAAGGTGTAGACGACGGAATGCTCTTCGTACGGCTTGCTCCACGATTTGCGAAACGTTGGGTAAAAGCCGAGGATATCGATGAGGGAAATTAGAAAGACCGACCAGAGCGGATCTTTGGTGGCGTACCAAAGTGGAATTGCGGCCAGGCAGCTGAGGAACGTCGCCCAGTCACTGCGGGTGATGTTTTTCTCTCCGTAAAAGCAGCCGATCGCTGCGACGACGTAACAGATCGCGGAGGAAGCGCCCGTGACCCACGCGCCCGGTCCGCCGCCTTCGACGACTTGAATAACAAACCCGATCGCCATGAGCGTCGCCCAGACAAACCAGGAAAACACGTGCGGCTTGGTCTCTCCGCGAAAGATGGAGATGAAATACGGAACGTAACCAGCCAGTCCGATGACGGTCGCGGCGATCCCGAGGAATGTCGTGCTCATGAAAGGCCGCGCATTCGGGCGTGTCAGGAACTCTAGCTTGCTTCACGCTCTCGGGGCGATATAAAAGCGTTCCTTTCTGCCGCGTGGTGCAATGGTAGCACGTCAGATTCTGGATCTGAATGTTCTAGGTTCGAGTCCTAGCGCGGCAATGTTTCTTTCAAGCATTTTACCTTATGATCGATTCGATTCCCTCGCTCGGCATCGGCACGTGGGAAATGGGCGGCCGGATGGAGCGCGACCCGAATTATCCGACGCAGCAGGCGGTCGCGGCGCTTCGGCATGCGATCGGGCTGGGAATCACGCACATTGATACGGCGGAGTTGTACGGCGCGGGTGCTGCGGAAGAAATCGTGGCGCAGGCGATCGCAGGCCATCCCCGGGAGAAGCTTTACATCGCGTCGAAGGTGAAGCCGAAGAATCTGCGGCCCGCCGATCTTCGCCGGTCGTTGGAGGCGTCGCTGCTGCGGCTCGGGACGGATTACCTGGACCTGTATTATATCCATGCGCCCAATCACGAGATTCCAATTGCAGAAACGATGGCGGAGCTGGGACGCGCGGTGGATGAGAAGCTGATTCGCGCAATCGGCGTGAGCAATTTCTCCGTGCCGACGCTCAAAGCCGCGCAGGCCGCTTGCCCGCATCCGATCGCGGCGAACCAGGTTCATTATAATCTGATTGTGCGCGAGGCGGAAGCATCGGGCCTGCTCGAATATTGCCAGGGGCAGGGGATCGCGTTGGTCGCGTGGAGGCCGTTGCATCGCAATGCCGCCTTCACCCAGCCCGGAACCTTCCCGATTTTGGACCAAATCGCCCAGGCGCATAAGGCGACGCCGGCTCAAGTTGCCGTGGCGTGGCTGCTTGCTCAAGCGGGCGTAGGGACGCTCGTCAAAAGCGCGAATCCACGGCATATCGACGAGATCGCCGGAGCAGAAAAGATCCGCCTGACCGATGCCCAGGTGGAAGAGCTCCGCCGCGACTTCCCCGGGCAGTTGGATGTTTCGGATGCAATTTCGCTGCGTTAATTTACGAAGCCGCTTATTTGAGCGTGTAATTTAAAATCCAATAGTGCTCGAGAAACTCGACTTGCACGACGGCGGCGGAATCTTCCACGAGTGCGCGCAACTCTGTCTCCGTCGGAAAGTTCTTGAGCACCTCATGAGTGCTACCGTCATCCAATGAACGCGTCTGATAGGTGTTGCCGTGCTCATCCGTGCGCGAGATGGGGAGGTTGTTGTCCTCAACGTAGCAATTATCAATGAATACGATCTGCGCACCCGGCGAGAAAATGCGGTGAAAGTCTTGGAGAAAGTCGCGCAGTTTTGCTTTCCGCACATGAGACCACCAGAAGACGGCCAAGCCAGCGTTGAATTTTTCCGGAAAAGCGGGCAGCTCGTACGCATCTTCTTGGCGGAACGTGACCTTGCGAAGATCGATGGGCTTGGAACGGGCAACCGAGAGGACCTCCTCGTTGATGTCTGCGGCGACAACCGATGCGGCCACGCGCGATAAAATCTCCGTCCAATAGCCGGTGCCGCAGGCCAGCTCGAAAACGTCCGTGCCCGCGAATGTACGCGCCACAAAGTCCCGCAGCTGCTGCAAGTTTGCCTGGCGCTCGGGAATGTCGTAAATGCGCTCGTATTCCGCAGCCCGCTTTGCGTAATAACGCGCCATGGAGGATTCGATGCTCATGATGCTCTGCGGAGGCGGGGTCAATATAGGAGCCAAGGCGGCTTTTTGAATCTCGAAAACGCTTTCAATTTCATATTTACTATAACATATATTGTGCGAAGTAAATATGGTGGTGTGAACTTAGCCTTCATTCGGAAGGACGGCGCGTTGGAGCCGACCGCGTTTGATGGACTATGCGCCTTATTTTAAGAAGGCTGCAAAAATGAAGCGGTCGTTCTGAGCATTAAGGCGCGCCGCGCGGCTAAAGCCCCACGCGAACCGTCTCGCTGCTGCGCGCGTGCAGTCCAACTATCAGCTAAATGGCCCAAGGTGGTAGCAGCGACTTGCCGGACGTCTTTTTTACAAGTGAGTTTAGAAGCAGCTGTGAGCAAAGGATTCACACAAGCCGAAGAATCGCACACAGATACGGCACGAACTTTTTTCCAAAAATCAGGATCTCCTTCCAGACGGGCGGGCGAAACTCCGGCAGATCCGGTTGATTCAACCAATTGTGTCAACGCTTGCAGGCGGGCTTCTTCAGTTTGATTTCTCATTTTAACGCTGTAACGCAGCGGTTTAAATTTGTCAGATTGATTCTTAAAAAAATCTTGCGATTTTTTATCCCGGCGGCCATTTCAGCGGCCGGCCGGCGAGCAGATGGACGTGCAGATGCGGGACGGTCTCGCCGCCGTCCTGGCCGTTGTTGATGACGACGCGGTAGCCGGAGCCTTCCAAGCTATTGTCGCGCGCGATCTGGGCGGC
This sequence comes from uncultured Verrucomicrobiaceae bacterium, assembly GCA_964473925.1. GTDB lineage: Bacteria > Verrucomicrobiota > Verrucomicrobiia > Methylacidiphilales > CAYYVW01 > CAYYVW01. The sequence continues at coordinate 155,462 of CAYYVW010000001.1, forward strand.
GGTCAGCAGTAAGTGGCCGAGCAAGGCTTGATCTTCCGGCTGTGCGAAGGCGAGGCGCTCGACGGGCTTTTTGGGAATGATAAGCACGTGTGTGGGCGCTTGCGGATGCACATCTTCAATCGCGATGCACAGGTCGTCTTCGTAGACGAATTTGGCGGCCGCTTCTTTGCGGATGATTTTGGCGAAGATGGTGTCCATGTGAATTCTCCTGAATAGATTCAGCTAAGAGGCGATGAGCAGCTCGGTCGGCGCATCCGAAACTTGTGTGAGGACGGTGCGCGAAAAATCGATGATTTCCTCGCCCATGCGGCGGCTGCGTTCGCGCCAGCGGCGGCGTGCCATCAAGATTTTGGAGCAGTCCCGCAGACCGGTGAGCCGAATCCCCCTCACCTGCAACTGAAAGGCTTCTAAGATGCGCGCTTTGAGGTCCGGGAAAAAGACGAGCGCGCAGCCCTCGGCGCGGCGGGCGATCTCGGGCAGGAAGATGGAGACGCGCGGCGCAACCAAGTGGCTGGCGTCCGCAACTTCCGGATAGCCGACGCTGACGAGTGATTTGCGCACAATCGCCTCCAGGCTGCGGACGCTGAGGGCCGGCGCGCCGCAATTGGACTCGAGATATGCCGCGACCGCATGCGCGACGTGCTCGGCCAGCTGCCAGTTGTTGCAGCCGACATGCGCGGCAGATTGGTAGATCGATTCGGCCAGCCAACTCTCGGAGAGCGGAACGAGCCGACGGTTCTTCCAGATGACGTGCGGGAGGCGTTGTGGGAGACCGATCATAAGGATTAGAAATTATTCGAACTTGAAAGAGGCTTGGTCGGCGGAATTGCTCCCCTCGCCTTCACCGGTTTGGACTTTTTCTGCAAGCTCCTGGAATTGCTCCGGCGCATGAAACTGGCGGTAGACCGAGGCGAAGCGGATGTAGGCCACTTCATCGAGCTCGTGCAGGCGACGCATGAGCGCCTCGCCGATCGCGGTGGTGGGGATTTCTCCCGGATGAGCGGCAGCCAGCTCTTCGGTCGCAGCATCCGCGAGCTGCTCGATCTGATCCCGATGGACCGGCCGCTTCTCGCACGCCTTGAAAACGCCTTGTACTAATTTGTACCGGTCGAAGGGTTCGGAGCGGCCATCGCGCTTGAGCACGCGTAAATCTTCCCGCTCGATTTTTTCATAGGTTGTAAAACGCGCGCCGCAACCCAGGCACTCGCGCCGCCGCCGAATCGCCTGCCCTTCCTGCGCCGGGCGGGAGTCAATCACCTTATCATCCAGGGATTGGCATTTGGGACAACGCATACAATTGGTGGTATGCGTTAGTTACTTATCTACAATTGGTTGTGGGGTCAAGGATGCAAATTCAACATTGCTTGGTTGACCTTCTCTGTTGCGTGCGGTACTGGAAATTTCATGAGCCGTCGTAATTGGAGTCCGCAATCTCAACCTCACCGTGCTATTGCCGATCCAACAGCACCGGATGCTGCCGCAGACCTTGCAGAGGCGGCCTTAAAGAATGATGCCGGCGAGGCATCTGTTTTGCTCGCAGCAGTCCGCGTGTGTTGTTGCGTTCCTGCTCAACCCATTTCTCGTGGACGCGTTGATACACGCCGTGTGTGGATGCGGTAAAAATTTCCGATGGCGAATTAGCTATGACGACAGAATCTCTAGATTTGAATGCCTTGCTGAAGGAAACCAGCAATTAAATTCATTTCGACTCATTTGGCTTTAATATTAAGAAAGTTTTATTCTATTAGTGGCCATGGAACTTGGACGTTTCTATGCCATTGCGATAAATTTAAAGCATGAGACCGCAATCCAGCTATCAAACGATAAATGGAGCTACTCATACTTTGGAATTTGTCGGCGGCGAAGGACGTGAAGCCCGGTATTTAGAAAAGGGGCCAGATGGCCAAGTTATTCCCGATCCTAGTGTGAGTTATGTTGTTGAGGGAAAATCAACCCCTGCCCCCACTCGCTTGCTCGTTCCAGAAGTGGTGTTTCAAACATGCGTGGCAACACAAGTAGGACGTGATGAGCAGCAACGGGAAGTTGCACGCGATAAAGCGAGAGCCTTTCTGGAAATTACTCCTCTACGAATCTTGCAGCATGACGTAAGCGATGGACTGACTTTGCAGTTAAAAATAAACGATGAATGCCGCGCTTTTGACAGAATGACAGCGGGTCCACGATCCGTTCAACGCCAGGAAGGACAAGAAGCGCTCGTTCCCGTCGCTTCCAGCACATCATTAGAATGGGGACTACGAGCCATTTCTTTATTAGATGGGTTGTTTAATGATCCAAAGGTTCAGGCACGCCGACTAAAAAATGGTTTAGAGAACGCTCCTGCGCCGCCTGACACAGAAGCATTAGTCCGTACTGCTGATGCACCTGTAACAAGTTTGGCACAATCAGGTGCTTTGCCGGCAGCAAGTTCCGCTAAAGCAATGCGGTGTTTGCCTTCAGCAAGTTTAGCCGCGAGTGCCTAATCAATCTAATAATAAGAGCGACTTGTCGCCACGCGGAGACTCCCTGTCCGTATTTCGTTTGCGTTCATCCGGACAGGGTGGGATTCGGACGACTTTTCCTCTTAAGTTGTAGAGTGAAAATACGCGATTTTCAGAGGAGAAACAAGAATTTTTTGCACGAACTCCGCAACTAATCTTTCACTACAAAATCGCGCTCGTGCGCTGGGGAATTTGCTGGCAAAATTATGCATCTAGTTAATATTCATACGAAGCCATGCCTCCATTCCCATTTTGGTTTACTGGAACTGCTTTATATTTAGCTGGATCATTTGTTTTTACTATGGTCGTTGGGCTTATTGGCATTAAAGGATTAATTTCCCACCGAATATTTTTCGTATGCCTAATTGCGGCTATTATTTTGTCGTTAGCTGCCTGGCGAGAAGCTGCTAAACAAGAATATATTGTTACGCAACGCGATCTACAAAACAGCAATCTTCGAAACAATTTAGAAAAAATAGCCAGCTCATTAAACATGAGCTCCTCAGAGTCGGCGCAGGCACTAGCAAAAGAAATACTTAATCGAATTGGAGATCGCATTGTTTCGCCTTCTACTGCAGAAAAAATTATTCAGGATTTGAAAGCTGCCGGATCATTCCAAGTCACGGTACGCCGTGGAGGGCCAGATTCAGAAATTGCTCAATTCTCCAGTCAAATGGAGCAAATTTTAAAATTAAGCGGTTGGCAAGTACATGGACCCATCATTTCCATGGCATCATCAGGAGTACAAGGCATCTACGTAGTTGTTAATGACAATGATAAGCCACCTGTGTCTGCGAGAATATTACTAGCCATTCTACAGAAGCATGGAATTACAGTTACTCCGGATGTTAATCCAAATTTAGCTAAGGATACAGACGCCGTAATATTATATATTGGCCGCAAATAATGATCACAAAAAAACAACTTTATTAGTTTTCTATCCGAGTCAGACAACTCAGTGGCAGGCAAATCATTCCATTAAATTAATGCAAGGAAATCTGGAATATTATTCAGATTTAGAACCTGCTCGATAAATTCTTTTGACATATTTTTAGGTTTATAGCCTGTTTCTCGTATACGTTGCAAAACGGACTTGTGAATTAACGCGCCATTAGGAATAAGTCGATTTCGCCATAGCCCAAATGCCAATTCTTTTCGCTGTTTGATTGAATTCCAAGCCCGCTTTGGAACAAGTTCTGCTAAATGCCACGCGCCTTCCAAGGACTCGTGTTGAGCCTCTTTCCAAGCTTCTGATACGCTCTCTCCCAATATGATTCTTAATTGCTGCTCATCTATTTCTAGTGCAAATTTTTTTACTTCTTCAATCATCCACTCAAAAGATACTTGCCAAAGCTTAGAGTCCGGATACCCGCCTCCTACATCGCTATGAACACCAGGAAACCAAGCCTCTTTTAAATCCTGTTCTGGTGTTGCCTGCCTGATCAGATTTTGCCGAAAAAACCAGCGACGTTCATCAATAGCAACAGCATGTCGAATGGCTTGAACACTTGGATTTTGAAATGTATAGGGAAATGTAGCAGGGTTCCAGAACCATCCTACAGACGATACTGCATCCCAAATTCCTAAGAAGTGAATTAGACATCTGCGTTGATCATCTCCTTCGAATATAGGTCTTGAAAAAGTTTTTCTGAAGTCCGCACAAAGATTTCTCCACCGTCCTGCTCCTTCTTTGCCTTCCTTACGAATACCTTTGTAAAGGCGCATTGCATACGGAACTAAGTTTTGATTGCCACTAGGAAGTAGACCTACTGTGTGCAGCAATCCTGCCAATACTCTTGCTGAATAAGCACCTCTGCTAAAACCGAAAATAAAGATTCGATCATTTGGTTGCCACGTGTTCATGAGGTAAGAATAAGCTTCTTCGACGTTACCTATCATCCCAGCCCCCACAGCTAATCCATATATGGTGGAAATTTTTTGGCCAATTTTAGTTGCCCATCCAGGCTCAGGAAGGGTCCCTACTCCAGGGTCATAATATAGAAGTTGCCTTTGAGGATTTCGCTTCAGAACGCGTGCAACTCTAACAACATTTGTATCCTCTTTCCCAAACTCGTTATTGGTTCCATCAAAACAAATAACAATATTTCTATGTGTCATGTTTTTACCTCCACAACTCAGTAGCAGCTTTGGACTCAATTCTCTTTTGTTCTTCTGCGGGAAGACGTTGTAAAAAATCTAATCCGGTTTTTTCCTCAATTTCATCAATCCCGACCAAGAATCTTTCATGATGAAATGGCTCTTTTGTTGGATAATTTTTATTTTCGTAAATAAAGGCTAAAACCTCTGGATGCTCTGCAGCACTGTTATTTTTAATTACGATTTTAAATAAAGCATCCGGCACGGCTACTGGAACCTCGCCTTTTTCTCCAATCCATTTACTAGGCTTTTTATTTTTAATGATTGGACCACAAATAATCCAAACTTGTCCGTAGGAATCAGCCCAATGATCCACTTCGCGCTCCAAATCTTCCCAAATATGTTGATTAAAACTGTTCACTTGTGGGCAAGCATTAAGAAATGTGTGGGTATTCTTATCGGCTTCGGGTCCTAAGCGATAAGCGGTATATTTTGGACACATGTGTCCACGATCATAAGAAATATCCATTTTCTTTTTCTTTGCCGCGCTATAAGCGTAGGAACGATCGTTGGGCGCAATTTTACCTTTAAATAAAGCAGGATCGGTAAACCATGCTGGCCGTTTAGGCCCAGGTCCTAACGATAAATGCTCTCGAACTTCATAAGCTACCCATTCGGGAATCGCCCAACAATCGGGTCGACCATCGCCATCATCATCGTCTTTTCCGTCAAAGCTAACAACGTAAGCTTCGAAGTTTCGCACTATATCTGCTGGACCTGTTTTCCAGTAATCATGATGGTAAGGAACATCGGTAATCGACTCTGAATCAACTCCAGCGAAAACTGTCGCTAAGTAAAAAGCACTTACATAAAGAAGAGCTTTAAATTTCTTAATAAATGTCCAGGAGCAACTCCAACGCATGCCGTGATACATTAGGGTTACTAATATCTGGATATCAAGTTTATGATATCTTAAATTAGAAGCTGTTTTTTATTGGATATCTATTAACTCACAGTAACAGATTTGATCTTCATTCACCTTCCAGACCTTAGTAATAATTTTAGAATATGGAAGTAATCCAGAGGCACGCGAGATCATTCTTTCCACAAATGCCGGATGAAGTTTTCGATGCATGGATTTCTCCGTACATAGGCACTCATGGATGGCCGTTTAGTTCGGTTAATTCATCCACTGCGGGCACATGGTGGGAGGATTTTTTCTTTTTCTATAAACTCACATATTTCTCCAACCTGACTTGGAGTAAGTCCTCTGCACTTATCGACGAGTTTCCACTTCACGTCGATTCTAGCAATCGCCTCAAGGGCCTCATTTCCCATTGCATTGAGAAATTCAAGATAACGCCGTGGAACGTGCCGAACAGTATCGAACGTTTTACCCGAGCTAGGACATTTATTTACAAAGAGAACCGAGTTCCCGGTCATATCATCCTCCTACACACCCCTAAAGGATATTTAATTTGCGACGGCCACCATCGCATTGCCGCTCTAGTGCGAAGTGAAAGGCAGAACCTAATAAAGCCAGAAGTTTGGATCGGAAAGGAACCAAAGAAATAGCTGTACATAATTCTATGGGATAATTGCTAAAATTAATAATGCATGTTGGTGCGTGCATCAAAATTATCTTCAGAATTTGCATGCAAAGATGTTTCTTTGCGCATTTATCGAGATTGGGATGCATGTTTGAATCAATTGGTTAAAAATTGTGAAACGCATCGCCGTAATGAAAAAAAATTCAAAGTGTCTTAGAAAACGTTTTACTGAGGATTGGATGGTTAATTTATTAGCTCTTTCAATTAGTAGATATTCTGGTTTTTTTTCTGATTTAATTCGTGAAGGTAATTATGGATTAGATGCGAAAAGTTTTCTGAATCTTTTAATTAAAGGCGATGGGGAAGCTTCGGCAATTCTACGCAACACGAATTTTAATTTTAAAAAAATATTCTACCTGATTGGCTTCGATAATGGCGTGGTGATTGCGGCAGCTAAAGCGCGTCTTAATAAACTTCCGCCATTTAATCAGGAAGCTCGATTGTCAAAGAAAAGAGAAAGCTTAGTGGAAAAATTCTGGGCAGATCAAGAAAGGCAAATGCACAGCACGCTAATCGCCGTTGCGGGTTCAGATATCGATGCAAAAGATGCTAGCGCGTTCTTTGAAGGGATATCTAAAGGGTTGAAAGAACCTTTTGTAAGTGAGTCAGGCAATCCAATTTGCCGCTTACCAAAAGAACATCTTTACCGAGAAATGTTCACCCATGCTCAAGCAATTGAAAAGTTGCCTACTAGAAAAGCAGTGCATGCCTATCTATGCAAAAAACTAGGAGCGGCGCTTGTGGGCGATTTAGATGCATTTAATAAGCTTTGCTTTCGCATCGGTCTCAAAGCAGGAAAGCAAGGAAGGCCTAAAAAGAGGACACGAGAACAGTAAATCAGGGTCCTCAATGTTTCCGCCTAGTTGAGTTAATTAGAGCGGCATGAAAGTATATCTCTCGATACACAGCAGGCAATTTGCCTGCGCCTCCACTACGCACTTCGGTTCAGCAAGGAGGGTCTCATGAACGAGATCAAACTCCTCGCCGAACTGAAACTGCTTGAAGGCACGAGCAGCATCAAAGCGCTCGCTGACTTAACCGTTGGCTTACCGAGCGGTGACCTCACCATTCGCGGCCTGCGTGTTATCCATCAGCCAAGCAAAGAGGCCTGGGTAGCCTTCCCTCAATCGTCTTACGTCAAAGACGGTAAACAAATTAATAAAGATATTCTTATTCTCTCGCGCAGCTTGAGAAAAGAAGTCTGTGACCTGGTTTTGACCGAGTATGAACGATCAACTCGCGTCTAACGGATTCCCGCGCGTCCTGAAAGCCTCTGACGCGCTGGAAGGGGCATACGGCGGTAACAGCCATGCCGGGTGGGTGGAGCCTCAAGCTCCGCCCACCTTTGGCGGGCCTGCCGGAGCCCCCGGTAAAGAGGCTTCCCGGCTTATGCCAGCGAAGGGCTCGCCGCCTTTACTTGACCCTCTTAAGCATAATCGCAACACGGCCCGGCCATGTTCCTGCGGTCGATGGAGTGTGGGGACTCAAGAGAAGATTGGCTTTCGCTACGTAAGACTCGGCTGCAAACGGTGGACCTGTCCCCGCTGTGGACCTCGTAAAGCTAAACGCGTTAAACACGCGATTATCAAACAGGCTCAAAGCCAGGATTTACGTCGCTTCCTAACGCTGACATTGGATCCACGCAAATGCACCGCCAAAGAATCCGTTCCATATATCAAAAAAGTATGGGGAAAGATGCGAGTATCGCTTAAGCGAAAGCTAGGAAGCTCGCCGAGCTTCATTGCAATTCTAGAGCTGCAAAAGTCTGGATATGCCCATCTGCATGTTCTGGTGAGCTGTTACATTCCACAGCAGTGGATCTCCTCGGCGTGGCAGGGAGTTGGCGGCGGGCGCATCGTTGATATTCGCCATGTCGACGTACACCGCATTGTCCCCTACCTGGCCAAGTATCTGACCAAAGAACTGCTACTGACGGAAGTTTCCCGTAAAGCACGTCGCTTTACCACGTCCCGGGATATTCGGCTCTTTGAAAAGACCACTACAGGAACCTGGACCTTAGTGAAATATCCATTGGAATTATTGCGTCTATATCTTGGCGCGCTGGTTGTTCAAGAGATACCTAGCGCCGAAGGTGAACTGGATGGATTCATTTCTTTACGAAGGATTGAAGTATGAGCACACAGCCCAACATTACGTTACGTGGCTTGCTGCCGCAGCCAGAGCTTCCCTGTTATGCCTGCCAAAAGGCTTTGCCGATACAAACAACCAAGGTCGGCAAACCTTATCTGACCTGCAATGAATGCGGTATTCAGATATTTATTCGCGGGAAAGCGGGAATAGCTAGAATTGAAAAATTAAAGGAATTTTGGAGCAAGGAAATTAAACCTTCTCTGGAGATTTGTCTTTTAATTAATCAATTAAAGCAGCTCAGAGAGCAGCGCGAGCAGTTAAATCCCGGGTTAACGGAAATTTTAGGAGAAAATGAAAAGTTAGCTCACGATCGAAAAATATTGGATAAACAAATCGAATTAATTGAGGAAAAAATCAAAAAGGCAGAAATAAGAGGTGCTTTATGAGTCTATCGATTAAGGATGTATTTAATGCTCGGAGATTACCGGGACGAATTCCCAGCGAATTAGCGGCAGAATTATTGGGATTCTCCAAAGTGGATATTCCCGTATTAATTCAGAATAAATTGCTCAAGCCTTTGGGAAAGCCTGTGCCAAATGCTCCAAAGCTGTTTGCAACGGTGAATATTCAGGAATTAATGAGTAATTCGGAATGGTTATCTAAGGCAACCAAAGCCCTTTCGGCCTATTGGAAGGGAAAGAATGATAGGAAATTCCAGAATTCCTCGGAAAGCATGCGAATGGTAGCTTAATTCGCCTTATTATTCCGCCGCAATATTCGCAGCGACGCGGCTTCATTCGGATAAAGCATGGCAACGGGCACTTTTAAGGCCTTGGCGAGCCCTGCAATTTCAAAATCCGCTACCCACCTCACCTGCGCTTCAATTTTAAAGACAATATCCCGGCTCGCGTCCCAACCGAATAATTGACAACGCACCGCTAATTCCGTTTGCGACATTTTCTGTTGCAAACGGATTTTCTTAACAATTGGGCCAATAACGTTTCTTGGCTTAGTCATGAGCGCTGAATTCAGCGCTTGACAATTAATCGAATATTTCCGAATTAATGCGCTGAATTCAGCGAACTCAGGAAATTAATTCTTATGAGCCTTAAAGATTTGGCATTTAAATATTGGGATGCTACCGGAACCGTAATTGATTTAATCAAAAAGTGGGAACCAGGGGCCTGTAACACGGAAAAGGATTACGAGGAAAGTCTTTGTAAGTACTTGCATGAGAACTTGAAAGACATTCAGGTTACCAAGCAGTATGCAAATGGCCGATTTAAAGCGGATATAGTGGTTGGAGATAATGTAATTATTGAAATTAAATACAATTTAAAGACTACCGGGCAATATCAGCGCTTGAGCGGGCAATTACAGAGTTATAAAAGTTGGAAAGGCAATACGATCTTATTACTCACTGGAACTACGGAGCCAAATTTAAAGAAGCAGGTGATTAAAGATATCGCGGATAATTTTACTGATCAGTTCGGTGGCACATTTGGCGGAGCTGATAAAGTGGTTTTGATTGAGAAATAAATCGAACCGCGTCTTGGAATTGCCCATGATGCGCTGAGTTTATTTTAAATTCGGTATTGGTTAATGATAGCCATAACAGCTATTGCCCTTAAAATTGGGTTTCAGCCCAAAGGCAAAACTAGCCATTGTTATGCAGTCAAAACCGTCCTCAGAGATTCAACATCGAGCTATCCACCCTCAAGTTCGAATCGGCCATGTCCATTTAAAGGTAGCTGACTTGGATCGAGCGCTCGCTTTCTATCGTGATGTACTAGGCTTCGAAATCACACAACGTTATGGGAGCCAGGCAGCATTCCTTTCTGCTGGCGGCTATCACCATCATATCGGACTGAATACATGGGAAAGCGCGGGAGGATCACTCCCACCAGCAAATACCACCGGGCTTTATCACCTCGCGATTCTTTATCCAACACGCGCTGAATTAGCGGATGCATTGCGCCGTCTCATGGAAGGAAAGATTCCGCTGGAAGGCGCCTCGGATCACGGCGTCAGCGAAGCTCTCTACTTGCGCGATCCTGATGGAAATGGAGTGGAACTTTATTGGGATCGCCCGCAAGAACAATGGCCGCGCACTGCTGATGGCGAACTAGCGATGATCACTGAACCTCTCGATTTGGATGCGCTACTGAAGGAAGCAGTTAATTAACTATATCGCTGAGAATTTCAGCTCAACTTTCCTGAAAAATTCGGACAAGAGGATAATTTAAAAATAAATAGCTTTAGTAAAAGCAGAGAATCATTCAAATTATGACCATTGGCGTCATAATTGACATGGACGAATTAGATAAACCTCCCAAGGTTCCCCCACAGACCACAAATGATTGGTCTTTTGCTAAGGTTTTTGAATTGTCCGCCAAGATTAGCTTGGGAATTGCATTTTTTATTTACGGAATAGGTTTTACCATTTGGTATTCCTATTTAGGCCAATTTGGGGTTTATCCACCGAATCTCCCGCAATTTAGTTTCTTATCGGCAGCTTCTTGTTATTTATTTTATATAATCCTGTTTCCATTGCCAGCAGGAGTTTTGATTTACCACCTTCTTAAACCAACAGAAGAATCATATAAAACTGCCATTGGAGAACTTATTTTAAGATTATGGTTTGTTCCCCTCGTTTTTTTATCAAATTTTTATTTTTATTATAACCAACCAAAAACCAATTTATCTTTTAGCGATCCACATATTCGTTTGTTTATTGTCATTGGCATTGTAGGAGCAGCCCATGTTCTTATTTATTGGACAAAGAGATTATGGGGCAAAAACTCAAACAAACCTCATACCATAGGTTGGGAAAAATGGGTTTTTGTTTATCTGGTATGCTTAACGCTCGGGTCCACATATTTATCGCGGGAAATTCATTTACAATTCCTCATTTATACGATTTTTGTACCGCTTTTATTTTTCTTAAAGGAAATAGAAACCCTACAAGATTCTAATAGTTTTTATCATACAGAGCGTTCTCTTAAAATATTCTTGGTAATAATTCTTATCTCAGCACTTGTTACTCATGTTTACTACTTTGCTATTTGGCAATTTGAATCAGTCCCTAGACGATCTGGAGGCGGTCGGGCTGCTTTAGTCTTATTGCATCCAAAGCAAGAAATGTCTGAACAGTTAATTAGCTCTCTTGAACTACCTAGAAAGGGACATTTTCTAGGTCCTGTAAGAATGATTTTGCAGACGGAAAATCAAATTATTTTTTTCTTAAAAGATGAATGGGGAAAAAGCGGCAAAAAAATTGCACGTGCTTTAGATTCAAAGTTAATTGATGGGATACAATATTTAGATGAATCTCAAATTGAAGAAAATTTGAAAAAACAAACAAAGGAAATGGATCTCACTTGGAGTCAAGAATTAGACCCCGCAATTAGTTGGCTCAGAAATCTTGTTAAAGAGACGATATTTGCTGAGTTTGCGAAGTAGCTTTAAACTCCACAATCTTCCCTTCCCGCTTTGCTTCATAATATTCCAGCGGCAGAGTCACATTCCGGGCTCGCCGCGCGTAGGCACGATGAACGGCATTGCTGTTATGGCCCAGGTGGGCCATTGCTTCGCGCTCGGGCATTCCGGCGTTGCAGGCGCGCTCGGCCCAGGCGTAACGGTAGCTATGGAGGGAAATCCCCTTGAGACCCAGGACGAGGCAACGCTTGCGGAATCGGGAGGCGCGGACCATTTCTTCCTGCAAGTGGAGTATGGGAAAAAGCCAACCCGTTTGCGGTAATTGATCCAAAACGGCTTGTAAGCGCGGGCCAATGACAAGCGTGGCACCGGCGACACGCTGGCCTTCGAGCTTACGACGTTGATACATCAAAAGCTTTTGCTCCAGATCAACGTTATCGCGGTGGAGACAGGCAATGTCTGTCTGCGAGCCGCCCGTTTCCCAAAGGAGTTCGTAGTAGAGGCGGTATTCAACGTTTGTTTCAGAATCAATAATGCGTTGATGTTCGTCGGCAGTGATGCCGCGCTTTTGTTTGTAAACGATCTTAGGCCAGGCACGTTTGGCGAGGACGGGATTGAGGAGCCAGCCAAGGCCGAGGGCGCGGTTGTGGAGAATGCGAAGCCAAACGTTCGTCGAAACCCCTGCCCTCGGATGGCGGAGGACAGCGAGCAAGTGCGAACTGTCGGTGTAAACGAGCGGGATGTTTTTGAGCGGGAGGAATGGCGGGCTAATAATCACTTTCTTCCAACGCCGCAACGTCGCGCCTTTGTACTGAATCGCCATGTCCTCCATAACATCATTCCACGTCCGCGTGACCATTTCGGGAGAGCTGGCGGAGAGGTACGTCTTTGCCATCGACACATTCAAATACGGCTGACTGGCCGCTTGGTTGCGCGCGGCGTGCAATTGCTCGGCAACGGCCTTGCTGCGGGTCTTCAGGGACTCTTGCTTGGCAGTGAGATTGTCCTGAAGATAGAAGACGCCGTTCTTGCGGCGAAACATGCGGAAGCGGTTTTTCACGGGATTTTCCACGAGGAAAATCTATCCGAAAGCCTTAGCCCTCCCTTAGTGGGGGATGACCAAGTCCACGTTAGGTAATGACCGAGTACGTTATCGGTGCGCTACTTACGCGAACCCTGCTGGCAATTTCGCTGGCAAATGGGCCAGAAAACGCCTTTTGACCGACTTTTTGAAAATGCGGTGACTGGTAATCAAGCACTTGCAAAACCTCGGACAGGGTGGGATTCGAACCCACGGACCTTTTAAGGGGTCTCTCGATTTCGAGTCGAGTGCCTTTAACCGCTCAGCCACCTGTCCTGGAAATGGGAGTCGCGCGCGCAGGGTGCTTGCTTAGCGAAAATCAACGGCGGCGTCTACTCTGGAACTTGTTTAACAAACCAATAGACGTCTGCCGGGCATTGCGGCATAGCAAAATAAATGCAAATACCGGAACCATACGTAGCGGGCGGAGCGATTGAGAGCACGGCGTGGTCAGCATTTGGTTCGCCATTTGAGGCAGGCATGAGTTTGATGGTTGTGCCCATCAGCTATCTGGATTCTGTCGGTAAAAGGGGTTGCGATAGGGCAGGCTTGGAATCTGGAATTATTGCAAGCGCGTATTTGCTAAGTAACCGAGAAAAGCCAATTGCTCGTTTGAATCTGGTGCCCGCACGGACCGCGCTGGTTTCACGCTTGCAATGCGACATGCAGCATGGAATCGAATTTTCTTTGGGCGAGGCGCCCGCAGCACCGAGCAGGGCAAGGGTGGTGCAAGCGGATTTTGGGATATCCTATTATTCTACGCAAGGTCCGGCGCAGTATGTTGATTGTTTTTTACGAAGCCAGGCCGCTCATCAACCGTTGGGAACGGCTCGTCCGGCTTACACTAAAAGTTGGCCGTCTTTTGATATTCCTGAAGAACCGTTCGCTTTGGATGAGGGCGAGGCCCGGGCCCGCTTCTGGTTTGATGACAAAGGTAATCCACAAGCGACAGCTCTTTCGGTGGCCGGTGACACGCAAACACTCGTGATACGCTTTGGCTCCAACGGAGAGGCAAAGAAGGCGCGCGTTGTGTCCCAAAGATTGGAATCGGTAAGAAACCCAGACCAGATCTTTGACAATTCGACGGGGTATCCGGCTGTTATGGACCCGCAAGCAACTGGAGTGATTTTCGAAGAATGCCGGACTCTCTCCCAGGCGTTGACGGGTTGGCTGGCAGAGGCCAGCGAGGGCCGCACTGTTGGGGGCGTTAGCATGAGTGTCGCACCAACTCCGCTTGTGCCGGATTTTCATCGGCGGGAGGCGATCGAAGAGAAACAGGCTGTCCTACGAGAGGCTCTAGCCCCGCAAATGCAAGCACGCGAGCAAGCCAAACAGAGAGCCTTGTGGGAAGCCCGCGCGCCGGAGCGGGCGGCGAGGGAACAGCGCCAAAAGGAACGGGCTGCGCGCGAAGCAGCCCAAGTCGCAGAGATAGAAGCAAAGCTTCGACAAGAAGAGGAAAAGCGGGCTCTCCTTGCAACACTGATCCGGCTGAGGCAAACGGTAAAAGGAGCTACTCCCCTCAGTCATTCCTTGCCCAAATGGGCGGTTCTTTTGCGAGAGGAAAAAGAAGGAGCAGCACAACAAGCCCGGGAAGCCTTGAGACAGCGCCGAAGGGAATGTCATCGAGAATACCGAGCAAATTGCTCTCAACCGCGACAAGAGCGAGCTTACACCTATGATTGTGGCAGAGATTACGCGGGCATTGCTTCTGTCCCGGGAAGAAATCTACACCGGAGTATCTCGCTTGCCGTTGACGCCGCCTGCCATCAGGTCGACGAAATATTTATTCAGCGCGCTCCCTCGACTAGTTTGCGGAATTTAATTGGCCTCGATTAGCCGCCCACTTCCCGCTTGCGCGCGTAGGCGCAGTTTGTAAAAGTGGGCGGCTCTTTGGGGTCTCGGGTTGTTAGCTCAATGGTAGAGCAGGTGCCTTTTAAGCACTTGGTTGTAGGTTCGAATCCTACACAACCCACCAGCTCTTTTCTATTCGTTAAAGAGCTTGTGAAACACGCTCAAGGGGAAGCGTGAGCCCGGGCACTCCGTCCCGCGCGTTTTCATTTCGCGGTGGCCGAATACTTCCGGCGCAGGCGAGCCGCAGCGCTCCTGCAGGTGTGTGACGAGCTCAATCGCCGCGGCCATTTGCTTGGCGCTGGGCGCGCGCTCGTTGAAGTTCCCGACAAAGCAGATGCCGATCGAGATGGGGTTGAGCGCCTCGTTGGCGACGTGCCCGCCTTTGATCTGCCGCCGCCATCGATTGCCGACTTCGATCTCGCCGTCGCCCGAATCGTTTCCGTTGCCGATGACAAAGTGGTAGGCCAGCCCGTTCTCCATGTGCCGGACGTTCTTGTGGTAATACTCGAAGATCTTCGCGTCGCCGCTCGGCGTTCCGCTGTGATGCAGAACTATGTATTTCCACCGGCCTTTGACCACGCGCGGCGCATCAATCTCCCGCAGCAACGCGCGCGTTAAAAAGCGGTAGGCCGGCTTCTCGTCATCCTCTTCCTTTTTGTTTTTCTTTTTTGGAGAGTCCGGCTCTTTTTTCGTTAGCTTCTCTGACGGCTCGGGAGGATTGCGTGACGGCGCAGCGCGACCCGGTTCGGGTACGGTGGTGAGTTTTTCCGCGGAAGAACCCTTGGTGTGCTTGGGGAGTCGGAGCTTTTGTCCGACGATGATATGGTTGCCGCGCAAGCCGTTCACTTTTTTGAGCGCCTCCACACTCACCCCATACTTGCGGCCGATCGCGCTGAGCGTTTCTCCCTTGGCGACGCGGTGAATCTGCTCCTGAGAAGCAGGAGCTGCAGCCTTCTTCTCACCTACCTTTTTCTTCGACGCCGATGCGTCCCCCGGGTGCGTCACGTACTGCGCCCGGACGACCGCAGCTTGAAAAAACGAGAGCCCAAGTCCAGCTATGAGAATTAGAACTGCCAGTCGCAATCGCACGCGCGCCACCTTATCTAAACCGCTCCGCATTGCCAGCCCGGACGCCCATCCCACGATCAACCATTCCGCAAGCCGGCAAATCTTAACAAATGTTTATGCGCGGCAGGTTGAAGGAAGCGGGTCGCTGCGGTACCTTTACTCAGATGAGCAATCCCCTGGCAGCAGATCGGCAATTTGCTTATCTGGATGGTGAATTGTTCATTCTTCCGCGAAATGACCAGGACACGCGCTGTGGCAATGTGGATGCGGTCGAAACTATAGCTGAATTGGCTGCCCGGGCTGGTTTGAGTCGTCAGGTATTGGAACCGGAAGAAAAGATAGATTTAGCAAAAAAACTCGGAGATGCCCTGTACATCCACAGCGCATGGACCATGCCTGATATGGATCAAATTCCTCCACCGAACATTCGGCCGCAGATAGTCACTCGAGAGAGGGTCACTGTGCATAATGGAGGAGTGGGCTACCATCCGGTGCCGTTGAAGGAACCCCCTCCCGATGGTCGGCGACCAAACCGAGTTGCTTCAAACGATCTCGCGGGCTTCCGAAGAGCCATGGCCAATCTGCAAGCAGCTTGGGACGTCCTGCCTGAATCGGGTCCGCCAGAAAGCGAAAGCACCCGAGATTTTGTCAGAAAAGAGATCGCCGGCCGCCTCAGTCGCTACGGACAAGAAGAGGCTGCGCTTGTCGTGGCTCCCGTCCTCGAACATGTACTTGGCATGAATTACATTCCACCGACCACTCCGCTGCCTGCAGGCAAATCTGCCGAAAGCGTGCGGTATCGCTTTACCACCGATGCACCTGGTGCGGATTCCGCTCCCGCTCTCCGGCAGCCGCTGCCGCCGCTTGCGCTGCTTGATCCGCCGCGGACTTCGGTAGCCGATGGGGCGCTTCGTCTATAGCTACACTTGCCAACACCATCCGCGAGCGTTAGAAGCATGGGCCGGTGAGACACACCACACGTAACTCGGGCCGCCTACTGGTCCTCCAGCAGATGCGGGATTCGAGCGCCGGCTTATTGCAAGAGGCCGCAGACCAAGCCGGCATTTTTCTGGAAAGCATCTTCCTAGGGGACGTCCCCTGCCCGCGCTCGGCACGGGAATGGGACGGCGTCATCGCGCTCGGCGGGCGGATGAATTGTCTGCAGGAGGCGGAGTATCCGTTTCTTGTAGAGGAAAAGGCGCTGCTGCACTCCATCCTCACGGATCAAACACCTTTTCTGGGCATCTGCCTGGGTGCGCAGCTCCTGGCTATATGCGCAGGCGGCCGGGTGGAGCTGGGCTGCTGCCCGCAGCATGGGGACTACCCGCTCACGTTCACGGAAGCCGGGCAGCACGATCCGCTCTTTGCCGGGTTTCCCACTCAAATCCAAGCCTTTGAATCACACAGCGACTGCATCGCCGATATCGGCTCGGGCATCGCGCTCTCCGAGCCGTTCCAAGGATGCCATCAAGCATTTCGGGTGGGCCCGTGCGCGTACGGGCTGCAATTTCACCCCGAGCCGACCGAGTGCATGGCGCGAGCGTGGCTTGAGAAAGACTTTGCGGACGCGCCCGATAAAGCCGACCACGCTGCCGCCGCGCACGAGGCCCGCGCGGCCGAGCATCGCCAGCGCGCGCTCCTGCTGTTTAAGAACTTCTGCAAGATTGCAGGAATTCCGGCGGACCACCTGGCGGCGCCTCAAAGATAAAACCTGCAAATTTTAGGTAGACGTTCCGCCCTCGCTGCGGTACTTGTCATTCAACATCAGGAAATCCGGCTCGAAGGGGCGGGGTTGCCAACCGGGTTGTAAGAGAAGCCACGGTGGCCACGCAAGCGGCGAAAGTCTTTTGCGGATGTGCGGGAAAAACCCGAACTAAGTTCTCTTGGGTAAGGCGCCTTGAGCGCTCGAGCCCATTCCTGGTGTGTCATCCATAAGGAGACATACCACAATGAGCAACACAGCAAAATCCACTCCGCGCGCATCGCTCGGGGCTTCATCCAGCACCCCCTCAGTCGGAGGCATTGCGGTTCCAGAGGCAAACAGTCCTCTCGGCCCTCTCGGTGAGGCTCTGACACAAGTTATCCATCTTCGGGGCACCCATCCCGATCATCGGGATCTCCGCCGCCTTCTTGCCGAAGTTGAACGGCTTCGGCGAGCGGGAGAGGGGGTGGGCGAAAAATTGGTTTAACGGCCTAGCCGAGACTTCGCTTTAGCTCCCGCCAAAGTCCTATCCTCGGCGGCGGCTAAAACTTTGTGAAAAATTTCACAAATTGCCCTTGCTTGCGCTCTTAGCGGCATTATGCTGTCGGGTGTTATGATCCACGGGCGGCCGGCGGAGTTTCAGCCTCGTGCGCACGAGCTGGGCTACAACTCAAAAGTCGAGGGCAATATCGTCCTGACGACGCTTGAGTCCGCCGTCAATTGGATGCGTAAAAACTCCCTTTGGCCTATGCCGATGGGGCTGGCCTGCTGCGCGATTGAGCTGATGGCGGCGGCCTCCGCCAAGTTCGACATTGCCCGCTTTGGCGCCGAGGTGATGCGCTTCTCGCCCCGGCAGTCGGATTTGCTCATCGTCGCAGGGACCGTCACCTACAAAATGGCGCTGGCCACCAAACGCATCTACGACCAAATGCCCGACCCCAAGTGGGTCATCGCCATGGGCGCATGCGCGAGCACCGGTGGCATGTACCGCAGCTATGCCGTCCTGCAGGGGATCGACCGCCTGCTGCCGGTGGATGTCTATATTTCCGGCTGTCCGCCGCGGCCCGAGGCGCTGCTCGAGGGTCTCATGCGTCTGCAGACCAAAATCATGACCGAGCCGTCGCTGCGCCAGCTCAAGCAAAAGCCCGAGGCTCCCCTCACCCCCGCTGCTGTGGCCCAAATTCCTTCGCTAGCACAAACTGCTGCTTAACTTCCGATGAGCTCCGTATCTCCCACGACTGTTCTGAATGAGCTCACGCGCACGCTCGGCGCAGATCTGCTCGGCACAGTCGAGTTCCGTGGCGAAACGACGCTGCATCTGCGTCCCGAAGCATTGGTCCGCGCGGCGCAGGCGCTCAAAGCTGCCGGCTACACGTTCCTGGTGGATATCACCAGCATCGATCATTACGGCGAAGAGCTGCGGTACGAAATCGCATACGAGTTTTACAACTTCACCCAACGTACGCATCTGCGGCTGAAGATCGCGCTGTCGGAAAATGCTCCCCAGGCCCCTTCCCTCGCCGCGCTCTATCCGACGGCCGACTGGCACGAGCGGGAAATTTTCGACATGATGGGGATCACCTTCACTGGCCACCCCGATCTGCGGCGCATCCTGATGTGGCCGGGCTATCCGTATTATCCGCTGCGCAAAGATTTCCCGCTGGAGGGCAAGCCGTCCGATATGCCGGGCGAGGCGTTTAGCGAGATCGCACCGCTCGAAGGCGGCCCGTTTGTCACCTCGCCTTCGGATGCGCTCGTCATGGATAAAGAACCCCGTGCGCGTCGGCCGATGGGAAGCTCTTAATTTTTTACGAACATGAGCACTTCCACCCTCCTCGAGCATCCAGACGCGGCGGCGCGCACGGGGATCGGCTCCGGTGAAATGGCCGGCGAGCGGATGGTGCTCAACATGGGGCCGTCGCATCCGTCGACCCACGGCGTGCTGCGCATTTTGCTTGAGCTCGACGGCGAGATCATTACGCGCGCCGAGCCAGATATCGGCTACCTCCACCGTGGCGACGAGAAAATCGCCGAGAACATGACCTACAATCAGTTCGTCCCGTACACCGATCGGCTCGACTACCTGGCGCCGCTCGCCAACAACGTGGCGTACGCGTGTGCGGTAGAAAAACTGATGGGCTGGCAGATCCCCCCGCGCGGCGGCGCCATCCGCGTCATCTGCTGCGAACTTGCACGCATCTCCGCGCACCTTCTCGGCCTCGGCGCGATGGGCCTGGATCTGGGCGCGATGACGATCTTCCTCTACACGTTCACCGAGCGCGAAAAAATTTATGACCTGTGCGAGAAGCTCACCGGCGCGCGCTTCACGACCAGCTACACCCGCATCGGCGGGATGACGCGCGACCTGCCCCCCGGCTTCATCGAGCAGGCCCGCGCATTCGTCCAACAGTTCAAGCCCAAGATCGAAGAGATCGACGGGCTCCTGACGCGCAATCCGATCTTCATCAACCGCAACAAAGAGATCGGCGTCATCTCTGCGGAAGATGCCGTTGCGTATGGCCTGACCGGTCCCAACCTCCGCGGCAGCGGCGTCGATTACGATGTCCGACGGGCGAATCCTTATCTCGGGTATGAGCAGTACCAGTTTGAAGTCCCAGTTGGCACGACCGGCGATTGCTTTGACCGCTACCTTGTTCGCTTGGAAGAACTGCGCCAAAGCTGCCGCATCCTCGAGCAGGTGCTGACAAGCGTCCCCAGCGGCCCGTACTTTGTCACCGATTTCAAAGAGTACCTCCCTCCGAAAGAGACGGTCCTCACCAAGATGGAAGAGCTCATCCACCATTTCATCCGCGTCACCGAAGGGATCAACGCGCCGCCGGGCGAGGTCTACTTCGGCGCGGAGAACCCGAAGGGTGAGCTCGGCTTTTTCATCCACAGCAAGGGCGGTGGTGTTCCGTACCGGCTGAAGATCCGCGCGCCTTCCTTCGTCGCCCTCAGCATCCTGCCCAAACTGCTGCCTGGCCACATGGTTAGCGATGTGCCTGCCATTCTCGGCAGTTTGGATTTTGTCATGGGAGAATGCGATCGATGAGCGCTACCCATACCACGTGCGCCTCCGCACTCTCAGCCGAATTCATTGCGCAAACGGATGCCATTGTCGCGCGCTACCCGGCATCGCTTCGCAGCGCGAGCCTGCCGCTCTTACATCACTGGCAAGAGGCCTTCGGGTGTGTCGGCGAGGACGGCGTGGAATGGATCGCCGGCCGTTTACAGCTCGAGCCCATTCAAATCCTGGAGCTCGTCACGTTCTACCCCATGCTCCGGCAGCATCCTGCTGGCCGAGTCCAGTTCAAGGTGTGCCGCACTCTTTCGTGCCAAATGCGTGGCAGCGCGGCGCTGGCCGATCAGCTCAAGGCTCGCTGTGGCATTGCGCAGGAAGATCCACATGGCCTCGCCGTTAGCGAAGATGGCAAGTTCTCCGTCGAATTTGTCGAGTGTCTGGCCGCGTGCCATAACGCACCGGTCGTCTTAGTCAACGAAGCGTTCCACAAAAACGTCACGCCAGAACGCGCGGCCGAGCTCGCCGATAAAGCGCGCACCAATCCGACGGCTGATTTCCTGGGAGATGCGCCCATCGCTCGTCCCACGCATCCGCTCGAGCATCGCCTCATCCTGAAAAGCGTCGATACGTCCGGCTACACCGTAGATCTCGACTGCTACCTGCGCCATGGCGGCTATGAGCAGCTCAAGAAAGCGCTTGGCATGGCGCCGGAGGCGATTGTGACCGAGGTCAAAACATCCGGCCTGCGCGGCCGCGGCGGCGCGGGCTTCTCCTGCGGGGTGAAATGGGGCTTCATCGATCACGCCAAAAACACCAAGCCCGTCTATCTCATCTGCAACGCGGACGAATCCGAGCCGGGCACCTTCAAGGATCGGCAGATCATCTACAAAGATCCGCATCAGCTCCTCGAAGGGATGATCATCTCCGCCTTCGCCAACCGGGCGCACTTGGCCTACATCTACATCCGCGGCGAGTTTGTCGAAGGGGCTAAAATCCTCGAACGCGCGTTGGCCGAAGCGCGAAAGCAAAATTTTCTAGGTAAAAATATTCTCGGAACCGGCTATGATCTTGAGATCTACGTCCACCGCGGCGCCGGCGCGTACATCTGCGGGGAAGAGACGGGACTGATCGAATCGCTCGAAGGCAAGCGCGCCTATCCGCGCATCAAGCCGCCCTATTTTCCGGCGGTGCTCGGCCTCTACCAATGCCCGACGATCGTCAATAACGTGGAGACGCTCTGCGCCGTCAAACACATCATCGAGCTCGGCGGCGCGTCGTACGCCAAGCTCGGCCGGCCCGGCAACACCGGCACGCGCATCCTGTGCGTGAGCGGCGACGTGCAGCAACCGGGCTATTACGAGATTGAAGTCGGCGCTGTCACGCTTGGTCAGCTCGTACATGAAATGTGCGGCGGCCCCCTCGCCGGCCGCAAAATCAAGGCGATCATCCCGGGCGGCTCATCGGCGAAGGTTCTCGCGGCGCATGAGCGCTTTCGGTGGAAGGTAAAGCAGGCGGACGGCTCTGCGACCGATCACGAGGGCAGCTGGGAAGATCTTCCGCTAGATTTTGATGCGCTCGCAGCAGCGGGTTCAATGGCAGGTTCGGGCGGCGTCATCATCCTGGACGACTCGCGCGATATGGTTGCGGCGCTTGAGAACATCGCCGCGTTCTACGCGCATGAATCGTGCGGCCAATGCACGCCGTGTCGCGAAGGCTCGCTCTGGATGCACAAGGTGTTGCGCCGGATGACGTCCGGCGAAGGCCGCGGCGCTCAGGATGCCAAGCTCCTTCATAACATCGCCGATAACATCGCGGGCCGCACGATCTGCGCGTTCGGCGAAGCGTGCGCTTGGCCGGTGCAAAGTTTCACAGAAAAATTTCCGGAAGAATTCGCTGCAAAGAGCTCCGCCAAATAATTCTATGTCCTGCTCCTGTTCTGGTTTAGTTAAAAATCCGCACAACCACGACGCACCGTCTGCGGATGCGCCGCTGGTCAATGTGCAGATTGATGGCCAGTGGGTGCAAGTGCCCAAGGGCCTGAATGTCATCGAGGCAGCGCGCCGTCACGGCAAGTTCATCCCGCACTATTGCTACCACCCCAAGCTTTCCGTGCCTGGCAACTGCCGCATGTGCCTGGTCGAGCTCGGCAGTCCCAAGATGGACGCCAACCGCCAGCCCGTCCTCGGCCAAGATGGCAAGCCCGAGATCGCATGGAATCCCCGGCCGCAAATCAGCTGTGCCGCCACCGCTACCGAAGGAATGGCGGTGCGTACCGGCTCGCCCCTCGTCGAGGAATGCCGCAAGGGCGTGCTCGAGTTTTTACTCATCAACCATCCGCTCGACTGTCCCATTTGTGACGAGGCGGGCGAATGCCGACTGCAAGAATTCTCCGTGCAATACGGCAATGCGGGCAGCCGGTTCGTCGAGGAGAAAGTTCACAAACCCAAGGCAGTCGACCTCGGCAAAAAAATCGTGCTCGATGACGAGCGCTGCATCCTCTGCTCGCGCTGCATCCGCTTCACCGACGAATTCGCGCACGACCCGGTCCTGGGCTTCACCGAGCGCGGCAGCCACACCACCCTTACCGCACATCCGGGCCAGCGGTTTGATAACGAGTATTCGCTCAACACGGTCGATATTTGCCCAGTCGGTGCACTCACGAGCAAAGATTTCCGCTTTCAAATGCGCGTCTGGTTTCTCAAAGAGACCAAAAGCCTCTGCACCGGATGCTCAACCGGCTGCAACGTGACGATCGGCAGTCGCGAAGGAAAAGTCTATCGCCTGACTCCGCGCATCAACGAGAGCGTCAATTCGCACTGGATGTGTGATACCGGCCGCCTCGGCTTTCACTACCTGCAGGATGCTCGGCGCATCACCCAGCCGCAGGCCCGGGTTGGCTCCACACTGCTGCCGATCGAATGGTCACAGGCGTTCACGCAAATCCGGGAGCGCTTGCAAAACGTCCAGCCCGCGCAAATCGGTATCCTTCTTTCTGCGCGCATGACCAATGAGGAGATCTTCCTCGCTGCCGAACTGCGCCGTGCACTTAGTCAGGGAGACGCACAGGCCGTCACGACTGCCCTCGTTCCTCGCCCCACACAAGCGGATGGCCTCCTCCGTGGTGATGATCTCAACCCCAACACCGCCGGAGCAGCGCTCCTGGGTTTCGATGTCAACCAATCCGCTCTTGAAAAACTGACCGGCGCCGCAGCGTCGGGCAAACTGCAAGCCTTGCTCGTCTTCCATGAAGATGCACGGGCGGCCGGCATCCCTCTAGCGGCGCTGCAGCAAATTCCGCTGCACATTCATTGCGGTTTGCTCGAAAACGGCTCGAGCGTCCACGCGCACTATCTCCTGCCAGGCGCCGGCTTCGCTGAAAAACGCGGCACCATGATTAATCGCGGTGGGCGACTGCAACGCCTTCAGCAAGCCATCACCACTCCAGGCAGCGCGCGGGATGACTTGGAGATCCTCCTCGCTCTCCTCCATGCCTTCAATGCGCACACCGACTTGCGCGACTTTGATTCCATCTTTGCCGCCATGACCGCTGCTACGCCTGCCCTCGCCGGCCTCACCTGGGGCAAGATTGGGGAGCAGGGCATTGACTTGCCTAGTCAGAGTTGACAAATCACCCGCGCAGGAGGATAGCTTGAAAGTATGAGCCACGTTCTTCGTCATGCTTGTAGACCCTGTTGCAGTATTCACGAAAAAATTCATTTCTTAAGAAGAGGGCTCAGCAGCGCCATAAATGTCGCGATGCTAGCCGGCGGATTGGCAACTGTTTACTCGCTCGCTACCCGCGAGACGCCTCCTACCCCAGATCCCCAAGCAACGTCGGCTCCCGTTCCTGCCGCCCGCTCGAACACACTTTGCATTCGCAACCCTCGCACTAGCGAGTGTCAGCCGGTCGATCAATTGCGTGCAACTCCTCGTCGGCAACCCTCCCTCTCGCCTGCTCTTTAAAACAGCTCCAGAACCCAGGTTGACAAATTCTTCCGCATGCGGGAAGTATCCCAATTATGTCTTCTCGTCGTGAAATTGCTCAAAGATTAAGAACGGTCCGACTCGGTGCCGGTGGAATTGCAAGCACTGCACTGCTTGTCGTCAGTTTAGCCGCACTTCTCTCAGGAGATAAAAGCCCTACGCCCACCGAACCGGTGCCTGCACCGGTTTCCGGTCCCGCGCCGGAACTACCTCTTGAGCGCAAACTTGCGACTGTACCAAGCTCGACCCTAGAACCGGGACTCGCCTTCGAGGCATTCGCTCCCGCGCCGCCTGCTCCTCCTCCTGTGCCTCTTGCCAACGAAGATCGTCCGATCTTCGCCGTGAATCCAGAGACCCTCCGCTGTGTCCCTGCCAGGACGCTCGTTCTTCCACCAGGAACTCCACTCGCATTATGCGCCGCTCCACGCCCTTCCCTTTGCGTTGATTTCGATTTTGGTCCTTTAGGCCAACTTGCAACAGGCTCTAACTCATTGCGCTTTTGCGACAGCCCTAGAAATAATCCTTAACACCCCTTCGGATAATGCGGCCATCTCCCTCACGCTCTCTTTTACGCGGCCCCTTCACTTGGGAAAAATTCGGCGCCTGGGTCGGCCTTCTCGTGGCTGCCGGTAGTGCGGTAGTAATATATGACCAACTCAAGGGTAACAATCCTAGTAAATCCGCCCCTTTGCAAAAGCCCAAGTCAACTCCAACCGCCCCTGTCACGCCCGCTGTTCCCTCCGGCGCAAGTGACCGACGACGCGATATGATGAGCTGCACATCCGTCGTGAGAGACGGCACAGCCGTTATTACCTGCGATCCCAACAGTATCCGTCGGCCGGAAGATATCGGCTGGCCAATCAGATCACCCTTGCCGTAGTCCGGTTATCCAAGCTTAATCCGCCGACTTCCAATCCATGAGCCGAAGCTGGATTGTATCGCGATAATCGTCCCAGCGTAAATTTCCACCCAAGAAGAGAGGCAGCGACGGCGTATTCGCCAACCAGTGCGCTTGACCAAACGCCACCGCTTCCGTTCGCCCGGCTCCGGTGCGAATCGTCATCTTCAGGTGTTGCGCTTCTTTCCCGAAAGCCGAGGGCAGACGATCGAACATGACCGGGCCGACCGCCAGCACCGGCTCCGGGTTCCCCTGCCCAAACGGCGCGAGCTTTTGGAGCTCTTCCCACAATCCAACCGTGATCGCTTGCGGATCAATCAATGCATCGATTGCCAGTCGCGGTTGCCACGCATCAGCGGGGACGTTTTCCGCAAGCCACGCTTCTAGCGCACTACAAAATGCCGGCAGCTTTTCTTCTTGAATCGTCAGCCCCGCCGCCATCGCGTGTCCACCGCAGCGCTCCAAATGCTCTTCGCATGCCCGCAGCGCGTCGGCGATATGACATCCGGCGATGCTGCGCGCGCTTCCCTTCCCGATGCCGGCATCGTCAAACCCAATGATGATCGCGGGCCGGTAGTGCAGTTTTTGCAGGCGTGACGCGACAATGCCCACCACGCCGGGATGCCAGCCACGTCCGCCCACCACGATCGCGCGGCTCCGCTCCGGATCAAACTCAGCTTCGAGCCGCGCCTTTGCTTCTTCCAAAACGCCTCGCTCAGTCTCTTGCCGCTCCCGGTTGCGCAGATCGAGTGCCTGCGCCAAACGCTCGGCCTCCTGCGCATCGTCGGTCGTCAAGAGCTGCAATGACTCGAGCGCATCCCCCAGCCGCCCCATCGCATTGAGCCGCGGACCAATCTTAAAGCCGATATCATACGGCGTCGCCGCACCTTTCATCCCCGTGATTTCTTTGAGCGCACGCAATCCCGCATTCTGCGTTTGCTCGAGCACGCGCAAGCCGTGATGTACGAGGATCCGGTTCTCCTCCACGAGCGGCACGATATCAGCAATCGTCCCCGTGGCGGCCAGATCTAAGTAATTTCGCAAATCGAAAACACGTTCGCCTTCGGGTAGCAGCTTGAGAAGCCCGTGACAAAGTTTGAAAGCCAGACCCACCGTCGCAAAATAGGTCCGCGCGCCGTCCCGATGCGGATTCACAACGGCGGCACACTCCGGCAACCGATCGCCCAGCGTGTGGTGATCGACGACGATAACGCTCGTCCCTTGCGCCTGCAACCATGCGATCTCATCGGGTGAATTCGTCCCGCAATCGAGTGCGACGAGCACGCCCGGAGCGCCGCCGTGCTCCTGCAAGCATCGTTCCAACCCGTCGCGCGTGAGGCCGTATCCCTCGTCCATCCGGTGTGGCAGAAAGCTGCGAATCTTTTGAGCGCCAAGTTTTCTGAGCGCTCGCAGCATCAGGGCGGATGAAGTGACGCCGTCGACATCGTAGTCGCTATAGAGAATGATCGACTCACTCTGCGCAATCGCATGCAACAAGCGCTCGGCCGCAACGCGCAGATCGGTGATCAGGAACGGATCGCCCAAGGCTTGCAGCTTCGGGTCGAGGAATGCGCGCGCGGCGGCCTCGTCCGTGAATCCGCGCTGTCGCAACAGCGTTGCCAGAATCGGTGAAACGCCCAACGTGTGCCCCAACGCCTCCGCTTGCGGATCCGGCGGCGGCCACTGCCAGATCGGGACCGGAGGCGCGCTCGTCATGCGATCAGGCGCTCGCACGAACTGCCTTCGCCCGCTTGCGCTTCTGGTGGGAATAGTCGAGCCATTCGGCCAGCGGTGGCGAGATGAAGTGCGAGGAGTAGAGTCCGGACAAAATACCGATGAGCATCGCCAGCGCGAAGTCGTGGATCACAGGGCCGCCGAAGAAAATGAGTGCGAGCGTCGCGATGATCATCGTCGTACCTGTGAGGAGCGTGCGCGCCAACGTCAAATTCAAGCTGCGATTGATCTGCTCACGCAGGGTGCCGCCTTCGCCCAGCTTCATTCCTTCGCGGATTCGGTCGAAGACGACGATCTTATCGTTGATCGAGTAACCCGCAATCGTCAGGAACGCTCCGACCAAGGGAAGCGTGAGCTCGCGCTGCAAGAGCGCCATCATCCCGATCGCGATGAGCACGTCGTGCAGCTGACCAATCGCGGCGGCGACGGCCTGCGCCCATTCAAACCGGATCGCGGCGTAAACCAAGATGCCCAGCAGGCCCAGGCCCAACGCAAAGAGCGCGCGGTGCTTGAGCTCATCGCCGACTTGCGGCCCGATGCTGTCCAAGCTTCCGTGCGCAAAGCCGGCTTGCGGGAAGCGCTCGCGCAGCGTCCGCTCAACCAACTCGCCCTCGCCCACGCGCGCCTGCAGTACCAGCTGCTTGGCGTCGCGCGCATACTGAATCAGACACTCACGCACTCCCGCTTGCTCGAGCGCGGAGCGAACTTGCTCGACCGGTACCAGCTGCTCGTAGCGAAGCGTCAGCGCATCACCGCCGGTAAAGTCAACACCGAGCAGCTCGCTCTTCTTTTGCGAGAAAACGAAGATCGATGCAAGGATGAGCACCATTGAGAGCGCCACTGCCGGCTTGCCATACCGGAGAAAGTCAAACTTTGGATTACGCAGCATGTGCATCATCGTGAGCTTCGAGATTCGATTGTGCGCCAGCAGCCACTCAAACACGTTGCGAGTCACGACGACTGCGGCAAACAAATTAGCGATGATGCCCAAGGTCAGCGTGACGGCAAAGCCCCGCAGCGGGCCCGTCCCCAGGAACATCAGCACTACGGCTGGAATGAGCGTCGTAATGTTGGAATCAAAAATCGCGCTAAATGCCCGGTCGAACCCGGCATGGATCGCCTGCCGCAGCGGCTTGCCATGCGCGAGCTCGTCCCGGATGCGCTCGTAGATGAGCACGTTCGCATCCACCGCGATACCGATCGTCAGCACGATCCCCGCGATGCCCGGCAACGTCAGCGTAAAATGGAACTGCGCCAGCAGGCCCATCATCAAAATCAAATTCACGACCAGCGCCAAGACCGCAACCAAACCGGCAAAGCGGTAGTAAATCACCATAAAGATAATCACACCGACAAACGCGATTACGCCCGCATTACGCCCGCTTTCGATAGAATCGCGGCCCAATGAAGGATCAATCCCGCGCTCCTCAATAATCTGCACTGGCGTTTCCAGCGGATTTTCAAGCACGCTCGAGAGCTCGTCCGCCTCCGTTGCATTCCCCATTCCGTTGATCACCGCGTTGCCGTCGATGCGCTCATTGACCCGTGGCGCACTCCGCACTTCGCCGTCGAGCACAATCGCGAGTCGCTGGCCGACCGCCTTCTCTGTCAAATCACCGAATAGGCGCCTTCCCTCTCCGTCAAATTCAAGCGCCACCTCGGCGCGACCAATCTGATCAAACGTTTTGAACGCGCGCGATACATGCTTGCCCGACATCGCCGCCGTCCGGTCGACCACGATCCAGCCTTTGACCTGCTCGCCCTTCTGATTTTCAAATGTATTGGGCAGCACCTCATGCGTGATGGCGGCCTCAATCGGAAGCTGCCGGCCGCTTTCCTCCCACTGCTGCACGAGCGTATCGCTCTGTGGGTGTACGAGGCGGAATTCCAGCTTGGCAACCTTGGAGAGTTTCGTCCGCGCCTCCGCCTTATCGGCTTCTGCCAGCCCAGGAATCTGCACGCTGATCCGGTTCGAGCCGATTGGCTGCAGCATCAACTCGCGCGTTCCGGTCGGATCCAGCCGCTTGCGGATCACCTCCACCGCTTGGTCCAGCGCCGCCGGAGAAAGCTGCCCCTGCAACTCTGCCACGTACGACGTTCCGCCCTTCAGATCGAGCCCCAGCTTGATCGCCCGATCCAGCGGGAAAAGCCAGCACAGGCAGCTAACAAGCGCCGCAGCCGTCGCTGCTAACCCTAGCTGGCGACGCTTCTTTTCGTCGTCCGAAGCCAGGTACCAGATAAAGCAGATGAAAAAGGCGAGCGCCGCCGCCAAAGAAACATAGAACATGAGAGCACGCTGCTATATCACAAGCCCCTCCCGCTGCAAGTCGTCATTCGCGCGGTTACGAAACCGCCACCGACTTCTGCACCGAAGCGATGTGCGATTTGAGCACTTCGATCTTCACGTTGTCGGCGATCTTCACGACAAAGGTCCGGTCCTTGACGTTGGTGATCGTGCCCAAAATTCCGGCACTCGTCACCACGTCGTCCCCCGTCTTTGCGGCGGCGACGAGCGCGTCGTGCGTCTTCTTCGCTTGTGTTTGCGGACGAATGAGCAGGAAATAAAAGATCACCGCGATCATCAGAAACGGAAAGTACTGCATCCAAATGGGCGGCTTCGCGGGCACGGCGGATTCGAGCTGGGCAGTGAAGAGGAGGAGAGAAGTGGTCATAGAAGTAGGTGGGGGTGGAAGTTTTGGAAATTGGAAGAGCGCTCATATATATATAGGGCGCCGCGTCAAACGCCAGCAGAAGCTGTCGCCGCAGATGCAAGGTATCGCGCCATGAACGTTTGCCGAAATTCACCAAAGCGGTTCATTTCAAGCGCGCGGCGGATGTTCTTCATCAAGTTGATATAAAAGTACGTGTTATGCAGGCTGATGAGCAACATAGCCGTTAGCTCCCGGCCTTTGAGCAGATGGCGCAGGTACGCCCGAGTGTGCTGCTGACATGCGGGGCAAGCGCACCCGGGCTCGAGCGGCTCCTGGTCCCACTGGTATCGGGCGTGCCGGATGTCATACATTCCGTCGTGAGTGTAGACGCTTCCGTGGCGCGCCATCCGGGTAGGCAGGACGCAGTCAAACATATCGACCCCCTGCGCAACCATCTCAACCAGCTGATTTGGGTGTCCGAGGCCCATGGCATACCGCGGCCGATCTTCGGGGAGATGGGGTACAGAAGCCTCGATCGCAGCATACATCTCGGGCTCGGGCTCGCCGACGCTGACGCCGCCGATGGCATAGCCGTCGAACTTGACCTCTTGCAGGGCCTCGGCGCACTTTTTACGTAAATCAGCGAATTTACCACCCTGGACGATTCCAAACAGGAGCTGCTTCCGGTGCGCCTCTTTGTCTGAAGCATGATGATGATTATAACATGCTTGGGCCCAATCGATTGTACGCTGGACAGCCTTTTTAACCGCAGCTTCCTCAGCATCCCATGGCGGACACTCATCCAGGACCATCATGATGTCCGATCCTAGCGCCTGCTGCATGCCGATTGCCTCCTTAGGTCCAAGCCAGACGAGGTCGCCATTGATGTGAGAGCGGAATTCAACACCCAAGTCACTCATTTTACGTATCTTAGACAAGCTGAACACCTGAAAGCCGCCGCTATCAGTCAAAATCGGACGCTGCCAGTTAATGAATTTATGCAGACCCCCCAGCCGCTCGATCCCTTCCAAGCCCGGCCGGAGAAGCATGTGATACGTATTGGCCAGGATGATCTCCGCATCTAAATCATATAAGTTACTGGCAGTGAGCCCCTTAACCGATCCTTGCGTCCCGACGGACATGAAGACAGGCGTCTCGATCGCCCCATGGGCCGTAACTAGCCGTCCACGTCGGGCTCGGGTCTGGCTGCACTTGGTGAAAAGTTGAAACATAACAAAAATCTAGACCGCTCTCTTTCTTGCGGGCCCTCGGCGTTAGCTAAAACCGCCGAGTTAATCAATGAGAATCCCTTCCCATAAAAAGGATCATTTTCCCGTTGACGCTGCGGATCGATGCTTATAGCGTGGCACCCCTTTTTACAGAAGTACTTACAAAAAATCAGACGTCTTATTTATGGCAGAAGAACTTAGCTACGTTTTAATCAATCCTTATACCCTTTCCAAGTCGAGGACGGGAGGGATCCTTGCTCGCCTCTTGACGCGGACCGCGCTCGAGCTCGTCAGCGCCGAAATGTTTGCCCCCAGCAAGGAGCTCGTCGAGGAGTACCTCAAGGTCGTCGTCCACAGCCAGGCGCCAGAAGACAGGCACATCCAAGAACTCGTGCGGGACTACGTGCAGCAGAATTATATGCCGGACGCTAAAACTGGTCGCCGGAAGCGGGCCATGATGCTCCTGCTCAAAGGCGAGAATGCTGTCCGCCGTACTTACGACGCCGTCGGCAAAATTTACCGCGAATCCATCAAGGGCGAAACAATCCGCGAAACGTATGGGGATTATTTGCTCAATGCAGATAACTCTGTTCGTTATTTTGAACCGGCCGTCCTGATCGCGCCAAGCGTAGAAGAAACGCGCGAGCACCTGTGCATCTGGGGCAAGTACGCCGAGAAGGATTCAGCGCTCAACCAAGACGCCGCAGTCGCGAACGAACCTGACCATGAGCGCACGCTCGTCATCATCAAGCCCGATAACTTCCGCTTCCCGAGCGGCCGTCCCGGCAACGTGATGGATCTGTTTGCCAAAAGCGGACTCCAGATTGCTGCGATCAAGGTCCACCGGATGACACCCGCCGAAGCGCTCGAGTTTTACGGACCCGTTCGCGACATACTGCGAGAGAAGCTCTGCGGACCTGTGGGTGATCGGGCGAAAGATTTGCTGCAATCCGGCCTTCAGATTCAATTGGACGCGGACACCGTGAAGCAACTTGCTCAGGTAGTCGGCCCTATCGCCGGACAGCAACAGTTCGACAGCATCGTCCATTTTATGACCGGCCGCTGGCCTGCGCAAACGGGCAAGGATCAGCTCAATGAACCTGGCACCGAGAAATGCATCTGCCTCGTCTACGAAGGCAAGGATGCTGTTGCGCGGATGCGCGAGGTACTCGGGCCAACTGATCCGGCAAAGGCGCCTCCGGGCTCGATCCGGCGCGAGTTTGGCCAGACGATCATGGTCAATGCGGCGCATGCTTCCGACTCGACCGATAATGCCAGGCGCGAGCTGGGTATCATCAAGATTGGTGAGAATAATTTTGGCTCCCTCGTCAAAAATTTTTGCAAGTAGCGGCTGGGTTCGCGTTTGACACGACAGGCCAAAGCGTTAGCTTTCCTCCTCCTATTACACCTTACTTTTACCCATTACTTACATGATGACTATGCAAGCTTCCAACCGCGCTGCGGCGCTCTCCCCTTCCCTCACGTTCGCTATTGATGCCAAGGCCAAGGCCATGAAGGCTGAGGGGATCGAAGTGATCAACTTTAGCGCGGGCGAGCCCGATTTTGATACTCCCGATCATATTAAAGCCGCCGCCATGGGCGCGCTGGACGCCGGCTTCACCAAGTACACGCCGACAGCCGGCATCCCCGAGCTGCGCGCCGCAATCGCGGATAAGCTGAAGCGGGAAAACGGGCTCGATTATAAGCCCAATCAAATTGTGGTCTCCTGCGGCGCTAAGCACGCGTGCTTCAACGCGATGATGGCGACGCTTGAAGCGGACGACGAAGTGATTATCCCCGCTCCGTACTGGGTAAGCTACCCCGAGATGGTCAAGCTTGCGGGCGGCGTTCCGGTAATCGTCCCGACGACGGCGCAGAAGCAGTACAAGCTCACGCCCGAGCAATTTCAGGATGCGATGACGCCTCGCACCAAGATGATCATCTTGAACACGCCGAGCAATCCGACCGGAAGCGTTTACACCGAGAACGAGCTGGCAGCGCTGGTTGAAGTTGCGCTGGAGGAGGAAATCCTCATTCTCTCCGACGAGATTTACGAGAAGCTCATTTATGATGGTGTGAAGCACTCGAGTATCGCCGCTCTGAGCAAAGAAGTTTATAATCTAACGCTGACGGTCAACGGCTTCAGCAAGCCGTACGCGATGACCGGCTGGCGCGTTGGCTACGTTGCCGCGCCTGAGGCAATCGCCAAGTCGATTGATAACGTGCAAGGGCACAGCGTCTCGCACGTCACCAGCTTCGCCCAGAAGGGCGCGCTGGCGGCTTACAAAGGACCC
Source organism: uncultured Verrucomicrobiaceae bacterium (assembly GCA_964473925.1). Lineage (GTDB taxonomy): Bacteria > Verrucomicrobiota > Verrucomicrobiia > Methylacidiphilales > CAYYVW01 > CAYYVW01. The sequence continues at coordinate 188,710 of CAYYVW010000001.1, forward strand.
CAAGAGGGTATTACCGCGATGGTGGCCGAGTACGATACCCGCCGCAATCGGATGACGGAGCTGCTCGATGGCATTACCCGCCTTTCCTACGTTCGGCCCCAGGGCGCGTTCTACGTGATGGTCAACATTGCCAAGACGGGGCTCGACTCCCGCGCGTTTGCCGAGCAGCTGCTCGAGAAGAAGCAGGTCGCGGTCGTCCCGGGCGTTGCGTTCGGTGATGACAAGACGATCCGGCTCTCCTACGCGACTAACCTCGCCTCCATCGAAGAGGGCCTCAAGCGCCTGAACGACTTTGTGACAGGGGCGTAATCCAAGATCTCGCCCTTTCAAAAAGAGGTCGCCCTGAAGGGGGCGGCCTCTTTTTTTCTGTTTTTTATAGAACAGGTTGACGTTTTGATAAAAGAGCGGCACTGAAGTACTCAGTATGCCTCAGCTTTCTCGTCGTGTAGTCGAACTGCGAGAGTCGGTGACTCTTTCGCTTGCCGCAAATGCAGCTGACCTTGAGAAAAGAGGTGTAGACGTCGTTCGACTTGATGTTGGTCAGCCAGATTTCCAACCGATGGTATTCGCCCGGGAAGCTGGCGCCAAAGCCATGGCTTCTGGCTCCGCTGGATATACGCCTAGTAGAGGAAAGGCGGACGTAAGGGAAATATACGCTGGCTTCCTTGAGTATGTATATGGAGTGCACTACAATCCCGGAACTGAAATTCAGCTCGCTGCCGGCGGCAAACAAGGTTTGGATCTAATTTTCGGCGGAGTGTTAGATCCTGGTGGAAAGCAAGAAATCCTCACAACACGGGATTGCTGGCTAAGCTATAAGCCCGTGGTCGAACGTCATGGCGGCGAACTGATCGGGGCTCGTTCCGTTCGTGATTTTCCAGCCGCCATTACACCTCAAACAAAAGCAATTCTTATCCCTGCTCCAAATCCTACCGGAGTTGCCGCAACCCGTGAAGAGCTAGAGCTGATTGGGCGTTTAGCCGAGCGCTCGGATATTTGGGTAATCGAAGATGCTATTTATGAAGGCTTTAATTACGATCGCCTAGGCCATCCCGGAACCGCTCGCGATACCGCTCTTGCCACCACTCGGTGTCCTGGCTTGCACAGTCGAACGATTATTTCGACTTGTGAATCGAAAAAGGGAGCAATGCCAGGTTGGCGAGGGGGCGCAGTTCTTGGTCCCGCAGCAGCAATGAAGGGCTTAGCAGCGGATTCTAGTCACGCTTTTGGAAATCTTTCCACGCCAGTGCAAGACGCGCTAGCAGCAACTTGGCGTGATCCTGAGGCTTACTCACAATGGTTTGAAGAGCATCGACTGGAATATCAGAGGCGCCGTGACGTCACAGTTGCGATGGCAAACGAGATCCCTGGCGTAAGATTGTGGCACGGCAAAGAGCCGGATAGTGCTTTTTATGCTTATCTGGAAGTTAATCCTGATTTGGGGGTTGGCGCAATCGACGTTGCCCAAGGGTTGCTTCATGCTGAGAAACCGACTGTGGTGGTGCCGGGAGATGATTTTGGCGTCTCAGACACACCTGATCGCGAAGGGTCGGTAGGAGCTCCTATGTGCTTTCGAGTAGCGTATACTAGCACACGATTCGAAGAAGGCATGGAACGGATTACTCAGCATTTTAAGAGACTTACGGGAGATTGCTCGTTTGGCCGAAATCAAGTCGTCCTTCCTGAGGTAGATACACTGCCTGCAGTAGAAACCTCTTCCATTCCAAGCTCAGAACGAGCCCCGGAAAGACTTCCTGGCGATTGATTTTTAGGAAGCGGGAGCCTAGGCTGCCCGGATGTTCCGCCGCTCTCTCTTACAAGCCCTGTTTTTGACCTTTGCGCTGGGGGCTTTGATCCCCCTGGCCTCTTGCGAGAAGGCGCCGCAGGATAAATTCCGCCTCGGACTGGCAGCCGCGCTCACCGGCGCGGACGGGACGTTCGGCAGCACGATGATTCAAGGCGCGCAACTGGCCGTGGAAGAATGGAACGCCCGCGGCGGCGTCCTGGGCAAGCAGATTGTCTCGGTCGCGCGGGATGACGAGGGCAAGCCCGAGAAGGCGGTGACGGTAGCGCAGGAGCTCGCCAGTCAAGGCGTCGGAGCCGTGGTCGGACACTTCAACAGTGGCTGCAGCATCCCAGCATCGAGCATCTACAGCCAGTACGGCATCGTACAAATCACGCCCTCCTCAACAAATCCGGAGCTAACGAACCGGGGTCTGGAGACCGTTTTCCGCAATGTCGGCCGAGATGATCAACAAGGAGCCATCGCGGGTCTTTTCATGCGGCAAAAGCTGGGCATGAAGAAGATTGCCGTCCTGCACGATAAGCTGGCCTTTGGTGAAGGGATCGCGCGCGAAGTAAAGCGCTCTTTTGAAGGGGTCGGCGGTGAGGTGATTGTTTTTGACGGGATGAGCTCCACCGAGTTGGATTTCCGCGCGAACATAGCTGCGATTAAGGCCTCGGGCGCGGAAGGGATTTTCTGGGGAGGGATGTACTCCCAGGCGGGGCCGCTTTTTAATCAATTGCGCCAGGCGGGGTTGGAGATTCCGTTTGTAGCAGCGGACGGCTCTTACAGTCAGCCGCTCATCGATACGGTGGGGGCGAATCCATCGAAGCTATATCTTACCTACGGCCCGGATTACACCAAGCTTGCGGCGGCTCAGCCTTTCTTGGCGAAATATCATCAGCGTTATGGGCAAGAGGGAGCGTACTCGGTTTATGCGTACGATGCGGTCAATATTCTACTGACGGCGATTACGGATGCGCAAACGACCGATGCCAAGGCGGTCGCTCAAAAATTGCGCACGCGTGCTTTTGAAACCTGCCTGGGTACGGTGGAGTTTGATTCTCGCGGTGATTTAAAAAAAGCGAACTTCATCCCGTGGACTGTTCGTGACGGCCGGTTTGTACCGTTTGAATAATTTTCTTCTTATCCCATCACTCTTCAAAAAAGGCACCCCATGAAGCTGAATGCTCCTCGCTCTCTCATCGCTCTAAGTGCAGTCCTCCTGCTTACTTTGACTGGCTGTCAGCGTGCGGAGAATCCTCAACCGACGGATGAACCATTACCGCAAAAACAAGCGCAGCCTCAGGCTTCCGCTCCAGCATCCAAGAAAGATCCCATAAAAATTGCTTACGCGGGCGTGATGACCGGCCCAGACGGAAGCATGGGTGTTAAGCTTTTTCATGGAGCGGATGTTGCTGTCGAGGAGTGGAACGCTCGCGGCGGCGTACTGGGGCGTCCGATCGAAGTGATTCGGCGGGATGATGAGGGCAAGCCGGACAAGGCGGTCTTGGTGGCGCAGGATCTAGTCAACCGCGACATCGCAGGCGTGCTCGGGCCTATCAATAGCGGCTGCACTCTGCCTGCGTCGGCAATTTACAACGCGAGCCGAATTATGGAGTTGGTCGTTTCAACGAATGTGGAAATAACTCAACGCGGCTTTGATAATTTATTCCGCTGTAACGGCCGGGATGACCAGCAAGGGAGCGTCGCGGCGGATTTTATTACTAATAAGCTTAAAATCAAAAAACTGGCCATTTTGCACAATAAGACGGCATTTGGGGAAGGAATCGCGAAGAGAGTGAAGGAATGCTTTGAAGCGGTCGGCGGACAAATCGTCGCATTCGATGGCGTTTCTGAAGGTGAGCTGGATTTTCGCTCGAACATCGCAACGCTCAAAGCGGCAGGCGCGGAAGCGGTCTACTGGGGTGGCATCTATGGACAGGCGGGCCCGTTTTACAATCAGCTGCGTCAGGCAGGGTTGGAAATCCCGTTCATTTCATGCGACGGCTCGTTTGATCAAAGCATGATCAATATCATCGGCGGGCAGCCGAAAGATTTCTACGCGACTTTTGTCCGTGACTGGAGCAAGCAGCCGGGAGCTCAAAAATTCGAGCAGCAGTTTAAAGCCAAGCAATTCGGAGACCCAGGCGCTTTTGCCTTTTACGGTTACGACTCGGCCAACGTGCTACTCAAGGCCATCGAAGTAGCGGGCACAACCGAAACCGATGCAGTGATCCGCGCAATGCGATCTACCACGTTTGACGCAATTTTGGGTAAACTCACCTTTGATGAAAAAGGCGATATCCGAGACGTGCCCTATGTAATCTGGACGATTGCAGACGGTAAATTCAAACCGCTTGAATAACCATTTGATTTTTTTCTCATGCCAGGCCGCGAATTCACGAAAGTTCACACGCTTTGCTGTGCAGCCCTTTTTATTCCTCTGGCGCTCTTTGGCTGCAAGAAAGCAAGCTCCCCTCCCCTGCGCAGCGAAGCAAAAGAACCCGTTAAAATAGGGCTCACCGCAGTCATGACCGGCCCGAACGGCAGCGCCGGCGCGCGCTATCTGCAAGGCGCCGAGTTGGCGATTGAGGAATGGAATGCCCGCGGAGGCGTCTTGGGTCGTAAGATTGAAATCGTTCGGCGCGATGATGAGGGCAAGCCAGAGAAAGCCGTGATGGTGGCTCAAGAGATCATCAGTGAAAAGGTGGATGCGGTCATCGGGCCGTGGAACAGCGGCTGCGCGCTTTCGGGCTCTCCGGTCTTTCATCAAAACGGCGTCCCACAGATCCTAATGGCCTCCAATGCCAAGGTAACGGAACAGGGCTTTTCGCGGCTTTTTCGCATCGGCATTCAAGATGATAAACAGGCCGGCTCGATCGACAATCTGTTGCAAAAATTAAAGCTCAATCGCATCGCTATCCTGCACGATAAGACAGCGTACGGACAAGGCGTAGCGGAAAAAGTAAAGCTCTTGACTGAAGCGCGCAACGCTCAGGTAGTGGTCTATGACGGCCTCAATACCGAGGAGTTGGATTTTCGCTCGAACTTAGCTGCCATTAAATCCAGCGACGCACAGGCAGTTTTTTGGGGCGGCATCTACAACCAAGCGGGACCGCTCTACAACCAGATGCACGAGCAAGGACTGGATATTCCGCTGATGCTTCCGGGTGGATCAATGGATCCGCGACTGATTGAAACAGTCGGAGCCAATGCCCCGCAACTTTATGCCGCCTTCGGACCTCCTCCTGTCGATGCTGTCGCTGCAGAAAACTTTTTCAAAAAATTCAATGCCCGGTTCGGGCCGGAAGGCTCCTTCTCTCTCTACGGCTACGAAGCGGCCAACATTTTGCTAATCGCGATGGAGCGCACGGGGTCGGTCGATTCGGCGCGCGTTTCAGCGACGCTGCACCGAGACTCATTTAAAACGCTTTTGGGCGAGGTGCGCTTTGATGCTCAGGGCGACTGCCAAGGAATTCATTCTGGCGTTTGGATTATTCGCGACGGCCGTTTTGTTCCCGAGAAATAATTTTCTCGCGCGAGCAAGCCGTTCCTTGCACCATTGTTGCAACGCGCTCGAGCTGATGAATTGGGAATCTTTTGGCGAAATTTTGATCAACGGCCTTTCCCGTGGCGCGATCTACGCCTTGGTCGCGCTGGGCTACACGATGGTCTACGGGATTCTCGGCATGATCAACTTCGCGCATGGAGAGATTTTTATGATCGGCATGTTCGCATTCTTATATGCGATCGGCATCGCCGCGACGCTTTTTGGCGGCACCATCATCATGCAATTTGCATTTGCGCTTTTGATTGCCATGATCATCACGGCTGCGTTCGGCTATTTGAATGAGCGCGTCGCTTACCGCCCGTTGCGTGGCGCGCACGTCCTGGCGCCGCTCACCAGTGCGATCGGTATCTCCACGATCCTGATGAACTTCATCTGGCTGACAGTGAGCAAGGATCACGTTAACTTCCCGCGTGCGTACAAAGCGTGGTTTGACCAGAAACTCGTCATTGCCGGAACAACGGTCTCGTATCTGCAAATCTCAATCCTCCTGACAGCTCTCGCACTCATGGCCGCTCTTTTCTGGCTGATTCACCGGACAAAGTTTGGCATGGCGATGCGGGCAACTTCTCAAGATCAAAAGATGGCAGCGCTCGTCGGCATACCGGTTAATCGCGTGATTGCGCTGACCTTCGTGCTGGGCTCGGTCCTGGCAGCAATCGCCGGTGTGATGGTCTCGATGTACCAAGGCGTTTTGGTTTTCAATGCTGGCTATCAAATGGGCTTAAAGGCCTTCACCGCCGCAGTGCTCGGGGGCATTGGTAACATTCCCGGCGCCGTATTGGGGGGATTGCTCGTCGGATTGTTGGAAGATGGCACCAGTTATTGCATTGGCAGCGATTGGAAGGACGGGACTATTTTCGCGATGCTCATGCTCGTCCTGATTCTTCGTCCGCGTGGCCTCTTGGGCGAACGCGTCGCCGATAAAGTATAAACCCCAGAGCGGCACGTCTTTCGCTTTCATCAAATTCTGCTCATGCGCAATTCCAATATTCGCTCTTGGTGTTTTTTGTTCGGGATTGCTGCGATTGCAACTTTTCCGTACTTTTGGCTTCAACTTGCCTTTGATTTCAGTGCAGGAACCGTAGGTATCGTCTGGCGGCCGGAGCGCGGCGTCACCTTTTTCAAAGATCTTTTACCCACACTTTTAGTCACACTGACCATTGCGTTTGGAATTTATTGGGCGCGTCGGTGGAACGCCGAGCGACTGCAAAGGAAGGCTTCCGGGCTGGGTGATTTGACTGATGCACCTTCCAGTACCGAGCCATCGATTCAAAAGAAGCAGAGCATCTTGACGCCTCGCGTTTGGCTGGGTCTTGCCATCCTGGCCAGCGCCGCATGGTGGCTGGACGCCAAGCATCTCGGTCAACTTTTCTTTGCTGGTCTCTATATGCTCCAAGCACTGGGGCTCAATATTACGATTGGAATGACGGGCCTCTTGGTGCTCGGTTGCGCGGCCTTCTTCACGTTCGGAGCATACGTGTTCGCGCTCGGCGCCGTCACTTTTCCCTGGCTGAGTTGGTGGATTGCCCTGCCCATCGCGTTTTGCCTTACGGGATTGGTCGGCTGGCTCGTCGGCCTCCCCTGTCTGCGACTGCGCGGCGACTATCTGGCGATTGTCACCCTCGGCTTTTCGGAAGGATTTCGGGAGCTGCTGCGCAATTTGAAAATCACTAATGGCGATATCGGGCTCATTATTTCTCCTGCTGTTCAAATTCAATCTTTCCTCGGCCTTTCACGCATACAGGCGGCTTACTTGATTGGACTCGTTGCCGTCACACTGGCTGTAGTTCTTATTTATCGTTTATGCCAGTCCCCGATCGGCCGTGCATGGATTGCGATTCGGGAGGATGAAACAGCGGCTGCCTCTATGGGTATTCCCGTTGTGCGGCTTAAGCTGCTGGCCTTCGCTGCGAGCGCGGCGATAGCGGGAGCTGCTGGCGTCCTGTACGCAGCTTACAGCGGCTTCATCAACCCCGCGGCCGCGAGTTTTGAGCAATCGATCCTGATTTTGGCGATGATCATCGTGGGCGGGTTGGGCAGCATTCCGGGCGCGCTTTTGGGAGCGGGGCTCCTTTTCTTTATTCCAGAAATCCTCCGTGATCACTTCCCGGCGTTGATGGATTACCGCCTGTTCTTATTTGGAATCATCTTGGTCGTGATGGTGCGCATTCGATCAAAAGCAGTGCTGCAGGATAAAAATCGCGGCACACCCCCTACTGATTCCCAAGCCAACAATTCGTCTTCAACCACCGCCCGTGTCTCCGCATGAAGCCGATTCTTCAAGCTCAGGGTTTGTGCAAGTCATTCGGTGGACTGAAGGCGGTGCATAACGTCGAAATCGCCCTGCGGCCGGGAGAAATTTTAAGCCTCATTGGGCCCAACGGTGCTGGTAAAACGACGCTTTTTAACTGCCTGAGCGGCATCTACACCCCCGATAGCGGCCAGCTCTTTTTAAACGGGAAAGAGATCACCGGCCTTCCTTCACACGAAATCTGCCGGTTTGGAATTGCCCGCACATTTCAAAACATTCGTTTGTTTGGAAAAATGACGGCCTGCGAAAATATTTTGGCCGCGCAATACCAACACCGAACGCGAGCCCCGTGGGGTTTTCTGCTGCGAACGCCTCATTATCAAGTGGAAGAAAAAGATTTTCTTGGCCGGGCTCAAGCGCTCCTTGAATTTGTCGGGCTCGGAAAAGAAGCGCATCGGCCTGCGGAAAGCCTCTCTTACGGTCTTCAGCGCCGCCTTGAGATTGCGCGCGCGCTTGCAACCCAGCCCAAAGTACTGCTTTTGGATGAGCCCGGTGCGGGCATGAATCCACGCGAAATCGGGGATCTTCTGCAGCTCATCCTGCGCATTCGAGAGCGTGGCTTTGCGATTTTGTTCATCGAGCATCACATGAAAGTCGTGATGGAAATCTCCGACCGCATCTGCGTCCTCAATCACGGGCAGATGATTGCGACTGGAACTCCTTCCGAAGTTCGCAAGCATCCGCAAGTCGTCGCGGCTTATTTAGGCACAGAACAGACGCACTAACCGGCTCATCCGCTTTTTTATGTCAACGATTCCCTCCTCTTCTTTGCTCGAAGTGATCGATTTGCACGTGCATTTTGGCTCTCGTGAAGTACTGCACGGGATCAACCTGCGTGTTGCCGCAGGTGAGATTGTTGCGCTTCTGGGAGCCAACGGTGCTGGCAAAACGACAACGCTTTCGACAATTGCCGGAATGTTCCCCATTCAATCCGGACAGATCCATTGGCAAGGAGGGAGCCTGCCCTCATCGGCCGACGCTGTATTGCGGCGCGGAATTTGCCTCTGCCCAGAGGGGCGGCGCATCTTCTCTCGATTGACGGTGGAAGAAAACCTTTGCATCGGCAGTTTTGTCCGCGATTCGAAAAAAGACCGTCAAAAAATCGATCGAGCTTATACACACTTTCCTATTCTGGCCGACCGGCGGCGACAGCTCGGCGGAACGCTTAGCGGCGGCGAACAGCAAATGCTCGCCATCGCGCGAGCACTCATGAGCGAACCGACGCTGCTGATGCTCGACGAGCCATCGCTGGGCCTGGCACCGCTCATCGTTGAAAAAATCTTTGAAATCATTCAATCGATCCACGCTGATGGAACCACCATTCTATTGGTTGAGCAGAACGCCCGGCTGGCCCTGCGCCTTGCCAATCGAGGGTATGTAATGGCCGCGGGGCAGATTGTACTGGAGGATTCCAGCGCCAATCTTTTGGCCAGCGATGAAATCCGCCGCGCGTACCTTGGCGAAGAGTAAGCGCAGCCTCTAGCGAATGATGCCGCGGCTGGACTGCTTGATAAAGGAAAGCCACGACTCGAGCATGGGGCTGGGGCTCATGTCCGACTGTAGCTGCTCCAACGCCTGCGTGGTGTTGAGCTTTTTGTTGTATAAAATTTTGTAAGCTTGGCGTACTTCGGCAATTTGCTCTTCCGACCAGCCGCGACGCTGCAGTCCGATCGTATTGACGCCGCGCACCACCGCCGGATTGCCGTCCACCACAAGATAGGGAGGGACATCTTGCACGACTTTGCTGCAACCGCCGATCATCGCGTATCGGCCGATCCGGCAGAACTGGTGAGCCGCGGCAAGCCCGCCGATGACCGCAAAATCTTCCACGGTGACATGGCCTGCTAGTGTGGCGTTGTTCGAAAAGATGATGTCGTTGCCAACGGTGCAATTATGCGCAACGTGCGCGTACGCCAAAAATGTGTTGTCCGAACCGATGACCGTCGTCTCTCCGGAGCCAGTGCCGCGGTTGATCGTTACAAACTCACGGAAGACATTCCGCGCACCGATTTCCAAGTGCGTTGGCTCCTGGACGTACTTGAGGTCCTGTGTACGCCCGCCGATCGCACAAAAGGGATAAAACTCATTCTCTTCTCCGGTGATGAGGGGCCCCGATAAGCTGACGTGATGATGCAGTCGGCACCCGGGCCCAACCACAACACCTTGCCCTACTACACAATAGGGGCCAATTTCCACATTCGCACCCACCTCGGCCTTGGGATCGACAACGGCTGTCCGATGAATTGCCATACGAATGCCCGCTCTTAAGACAACTTTGCATCCACCATGGCGAACATCAGCTCACCTTCGGAGACAATCTCTCCATTGACCAGACATTGCCCCACCGCACAGCCGATCTTGCCGCGATTGCGCGTGAGCTCAACCTGAATCATCAGCGTATCGCCCGGCAGCACTGGCTTGCGGAACTTAACCTTATCGGCGCTGAGGAAGTAGCCCAATCGCGTCGCCTCACTCTTCTGACGCAGCATGAGGATGCTCGCGACCTGCGCCATTGCTTCTACCTGCAACACGCCAGGCATGACGGGATGCCCCGGGAAGTGACCCGCGAAGTACGGCTCGTTGATCGTAATGCTCTTTTGGCCAATCGCCTTGTTTTCTCCCTCAAAACGGAGAATGCGATCCACCAAAAGGAAGGGATACCGGTGCGGCAAGATCGCCATCACTTGATTGATATCCAGACCCCCCTCACCTACCGGGATTCTCTCTACCGGCATGAGCTGCGCCTGGTACTGCCGGTACTGCTTAGCAATCGCCTTGGCCAGCTCGACATTGAGCGCATGCCCGGCTTTGGCCGCAAAAATATGTGCCTTGAGCCGGAATGGCAGGAGCGCAAGGTCGCCGATAATATCCAAAATTTTGTGCCGCACGAGCTCATCCGAGAAACGCAGCGGTTCGCGAGATAAAATGTTATCGCCCTGGATAACAATTGCATTCTCAAGGCTGCCGCCCTTGATGAGCCCTTTTTCCATCAGCGGCTCGACCTCTTCGTAAAACACGAACGTACGCGCCGGAGCAATCTCTTGGCCGTACGTTTTTTCACTGAGCGTGTAATTTAAAAACTGCGTGTGCTTGCCGAGGTGATTGGCGTTGACGCACGTCACTTCGAAGCGATCGGCGGGCCAAGCAATGGCATAGCCGCCATCTTTACCCATCACACGGACCGGCTCGCGCAGTTCAAAGAACCGAACAGGGGCCTTAAGCTCGACCCGGCCCGCTGCTTCCAAAGCATTGGTGAAGATTTTGGCGCTGCCATCTCCGATCGGCGGCTCATTCGCGTTGAGTTCGAGGAAGGCATTGTCGATCCCCGCTCCGCGCAACGCGGAAAGGAGATGCTCAACCGTATGAATTTTAACGCTTCCTTCGCCGAGCGTTGTGGCGCGCTCAACCTGTTTGACTAAATCCAGATGCACCGAAATCATCGGCTCGTCCGGTAAATCCAAACGCTTGAAGACGTATCCCGTGTCTGCAGGCGCCGGCTTGATCGTGAGCGTTACAGCATGGCCGGTGTGAAGGGCCGTGCCTTTGACTTGCGCCGGTCGCTCCACCGTAGTTTGCATCAAAATTGACATCGATGCGACATGCTTACCGTTCCTCGCATAATTAATCAAGCGAGGGATACGGCCCACTCCCGCATGCGCTTGACTTTTTCAAACCGGCACGCTGCCATGACGCGGTTCTGTTCCCACTGCTGTGAAAATTATTTTTTTAGGAGACGTCGTTGGAGAGCCTGGCCGGGATGTGGTCCGCGCCGCCATCGCTGACCTCAAGACGACGCATCAGCCCGATTTCTTCATCATAAATGGAGAGAACGCGGCAGGTGGTAACGGCATCACGCCACGCCTCTGTTACGAGCTGATGCGCGCCGGCGCGGACGTCATCACGCTTGGCGATCATGCGTGGGATCAGCGAGAGATCCTGGACTTCATCGACTCGGAGCCGCGATTGATCCGCCCGCTCAATTTCCCGCAAGGAACGCCCGGGAAAGGCTCCATCGTTGTGTCGAGCAACGGAAAAAAACTAGCCGTTATCAACCTACTAGGCCGCGCTTTTATCAATGCCGCGGTCGATAATCCATTTTTACTGATTGGACCAGAGCTCGAGCGCTTGCGCGCTGAAACGCCCTGCATTTTCATCGATTTTCATGCGGAAGCAACGTCTGAAAAAATCGCGTTCGGTCATGCCGTCGACGGCCAAGTCACCGCGGTCGTTGGGACGCACACGCATGTGCAAACTGCCGATGAAAAAATTCTCTCTGGCGGCACCGCGTATCTGACCGATGCCGGATTCTGTGGTCCGCATCACTCGGTCATCGGCCGGGATATTGCCAGCATCCTGCATCGGTACCGGACGCTCCTGCCCCAGCGTGCTCATGTTGCCACAGGCGGCTTGCAGGCAGACGGCGTTTTTATTGAGTGCGATGATGCCTCCGGCCGCGCGCTTAAAATTGAGCGTTTGCAATGGAAGCTGCCGGGCTCGTAGCATGAGCGCGTGCCTGCGCGTTCGCCCTCTTCTACTGCAACTGAGTTGATTGAGAAGCCATTAACGGTCTCGCAACTCACGCAGCGGGTTCGCGCATCGCTGGAAGCCTCCATTGGGACGGTGAGCGTCGTGGGAGAAGTTTCCAACTTTCGCGCTCCGGCGTCTGGGCATTGGTATTTCACACTCAAAGACAGCGGCTCGACGCTGCAGGCAGTGATGTTTCGGCACGATGCGATGCGGGCCCGGCTTGCGCTGCGTGACGGCCTTTCGGTGATCGCCCATGGTCCGATCACGGTGTACGAGCCGCGCGGACAATATCAGCTTCAAGTCACGCGCCTGGAAATGCAAGGCCATGGGGCGCTGCAAGCACAGCTCGAAGCCCTTAAGCAAAAGCTGCAAGCCGAAGGGCTTTTTGATCCAACCCGCAAACGTCCACTGCCTGTTTTCCCTGAGACCGTGGGAATCGTCACCTCCCGCACCGGCGCCGCATTGCAGGATTTTTTACGTGTGCTTGAACGCCGCGCCCCGGGCATTCGCATTCAAGTTCGCGATGCGCGCGTGCAAGGACTGGAATCTGCGCGGCAAATCACCGCTGCGATCCGCGCGTTTAATCAAGCTGGGGAGATTGACGTGCTCGTCGTTGCTCGCGGTGGCGGCAGCTTGGAAGATCTGTGGGTTTTCAATGACGAGGGCGTCGCCCGCGCTTTGGTGGAATGTCGCATGCCCACCATTTCGGCCATTGGACACGAGACCGATTTCACGCTGGCGGACTTGGTGGCGGACGTTCGCGCGGCCACTCCTTCCGCAGCTGCTGAGATGCTCAGCCGCAGCTGGGAAAGCTGGCGGCAAAGCGTGGAAGAATACCGCCGGCAACTTTCCCACCACCTCCGGGTCCAGCTGGATCAATGGAACGCACGTCTACTCTTGTGCCGCAAAAGCTACGCTCTACGCGAACCTCGACGCGTCGTTCAAAATTACGCCCAAAAACTCGATGGCATGATTGAAGCGTTGCAGCGCGGCTGGGCTCAATGGAAGGCCGAGCAGCGCTCTGCGCTCCAAGGCAATGCGGCGGTCTTTAAAGCCCGGCATCCGCGTCGAGCTATTGAAGAGAAGCGCCGCCTGCTGCGTGTCTGGCAGGAACGGCTGGAAGCCATCAGCCCTCGTGCCACGCTGCAACGGGGATATGCGCTGGCGTTCGATGCGCGCGGGAATCTTGTCCGGAAGGCAGAGCCTGCGCTAGTCGGTCAACCTATCCGGGTGGAACTTGCTGCCGGAACACTTGCGGCGCAAGTGACTGCTGCACAAAAGAAAGATTAAGAGCTCGCAGGTGTTATTCCCCTGCACGCGCGGTCCGATCTATCACCTGGCTGAGCGACAGGAATGCTCCCTGCTCAACCAAAAGCTGCGTCGTTTCTCCCGCACGAATGGCAAACGGGACAAAGCTCCAATAAACCTGCCCTTGGCGAGTGGCGCGGATCCACAGCAAATAAACGCCCGGCGCAAATTGCGGCTGACGCTGCAACTCTCGCCAAGAGACATGCCCTTCGGGGCTCAGCGTGAGCGGCATTAAAATTGCAGGCGTCGGAACTTGAAGGATTTTCTCGCGCAGCGGCGCTTCCAGCGCTTCTTGCGCACGGACGGCCTGCGTGACGCGCGACTCTTGCTGGCGCACTTCTTCCTGAATAGGCACGAGTTCGTTCTGCAGCTGTGTCTCTTCAGCGCTGAGCTTTTCTAACCGGCCTTGCAGCTCTTTGAGTGGCTCAGCGGAAGAGGCCTGGAGCCTGGTCGCCTCCTGCTTGAGCTCTTCCTTGCGCGCTTGCCAGTCTTTCATGTACTGACGCCATTCGGCTACCACCGACTCGGCCCAATCGCGCTCCGCCGCCCCGTTGACACCCTTGGGCGGATCATAGAGCGCTAGGCGAAATGCGTTGGCCCATGCCTCGGGCGAGGCGAGCTTTTCATCCAGCTCGTATTTGACTTTGAGCTGCGCTGCACGTCCGCGGATTTGCGCCGCGACCTGATGCAAGCGCTCGTCGTACTGGACTTGCAACTGCTGCCAGCGTTTTTGCCAAAGCTCATCGGCCTGCGATTTGGCGCTGTTGACGACCCGATCCATATCCGTCCGCGCGTCCGCCATGGATTGCTGGATCAAGCGCCGCTTCTCTTCTTTTCCGGCCGCATCAGCCTGTGCCTGAGCCTGTTGCCGGCGGGCTTGCGTTACGTCCGAGAGCATCGGCGCGCGCTGCTCGCGCCATTCCTGCGCCAATTCTAAAATATCCGGCCGGAAATCTCGAACAAGCGCCGCTCCTTCCAGACGGAAATCATCCGCCGTCATGACGGAAAGCTCGAGCCGCGTTTCCTTCAAGAAATACTGAGCGCTAAACGCCAGCACCAGCACCCAGGCAATTAAGATGACGCGCCAAACCCACGCACGCCAACCGGTGAAAGGAGCGTCCACCCGCGAAGATCCGCCCTCCGTCACTTCTCCTTCGATGACAGCGGCATTGAGCGTTCGTTGACGGCGCGCGAGGAGCGGTTGCGGTGTTTTATCAAACTCCGGCGTAGTAGCCGTTGCCGAAACCGGAGGAGCAAGAGGAGGAGTTGGAGCACTGCCCCAGCTCGTTGGCGGAGGAAGCGGAGGAAGCGGAGGAGTCAGCGACGGAGGTGGCGGAGGCGCACCGCCTGACGGCAACGAGCGTTGCAACAGCGGTACGGTGCGACGATCCATGATGAACTTAGTTTAAATTAGGACCTTCTTATTCTTCTGTCACAGGAAGCGGCAGTTGCGCATCTGCCTCCGCGCTGACAGGCCAGCGCAACTCTTCAACCTGCGGCAGCTCGTGTAAATCTTTTAATCCGAATGCCTCCAAAAATTGCGCAGTCGTCACATATAACTGAGGCCGCCCCGGCGCATCCGCGCGTCCGGCGACCATCACCAAATCACGATCGAGCAAGCTGGCTAAGACTCCATCGACGGCAACTCCGCGAATAGACTCCACCTGCGCACGCGTTATCGGCTGGCGGTAAGCGATAATGGCCAGCGTCTCGAGCGCTGCCGGCGTGAGCCGCCCTGGGCGTGCCGTCTGCGTCAGTTGCGCAATCCACGGATCAAGCGCGGGGGCCGTACGAAGCTGATATCCCCCTGCAATCTGTCGCAGTTCCACCCCACGGCCATTCGCGTTGCACGCTTCCGCAAGCTTTGAGAGCGCAGCTTCAATTTCAGTAACGGAAACTTTACCGGCATCAAAACCATTCGCGGCTTCCGGATGCAATTCGGCCGCTTCTTTCAACGCTGTTTGAATCGCACTGGCAGCCAAAGGCTCACGCGCTGCAAACAGCAACCCTTCGAGTATCGTAATCAGTTCCATGAATGCATTTAAAATTAGCCCGCTACGTTTTCCACACCGGTTTGAAGGCCAGCCTCTGTGATCGTGGACGCTGCTGCCCGAACGGTAATGGCACCTCGATCGGCGGCCTGCTCAATGCAAATCCGCTTGAGCCGCGTTAACTCAAGCAACGCCAGAAACGTCACGACGACTTCAACGCGAGACGCATCTTCGGGGAAAAGCTCCTCAAACTGCACCGGCATGTGGGACTCCATACGCTCTAAAATTAGCTCCATCTTTTCAGAAACTGTCCACCGATCCTGGCCAATTTCATGCGTGGGGCCGAGCGCGCGCGTACGTTCCAGCACTTTTTGCAACGCAGCCACCAGATCAACCAGATGGACTTCCATCACACCGGGAGAGGTATTCCGGCGCGGCAGCCGATCCGTTTCAAACCATCCGCGGGCATGCGTCTTTTCCTGCAGCGCGAAAGAATCTTGCAAAGAAGCAGCGGCATCCTTGAATTTTTTGTACTCCACAAGTTGACGGATGAGATCCCACCGCGGATCAATCTCATCGCCATCCTCGTCCGTCGGCGGCTGTTCCGCCACGGGTAAGAGGCTGCGGCTCTTCAAATAAACCAGCGTCGCCGCGATCACCAGAAACTCGCCGGCAACCTCAAGATTCATCTCCTGCATCTGTTCCAAGTAAGCGAGGTACTGCGTTGCAACCCGCTCCACCGGCAACTCGTACAAATCGAGCTCTTCCTGCTTGACCAAGTGCAGCAGTAAATCGAGCGGCCCGTCAAACATGGGCAGCTCCACCCGCCACGGCGGAACAGAGTTAGGCTCAAGAGCGTAGATCATGCGGACAGGAAGAAGATTCGGCCTCTAAGATGGCAATTTGCCCTCTCGCACGCAAGCACGCAGCGAGCCGGTTTTAGTCTAACCCCAGCGCCTTGCGCGCCGCCAAAATGGTCGGCTTGGCGATCGCTCGAGCGCGCTCTCCGCCTTCGTGCAGTATTGCATCCACCTTTCCCGGCTCTTTCATCAACTCGTTGTACCGCTCCCGCATGGGGGCAAAATAGGCCAGCAATCTTTCCGCAAGTGTCTTCTTCAAATCTCCGTAGCCGACGCCCCCGGCCTGCATCGCCCCCAGATATTCGCGATGCTCATCCGGAGTTGAAACAAACTGATGCAACGCGATCAGGACAGAATCTTTTATCGGCTTTGGCGCTTCGACCGGCGTCGAATCGGTCTTGATCTGCATCACCTGCTTTACAAAAGCTTTCTCCTGCGCAAAGAGCTCAATCGTATTCCCGTACGACTTGGACATTTTCTGGCCGTCGGCTCCGGGTACGACGGCAACATCATCGAGAATATACGCCTCGGGCACCGTTAGGACGGGGCCAAACCGATCGTTGAATTTCTGCGCTAAATCACGCGCGATTTCCATGTGCTGCTTCTGATCTTTCCCTACCGGCACCAAGTTCGCTTGGTAAAGCAAGATATCCGCCGCCATCAAAATAGGATACGTGAAGAGAGAGTGGCTCGCAGCAATCCCGCGCGCGATTTTATCCTTATAACTGTGCGCCCGCTCCATGAGGCCCATCGGTGTTACTGTCGAGAGATACCACATCAGCTCCAAGTGGCCAAAGACGTCGCTTTGCCGAAACAGAATCGTCCGCTTGAGATCCAAACCCGATGCAATATATCCGGCTGCCAGCGCCGTCGACTGTCCGCGCAACACGTCCGGGTTTTCAAGCGACGTGAGCGCGTGCCAGTCGGCAACGAAATACAAACAATCCCCCTTCTCTTGTAGGGCGACCGCTTGGCGCATCATGCCGAAGTAGTTTCCAATGTGCAGCGCGCCAGAGGGCTGGATCCCTGAAATAATGCGCGGTCGGCTTTTTTGAGCAGTCATGGTTTTTTCCGAAGACGCGAAATCCTGCCCGACCCTCCGCCGCTTGTCCAGAAGCGGCTTAGCATGTGCCACTCGCTAATGCGTATGAAAATTTTTGTAGACCCGCCGCACCCGCGTGCCGATGCCAGTTAAGATGTCATGCGCGATCGTATCCGCCCATTCGGCCAGTTCTTCCGAGCCGATCTCCCCTTCCCGCTGCACTCCCAACAGCACCACCTCGTCTCCCAAGCGCACTTTACCGGCCGCCGTTACGTCCACCACGATCTGGTCCATCGTCACCCGGCCCCGAACGGGGCACCGAACGCCATGCACCAGTACATGGCTGCGGTTGGAGCATGCGCGCGGATAGCCATCCGCATAGCCGACGGGGATCGTCGCGAGTACCTGCGCACGCGGCAATCGGTAGGCGGTGCCATAACTAATGGTCCGACCCGCCTTGACGCGTCGGACATACGTCACATGACTTTTCCAAGTGACGACGCGGCGCAAATCGAACTTCGTGACCTGCTTCATCCCGATCCCAAAGAGGGCGCGGCCGAGCCGGACCGCATTGGCGCGCATTTCCGGATACCGGAAGCAGGCCGGGCTGTTCGCCGCATGAACGAGCCAACGTGAAAGTTCCGCTGGATGCTTCTTTAAAAAATGAACAAAGCGCTGCCATTGAAGATGAGTAAATTCAGAATCTTCATCCGCGCTGGCAAAATGCGTGTAAACCCCCGTCAGCTTCACGTGCCGCAGCGTTTGGATGCGTTTGAGCAGCGCATCCGCCTCTTCATGCCAGACGCCCAGGCGGCCCATCCCGGTGTCGATCTTCAAATGGATGTGCGCCACGTGCTTGTGCTTGCGAGCGATCTCCTCCAGCCAGCGCGCCTCTTTCCAAGAAGAAACGGTAATGGTGCAATCGTGATGAATCGCGCTAGACATTTCTCCATGCAACAACGCGCCGAAAAGCAAAATGGGCTGATTAAGTTCCGCTTTGCGCAGCAAGCTGGCTTCCTGCAAATTTGCAACGGCGAAATGCCGCAGCTTGAGATGATGTAATTCCTTCGCGACAGAGATGAGCCCATGCCCATACGCATTGGCTTTGAGCACCGGGATAATCTGTGCTCCACTTGCGCGTAAGTGCCGCTCAATCACGCGAATATTATGCTTGAGCCACCGGCCATCGACCTCCACCCACGAGCGCGATATCATATATTAGTTCGCTTCCAAATAAATTGGCTCTAGCTCCGCATTTTTCCAGCCGCTCGCAGAAGCGGGAACTTCCAGCAGCTTTTCCGCACGCGGGGTTTGAACGACATCAATAGACAAGACGGGCGCCGACGCAACGGCCAATGTCATCTTGCTTGCTTCGTCTTCCACCTGCTCCTCTTTGATCAGATACGTCTCTTTGAGGAGTCTGCCGCATTCAAACACCGTCACGTAACAAAATCCTCGACGGGCTGAGCTGAAGACACCGAGCCGGGAAGCCTCCGGATGCTGCGCCGCAATCGCGTGCGCACTGGAAATTCCAACCACAACACTCCCCTGCGCCGCTGCGATCGCGTAACCGGTCGTAATGGCAATTCGAACGCCGGAGTACGATCCCGGCCCCAGCCCCACGACAATCTGATCGATCGTGCCCTTGTGAAGCTCGAGCTTTGCCAGCTCTTCGAACAACCGTTCGCCATGATGCGCTTGTCCGGCATGACTCCAGCTTGCGGATTCGATCACTTTGTCTCCTTGCGCAAGCGCGACGCTGGCCTCTGCGGTGGAAAGTTCGAGAGCAAGTCGCAACATAAAGCATTCGATTCTTACAGCACGCGCCACGTTACGCGCCGCCGATCGGGCGCAGATACTTCCAACTGATACCAGATCGTGCCCGGCGGCAGCAGCGCCTCCGCGCGCTCAGGCCATTCGAGTGCGGTGATCCCATCCACGCTTGGCAGGTACGCGTGCAGCATAGGATCTTTTGCCTCTTTCTGGCTTTCCAGTCGATAGAGATCCAAATGATAGAGCGGAAATTGTCCACCGCTTTGATATTCATGCACCAGAGTGTAGGTCGGGCTCGTCACTTCATCCGTGCATCCCAAACCGGCTGCCAGGCCACGGATCACTTCGGTTTTACCAGCGCCCAGCGGCCCTTGGAATGCCAGCACTTGTCCCGGCTTGCATTTCGCCGCGAGCGACGCGCCAAACTCCCGCGCCGCTTGCGCGCTTAAAAGTTCTACAAATTGCTGCGGAGAGGACACGGGGATTAAACTCTAAGCAATCAGTCGGCGGACACGAACATGCGCGGGCAAAAGCTTTTGACAGTCCGCAAGCATCAGCGCGCTTTCTTTCGCCGCTCGCTTCGTCCCTCGAATAACGATTGATCCAATGCAGGTGAGCCTCGTTTTCGGGAAGGGCCAGCGTTGTAGAAGCGTCCGGCTTGCCGCGGCGGAAGCAGTGAAGAGTAGCTCGTAATCCTCTCCGTCCACCAATGCCGCACGGATGCTTGCCTTCGGATGCCGCGGCAAGCGCGCCGGCTTAATTAAAAAATCAACGCCCGACGCGACCGCGATGCGCGGCAAGTCCGCCGCCAGGCCATCGCTCAAGTCGCACATCCCTGAGGCGATTTTCTGCTTCGCGAGCCACTGCCCTTCTTTGACACGCGGCAAAAACGTCAGATGCCGCCCGCTTGGCAGCGAACCGCCCAGCCTACCGGTCACCCAAATAAGATCTCCCTTCTTTGCCCCCGAACGTAACACCGGCAATGCTCCACCCAAGCTGCCGATCCCCGCGATTGAAATGAGCAGCGTTGGCGCGGTTGTGTTTTCTCCACCGACCAGCTGAATATCAAACTCGCGCGCAAATCGCGTCAGTCCGCGATAAAGTTCCTTCACCTGAGCCAGCGTCAATTTTCGCTTCGGGCTCGGATACGCGACCGTCACTACCGCGTGTGTTGCGCGGCCGCCCATCGCCGCCATATCGCTGGCAACCCGCGCAAGGGCCTTACGTCCTACCAATGCCAGCGGCGTTTTGCGCATGAAATGCACTCCCTCCACGACGGCATCCGTCTTGAACAGCAAAAGCGTCGAACGCCGTCCGTGGGGAATCTGCAAAACGGCGCAATCATCTCCTACGCCAACGCGGACCGAAGCGTCCTGCCTCCATCCCGAAGTCAGAAGAGCAATCAACGCATCTTCGCTTGCAAGTTTTCCTGCGGATTGGGAGCGGGCCATGGTGCGGTCTATAAATGTAGCGATTTTTCGACTACCGAGTCGAGTTTCTAAACACGTCAGCAGTGCTTCAATTTTAACATGAGATCGTTTTCCCGAGCGGAGTGAAACGCAGTCGAGGGACCTAGCCGGAACTAATCCCTTCATTGTAGATCATGCGTGATGCCAACCAGGCCCCTCGCGGCAGCTCGGGGAAACGACGTAAACTTTCCATTTAGGACACGCTCAATCTCCGCCCACTTGCTCCAGCGGCATTGCCCAATCGACGCGCGGCTGCGCCTCCAGCCATGCAGCGTCTTCCGATGAAACCGGTTTGCCTTCTTGCTGCGAAATGCGAATCCGTTCCGCGCGTGGATTGAAAGGCTCCAGTTCACCCAAAAAGCGACGCAATAAAATCGCACGGGCCGCCGGATCCAGCGTCGGCACCGTCGCGCACGGCAAGGCACCTGCCTCTTCATTGGAGAGCGCTCCTGCCACGTTCCCCTCGGGGTCAGCAAGCTGTACGAGGCCCGACTGGACGTATACAGCCACGCGATCCGGCTCGCACCAAACCGCCAATCGGCCGCCTTCGGAGGAGATCTTCCCCAGGGGCGTCATTACCTCCAACTGCTGCGGCTGACCTGCCGACGGACGAATGTGCGCGATTAAAAGCCCACGATCGAGCCGCAGCTTCGCACGCGTTGAACCTACAGTGGCACTGCACGCAATCTGTACTTGGGCGTTTCCGCCAAAATCCCAATCTTGAAAATCCCCCAGCCGGACGCGCGCGCGCGCTCCCTTTTCTGTCCGAAGTACCGCCGCAGAAGAAAGGCGAGCCGGAAGCCCGTTTTCTTTGATGGTACGAAACTTGCCCGCCGCATCCGCCATCTCGACCACGCCCGTTGCACGCGTTAACCGTGCCGTCCCAGCGTCTAAGAGTTCAGCGGATGATTCACTCTCCTCTGCCCAATATGTTGTTTGCAAAAGATACAAAGGGCCGCGGCGTTTTACTTGCTCTCGGTCTTTCAACCGGCCATCCCCCAGCGACTCAAAAACTTTCACCGGCAAAAAACAATCCGTGCGCCCCATTTCTTCGTAAAGCGCTTTGGCGGGATAAGCAGCCCACAACCCGCGATAAATGGCGTGTGTTTGCGCCTCACCTATTATTTCTTCTTCGGATTCAGCTGCAGCAGGAAGAGTTGGCTCCGCTGCCCATGGCATCACTCCTTGATCCTCTGCCAGTGCCGTTCCCCACATCCAACAGGCCAGAAACGACAAGAAGGCAAAAAAAAGGACGCGTCTCATCATTCTCTTAAATCGTTTGGAATACCACGCAGCGCGGTAATTTCTGCTGCTGCATCCACCGCGCTAAAAACAGAAGTTCCTGCCGCGATTACGTCCGCTCCCGCTTCCCGGCTTGCCGCCGCCGTTTGAACATTGATGCCTCCGTCCACTTCCAAATCAAACGTCCATCCATGTTGGCGTCGTAAATCATCTGCCAATTTTACTTTATCGAGCACCTCCGTGATAAACCGCTGACCGCCAAAGCCAGGAGAGACCGTCATGCACAGCAAAAGATCCACCTGCTCTAAATATGGCATCACTTTTTCCAGGGGCGTCGTCGGTTTGAGCGCTAGCCCCGCCCGGCACCCCAGCGCGCGAATCTTGGCCAGCGTCGCTTCCACTTTAATATCCGCCTCTAGATGAATGGTCATCCCCGAAACGCCCGCTCGGGCAAACGCCTCCAGAAATTTATCCGGGCTCGCCAGCATCAAATGCACCTCTACCGGCACTGAAGCGACTTTTTTAATTGCCGCGACCGTCGCCGGTCCAAACGTCAAATTCGGCACAAAGTGCGCGTCCATAATATCGACGTGCAGCCAATCCGCACCGGCCGCCTCAACTCGCAGCGCCTCCTCCGCCAGACGCCCCACGTCGGCTGCCATCATTGAGGGTGCAATGCGCACGGGCTTAGCCATACCTACAAATCTATCAGATTAGATTTTAACGCGAAAGCGCTCAGTTGACTTCAAATCAAGCGCGAACGCAGCACAGAGCGCCGCCGTTTGCTCCAAGTCTTTGCGGTGCACGGTCTCGACTGGCGTGTGCATGTACCGGTTCGGCACACCAATCGAAACCGCTGCCACACCGCCGCGCTGTATGAAAATCCCCTCGGCATCCGTCCCCGATCCGCACGCGTCGATCCCCCGCTGGAACGGAATTCCACGCTTGTCGGCTACTGTGCAAAGTCGGTCGACGACTGCGGGATGATTGACGCTCCCACGATTGATCTGCGGCCCTTTCCCCATGCGCAGTGAACCGTATTTCTTCTTGTTCGCTCCCGGGATATCCGTCGCATGTGCTACGTCGATGACAACCGCCACATCCGGGTTCACCGAATAGCCGACCATCTGCGCGCCAAAGAGCCCGTTCTCTTCCTGAATCGTCGAGGCGGCAATCACACACGCCTGTAGCCCCTTTGCTTCGCTGCACAGACGCAACGCCTCAGCCGCGATAAAGGTTCCGATCCGGTTATCGCACGCGCGCGCGACCCACAGGTCTTCGGTCAATTGCTGACAACCCGCCGTGTAGGTCACCAAATCGCCCACCGCAACTCTTTCCTCCGCTTCCGCGCGGCTGCCGGCGCCGATATCGATGTACAAATCATCAATCTTAGGAGCTTCTTTCTTGCCCTCCCGATCCTGCATATGAATGGCGATTGAGCCAAAGACGCCCAGCACGGGCCCGCCTTTCGCATGCACATGCACGCGTTGTCCACGCGCCAGCGCCAAGTCGGGGCCGCCGACGTTGTTCACATACAAAAAGCCATCGTCATCGATGTATTGAATTTGAAAGCCTATTTCATCCGAATGCCCTGCGATCATCACGCGCGGGCTCCCTTTGGGGTTGAGCACCGCGACGGCATTCCCATACGTATCGGTGTGCGCTTCATCGGCAAAGCGGTCGACGTAATCCAGCCAGACGCGCTGGCCGGCCGCTTCGGCGCTCGACGGGCTGGGTGTTTCCAAAAGTCGCTTTAAAAAATCCCAAGCGCCACGTGGAGTCGACAAGGGCGAGGACGACTTTTTACGTTTCATCCCCTCATCGATACTGCCCGCGCCCGGCCTACGTCAAGGCCGTAAGCATCCTTTTGAGTTGGAGAATCAACCTCACGCACACTATGTTAGCGGCACATGACTCCTGTCAAAACCCTCCTCATGGCGCTTCTGCTCGCATGCCTGCTCATCACTTCCGCATCCGCAGCAGCTCCACAAAAAATTTCCGTCGGCTACGTTCCCAACAATGCGTTCGCGCCGCTCTTTGTCATTAAAGGAGAAGGCTGGGATAAAGAAGCCGGCTTAGACCTCCAGCCCCAGCGCTTCCCCTCGGCCGCGGTCGGCATGCAGGCATTCGCCCAGGGTCATGTCGACGTCCTCTACAGCATCACTTCCGTTGTGCTCAATGCCGCTGCTACTGGAATCGACCTGCGCATCCTGTACGCCGGGCTCAAAGAAGGCGACCATCTTTACGGCCACGGCAAACTGGCCGACCTTTGGCATCTTGGAGCCAAGCGCGCCTGTGCCGAGTTTACCAAGCAAGCCGACCGCAAGCCTCGCTTCGTCGCGTTCTTTCGCGGCAACATGACCGATGTCGTGCTGCGTTATTATCTCAAGCAGCAAGGCATTTCTGAAAGCGACGTGGAAATCACCAATATCCCCGGCCAGGACCAATTCCAGCAGGCCCTCCTTTCTGGGCAGTACGACGCCATGTGCTCGTTCGAGCCACTCCTTACCATCACGCAAGATAAGGGGCTGCCCATCCGCAAGCTAGTGGATGCTCATGAGCTCATGCCCGAGCACACCGTCGTTTCTATCGTCACCACACCTCAATTTATCGCACAAAATCGCGCTGCCCTCCTCTCGCTAGGGCGTCTTCACCGGCGAGCTGTCGATCTTATCCAACAAAGCCCCCGTCGTGCTGCGCCGCACATCTCCAAATTCGTCGGCGAGAACTTGATTCCGCTCTCGCTCATCGAGCGAGTCCTGCCGGCAGAAGGAAAAGATTTCACCTATAACCTACCCAGCATGCTCGGTCCACTCCAGCTCCTCCACGACGTCATGCGCGAGCAAGGCCTGCTCAAGGCACCGGTCGACCTCAAGCGCCTGGTTGATTCAAGTCTGGATGACGAGCTCAATAAAGAAGCCAAGCGCTGAATTGTCATCCTGACCGGAGCGAGCAACGCGAGCGCCGTCGAAGGATCTGGGTTCTGGCGGTTTACGCTTTGAAAGCAGACAGGAGCGGCTGTTTTGGCACCTCACCAACCCAGATCGCTCAACAAGCTCGGGATGACGTTTTTTACTCCAAAAACCGCGCCCGCTCCGCCTCGGTTGGAACGCGGCAGGCGTCCCGCTTTCCAAACCACCGGTACCGGTTGCGCGCGATAATCCCGTAGATAAAATCCGCCAACCAGCGGGTCGGCGGTACAATGCGATACGCCGCCAGTTGCATCCGGCCCATCCATCCGAGAGCCCCCGGCAGCTGCGCCAAAATCTTGGCCGTCGCCTCCGACTTAATCCAAATTTCATCCTCCCCGCCCCACACCACGACAGACCCTACCTCACCCAACTCGGGCCGCTGCTGCACGAGCTGCGCAAACGTCTTCCCCTGCTTCGTCGCAAAACGCAGTCGCTGTCCTTCGTCATTCTTGAGACAAAAATCCACCCACCGGCTGCACCAAATGCACAGGCCATCAAAAAAGATCACCAGCTCACGCGGATTGGAATTTACATTCATATACAATTGACGCCTCGGCCATCCTGCGCCAATTCATAGAACGTGCAAGGATCGACCCCCAACGCCATCCGCATCGTCTTTGTCTGCTGGGGCAGCACCTGCCGCAGTCCCCTGGCCGCGGTCTTGCTCAAAACGCTGCTCGCCGACTATCCACAGTTCCAAGCCTCCGCCCGCGGCTTCGACGCACAAGAGGGAACCGAAGCCAGCGCCCATGCCGTCACCGCGTTGGAAGAGTGGGACTCTCTTCTCGCTCAAGAACTCTCCCAACACCGCAGCGCACAGCTTACGCTTGAAGATATGGCGCACGCCCACCTGATCGTCGCAATGGATTTGAACGTCCTATTCAAGCTCCGGCCATTTTCGGCAGCAGAAAAAGAAGCCATCGCACAGAGCACTTTTATCGAAGCCCCCACAAGCGTCATTCAAACTTATGACGGCCTAGCGGAAAAACTCATTTTGATCACCGAACCTCACGCTGGCGTCCACTCTGTCCACCCCGGCATTTCCGATCCCTACGGCGGCCCCTGCCAAGACTATTGCACTTGCCGGGATATCATTTCCACCACGCTCACCCAAACACTCCTTCCGTTCCTCTCAAAACGTTTCGGCGTAAAAATCTCGAACGTACGGGAGCTGGGGCGTATCGCTTCGCGCGGGGCCTAAATCATTTTTCATTCAAATTCCGCTCTTGCATCGCGGCGACCTCTGATTTACGTTCCGACCCCTTCAGGTTCCAGGAGCCATAGCTCAATTGGTTAGAGCGCCTCCCTGTCACGGAGGAGGTTGCGGGTTCGAGCCCCGTTGGCTCCGCAGAACACTCCCCCGAAGCGGTTCTATTTGACTTCACCCTCATTTCACTTTAAGTTTTATTAATGAAACGTCTGCTTTTCCATTCCTTACTCCTCCTTGCTACCTTCTCGCTGATCACTCCCGCCGCCCAAGCAGCTCCGCGCAATATTTCCTTATCGGGCATTATTCAGACAGTCAACGCTGTCACCCGCTTTGAAGGTGACATCGAAGTTCGCCTTTCCGTTGCACCTAACTTCATTCCCGGGCAAATCAACGGTTCGGGCAGACTCGTCAATCTCAGCACCGTCAAGGGAACTCCTGTGTCCGTGTTCGATGCCCGGCGTACCCCTTCTAATCCTTTTGGACAGCCAATCCCGATTGTATTTTCAAGCCTGACTCCGGGTATGGTAGTGCGATTTGATGCACAAGTCCCCGGCCCCGGCATTCTCCCCATTCCTAACAAAATGCCGTTGCTGCGCGTCACCGTTGTTGGCAGCCCAAGCGTCATCATCGGCCCAGGCCCGGTATAAGTTTTCTCTTCTTGAATTAATTCATTAATCATTGACACGGCAAGTGCCGTCGATACGATCCCCCGACCTTATGGCAAATACCCGCTCGGCAGCAAAACAAGCACGCGTCGCGCTTCGTCGTCGTCAACGCAATCGCAGCACCACTGCCGCTTATAAAAAGCTTCAACGCGAGATCCGGCAGCTCGCCAAGGCCGGCAACTCTCAGGAAGCCATCGCGCTCTTGCCCCGATTTCAATCCAAGCTCGATCGAGCCCTCAAAGCTGGCATCATTGGCCGCAACTTCGCTGCGCGCAACAAAAGCCGCGCCGTTAAGTTAATCCAGCGCCCTGCCGCTGCCGCAGGTGCTAAGCCTGCCGCTTCTAAGAAAAAGAAAACGGTCGCTGCTTCTTAAGACAAAGCCCGCCCTCTCCAGTTCGCATTCTACGTAAGCGCCGCTTCACCTAGGTGCGCTCTGTCGGAATCAACCCTTCGATCGCCAGGCAGGCTCGCTCTACTGCCAAGGTAGGATCCACCCGGAAGGCCAGTCCGCGGGCCAGCAGCTCCAGCGCTTCAATCGCATGCCGGGTCGCCGCCTCCTTGCTTTGGCCAGCCCAGTACCACCGCTCGAGCGCCGCCAGCGTCTCTTGCCTCGAAAGCTGCACATCTCGCTCAACTGCAGCACGATGCGCTTCAACCGCATCTTCAGATTCTTCACCACCGGCCTCAGCCGCTTTCTCAAGCTCTTCCACTGTAGCTTGCCAATGATCCTGTAAAAGCCGTGCACGAGCGTAGGCTCGTAAACCCGGCTGCGTGTTTTCTTTCCCAGCTTGTTCCCATTGAGCAAGAAACGTCTGAAGAGAAGCGCTCAGATCCTCCACTCCCTTCTCCTGACCTTCCTCCCAAATATCTAGCCGCATGCAACGTGATACAATTGTCGGCAAGAGCGTGTCGGGCTGAGTCGTCCAAAGTATCAGAAGTGTATCGGGCGGAGGCTCTTCCAGCGTTTTAAGGAATGCATTCGCCGCAGATGCCTGCCCCACACAGAGCCGATCGGCCTCGGCAATGATGGTGACTTTTTGTCTCGCCCGCATTGGCTTGAGATAGATCGCTCGCTCCAAATTCCGAACCTGCTCGACCGTAATGTGGCGCGCCTTGGACTGCGGGCTCACCAAATAGAAGTCCGGATGCTGAGACGGATCAACTTCTGATCCCTCTTCTCGTAATGCCATGGCAGCCAACATGTTAGAAATCTCTGCCAGCTGCGTGCGATTGGATCCAGTCAACAAATAGGCATGCCGTCCCCGACCCTGTGTCAGGCTCTCTCGGAATTGATCGATAATCGCCTCAGAGGTTAAAGGCACGTGCAACCTCCTGCCACACTCTGGCTTCAACTTCTTCCGGCGTTCCATCTGCCGCGATGAGCTTCACCCGCCCCGCTTCGCTACCTGCCAGCCGCTGATAGCCTGCCCGGACGCGCGTAAAGAAATCCACCCCCAGAGTTTCGAACCGATCCGCCCCTCCGCCTTCGGCTGCGCGACTTCGCATACGAGTCGCAGCCAGTTCGGGATCCACCTCCAGCACCAAGGTCAGTGCGGGGCGAGCCTCCCCCATCGCGAGCGCATTCACCGCATGAATCATCTCCAGCGGCAGCCCGCGTGCATCCCCCTGATAGACGACGCTCGAATCCGCGTACCGATCCGCGATAACCCACTTCCCGGCCGCGAGCGCCGGCCCAATCACCTCCCGCGCCAATTGCGCCCGCGCCGCCGCAAAAAGAAGGAGTTCGGCCTCGGGCGCGAGCGCATTTCCTTCGGGAGCATGCTTGAGCAGATGCCGGAGCGCCTCGCCCAGCGGCGTCCCCCCGGGCTCGCGAGTCGCGATGACGTCGTGGCCGAGCGCCTTAAGCTTTGCCCGGAGCCGTGCCGCCTGCGTTGACTTGCCGCAGCCCTCCGAGCCTTCAAACGAGATGAAGCGGTTCATGGGCTTAAGTAAACCGTGTTAAATACGGCCCCGGCATCAATTCGCGGATAGTCTGGCGCACGACTGGCTCGCCGCCGCCGGGCATCAAGACAACGCACCCTGGCCCGTAATCGATCAAAAGCTGCCGGCAGTTGCCGCAGGGAGGCAGCAGCTCGGAAACGCCGTCTTTATTACGCACGGCAACGATCGTCCGCAGCTCCCTATCCCCGGCGGAGAGCGCACTGCCGACCGCGATCGTTTCCGCACATGGACCGTACGCGCACACCTTGATGTTCATGCCTGTGTAAATTTTGCCCGACGCGGTCCGGACGGCTGCGCCTACGGTGTGCTTCTCCGGGGTAAAGTTGCGATGGAGGCATTCGAACGCCGCGGCCACGAGCTCCCCCTCGGCGGGATCGAGCCCGGTCAGGCCACTCAGAAAAGTATCAACATTGGCAGGAGGCATGGTATGAAAGCGCGTGAATTGAACGGTCGCTACGACTGAAATAATGAGACTACGCGTAACGACCGAAGGACGTCAATGGATGAGGAGGATGGGTAGTGGGTCAATTTAAAAAACGTCATTTCGAGGGAGGGCCGCTAGGCCTGATTCGAGAAATCTTCGCCCACAGGCTGATACAACGCCCATAGGACCCAGATCCCTCGACTTCGTTCGGGATGACATACGTTTTCTGTCACACACAATTCTCTGGTTCCACGCTTGCGCGAATTCAGTGAAAAACATAGCGTATTCTCCGAAGAAAATTCACCATGAAACTCAAAATTCGCACGATCTATTTTTCCAGTGTTGATCCTCAGGCCCTTTGCGATTTTTGGAGTGCGTTGCTAGAGCGCAAACCGCACAAGAATTCTGATGATTGGAAGGAGCTCATGTGCGACAATATCCGCCTGGGGTTCCTGAAGCTCGATGAGCCGCATTCGGGCTCCAACTGCGTTCCGGTTTTTGAGTTTGATGATGCGGATTTGGACTCCTACTTCCAAAGGGCCAAAGCGCTGGGTGCGGAGCTCCTCATCGACGGCCGGGATGACCCGAATCTGCTATCGGTTGTGATGCGCGATCCTCAAGGTAATACGTTTGAGCTGAGTAAATTTCATGATTGATGCTGCGTCGTCCTCGAGCGCCGCACTTGTTCTTTCAAATTCCAGAAGTACGTCATCCCGAACGGAGCGAACGTAAGTGAGCGCAGCTTGAGGGATCTGGCTTCTGCAGGGTTGCGTTCGTGAAGCGGACCGCGACAACCACCTTGCAACTTCACCAACCCAGATCCCTCGACAAGCTCGGGATGACGTGCTTCTGGGAATGAAAAGGAAGAAACGCATCGCTCAGGATGACGAGGGCGTGGAAGTTAAAAAAATACCCTACCGCGGCACCACTTCCTGCCCGTGGGCGGTGTCTTTGACCTGCCAGCCGAGAGCGAGGATCTGATCGCGGAGGGCATCGCTCTGGGCGAAGTCCTTGGCAGCACGCGCAGCGGCGCGGGCATCGACGAGCGCCTGCACATCCGCGGGGATGCCGTCGGGCGGATTTCCGAGACCCAGGATAGAATCGACCGCCCGCCAGACCGCGAGCAGTCCTTCCGGCGGGTCGCCCGCATCCAGCGCGCGATTGGTCGTGCGGATAAAATCAAAGAAGTAGCCGAGCGCCGCGGAGATGTTGAGATCATCTGCCAGCGCCATATCAAACTCTTCAAGGAACGCGTTGCAAAACGCATCGGGCACTTCCCCCTCCACGGCTACTGGCCGGACGCGCCGGACCCATTCGTCAATGCGGCCGACGGTGGCGCGCGCATCGTGAAGCCCCGCTTGCGTGAAGTTGAGTTGCTGGCGGTAGTGGACATGCAACAGCGCGTAGCGGATATCCCGCCCCGCATAGCCGAGCTCGATCAGATCTCGGACCGTGTAGAGATTGCCCAGCGACTTCGACATTTTCTGCCCTTCGACGAGGAGGTGGGCGCAGTGCGTCCAGTATTTGACGAACGGTTTGCCGGTCGCGGCCTCGCTCTGCGCGATCTCATTCTCATGATGAGGGAAGAGGAGGTCGATGCCGCCGCCGTGAATATCGAACGACTCGCCGAGATGCTTGATGCTGATCGCCGAGCACTCGATATGCCAGCCAGGACGGCCGGGCCCCCATGGGGAATCCCACTTCACGTCCCCATCCTCCTCCGTCCACGCCTTCCAAAGAGCAAAGTCAGCCACGGATTCTTTCTGGTACTCATCCTGCAGAACGCGCGCGCCGGGCTGCATCCCTTCCCGATCCAGTCGGCAAAGGCAGCCGTAGCGAGTGAACGCCGCGATACGATAATACACCGAGCCGTCATCGGAGACGTAGGCCGCGCCGAAAATGAGAAGACGCTCAATCAGCGCGATCATCTCGGCGATGTGATCGGTTGCGTTGGGCTGCGCCTCGGGCCGCTGAATGGCGAGCGTATCCATGTCCTGGCAAAAAGCATCGGCGTAGTACTTGGTGAACTCAGAGAGTGGCAGCCCCGCCTCGCGCGCGCCGCGGATTGTCTTGTCATCCACGTCCGTAAATTGCATCACGTGCCGCAGTTGGTAGCCAAAGCGCAGCAGCGTGCGCCGGAGCAAATCCTGCGCCATGTACGTGCGGAAGTTGCCGATGTGCGCGTAGTTGTAGACCGTCGGACCGCAGCAATACATGCGCAGCGTGGGCTCGAGCGGCTCGATGGATTCAACCTCGCGGCTGAGGCTGTTGTAAAGATGGAGCGTCCGCATGCGGCTAAAACAAAAAAGAAATTACGACGGCAGCGTGACGCACGCCACGGCCATCGCGGCGATCCCCTCCCCGCGGCCGGCGAACCCGAGCTTCTCGTTGGTCGTCGCCTTGAGATTAACGCGCGCGGCGTCGATCCCCAGCGCGGCGGCGATGTTCTGCTGCATGCCCGGAATATGCGGCGCGATCTTGGGCGCTTCGGCGATGAGCGAGGCGTCGACATTTTCAATCACGGCTTTGCGCTCGGCTGCCAGTCGCGCGATCTCCTCGAGGAAAACGCGGCTGGGCGCGTCCTTCCAGCGCATGTCGGTGTTCGGGAAATGGTGACCGATGTCGCCTGAGCCGAGCGCACCGAGGACAGCATCCGCGATCGCGTGGATGAGCACATCCGCGTCCGAGTGCCCAAGCAGTCCCAAGCCCTGCGGGTGCGCGAGCTCTACCCCACCTAAAACAACTTTGCGACCCGGGACGAGCGGGTGGACGTCATAGCCAATGCCAACGCGATTCATGCGTACATCGTACACACAGAACGCCGCCTCCGTCAAAAGCGACGTGGGCGGATGAAAGAGACGGATTACCCATCTATATCACCATCTGTCGGGCCGATGGGTTAAAAGCAGCAAACGTACGTGGAGGCACCCCTGCAAAACCAATCCCCGTGCTGCGCGGAGGCCCAAGAACGCTGGGCGCGGTAGCTGCGGCCAATTTTCCAACCAATTCCAACAAAGATTTCTCCCTCAATGCAATCGTGGAAACGTGATCCAGCATGCTTTCCGCAAACCCAGCCACATGAGCCTTGACCGTTGCAAAGATTGCTCCCTCGGTTTTTTGAGCGTTGCTATTCCTATCACCCGTAGTGCCTATCAACCCACTCGCTCTTTCGACTTCGCTATCCAAAGCAACAAGACATCCGCCAACCAACTCTGTAAGAACGCCAAGAAATCCGGCGTCGTCACCCACCCTGCCGCCACGCTCCAACATTGCTAACCGCACACCCATATAGTTGCTTGTCGTAAAAAATCAATCATCGGCACGCCTGGGCGTTTTGAAGCAGAAACCAACCCATCTTCTTGACTGCGAACTACAGTCGTACTTTTATCAGAGGCGCCGCCCGAATAAGTCACTTGATGAATCATGTCCTCCCCTTGCCGCGCGACAGGCAGAACGTCAACCCAAAGCGCGTTAAAAAATAAGCATCCTTTTTTCTTCTAACCCTTTACCCAACTGAAAACAGAATGCACTATCTCTCGGCAACGGAGAGCGAAGAATGCTCTCCGGTAACGGCGTTTCAACCAATCCAATGGGATCGCGCAAGGGGAAAGGAAGATTGAGCTCCAATTGATTGAGGATGCGTTCCAATTCAGAATCTTTCAACTCTCGCTCTCCCTCACACCCTCGAATTAAGCTTTTGGCATAGGCAAGCCCTGCATCCAGTAGTTGGAATCCCAAGTTCGTATCCCCGCCGGTGGTCATTTCGGCAATCTGATCCCGTGTCTTTTGAACTTCTTCCGGCGTCGCAAGCGCGCACGCTCCGAGGAACCCCGCCAAATGATAGATCTTCGCATTTTCATCCCATTTTTCATGCTTCAAAGCTCGAACCAACATTTCATGCCGATGCAGTAAGAGAGGCTCTTCCGTTTCTCTTTCAACAGGCCCTAGCCCGCCCCAATATTCACAACCAAGCCGATGTGTTTCCGGATCGCGAAAAACGGCGATACCCACCGACTCTCCTTCTTCTGTGTCAAAGTATGAAACTCGGTCGACGGCGGCCATAGATGCTCCAGCAAGATAATACCGCAAGCGGCAAGCTGCGTCTGCCACAATTTGTCCCACTTTCAATATTGGCGAACGGGCGGAGTTAGCGCATCATGCCGACGTGTCGAACGGAAAGATAATCTGCCTGGCGCTTACGGTAACGATGCTGGCAGCTGGCTGCGCACACGACCCGACCGAACTCGATCAGAGGGCCAAGATCATGCCGTACCCGCGTCCGTCGAACATTCCAGTCACGCGCTACCACTTTGACGTCAGCCGCGTCCCCGTGCGCATTCGGATCGAGACGGTCTCGCCCTTTTATTACGACGGCAACGATACGCGCCTCATCTACGCCAAGGTGGTCGATAACGTCGTCCTGCCCAACGGACGGCCGCTGATGCCCAAGGGTTCGATGCTCTTTGGCCGGCAGAATAAAGAGACGGGGATCGAGTTTTTAATCACCCGCTATCAACAAGCCGGCTGGGATGAGTGGACGCTTGCCTCCGGGATTGCCGAGGTCGGCATGCCGGGAAAATATCGAACCGCCTTTTTATCCTCTTTAGCCGTGCCAAAGAGACCCGGCGCAGATCGATCCGTGGCTGAAGAATCCAGAACCCATAACAAAATCGCGCGCTGATCTTTTGATTTTGCCTCCTCCACTATGGCCCCGCCTGATCCAACCTCTGTTGATAACTTAAGCACGACGCCGGATGCTACCACTGCGGCGCTAGTCCAGGGCGCCGGGCGCGGGGTGCCGCCCCTGCTCATCACTCAAGGACTGCGGCCTGGACAGGTCTGGACGCGCGCAGGATTTTTCAACCGTCTAGCTGCGAATGGGATCGATCTATGTCTCACACAGGGGATTGTAATGTTATTTCTGCAAACAGCTGAAGCTCAGATATTTATACCTGTTTTCTTCTTCTATTTTATTGCCTGCGATCACTTTTTTAAGCGCTCCCTGGGCAAAATGTTTGTCGGCCTCCATTACTATGATGTCAACGGAAACCCACCCGAATCGGGCAGGCTGCTATTCCGCGGATTTATGCGAGTGCTAGGCCCTTTTGCCATTTTATCTTGGCGCAAAACCTCCATTCTAGATCTATTCAGCGGACTGCGTGTTTTTAACATCAAAACTATAAAAATAAAAAAGCCCAAGGGTCCAGAACCGAGCCGCCGGCAATTCAGTCCAGTGCGGTAAAAAAGCGCGCAAAGGCTTTATGCCAAAAGCAGATGGAGCAGCCCCCTTTCGCTCTAAATTCAAATCGACAAACGGGGCAAAAAGCACCATTGTCTGCCCCTTGAAACGAGCGCGAATGCTCGATTTGAACGCTGATCCGCCGTCCTAAAAAAGAACCATCCTATGGCCCCTGTCCGAGCAAAATTGCCCGACCCCGAATTCGCGGCCATTCCGGCTCCACGACGGCGCTATCTTTGGGAGCTGGGCGCCGATTTAGAGCGGACCAACTGGTGGCTGTTTGTTACCTGCTCCCTGCTCCTCGGGTGCACGCTATTACTGGCAGCCGTCGTCGCCATCATCTTTTCTCGGCCGCCGCTGGTCCTCACCGATGACCAAGGCTACGTTAGCTATCGCTCGACCGAAGTTTTCCGCCTGGATGAGCTGCGCATCAAAACGTACGTCGAACTCATCATGACTCGGCTCCTGAACATGAATCCGGGCGTGTACGACCTGGGCCCGATTGCCCTTTTGGCTTCGCCCAAAGTCGTACAAACCTACACGGACCATGCCTACTCGACAGCGCAGGATCGAGTGCGGGTCAACGAGCGGCGCTATTTTTCCTTCACAGATGTAAAGCGGTTCATTGATAATAAGTTCCCCGATTTGATCGTCCTGGCCGTCCGCGGTGAAATGGCCTACTTCCGCGAGGGAGAAAACGAGCCCGCCCCCGGCGCTCCTTCCAATCTTACGAGCTTGGCCTCTATTCGTGCGCAAAGCCAAACCGTCACCTACCTCATGTATTTGGAGCAGCGGAGGCCCACCCCTCCCAACCCGTGGGGCCTGATGACAGTCGGCCTTGCCCAGCAACAGGGAGACGAGGCGAAGGCGATCTGGGATGCTGCGATACCCTTGTATTCGACCGTTTTGCCAGACGGCACGGTCATTTCGGCGATCAATCAACAAGATATGCAGGCGCGAACACAGCAGGATATCAGCCGAAAAAAATCGGGTGTGTCGCCGACTTCAACACCAAACCCGGCTAAGCCAACCGCTCAATGAAACGGCATTTCCTTCCTGCTTCGTTATTCATGCTGACGCTGATCTGCGTCGCCGGAAGTATCGTGGCTACGCATGCTCAAGCGCCGCCGCCTCCGCGGTCCAGCGCCTCGCGCGCCCGTGCGGATGCCAGCCGCAGCCAGCAGGATAACAACAACCAAGTCGTCGTTGTCGAAGAGCCGCCGCCGCCTGTTGTCATCAACGGCAAGCGCGCGGAAGAGCTTTCGGAAGACGAGATGATCGAATTTCTCCAATCCAAAATCCAGGAGATCGATCAAGAAGAAGGCCAAGTCAAGCTGCTTAAAATAGCACCTGGTTACCCGCTCTCGCTTTTCTTTTCTGAAACGGTGCAGGATACGATTTTAGGCGATCCCGAGCTCATCAAAATAAGCCCCACCAACCGCGGGCTTGTTTTAACGGCTGGTGCGCGTGGTGGGGATACCCCGATGAC
Source organism: uncultured Verrucomicrobiaceae bacterium (assembly GCA_964473925.1). Taxonomy (GTDB): domain Bacteria; phylum Verrucomicrobiota; class Verrucomicrobiia; order Methylacidiphilales; family CAYYVW01; genus CAYYVW01. The sequence continues at coordinate 224,551 of CAYYVW010000001.1, forward strand.
GCTCGTATTTTCGGGCGGACGGCGCCTTTTCTACCACATCTTCATCGCGCAAAACTTCAGCAATAGCATGACGTCCCTCAAGGTGAACTTCATCAAAACCGGTCCTTCCGCGGGCAGGAGCGGCAAGCTCATTATGCGCGAAGGCAATTTGGATGTCGCGTACATCGCCAACGTCATTTTCAACTACGATGCGCTCAAAAATGAGAAGGCGCTCGATGCCCAAGCAATTAAGCGCTTCCCGGTTTTCCGCGTTTCGAACGTCACACCGTTCACCTACTACGACCTTTTCCGTTTTAGCGACGGCACGATCGCCCTTACCTTTTCTCTCCGCAATGAAACGGGCCGGCCCGTTCGCGTGAATGAATCCAAGCTGCGCTTTACTCTGGGCAATCTCGAATTTATCCCCGATTACGCTTCGATCGACAAGTTGCGCCTCCAACCGGGTGAAGCGACCAAGGGCTTCGTGGTGATCATTAAGCCCCCCTTCTCGACCGAACAAAAATTTGAACTCAATTGGCGGTAGGCAAAAGCCCTTAGCAATCCGCTCACGCGCGTCATGTCTTTGACCTGGAAATCAATTCTACTCATCGCCCTGGGGATACTCGCGGCATGTGCTATTTTGATTTTTGTTTACGTTTACGTCACTAAGCCAGATCCCACGCGCGATATTCGCGAAGACGTGGCACGGCGCAAATCGGGCGTGCCTTCCACCTCGCAAGCGCTGGGGCAACAAGTGCCGCTCCCCGGCGAAGCGCAACCAGAACAACCCCAGGTGATCCGCGTTGACACACCCGGAGGAGCTATTCCTTCCGAAGGAACGTCCACCAACACGCCCTCGCCACTGCCTTTCGAGCCGGGGCCCTTCCCCGCGCCATCTTCCACAACCACAATCTCAGACTTTCCTTCCATCGTCCCGACTCAAACTACGGCACCTCCGGCTTCTACAGCCGGTGGTGCGACGAGCAGTTCAACCAATCAAGCTCCTCCGCTCACCGCGCCTGGCGCGGCGACAACCGCTCAACCGCGTTCGCCGGTTTTACCGTTCCCTCAAGATGCCGGATCGGTAACGGCCGCACCCGTTCCCGGAGCGTTGGTCATCCAGACCACACCAATTGCCCAAGGCCCCACCAACACCGACCCCCAAAGAAGAGCGGGCGGCACCAACACCAAGATTCAGCGCACACAAATTAAGGACCGCTTTCTTTTCAATAACACGCGAGATGAAATTTTAGGTAGCAGCCCGGTCATCAGCAACAATCAGCAAGCAGGCGGAGCGGCCTCGCTCAATCTGGAAAAATTTGCACCAATCGGAGAGGATATCAGCGTCGTCCTCATGGACAACGTTGCCAGCAACAACTTTGAGGTGAGCGCCGTTGCTGCCGTTTGGTTTGATTTTTACTTCCAAGGCAATCTACTGCTGCACACCGGCACCAAGCTGCTGGGCACAGCTTCAGCGGGCAAGACGCGCGACCGGGTCCTTATCACCTTTGACCGCATCGTTTTTACCGATGGAAAATCGATGGGGATCAGCGCCATTGCCTTAAATCAAGACGGCACTGTTGGTGTCCCAGGCTTTTTGATCGGCAATATTCTCCTATCGCGGCTGGCCCCCATCTTGCTCTCGGCGATTGAAGCGGCAGCGCAAGGCTTCAAGGACCGGATCCAGCAGCCCAATCTGCTCACCGGTGTCACCACAACCGTCGAGGATACCAACAGCCCCAAGAACGTTGCGCTCGATTCCAGCATCCAGGTCATCCAAAAGATCCAGGAGCTCATCAACGAAGATTTAGAAGAAAATAAGCCTTATGTGCTTGTGCCCGCCGGAACGCGCTTTAAGATACGGCTGCAAGGTCCGATTGACACCAGTACGGCCGATTATGGTAAATAGTCCTCAGTTCTTTTCCCGCTCTCTGCCTCAAATGAACGCTTCCGCATTTCGCTCTCGTTTTATTATTCTGATTCCCGTTCTGCTCGGCGCGCTGCTCATGCAATCGGGCTGCGCTTCCAAAACTGCAGCTATTAAGGTCGAGCCCACCATGATGGCGCAGAGCGTCGATTTCACGAGCCCTGCCACCATCGAAGGAAACGCCAAGCCCGTCTACGTGCTCCCGGTTTTTTCCACCGGCTGGGAAAAAGCCACGGTGGATGCCAAAACCGGCGCCTGGAAGTCCGGCCGCTACACTGCGCACGTCGTGGCCGATGGTTACTGGACAACACAGGAAGAGGCTGAAATTTCCGGCAAGCCCTATATCATCGTCGGCAAAAGCGGCGTGGAGACCGTCGCGGGCGGCACGCAACTAGCTGAGATCGGTCGCGCCAACACCGGCGGCGCTGAGCTCAATGTGGCCGACCTCGCCCGCCGCGTCGATCAACTCGAAACACAACGGCAAGCGCCTCCCCCTTCTCCGGACGATCCGGATGCCAACGCGCAGTTGGCCGCCCGCATCCAAGCGCTGGCCACCGCTTCTCTCCCCGGCCGTGGCGGCCCGGTGGATGTCACGATGGACCAGGGCGGGTATGAGCCCAAGGTTTCCGTTCCGTTTGACGATTCTCAGCTCGACCCGAGCGCGTCATGGGATGTTGTCATCCCGCGCCAGCAAGGGCGTGACCAATTCTCTGTCGATGTACCCGGGCGCGACGGAAGCAAAAACAAAATTAACGTCCGGTATATGGAAGACGGCTCTGCCGCCATCGTGACGTACGGCACCCAAACCAAGCGGGTCCGGCTCAAGACTCCTTACGAGAAGATCCGCGTGCGCATCCAGTAGCTCGGGAGAAGGGGCTCATCGGCCATGGATCTGCTTTTCGTTCTCACCTATCTGGCGCTGACCGTTGTTTGCGGCAGCACGCGGAAGCGCTCGGATGTTACCCCCATACCCTTCTGGTTAGGCGGCTCCGCGACCCCGGTCGGGGCGTGCATTAATCAAATTCCCGGGCGTTGGGCCGTGGTCGCGGCTTACGGATTATTCCTGCTGGGCCTTTGCATTGGCGGCCGCATTCTCAATATCCCAATTGCACAAGGGATCGCCAGCGGCGTAACTCTCGTTCTGTGGATAGCGGCCATTCCTGCACTCGCGATGCGACTGGCAACCGGCGGAGAGATTCAAGAAGCAACACAAGAAGGCGGCCCTTCTCTGGTCCGTACACAGTACGAACAGTACCGCATCCACGCCAGCGCCTCCCCCGCCTATGCGCAACTCTGCCTCGACCCACAGGTGAGCAGCCGGCTTGAGGATACGCCGTTTAGCTTCCTGAAGCAGATCCCGCACGAGACGCTGCAACTCGCGCTGCGCATCGCCCCCTCCCTTTCCTATCAGCCGTCGGATGAAATCATCATGCAGCTGGTTGATTCGCATGTGCAGACGCTGCAGGAAGAGGTCGACGCGCATACCGAGCGCGCGCTCAACGCCCTTGCCGAGCGGGATGAGGCGCAGACACAGGTCAACAGCATGACCGAGGAGATTGCCAATTTAAAAGCATCCGAAGAAAAAAGCCGGCAAGAGCTCTCAAGCATGCGCACGCGCGCGCGCTCCGTCCAGCAAGGCAAGGATTATAACACCATGGCCTTGGAAGAGCTGCGACAACACCGCCAGCTGCTCACCGAAGAGCTGCGCAAGGTTGATCAAAGCCTACGTGCCCGCAGCGGCGGCATGGTCAGCCAAGCTGGCCTCCCGTCAGCACTCAATCCTGAGTTTGGATTGAAGAAACCCGCAACGTAGAACTACTGCGCAGGCGCTTTGGGTGCAACTGCCGGAGCCAGCAGCGCTTCGTAATCTGCCGGCGCGAGAGCAAATGCGTCCGCTTCGTCTTTCCATTTAGCGGCGCGCGCACCAGCCACTTTAAATTGTGGAATGACCGAACCGATTACCAATTCACTGGCACGAACCGTCGACGCGCCTTCTGGTTTCCAGGTCAACTGCCAGGTGAGCGCAGGTTTTGCAAGCAGCGCTTGAACCTTTTTGGTATCCAGCCATTCAATCGCCTGCACTTGGCAAAGCGCCTGCACCGCGCTTTCAATGGAAACTCCATCGACCATCGTTTTGTGAGCTCCTTTTTCCGGGAGCACACCGTCCGCCGGATCCACACTGTAGCGCGCCGTCGCATCCCGCACAAACATCTGCATGCGCCCATCGGCCACGCTCCACCCAACCGTTTTGATTTGATTGGCTCCCGCTGTAAACACGCGCCGGACCTTTAAGTCTCGTTCATTGGCCGGCCATCCTTCAAAAGAGAAAGTGGTAACAATTGCTGCCGAAGACGCATCTGTTGAGCTCAGCAGTTTGCGCTGAGCATCCATTTTATTAATCGTAACTTCAATCTTGCCGGGTTTGACGCCAAAGCTGTGATAGAGTACCAACCGTTCAGACGCAGCAGCTGACCCGCTATTGATTGGGCGCTTTTGGTCTTGTGGTAAAAATTCCACTGCACGCATCTGAACCAACGATTGCACCCAGCGGGCGATCGCCTCGACGTTCGCCTCCTGCAAAGCCGGTAAAACTTCGGAATTTTCATTTTTTACTGAGCTTTGATCCACGAACCACCACCGATCATTCAGTCGCATCACGTCCAACGGCGCGGCACCTGCTCTTTCAAGCCGAATACGATTGAGGCGCAGCGGCTCGAAGAAAACGACGCGATGATCGCGGAGCTCCGGAAGCCGTTTCAAAAGCGCAAGCAGCGGCTCCCGGGGGAGTGTGAAGATAGAAGGCTGGTTTTGCCATTTTGCATAAATAAAACCCGGTTTTTGCGGCGCTGCCGCGCCAATCAGCAACGTTCGGGGTGCGCCCCGGTTGCTATCGGCCAGCCCGATCTGATATGCGGGCGTGATGAGCCCATACAGTCCGGGATTGGTCGGAGCATCCGCCGCAAATTCATCGATCTGCAGTTCACACAATTCTTGCAGCCACCCTTGCACCTGCTCGCGATCGGCACGCGCGACCATCGGTTTTTGCATTTTCCATTCTGCGCGCATTTTTTCCCGGGAAAACTCCCACGACTGCTGCGCACGATTTTCAACCGCTGCCTGTTCCACAGTGAGCTGCTCGATCATGCGAAAGCTTTTTTGGTAAAGTGCCCGACTGCGCCATTCGACGAGTTTCTTCTCCAGCGCGGGCAAAATAGCGGCATCCAGGACGTAAACATCCGCCTGCGGATCATTCTTGAGCCGCACCCACATCGCATCTTCCGATGGCGTTTTGCGACCAATCCACAGTTCAAACTGTTTATCTGCAGTCTTCCATTGAACGCTCAGAGCAGGTGATTTAAGGCCCCACTCGCTCAAATAGGATTCTTGCTTTTGAGCCGGCACATCGCGCATTGAGATCGTCCGCAGCACGCGCGCTGAGCGCAAATTCAAAAGCAAATCGGTAACCGCTTGACTCTCCGCAGCACCGACGACGGGCGCTTCGAGCATCCAGCTTCCATCTGTGTGACGGAAGATGATCGTCTCTTCCCCCCGCCGCAATTGGATTTGCTGGACGTCTTGCAGCTCAAAACTCAACGGCTGCCGAGCCAGGCGCTGCTGCTGCTTGGTTGAATGAAACTTGGCGTCAAAAAAATAGATGTAGCTAAAAAGTGCAAGCGCAACGGCCAAGTACCAAAAGACAGGTCGAACGCGAAACATAAAACGCTACTTCCGCCGAACAAACCAAACGAACAGGCCCAACAGAATCGCGAGGCCCGGCCCGAGTACCACGGACCATCCCGAGACGGCCCGCGCTTGGGTTGGCGTGAGATGCAGTGCGAATTCTTTCGGCACTTTGGGACTGATCCCGATCGATGATTCTTTCTGCATCAGCCAATGCAGCGCGTTGTTGAAGAAGTCGGCACCAATCTGATCGAGCGCACCGTTGGCCAGAAAACCGCCGCCACCGAGCACCACCAAGCGCGTGCCCGCCAGTTGGATCTTCTCATCCGGAACCTGGCCCGCATCGTAGACCGCAGCCACGCACAGGCCGGTGGTTTTCTCTGAGGCCGGGTCTGGCTGTGGATTTTTATCCGCTAAATTCGTTTCGCCCCAATACCCTTCGGGCGCGATGAGCAGCGGCCGCACCTTGACCGCCTCGGGCGCGTCTGGCTTGGGCAGCTCTAGCGAGCGCATGTTGGGCATCTGCAAATTATAGCCCGCCAGCCCGCGCGTGATCGGCTGATCTGAAAACCTGTTAATGAGCACCGTCGCGAGTGACCGTTCGACGCCCATCACCCGAATACGCACCAAGACTCGGTCGTTATCGAACTTCATACCGTAACGCGCCAGCGCCGTCTCCAAGCCAGAAACAGCGCCGGGATCGACTGCGAGCGCGAGCTTGCCCTTGCGCGAATTGAGGTAATCCATCACCGCCTGCGCTTCGACCGCCGTCAGCGGCGTGCGGGGAGAGATGAGCAGCACCGCATCGGCATCCTGAGGGATGGCCTGCTTATCCGCCAGATTGAGCGGCAAGAGCTCAACGTTCTCCCGACGGATGCGTTGCGCAAGCTGACCGACCTCGGCAGCGGACGACTCATCGTCCAACGACGGCTCACCGTGACCAATCAAATAATAAACCTTGGAAGACTTTCCTTCCACCAGCCCTTGGATGGTCGCCGTGAATTGCGACTCGCCCTTGAACGCTGCGATTGACGGCGCCTGACCCAGGAGTGTTCCTTGTTCATCGTACTCCACCAGCTGCGCTTCAGTGAGGTATTTGCTGCGCTTTTGGTATTCAAAGATCACCAGGTTCTCGCCGCTGGAGAATTTGTACTGCGTAGCTAGTTCCCGCGCGCGCGCTAAGTCCAGATCGGGATCGACGCTCTCCACCACGATATTTTTTCCGGCGTAGCGCTGATATTCTTTAATCAAGCCTTCCACCTCGCGCGAAATGCCCGCGTTCTTCATGTAGGTGATGAGCGTCACCGGAGCGGGTAAATTTTTAAGCAGCGCAATCGTCTTGGGAGAAAGATCGTAGAAGCGGCTGAGCGAGACATCTTTGCGGTAGTAGTAACGGCAGCTGAGATAATTGACCATCACGAGAATCGCCGCCGCGAGCAGCAGACTGGCCCACCGATGGAATCCGGCTTGCAACTGCGCCGACTTGGCAGACACGGGCGCCGGAGCGGGTGTCGCCTTCGTTTTAGAATCCGTCTTTTTCATGCTAACCGCGCAGCCGCCGAGTTTTAAGTTGAGCTTTGGTCAAAAGCAGGAAGAACGCCGCCACCGTCGGGTAGAGGACGAGAGGCCGCGTATCAAAAATCCCGCGCTGGAAAAGGTCTGCATGCTCGAGGCAGGAAAAGGTTGTCAGGCCGTTCTGGAGCCATTTGAGCGACGGATCAAACCGCAAGTAAGAGAGAATGCCTAGCGAGAAAAAGAGGAAGATGAGCACGAACGCGACAACCGCTGCGATGATCTGATTCTTCGTAAGCATCGAAGCAAACAGCCCGACCGCCACAAAAAGAATGCCAAACAGAAGAATGATCAAAAAGCTCAAGACCGTCGTGATCGAGTAAAGCGGGGGACCGCCGCTCCCCTGCACAACGCTTAGCAGAATCAAATTGAGCACCGTCGGCAGCCACACAAGCCCAAAAAATGTCAGCCCGGCGAAGTACTTGGAAAACACCACTTCCCAATCACGCACGGGGGCAGTCAGCAGCATCTCCATCGTGCCCATTTTCCACTCTTCTGAAAAGCTGCGCATCATAATCACCGGCGCGATCATCAAGAGTACCAGCCAGAAGAAAAAGCCGTTAAAGACCATCTGCAAAATCGTGTACTGCTTGATGCCGTAGTCGTTCAAAAAGTTAACCGCAATCACAAACATAACGCCCTGGGTGAGCGCGCAAGCCAGCAGCACCACGTAGGCAATGCCGGAATGAAAGATCGCAGCTAGTTCTTTTCGATAAAGCGTCCACAAAATCATAACAAAATCCTCTAATTAATCGTGCGTGAGCTCCACAAACGCTTCTTCGAGCGTCGCTCGCTCGCGCGCCATTTCGCGCAGGCCCCATCCTTGTTTTTGAACAGTGGCATAGACCGCGTCGCGGACATCCGCAGCCGCTTTCGTGTAAAGCTGCACCACAAACCATCCGGCCGGATCGTACGCCGCCGGCTTGATCTCAACATCTTCCACCTCCGCAATCGATTGCAAGCCCTGTCGGATGCTTTCCGCGTTTTGCGCACGAACCAGAAGCCGCAGATTGCCGCCGCCCCGCACGACACGCGTCAGGTTCGCCGGCGTATCGGAAGCCTCAATCCGGCCGCGGTGGATGATAAGCACGCGACTGCACGTCATCTCGACCTCGGAGAGAATGTGCGTCGAAAGTAAAATCGTATGCCGCTGGCCCAAGTCTTTGATCAGTTCGCGCACCGAGCGAATCTGGTTGGGATCGAGCCCGATCGTCGGTTCGTCCAAAATGAGCAAATCAGGCTCGTGCACCAATGCGTCGGCCAAACCCACGCGCTGCCGGTAGCCCTTGGAAAGATGTCCGATGAGCTTACGGCCTACATTTTCCAAACCGCAGAGTTGTTTGATTGAATCGATCCGTGCCCGCATCCGTCGTGCCGGGACACCTTTGATCTGTGCGCGGAAGCGAAGGAACTCATCCACGCGCATATCCGTGTACAGCGGCACGTTCTCGGGCATGTAGCCGATGCGACGGCGGACTTCCAAGGATTGCGAGACAACATCAAACCCGGCCACACGCACCCGGCCATCCGTCGGCGGCAAGTAACCGGCTAGGACGCGCATGGTCGTACTCTTCCCGGCACCATTGGGACCGAGGAATCCGACGATCTCGCCTTTGCCGACCTTGAACGAAATATTCTGCACCGCGCGAAACCCGGCATAGGTCTTGCTCAAGTTTTCGACTTCAATCATGCCTTCCATAGAGCCCGTGTAAAAAATAGGAGCGCCTCTTATCGAGGCATGCGCTTCGCAATTTTCTGTACAGCGGGACTAAATTTAACCAATTTCACGTTCTGTCAAGCATAGGAAATTTTTGATAGTGTCTCAATTTGAAAAAAAGCTCCGCAGATTCGTCATCCCAAGCCTGTCGAGGGATCTGGGTTTTATGAGTTTCGCATCGCTCTGTGGGCGAAGATTTCTCGACTTCGGCTGCGCCTTCGCTCGAAATGACGTTCTTCTTAGATATTAATACATTCCCTACTATTTAAATTTCCATGAACGTCATCGCGATCGCCAATCAGAAGGGCGGTGTCGGCAAAACGACGACGGCAGTCAACCTCGCTGCGGCGCTCGCCGAGGCCGGAAATCGTACGCTGCTGCTCGACGCCGATCCGCAGGCAAACGCGACGAGCGCCCTAGGCGTCACCTCCAACCCCCGGCAAAGTTTGTATCCCGCGCTTTTGGGAGAAGCGCCGCTGGCCTCCAAAATTGTTGAAACAAAATACCCGGGCTTGCATCTGGTCCCCGCCGAGATGGATCTCGCCGGCTGTGAGATCGAACTCGCTCGGCAAGGAGATCCCCTGCCCGCGTTCTCCAACATGCTCGCTCCTTTGCGCGCACAAGCCGCGTACGATCAAGTGCTCATCGACTGCCCGCCCTCGCTTGGTGTGCTGATGACCGGCGCCCTGGCGGCCGCGGATGCCGTCCTCGTTCCGCTTCAATGCGAATACCTTGCGCTGGAGGGTCTCTCGAAAATTCTCCATGTACTTGAACAAGTTCGCCGCGTTACCGGACGTGAAACGCCCCGCCTCGGCGGCCTTCTTCTGACGATGTTCGATGCTCGGACAAATCTGAGCCAGCAAGTGATGGCGGATGTCCGTGGGCATTTCGGTGATGCAGTCTTCACCACCGTCATTCCGCGCACTGTCCGCTTGGCAGAAGCGCCCAGCCATGGCTGCACCATCTTCAACTACGACCCGGGCAACATCGGCGCGCACGCCTACCGGATGCTCGCGCAGGAATTCCTCAAACGCTTCCCCGCTCCTGCAAATGTAACACATTAATTTCGCTAAACCGCCGCGCCCCTCTGCCGATTTCCTCCGCATGACTCCCTACGACCCTCCGGAGCTTTTGGATGAAATGACCGAGACCGATCAAGAAGCGGCAGCGCTCCCGTCTTTAACGAGCGATGGATTCCTTCCGCCCGGCATGCACGTCGCAACGCTCGATCAACTGCGCTATAGCTTTGGCGGAAGCCTCATCCGCGAGCAGCTCCTTGAAAACCTGGAGGGCTTTCTTGACTGGGTCCGGCCGATGCAGACATTCTCGTGCGCGTACTTGGGCGGTGGATTTGTCAGTGACAGCGCCACGCCCGCGGACCTAGACTTGATCTTGGAAACGCGCGCCCGCTACGGCACCAAAGCACTCGAGGCGATGCTTCCATTTTTCGAACGCGGGCTCGAAACGATTTTTAAAGAGCACGCGATCCACCTCCACTTCTGGTGCCCCGGATTCCCCGGTGGCATGAATGACTTCCGCTGCTTCTTTCAGTATCTCCGGCCACACGAAGCGAGCCAGCGCGGCCTTGATCTGGGTACACGCAAAGGCCTCGTCCAAATTTCCCTCACCAACTCTCCACGTCTTTCCAGCTCATGAATCGTTCCGAAATTTCCCCCATAGGACCTGTAGTACCTTCCGCTGCGGCCCCCGATGCCGCTGCGTGGCAGGCGCAGATTCGGAACAAAGCGCGGCTGCTCCATCACCAGATTGCGTCCCTGCAACAGCTCTTCGCCGAAAGACCGGAAGGCGACGCGATGCTCGAGCAGGCATGCGCGCCGTATTACGAGCTCCTGCAAAAGCTCTACACGCAGGAGTACCCCATTGCTCGGGCGATCGATACGTCGGACCTGCTCCTGCACCTGGACGGACCGAGCGTCCATGAGACCGATCCCAAGCTATCGCTCGTCACCGGAGTTCTGTCGGATGTCCGGAAGCAAGTTGGCTATGTCGTTAAAGTCATCGCCGGCGCGATGCACGAGGCGCTCGCTCTGCCCAAGGAGATTGATTTCGGCCTCGCTTCCTTTGCCAAAGGCAGCCTCTACCTCGGCTTCAACCTGCCCGATGGCTCTGCCGCCGGCTTGCAAGCTGCGTACGCCGATGCGCTCGGTATGCTCGGCGTCGCAACGGCGGACATGACGCAGCAGGCTGAGCCGCTTCAAGCGTACGAAGCGATCCAGGCGCACGTCCCCGATCCGAAATGCCGGGATGCCGTCCTGGCCGCCGCGGCGCACCTCGCCCCCTCCGGCAAGCGCGGGATTGACCGCGTTTCGCTCGCGGGCCGCTGCATGCCGGATGGCCGGTGGCGCGTTCTTTCGCCTGCAATCCGCGCGACCGTCCGCCAATGGCTCGAGCGCCCCATTGCCGCGCGCGAAACGCTGGAAGTCACGGGCCTCGTTCGCGAGATTGATTTGGACGTCCGCCGTATTGAGCTGCGTCAGCTCCGCGATAGTGCGGGGCGCTCGCTGGCCGAAGCGCTCGGAATCAAAGGCCCCGCCGCCGATCTGCTCGGCCTGCGGTGCGTCTATCCGCCCAACTTTGATGCGCAAGCCAAGGACTGGCTCAACTCCTCCCTACGCGTCCGCGGTCTCGCCGAGATCTATAACAACCAGCCTCGCCTGTTGCAGATTCAGGAGGCGGAGCTTATTTCGACGTAGGTCACAGAACTTTGTCATCCCGAGCTTGTCGAGGGACCTAGCTCCGAAGAATATTGGCAGGCTGACCTTATCGTTGCCGCTGCGTGCGGTTGTCTTTCATCCAGCTCGGGCGCTGTATTTGTACCAACCTCGCTACGTTGCGACCAGGTCCCTCGACAAGCTCGGGATGACAAAAGTTTTTCAGCTTGAGCGACGACAAAACATCAGACAATGTCCCAACTAGCACTGCAATCTCCATGACCATCTCCTCCACCGTCTTGCGGCCCGGCTCAGATCAAAAGAGCAAAACGTGGCAGCGGCTCCAAGCGTGGGTTCCGATTCTTTTCTGCGTCGGAGCGGGCATCGCCATCGCCCTTATTGCATATTTTGAGCAGCCGATCGTCCGGCTCGCCAAATGCGTCTGGCCGTATCTGGACTTGATGTAAAAGCCAGCGGTCTAAGGGCTATAGCACCGAAATTTCCGTCAGATACGGATTGGTCGCCGCCTCGCGCTCAATCGTCGTCGCAGGGCCGTGTCCCGGGTACACAATCGTCCCACCCGGCAGCGCGAGCAGATGCCTGCGGATTCCATCGATGAGCGTCTCCTTCGAGCCCAGCGGCAGATCCCACCGCCCGACGCCTCCGGAGAAAAGCACGTCGCCACCAATGACGTACCGATCCGCCTCCGAATAAAACGCGACGCTCCCCGGCGAATGCCCCGGAATATGGAACGCGCGCCACTCTCTTCCCGCGATGGTCACGTCCGCCGCGCCTTGGCTGGGGACAGCGAGCGGAATCGGGTTCTCCACCGGCTCGATCTGGAATTCAAACCCCATCCGCTCAAACACCTTCGTGTCCTGCAGAATGAAAAAGTCCCCCGGATGCGCGTAGATAGGGCAGCCAAACCGGCGCGCAATCGCAGCAGCATCCCAGATATGATCAAAATGCCCATGCGTCAGGACCAGATGCGTAATACTCAAATCCTGCTCGGTCACAAAATCAAGCAACCCCTGCGGCGCATCAAAGCAGACACACGGCCGGGAGCTTCCTGTGGCCGCTTCCTCCGCCGGGAGCAGGTACGCGTGCGTCACCAAAGGACCGCCGGTATAGACAATGGGCTCGCTCACGGAAAAATCAGAAATCAAACTTATAAACCATTTCGCTGCGCTCGAGAGGATTTGAACCTCCACGGGTTGCCCCACTAGAACCTGAATCTAGCGCGTCTGCCATTTCGCCACGAGCGCGGGCGCGTGCCGTGTTTTACGACACAAGCCCCACAGGCTATTTTAGCCCGCCCTGCTTGCGCAAGCTGCAAATCGTATCTCCGTCATCCTGAGTTCCAGAACCATGTCATCCCGAGCTTGTCGAGGGACCTGGTCGCAACGTAGCGAGGTTGTTACAAATAAACGGCCCAAGCTGGATGAAAGACAGCCGCGTGCAGCGGCAAAGATAAGATCAACTTGCCAAGATGCTTCGGGGCCAGGTCCCTCGACAAGCTCGGGATGACGAAGCTATGTGACTTTTCAAAGGAACCTGTTGCCACCATGCCTGCCTGCTTGACGACCCGCCGCAACCGGCCCATCGTTATTGCCCATGAAGCAATCCAACGACCCGTCCAAAACTTCTTGCTGTGATTCCGAGCCCAACGCCTCTTCCTGCTGCGCCGTCAGCAGCTGCTGCTGGCTGACCCAATGGCCCGGCAAGACGTGGGCCGTGGTCCTACTCCGCCTTTTCCTTGGACTGCTTTTCTTGAACGCCGGCCTCGGCAAATTCATCGCTAAAACCGATCAAGGCCCGCAGCTTTCATTTGAGGCATATAAAGCCGTCTCCAACGGCATCTATCAAAAATTCCAAGCTGAGACATTTTTGCCCTCCATCCTCCTGGCGCCCTACACCTACGTCCTTCCCTGGGCAGAGCTGCTGCTCGGCCTCGCAGTCCTTGTCGGCTTCCGCACCAAAGCCTCACTCGCGCTCATGGGCTTGATGTGCATCTCGCTCGCTTTCGGGCAAATGCTCATCGGTGGTCACGAAACGGTTTTCCAAATCTCCGTCTACGTGCTCCTCGTGGCGATGGCCTTGGCCTTCGTCAAGCATAACGCCCTGGCGATTAAAGATTAATTCATCCCCCGCTCCTCTCCCATGCGCGTTGATCTCCGCGGGCCAAACAACCAGGCCGCTGCCGTCTGGTTTGAACAAGGAGGCGAATCCGTCGCTGCCGTCCCCGGCGCGCTGATGGCCTCCAGCCCCAGCGTTTCGATGGAGACGCAAGCGACGACGCTCATGGGCATTCTGGCCCGCACCTTCGGCGGCAGTTCGGGGCTGATGGTCACTCATGCGGGTGATCCCAACTCCTTCGTCCTGCTTGCCCCGCCGACCGGCGGCTGTATCGCGGTCATTGACGTGACCGATCAAATCCATGTCGTCCAAAGCGCAGTCCTTTTTTACGACACCAATCTCGATACTAATTTCTCCCGGATCGGGTGGCTCCCGGCGGCGATCGGGGCTAACCTAGTTCAAATCACCTTCACCGCACCCGGCAAAGTGGGGTTGATGGCGCCAGCGCATATCGACCAAGTCGCGCTCGAAAACGAGTCGCTCTATGTCGATGTCGCCCACTTGGTCGCGTGGGACCGTTCCCTCTCGGTCCAAACACAGCTTTCCCAGGCTAGCTCCTTCTTCAGCCGCGCCGTTTCGCGCGATTTTGTTGGCGTCACTTTCACTGGAACCGGCCGCGTCTGGCTCCGCACCGCACGTCCCGTCCGCGCGCCGCGTCGGCCCATGGGGACGCCGTAACCTCCGTCAGGCTTGCTCTCGCCCGCCCAGTGCGGCATAACCCTTTCTCGTGGCAACAGTTCTGCTGATCGGCTGGGCGGTTGCGGGCGCAGTCGGCCTTTCCGCGGCCGGCTTTTACCCGCTTCCCTCCCCCTTGCGATGGCATCCCTGCGCGTGGATCGCCGAGAGCCTCATCCTCCGCCGCAAGCTCCTCACCTGCGCCCTCATCTTGGTCGGCATCGCCGCCTGCTGGAGCATCGGCCATTGGTGCGCGCCGCCGCTCGGGGCCGTCGGCAGCATGCTCTTCTACGCTGCGACGCTCCCGCTTCCGTACTACCTAATCCAGACGCTTCGGCGGGATCACGCGCTCCACAACATTCATTACGTCTACTGGAACGCCATCAGCCCGCTTAGTCTCCGGCAAGAAAGCCGCATCCTCGCCAGCCAGTCCTTGGAAGAGCTACCGATGCTCGCGTTGTACATCCGGTCCGAAGACTGGGGTCGCATCCCCCTCGCAACACAGCGCGACCGGACGTACCTCGAACAATTCCACCAAGGCAGCGGCCTTTACTGGGCCCCCGCGAGCAACGACTTTCTACACATCTTCGACAGCCTCGACCTGTACCGCTTTCTCATCAACCCAGATAACCGCCCGGCGATGCACGCCTTCCGGGATGCGCTCATGGGCCAGCAGAAAACTTCGACCAGCTCCGCCATCGAGCAACTCCGCTGGCGTTCTCCCGGTCACGCAACCGCCGCCGATGTCCGCGTTCCCGAAGCGCCGCGCAGGCCGACGATGCCCACCCCAGTGCCTAAGCCTGTCGCAGAAGAACAGGTCGATGCTGCCACTCTGGAAGAAGATTTAGAAGAAGTTGAGCCTCCTACTGCGCTTCCCGCAGAGATGGAAGCAGAAGCCCCTCCTGCCAATGCCTCATCAGAGGCACCTCTCGCCACGCTGCCTCCACCTAAGCTCGCCGGGATTAAATTCAGCCCTGCTCCCCCCCCTGCACCTGTCATGCCTGCAGCGGAAGAATTCCATCCGGAATCCACCCCCGAGCCACAATCTCCTGCCCCACCGAGTTACTACACTGATTACGATCCGCAGCCCAAGGTCGAACAACCTGCCGCGTCCGATTCCAGCCCCTGGCTCCTGCCGCCCGATCCAGCGTACCTGCCTAAAGCGACCGCTTCGCTCGCCCCGCCTAAAATACCGGTTGAGTCGGAGTTGGTTCCTATTAAAGCCCCTTCACAAGAACAACGTCCCGCCACCGGGCTCGATGCACCGCCTCCTTCCCTCGCCCCCAAGCAGGAAGGCGAGGCCGGCCCCTCCAGCCCGAAGCAGGTCAAAGACTTGCTCAGCCGCATCCTCCACAAAAAAGTCGGACGGGTTGCTGCTGCTCCATCGATGACCACCCCGCCCGAGCCTCCGCCTAAGCCGCCCGAAGAATCTTCCAGCTAATCGTTTTCCAGCCTCTTTCTCTCTTAATATATGCCCCCAGAAGATCCCATTGATCCGAGCGCGGACCCGACCGCTGCCAACGCTACTCAAGAAATCGATGAAATGGCCGGATACACGCCCCGCCGCTGGAGCCCGCCGCCTCCGCTGGTTCAATCCCGTGCAGACCTGATTGCCTGGATCATTACCGCAGGTGCGGTCATCGCCGGGTTTTTTCTACGGGTTTAATCCGCTGTGCGTACGCAATCGGTTTCGCAATCGCCTCAAGCGATTAATGGGAAAGTCCTCATCGCGGATTTTCACGATGTTTTTTATGACGAACGCTTCGAATACGGCTGCGCAATCCAAGCAGCTATCAATGTTTGGGCGCAAGCGCTCGAAAAATCCGGCGCTACCGTTCCATTAGAAGAATTCTACCGCGAGCTGACGATCGCTCACCGGCAAGTCGGGCCGCCGCCGGATGACTGGAGCGCGCAGGTTTGGGACTTGCTCCCCGCGCTTGCACCGCTGCGCAAAGATGCGGACAGCTTTCAGCGCATCAAAACACAAGCCCTCCAGGCCCGGGATGAGGAGAGCCGACGGCTGACACTCCAACATGCTTTCCCCGGAGTGGCCGAAGCGTTTCGCCGAATGAAAGCCGTCGGCTACTCCCTTTATTTTACTTCGGACGGCGTCGTCCCGGATGCGGCTAAAAAGACGGCGTGGCTCGGGCTCGATGGCGTTGTAGATGGCATTTACGCCTGGCCATCAGCAGATCCAACGCCTGCCGGTCTTTTGACTAGCACGTTCGTCCAATCCTATCCTCAAGATCCGGAGCACCCAGAAGAGATCGTGCGCAAACCGCATCCCATCATCCTCGGTCAGATTCTTTTCGATCACGTCAAACGCCACGGCGGTGTTCCGCAGGAGACGTCCATCAGTGAAGTGTTTCTGTCGGAAAATGATCCCGAGGCTGCGATTCCGGAGCTGGCAGCCGTCCAGCCCGAGGGACGGTACGCGCGCACGCGCATGACGCTCAAAGAAGATGCTCCTTCTCATGGTTTGTTTACGCGGCTGTTGGCGGAAACGATTTACCTGGGCAACAGTAAACTCAAAGACGGTTGGATGGCCCGGCTCGCCGGCCTTTCCTACGCGCATGCCGAGTTTGGGAAAGAAATTCCGGAGGCGCTCCGCCCGCAAATGGAGCTCAGTGAGAGCATCCTGCTTAAAGTAACCGGCTGGGCCAAAACGGTCTTAAGCCTTGCGCAAGCCGCATCAGAATCTTCGGTCGTCCAAGCGCTCACTCCGGATATCCTCTGCCAAAGCTCCGAGCCCGGGCAGCTACTCAAGGCACTCAAAATCAAAGCTTAATAATTTAGGCTATTTTTTATGGAAGCTATTCACAACCACACCCAGGACGTTGTTTTAGGACAAAATATCACGCGAGCCGATACCCTCTGCAAGCGCCTCGTCGGCTTGCTCAGTCACACGCAACTTGCTAATGGAGAAGGACTTTGGATCATTCCCTGCAATTCCATTCATAGCATCGGAATGCGCTTTGCCTTTGATGCCCTTTTCCTTGATCATGATCTACGTGTGGTGCATTTGATTGAGTCGATGCGTCCCTGGCGGCTCTCTCGCATGATCTGGAAGGCAAAAAGCGTTTTGGAGCTCCCCGCCGGAACGATCGCACGAACTGGGACGCAGCTCGGGGATCAGCTCCGCGCAGACCCCGTCACTTCCACCCTTTCCCCTTCATGACCAACGCATTAACAGAAAAACTACAGGGGCTTTTCTCCAAGCTCCGCGGCTACGGCAAGCTCTCGGAGGAGAATGTTGCCGATGCCGTGCGCGAGGTCCGCTTGGCGTTGGTGGCCGCTGACGTCCATTACGAAACGGCAAAGGCACTGTGCGAAGAAATTAAAAAACGAGCTGTGGGGCAGGAAGTCCTCACCAGCATCCGGCCGGGTGAGCAGTTCGTCAAAATCTTCCATGATACGCTGGTCGAAAAGCTCAGCTCTGGGAAGTCCGGCCTGTCACAAGAACGGCCCTTGCGCATCCTCATGTGCGGACTCAACGGCGCCGGAAAGACGACGACCGCAGGTAAGCTCGCGCGATGGCTGCAAAAACAAGGCAAGCGACGCATCGCCTTGGTAGCCGGTGACTTGGCACGCCCCGCTGCAATCGAGCAACTGCGACAACTCGCCGCACGGCTGGAGGTCGATTTTGTTTCCTACCCAAATGAGCAGGACCCTGCTGCCGTCGCGAGCCGGGCCCTCGCCGATCCGGTCGTGGCGCAAGCCCAGGCCATTATCTTCGACGCGGCCGGTCGGATGGAAGTCGACGCCGACCTCCTGGCTGAGCTCGAGCGCGTCGCGGTCGCGTTCCAACCGCACGAATCCCTGCTGGTTGCCGACGCGGCGACGGGCCAGACCGCATTCCGGGTGGCACAGGCATTCCACGCGAAGGTTCCGTTGACGGGCATCATCCTGTCCAAGGCGGATGCGGACGTTCGCGGGGGCGCCGCCCTTTCCTTCCATCAAGCGACGGGGCTGCCGATCAAGTTCCTGGGTGTTGGTGAAGGGATGGAAGCGCTGGAAGCATTTGATGCCCAGCGGATTGTAGGCCGATTGCTGGGTATGGGTGATATCGTCGGGTTGGTCGAAAAGGCGCAGGAAGCAGTCGACGTGGCGTCCGCCGAAAAACTGGCTGAGAAGCTCAAAGGCAACCGGTTTGACCTACAGGACTTTTTGGACCAGCTCCGGTTCTTGAAGAAGCTCGGGCCGCTGCAAGGACTCATGGGGATGATCCCGGGAATGCCGAAAATGCCCACGGGGGTGGACGGTGACCGGATGATGCGGCGGACTGAGGCGATCATCCTTTCGATGACACGGCAGGAGCGGAAAAGCCCAGACGTGCTCAATGGCCGACGGCGTCAGCGGATCGCGGCCGGCAGTGGAACGCAGGTGGCGGACGTCAATGAGCTGGTGAAGCGATTTACCGAGATGAAAAAAATGATGGGACAGCTCGCCAAGGGCGGCGGCATGGGCGCGATCGGCAAGCTGCTTTCAGGCAAGGGTGTGTTGCCGGGCGGGCGTTCTTCAAGTTAGCGCAAGCATCGGCAATCCGCGTCGATCTCTTTCGTCGCGCACGCGGGGCGAACTCGGCAGACTCGTCAGCAAGAGCAATAAACTTGCGCTGTGGTCTGACATTCTAACCCCTCTAATCGCCAAGTTTACATCTGAAGAATCCATTACTGCTGCAAGCGTTTCCAAGGAAGACATCTCCGGCAGGTGAGGATACACTTCAAAACCTTGATGTTCGCCGTTAGCAGCTTGCTGTAACGCTGTGCTAGCTGGCACATAGCTACGCGACCTCCCATCATCAAAGCATTGTCTTACTGAACCGACGTGCGGCATCCCGGGAGGAAAATTTCTCCTTCTATTCGGCGGCTCATATACTAACAAAACATTAGGGCCTTCCGCATATGCTGCTTCGCTAATTACTCGAGACTCAGTACTCATATCAAAATGCATTACCGAACCGCTCGTCGAACGTCAACCGAGCGCACTCAACATTCTTCCCTTGCCAAATCCTCAGCGAAAGCGCAATCTATTGGGCCCTTTTAATTCAACCCAATATCGAGCTTACAGCAGCCCATTTTTCATTATGTCAGTCGTCATTCGCTTGCGCCGGGAAGGAAACCGGAATAATCCCCACTACCGCATTGTCGTTGCCGACAAGCGCTCCCCGCGTGACGGAAAGTTTCTCGAGCAGCTGGGGACGTACAATCCGCGCGGCAAGGCCAACCCGCACAAGTTTAACTTAGATGCGGACTTGGCCAAAAAATGGATCAGCCAGGGCGCACAGCCAAGCGAGACGGTCGCCTCGATGCTCCGCAAGCTCAGCAGCGGCAAGGCCTCGGCCCCCAAAGTAAAAAAGAAGAAGCCGGCGAAGACCGAAGCTTAAACGACTGCGGATTTTTTCTCATGCGTGATTTCTTGCAGTTTGTGGTGGAGCGTTTGGTCGACTCCCCGGCTGATGTGAAGATCGATGAATCCTCCTCGGGCAACGAATCCGTTTACCAGATCAGCGTCCACCCAGACGACATCGGCAAGGTAATTGGCAAACAGGGCCGGACGATCCAGGCGATGCGTTCCCTCGCCGCCCTCAATAATAAGACCGAGCAACGCGTCTTAATCGAAGTGGCCGAGAGCGAGTAGAACTGGAACTGGTTCCGTGCGGATCGATGTCATCACGCTTTTCCCGGAAATTTTAACCGGGGCGCTCGAGTCCAGCATTTTGGGCCGTGCGGCTAGTGCCGGTCAGGCCTGCTACCACACACATCAGCTGCGGGAGTACGCGACCGACAAGCATCACACGGTCGATGAAAAGCCCTACGGCGGCGGACCGGGGATGCTGCTCAAGTGTGAGCCGGTTTTCGCAGCCGTGGAAGCGATGCGGGCGATGGATGCACAACCCGGCCGCGTCATCTTGCTCGATGCTGCTGGCCCTCGGCTGACACAGGCCAAAGCACAAGCGCTCGCAGCCGAGCCGCGGCTGATCTTCCTCTGTGGGCATTACGAAGGCGTGGACGAGCGCATCCGGGAGCATGTGGTGGATGAAGAACTCTCCATCGGCGATTATGTTCTGACCAACGGCGCGGTCGCCGCCCTGGTGGTGATCGATGCGGTGGTGCGGCTGCTGCCCGGCGTCGTCGGTAACGAGCTTTCTACCGGCTCGGAGTCTTTCAGCCCCGATCGGGGGGGACTTTTGGAGCCTCCACAATATACCCGGCCCGAGATATTTCGAGATTGGCGAGTGCCGGAAGTTCTGCTATCAGGAGATCACGCGCGAATTCTCGCTTGGCAGCTCGAACAAAGTCGGCTGCGCACTTCGGTGCGGCGCCCAGAGCTGCTCTCCTCTCCGGAGGAAGACAGCCGGGGGCGTCCCGGCGCACATTCAAGGAATATTATATCATGAAACTCATTCAACAAATCGAAGCTGAACAATTTAAAACCGACCGCGCCGACTTTGGCGTTGGCGACGATGTCCGCGTGCACACGCGCATTAAAGAAGGCGATAAAGAGCGCGTGCAGGTCTTCGCAGGTTTGGTTATTGCGCGCAAGGGTCGCGGAATGAACGAGCAGTTTACTGTCCGGCGCATCAGCTACGGCGAAGGCGTCGAGCGGAGCTTCCCGCGCCACTCCAACACGATTGATAAGATCGAGGTGACAAGCCGTGGCCGCGTCCGCCGTGCCAAGCTGTATTACCTGCGCGGCCGCACCGGTAAGAGCGCGCTCACGGTTAAGCCGTCGCTCAAGCAGCAGCCCAAAGGCAAGACGGTCTCCAAGACCAAGAAAAAGACGGCTGCCGCTACAGAATAGCGCGCGGCGTTTCTCTTATTTTTTACTCGCCCGCTGTGCCGCGAAAATCGGCATCATGACGAGGTATGCCCCAATAATATTGAGGCAGAATCCGATATTGAGCGCAGGCCAGCCCCACTTCCATGCGGCCAGAGCCAGCAGCGGCAAGGTGACCAGCTCCCCAGCGCACAGGACGACCTGCCACGCCACACCGAAGCGGAGCATGTCCTGGCTGCGCACCACAATCGTTTGATGCACAAACGTATTGAAGTTGTTGGACTGAGCTTTGTGCGCAATGCGGTTGACCGATTCCATCCCTAAGAGCGTCTTGACCGTCGGCGGGACGAATAAAAAGAGCAGACTGCTAAACGCGTTAGCCCCGATAATCCACCATGCCGATAGATGATGGCCAACCCGATCGGTATGACGGCCCAAGGCGAGGCACACGAGCATCTGAATGATAATCGTCGCCGCCATCAAAAATCCGAAGCTCTGCACATTGCCTACGGCATGATAGATAAAGAGAGGAATGACGACGGCATGACAAATAATAGTCAACTGCTCACCGAGCATTGGAATCACCAGCGGGCGAAATTCCTCCGAGTTGAGATATTTAAAGTTGTCACGGGCCGTCGTGGGCTGAAGGCGGAAGCGGGACGGATCGAGCGTGAGCAGCGGAAGCACTGACAGCGGCATCAGCAGGCCGAACGCTAAGAGCGCTCCGCCCACAGATCCTATGCCGACAAGCCAGGCAAAGCCCGTGTAGCCGAGCGCACTCGCGGTCCCGGTCACTGCGGATGAGAGCGCCATCTGCACACCGCGGTGGCCATCCTCAACATAAGCGGCCTCCAGAACATCGGAGTACGGGTAATAGATCGCGCCCGAGAAAGAAAAAAGCACCATCGCTGCAAAGGGAATCCACAACGTTCCCGCTCCCAGCACCATCGCGACAAGGAACGCCGCTTGGCAAAGGTTCGCCAGCAGGATGGAACGAACCACGCCGAGCCTGCTCATGATCTGCGGCGCCCAGGCCGAGAGAAAGCCGCGCAGTCCAAATTCTAGCCCATAAAAGAGCAACGTTGCCCAGAGCGGCATTCCCACCTGAATCAGGAAAGCGCCTATGAGCACATACGTGGGTGACCACGCCGCTTCGGTCAGAAAGCGATAAAGGTAAAGCTTCCGATAGACGCGATGTCGCAGGACGGAAGTAATCATAAACCCCAGCGCATCGGAGCGTAGCAGCCGAGGCCTCGCTGCGCAGTATAAATTGCAAAATGCGCGTGTGTGTGCTTTTTCAAAGATTAGCATGATCCTGGAATGGACCTTCGAACAAGCCGCGTGGGCAGAGGGATATCAGCGCGTTGCCGGCGTGGATGAAGTCGGCCGCGGGCCACTCGCAGGACCGGTACTGGCAGCGGCGGTAATCCTTCCGCCGGACATTTCCCATCCTTGGCTCCGAGATTCCAAGCAAGTTCCGGCCGTACGTCGTGCCGAGGTCGCTGCGTGGCTCCGGTCAACTCCCGGCGTAGCATGGGCGATTGCCGAAGCATCTGTGGAAGAAATTGATCGCCTCAACATCCGCCAAGCCGCTTTTTTGGCGATGCAACGCGCAGTCGAGTCGCTCAGCATTGCAGCAGATTTCTTGCTCATTGATGGCAATGCGACAATCAACCTGCCGACTCCGCAACGCGCGATTGTGAAAGGCGACAGCCTTTCCCCTTCTATCGCCGCGGCGTCGATTCTTGCGAAGGAAGCTCGCGATGCGCTGATGTGCCAAGTATGCGAACAATTTCCGCAATACGGATTTAGCCGCCACAAAGGCTACGGAACCGCCGAGCATACGCAGGCGCTGCAACACTATGGACCTTGTCCGCTTCATCGCAAAAGTTTTGCGCCGATACGATCGGCTGCCGGCGCCCGCGCTCTTTGAATCGCCGCACGCCGCCGGCCGGTACGGCGAGCGCGTTGCCGCCGATTTCTTAAAGCGCCGAGGATACCGCGTGCTCGCACGTAATTATCGGACAAAGTATGGAGAGATCGACCTCATCTGCCGCGATCGCAACGTGCTTGCGTTCGTCGAAGTGAAAACCCGGCCCGATGAGCGTTTCGGTGCTCCCGCAAGCGCGGTGCACGCGCAAAAACAAACACACAGCACGCGCGCAGCGGCAGCGTACTGCCAGGCGTTGCGATCCCCTCCCCCCACGTGCAGGTTTGATATTGTCGAGGTGCTTCTGCAACCGGGCGCCGTTCCTGAATGCCGCCTGATTCAAAACGCTTATGAGGCGCGGTTCTTTTGAATTGCGCTCCCTTCGGCAGTAGGAGTATTCACTAGGGTCATGCGCCTCAACGTCTTCTTGGGCTGCCTGATGCTGGTCCTCGCCGGCTGGTTCTATTTGGGAGATCCCACCCATACGCTCTGGCCGGATATGATCGGAACCTCTTTCCGTTCGCTGATTAATCAAGGCGTCGCGTGGCAGCCGTACACATCGATTGTGATGGTCGTTTTGGCGATCGGGTTTTTTATCACGCTTAAGCCGTACGATTGATTGGCAGATCGAAGCCACCGCTACGGCATAATCTCTACCGGCGTGCCGATAGAGATCATCTTGAGTGTCTTCTCCGCGTTCCAATTCGAGAGGCGAAAGCAGCCGTGTGATTGCGTGCGGGAAATATCCTCGGGCTCCGGAGTTCCGTGCATACCGTAACCGGGCAAATTCAACCCAATCCAAACCGTGCCGACCGGGCCATTCGGACCAGGGGGCAAGACGAGCTTGGTGGTGATTCCTTCCGCCTGTGCAACTTCAGGCAGCGTTTTGGGGTTGAAGGTGTAGTCTGGGTTCGGCGCATAGTTGATCACTTTGAGCTGGCCCTCAGGGCGTTTATTTTTATCCGCGGCTATTGAGCATGGGAAATGCGCGTACACCCTGCCCTGCTCGTCCTCCGCTTGCAGGACGGCTTCTTGCAGATAGATGCGCAGCCGCTTGGCTTTGGGTAGTGGGGCGTCGGTGTAGGAATTGGGGACGATGATCGTGGCTCCGGCTTGGGGAAGAGCGATATCCCGATTGAGCCCTTGCAGGTAGCCTTTGGCGCAGTGGAATTTTTCAGCGAGCGACTCCCACAGATCGTTGTACCCGAGCACTTTTGCCTCGGCTTTCTCCTTCCACAACTTCGGCGTGGGTTGGACGGATGCTTCGTCGGCTGTGGTCACAGTGTACGTGAGAAACGGCGCGACGGGTTCATCGAGCGCCGCGCAAGTTGCTTCGTCGAACTCTCCGCTCACGGGAAGACCACGGGCTTGCTGGAATGCCGTCACCGCGCGCCGAGTGCGCATCCCACGCGTGCCATCGATAAAACCGCTGGAAAAGTGCAGGCGCTCGAGCGCGATTTGATACGTCGCCACGCGCTCCAGATCTCTCTCTTTCGGGACGCGGCGCGTAGGCACGGCGCGCTCAATCCGATCTTCGGGAGGAACGGAACGCGTGGGAGCAGGAGCAGAAGATTCTGGCTGAGGCGCCACAGCCGGAGGCTCTGCTGCCAGCGCCGGGGCAGCGTTTGTTGGAGAAGGAGCGGAAACCGGCGCAGGCGCTGACGGCGCTTTTTCTTGCGCGGGCACGTCAGACACTGGAGGGCTGGAAGCCCGTGCCGACATAGGCGCAAACGAAACCATAGCGGCGGGTTTGGGCGCAATCGCGCGCGGGGCTCGCTTTACTTTTTTTTTTCGGCCGATTCGGCCGCGTCAGAAGCAAAGACTTCCGCCTCGGGATGCTCGCGCGTGAGTTGATGCGCGCGACGGGCAATGCGCTCATCCGCAGGCATCGGAGCCGCTTGCGGACGCAAGTACCAGACGGCGCTTCCCACCGCGCAGATCAAAAACAGAACGACCAAGGGCCAGGAATAATCCCGACCGCCCGAGCGCTTCGCACGGGCCTGGAGTTTTTCCTGTTTTTTGGGGGACGGCATGACTCAAGCAATAAAGCACGGGAGCAGCACAGATACAAGCGTTCCATCCCAAATCACAATTACGGCCGCCACGCCTGCGCGATCGGAATCTGTCGGCCTGCGCCAAAAGAACGGGAAGAAGTTTTGAGCACTGGCGGACATTGCCGTCGCTTGTACTCGCTACCGCCTAACCGGCGCACAACATCCGCGACCGCCTTGGCCGGCAGCCCGCGCGCGGTTAAAGCCGAAGGCGCTGCCTGATTCTCAATGAGACCTTTAAGAATATCGTCCAAAAGAGGATACGGGGGTAAGGTATCTTGATCGGTCTGCTCGGGGCGCAGCTCGGCGCTCGGCGGCTTGGTGAGCGAGCGCTCGGGGATGCCCGCTCCCTGCGCATTGAGCGCTTGTGCCACCGCGTAGACATCCGTCTTGTAAACATCGCCCAGCGGAGCCACCGCCCCGCACGTATCGCCATAGAGCGTACAGTAGCCCGTCGCGAGCTCTGACTTGTTGCTCGTCGCCAAGACCAGCGCACCGTACTCGTTAGAGAACGCCGTCAGAATTTGCGCGCGGAGGCGTGGCTGGAGATTTTCCTGAGTGAGCGGGCCGGGCTCTTTCCCAAACGCCGTCGTCAGCGCTTCGAGCGAAGCCGTGAACGCGGGCTCGATTGAAACGACCTCCAGTGGGATCTTCAGGTTTTTCGCGAGCACCTTTGCATCTTCCAAACTCTCTGCGCTCGAGTAGCGAGAAGGGAGCGCAACGCCACGGACGTTATCCGCGCCCAGCGCCCGGACCGCCAGCGCCGCCACCACTGCCGAATCGATTCCGCCCGAAAGACCGATGATCACCGATTTAAAACCGCATTTGTGAACATAGTCACGCAGGCCGAGCGTAATCCCCTGGATCAGCCGCTCCGGCGCAGAGGCCCAGTCCACCGGCGGCAGCGGCTCAACGTTATCGGTCTCCCAGACGTAGACATCTTCAGCGAACGAACGGCCGCGGCCAATGAGTCCACCAAAGCGATCGAAGGCCAAACTGTGACCATCAAAAATCAGTTCATCGTTCCCGCCCACGAGATTGACGTGAATAATCGGCACCTTCTCATCCCGCGCGAGGCGCTCGAGCATCGCCATGCGGATCTGCTGCTTGCCCAAGTGCCACGGCGACGCAGACAGATTGATGACCAGATCCGCCCCTTTAGACACCGAGTCACGCACCGGGTCCTTCGAATAGCGGTGCTCATGTGCAAAATCGGCGTCGTTCCAGATATCCTCGCAGATCGTCAGCGCGATCTTTTTCCCGCCGAATGAAATGAGCGGCGTGGAGGTGCCGGGCTCAAAGTACCGGGCTTCATCGAAGACGTCGTAGGTGGGCAGAAGGTTTTTGGCAACGCGGTGGACGATCTTTCCGTTTTGCAGGAAGACCGCTGCGTTCGAGAGCCGTTTGCCAACCTCATCTTTGCGCTGCAACACGCAACCGACGCAGAGCGGCACTTCCATCACCGCCGCGGCGACGCCGGCCAGCGCTTGCATCGACGCGTCAATAAACCCCGGTTCAAAAAGCAGATCGCGCGGCGGGTAGCCCGAAAGGAAAAGTTCGGGCGCGACGACGAGCCGGGCCCCTTGGCGGCACGCCTCCCGATATCCAGTGATGAGCTTGTCCGCGTTGCCGGAAAAATCACCGATCGTCGCGTTGAGCTGAAGGACCCCGACTTTCATACCAACCCGTATCTTACCCCCACTTCCCCAACAAATCAAAGCCGGGAGTCAATTTTTAGTGGACAAAAATCAGCTACTGCGGGAATTGGAGAGCATGAGTAGTGAATCCCAACAACCTCGGGTAATATCGCCAATTAGATGTTTGTCTATCGGAGCACTTGCTCGGTTGTCTTTTACCGATCTTATAGGTCGATGCCACCCCTCTGCATTAGGAATTAGACGCTTTCAGGATCATCTCCATCCGAGGCCTGTGCTGCCGACTCACAAAAGCTGACCCTTTCTCTATTTTTGTAAAAAATTAGAGCTAGCGCAAAATTTTAGTGGACGAATCGGCCTGGTTGCGAGAAAGGTGATTGTATGAATGAACAACCTGCCCGTCGCATCGAAAAAACGCCATCGATTGATGTCCTGGCGCTCCCTACAATCCGTACTAGACGGATAGATCCTGAATCGGGAAAGCCGCTACGTAGAGTTAGCGTGGTGCAACTTTTACGAAGGTGCTACGCGGACAGAGATAGTCTTGGTTTGGTTGAGCCAGGTCAGACGTCGATATGCGAGATCGGTCGTGGTTGGTAAAAGTTGGCCTTGCCCTGGCATACCTCACCTCTAGCCAAAGGTTCTTTAGCCCTGCTTACTGTACGCCTCGACCGGCAGACATGTGCACACGAGATTGCGATCACCGTAGACGTTGTCGATGCGTGCGACTGCCGGCCAGAACTTGTGGTCGCGCAGCCACGGAGCGGGATAGGCCGCCTGCTCACGCGAGTACGGCCGGCTCCATTTATCGGAGATGACCGCCTGCGCGGTGTGCGGCGCGCGCTTGAGCGGGTTATCCTGCTTATCGAGCTTGCCTGACGCGACGGCCTTCATCTCGCCGTGGATGGTGATCATCGCCTCGCAGAACCGGTCCAGCTCGGTCTTATCCTCGCTCTCGGTCGGCTCGACCATCAGCGTGCCGGGGACCGGCCAGGACATCGTGGGCGCGTGGAAGCCGTAATCCATCAGCCGCTTGGCGACGTCCTCGACTTCGATGCCGGCCTCTTTCTTCCAGCCGCGCAGATCGAGGATGCACTCGTGCGCCACCAGGCCTGCGTGGCCTGTGTAGAGCGTCGGGCAGTAATTTGCCAAGCGCTTGGAGATGTAGTTGGCATTGAGGATCGCCACCTGCGTCGCGCGCGTGAGGCCGTCCACACCCATCATCCGGCAGTACATCCAGGAAATGACTAGGATGCTCGCGCTGCCCCACGGCGCGGAGCAAACCGCCCCTTCGGCGCGGCCGTGCGGCGCGACAAGCACGTGGCCGGGTAAAAATTCGGCGAGGTGCTTGGCGACACAGATCGGCCCGACACCGGGGCCGCCGCCGCCGTGCGGAATGCAGAACGTCTTGTGCAAGTTGAGGTGGCAAACATCGATGCCAAAATCCCCCGGACGGCAAAGCCCGAGCTGCGCAGTGAAGTTTGCCCCGTCCATGTAGACTTGGCCACCGTGCTCGTGGATGATGTTGCAGGCCTCGGTGATCGTATCCTCAAACACGCCGTGGGTGGAGGGATAGGTAATCATCACGCACGCGAGGTCTTTCGCGTGCTCCTGCGCTTTCGCTCGCAAGTCCGCCAGGTCGATATTCCCATTCGCATCGCACGCGACCCCGACGACAGAAAAGCCGGCCATAACCGCGCTCGCCGGATTGGTGCCGTGCGCGGAGGATGGGATGAGGCACACCGTGCGGTGCTTCTGCCCGCGCTTGAGGTGGTACTCATGAATCGCGAGCAACCCCGCGTACTCCCCTTGCGAACCCGCGTTGGGCTGGAGCGAGGTCGCCGCAAAGCCGGTCGTTTCAGAGAGCCAGGACTCGAGCTCGCGGAAGAGCCGTGCGTACCCCTGTGTTTGATCCACCGGAGCGAAGGGATGCAGCCGGCCGAACTCGGGCCAGGTGACCGGGAACATTTCAGCGGTCGCATTGAGCTTCATCGTGCAAGAGCCCAGCGGAATCATCGAAGTTGTCAGCGATAGATCGCGGCTCTCTAACCGGCGGATGTAGCGCAGGCATTCCGTCTCGGTGTGATGCGTGTTGAAAACCGGATGCGTGAGGAATTTGCTCTTACGTTTAAGCTCAATTGGAATGAGCATGTCTTGGCTCACTAGAAGCGGCACATCCTGCGTAAGCTTAGAACCAAAAATTTCCAGCAGATCGTATAGATCGGCCTTTGTTACTGTTTCATCCAATGATACTCCGATCGTATCATCAGAAAATTGGCGTAAATTGATGCGCTTGGCTGTTGCAGCTTTGAGAATGTCCTGTGTACTGCGCGGTCCCTTCCCAACACGTAGAGTATCGAAGAATGGCGCATCGCCCACGTCATAACCTAATTCCTTTAAACTCGTTGCAAGTGCAGCCGTCTTTCTTTGCATGCTCTCAGCAATCTGCTTCAAGCCTTCGGGCCCATGATACACCGCGTACATCGAGGCAATGACAGAAAGCAACACCTGCGCGGTGCAAATGTTGCTCGTCGCGCGGTCGCGGCGGATATGCTGCTCGCGCGTTTGGAGCGAGAGACGCAGCGCCGGGTTGCCGTCCGCATCTTTTGAGACGCCGATGAGCCTCCCCGGCATCAGCCGCTTGTAGGCGTCGCGCACCGCGAAGAACGCGGCGTGCGGGCCGCCGTAGCCCAGCGGAACGCCGAAGCGCTGCGAAGAGCCCAGCACCACGTCCGCGCCCATTTCACCGGGAGCCTTGAAAAGCGTCAGCGCCAAAAGATCCGTCGCCACGATCGCAAGCGCACCGGCGGCGTGGACCTTTTCAATCGTCGCGGTCTGATCCTCGATCCGGCCGTCGGTGCCGGGATAGGAAAGCAGCGCCGCAAAGACCGAGCCATCCGTGGGCATTGCGCTGGGTGCGCCGACCTTCACTTGCAGGCCGAGAATCTTGGCACGTGTCCGGACCACCTCGATCGTCTGCGGGTGGCAGCCCTCGGCGATCCAGTACGTAGTCGCCTGCGGTCGCTCTTCCTCCACTGCGGCCCGGGCCAGGTGCATCGCCTCGGCGGCGGCGGTCCCCTCATCCAAAAGCGACGCATTGGCTACGTCCATCCCGGTGAGGTCGGTGATCATCGTCTGAAAGTTGAGCAGCGCCTCGAGCCGCCCCTGGGCAATCTCGGCCTGATACGGCGTGTAGGCAGTGTACCAACCAGGGTTCTCCAAAATATTGCGCTGAATGACCGGCGGCGTGAGCGTGCCGTAGTAGCCCATGCCAATGTACGAGCGCCAAATCTGATTCTGCGAGGCGATCTGCCGTAACTCGGCGAGCGCCTGGCTTTCGCTTAGGGGCGCCGGGAGCTCGATCGGTTTTTGAAGCCGAATCCCTTTGGGCACGCACGCATCGCTGAGCGCGTCGAGCGAATCATACCCCAGCGCCTTCAACATCTCCGCCTGCTCTTTGGCGTCCGGACCAATGTGCCGGCGCTCGAACGTATCGGTCGGGCAGAGCGGACACGCGCCGGGTTCTTTTGCTTGGGTCGGCGCTGATTTTTTCTTGGAGGAGGACACGGCGGAAGCAACGGGTTGGGGCATGACCCCAACGTTAGAACTGCGCATGCGCGTGGCAAGCGTCATCCGGAAAATTGAAAAAAATTCCGCTCACTTATGACGTTTTTTGTATAAAAACTTGAAGCCAAAAAACTAAGCCGTTACTTGAGCAAGCGGCCGTGGCTGCGTCTTTGAACCTGAATGATACTCCTGCAGGGGCGTGACACTCAATTCGCGTCCCTGCAGGGCACAGATCGCCTCGACTGCCGCGCGCGCCTCGGCGAGCGTCGTGATGACCGGGACGTTCTGATACAGCGCCGACGTGCGGATGCGCACCTCGTCGGCTCGCGCGACTGAGCCCGCCGGGGTATTGATGACCATGGCGATCTCGCGGTTGATGAGCAGGTCCAGCACGTTCGGCCGGCCTTCGGAAAGCTTGAAGAGCGACTCGCACGTCACGCCCGCTTCCTGCAGTGCCTTCGCCGTGCCGGAGGTGCTGCAAATTTCAAACCCCAGTTCGATCAATTCTTTGGCGAGACCCAGCGCTGCGGGTTTATCTGTATCTCGCACACTGAGGAAAACCTTCCCGCCTTTGATGGGCAGCGGTAGCCCCGCCGCCATGCGCGCTTTTGCGTAGGCCATTCCCAGCCGGCGATCCATTCCGATCACCTCGCCGGTGGATTTCATCTCAGGCCCCAGCAAAATATCCACACCGCGAAACTTGATGAATGGGAAGACCGCATCCTTCACGCACACGTGATCGGGAATGATCTCCTGCGTGAAGCCGAGCTCCTCGAGCGTCTTGCCTGCCATCACCTGCGCGGCGAGCTTCGCTAGCGGCACCCCGATCGCCTTGCTCACGAACGGCACGGTGCGCGACGCGCGCGGGTTGACCTCCAGCACGTAGACCTCGTCCCCCTTCACCGCAAACTGGCCGTTCATCAGGCCGCGCACGTCGAGCGCCTGGGCAATCGCGATCGCAGCCGCACGGATCTCATCGAGGACTTTTTTTGGCAACGAGTACGCCGGGATAACGCACGCGCTATCGCCCGAATGCACGCCCGCCTGCTGAATGTGCTGCATCACCGCGCCGATCACCACCTGCTTACCATCCGCGATGCAGTCGATATCCACCTCCACCGCATCGTCCAGGAATCGGTCGATGAGCAGCGGCCGCTCGAACTTTTCATTCGGCTGCACCTGGAGCACCTTTTGCAGATACTCGCGCAGCTCTTCCTCGCTGTAGACAATTTGCATCGCGCGTCCGCCGAGAACGAACGACGGCCGCACGAGCACCGGATAGCCGATCTTCGCCGCCGCTTTTGCCGCATCCGCCGCATTTTTCACCGTCGCGTTCGGTGGCTGGCGCAGACCGAGCTTGTCGATCAGCTCACTGAAGAGTTTGCGATCCTCCGCCCGTTCAATCGAATCGACGCTGGTCCCAATAATCGGAACACCCGCTGCATGCAGCCCCGCCGCAAGGTTGAGCGGCGTCTGGCCGCCGAATTGCACGATCACGCCGTCGGGCTTCTCGCGCTGACAAATATGCAAAACGTCTTCCAGCGTCAGTGGTTCGAAGAAAAGCTTGTCGGACGTATCGTAATCCGTCGAAACGGTCTCTGGATTGGAGTTGACCATCAGCGTCTCGTAGCCGAGCTCGCGCAGCGCGAAAGAGGCGTGCACGCAGCAATAATCGAACTCGATTCCCTGCCCGATCCGGTTTGGGCCGCCGCCCAGGATCATGATTTTCTTTTTGTCGTTCGAGCGCGCCTCGTCCTCAAAATTATCGTAGGTGGAATAAAAATACGGCGTCCGCGCTTCAAACTCCGCCGCGCACGTATCGACCAAGCGATAGGCCGGCAGAACCTTGTGCTTCTCGCGCTGCTGACGCACGGCTGCTTCGGTGTTGCCAGCCCACGCGGCGAGCTGTCGGTCGGAAAAACCCTGCTCTTTGATTGCCGCGAGCGCTTCCGGCTTCAGCTTTGAAAACCCGCCACTGGCCGCAAGCGTCTTTTCCGCTTCAACAAGTTCAGCCAGATGATCCAGGAACCATGGATCGATCGCCGTGACGTGATGAATCTCCTCCACCGTCATTCCGGCGCGTAGGGCGTGACGGATGTAAAATATGCGCTCGGCGTTGGGCGTCGCGAGCTTCGCCTTGATCTCCTCCAACGGCCCCGGCTCGGGGCCGTCGCGCAGCACGTTGCTGCCGCCGCCAAAGCCCCACGAGCCAATCTCCAGCGAGCGCAGCGCCTTTTGTAGCGACTCCTTGAACGTGCGGCCGATCGCCATCACTTCGCCCACGCTTTTCATCTGCGTGGTCAGCGTCGCGTCCGCCGCCGCGAACTTCTCGAACGTGAAGCGCGGGATTTTCGTTACCACGTAATCGATCGTCGGCTCGAAGCTTGCGGGCGTTTCGCGCGTGATGTCATTGGGCAATTCGTCGAGCGTATAGCCGATCGCCAGCTTCGCCGCGATCTTCGCAATCGGAAAGCCCGTCGCCTTGGAGGCCAGTGCGGAGGAGCGCGATACGCGCGGGTTCATCTCAATCACGATCATGCGCCCCGTCTTAGGATCCACAGCAAACTGAATGTTGCTGCCGCCCGTCTCCACTCCGATCTCGCGAATCACCGCGAATGAGGCATCGCGCATCCGCTGGTACTCTTTGTCCGACAGCGTCTGCGCCGGCGCAACGGTGATGCTGTCACCGGTGTGCACGCCCATCGGGTCAAAGTTTTCGATCGAGCAAATGACCACGCAGTTGTCCGCCCGGTCGCGCATCACCTCCATCTCAAACTCCTTCCAACCCAGCAGCGATTCTTCCACCAGCACTTCGCGCGTCGGCGAGAGCGCGAGGCCGCGCTCCACGATCGCCTCAAACTCCTCCTTATTATATCCAATCCCGCCGCCGGCGCCGCCAAGGGTAAACGCGGGACGGATGATGAGCGGATAGCGGCCAATGCGCTCAGCGATCTCCCGTGCCTCTTCCAGCGAATGAGCCGCGCCCGAGATCGCGACGTCCAGCCCGATCCGCAGCATCGCTTCTTTGAACAGCTGCCGGTCCTCGCCCTTCTGGATCGCGAGCGCGTTGGCGCCGATCATCTCGACGTTGTACTTGGTCAAAACTCCCGACTCATACAGCGCCATCGCAGTATTGAGCGCCGTCTGCCCGCCGAGCGTCGGCAGGAGCGCGTCGGGCTTTTCCTTCGCGATGATCTTCTCGACGATCTCGGGCGTGATGGGCTCCAGGTACGTCCGGTCCGCGAACTCGGGGTCCGTCATGATCGTCGCCGGGTTGCTGTTGACCAGGATGACGCGCAGCCCCTCTTCCTTGAGCGCCTTGCACGCCTGAACGCCGGAGTAATCAAACTCGCACCCCTGCCCAATGACGATGGGCCCACTCCCGATCAGGAGGACAGACTTTAAATCGGTGCGCTTGGGCATGGCAAAACGCCCTCGCTTATACTCCCGCGCAGACGCGGGGCAATGCTATTTGCAAAGAGGAAGCGTCAAAGCCGCCTAATCATCAATCCCAAGACCGATCCCAATATCGAACCCATGTCTACCGCCATCTCGACGACGCGTGGTTGCACTTGCCTCAACCAAGACGGGCACTTGACGATGTGGGGTGGAAGCGCCCGCTCCTCCTTGGCCTTCTTGAAACATTGCAGTGGGCTGGCCATTTGCAAAAGTGCAGACCCGCTCACCGTTCGGAAATATTTCAATCAGCGTTCCTTCCCGAGCGTTGCATTCAATCCGATAAAATCCTGACGGAGGCAAAGCCAGTGGCACGTCCGCTCGTTTAAAGATGCCCGAAACCAATCCACACTCATATCTGCCAGAGTGCGCATCCATCTCCGGCTCGGCTCCCACTTGCAGAAAAAAAAGATCCTCCCCCTCAGCCCCCGTTCGGATTTTAGGAGCCATTTCCGCCACCATTACAGGAATTTTTGCCTCATCCCCTAGCGGCGCAGCCTGGATTGCTTTGTGCCGCTTCGCCTGGAACGGCAGTCCCATCATTTCTAATGGCTCCATCGTGGCCGGGACGCTGTCTGGATCCACCGGAACCAACATTTCGCAAATCCGCCAAGCAGCGAAAGCGTAAAGATCAAGTTCAGCCGGGTTGCTGGAAAGCGTAGTCATGACCTTGGCATGTCGCAGTGCATGCAAAGGGTCAATCAATTTGTTTGATTTTAAAAATCAGAAAATGCCCCGCCAACTCCGCCGGCAGATCCATCGGTGCGAGCCACCCCGGCACATCCCCTCGGCACAATCGCGCATACAAACTCCCCTCGCTCGCCCGCTTATAATAAGCCCTCTCCTCGGCATAGCCGGGACATATCAGCACTAAATCGACGCCACGCGCTTTTGCGATCGCGTGTGCACGATCTGCGTTGGACGAGGCATCCGCGAAGAAATCCCACTCATCGGCGATCGCGGCCCCGTTGCGATGATACGGCGTACCGACGACTGAGATGCGCGACCGGTACAAAAGCTCCGGCCCATGATTGACGAACGCCAGGACTGTCAGCGGACGTCCCGGGCGAGCGGCGGCATATTCATCCAGCCATCGACCAAGCTCGGCCAGCGGCAGCTCACAGCGGAATTGCGTCTGAGTAAAAGCAGCAGGCTGCGAGCTTGCAACTCTGGCGCTGCTATCACTGACAGCTGGAAAGGTGACTCGCGCTGCTTGATTCGCAACCAATCCAATCAGCGCAGGCAAAAGCGCGAGCGCCGTCATCACGAGCAATTTCATGCGAGAGAGATTGCGCACCACCAGCGCGATCCCCCACGCGCATACCGGAATCGCTGCCGCCTGCGCGTACACCGCCCACCGAATCCCCGCCACGAGCGTCAACGCGACATACATCCCCACTGCCAGCAGCATCCAGAGCCAGCCACGCGCCTCAGCAGAAAGCTCCCATCCCGCTTCTTTTCTCCCGCGGCGGATTCCAAAGAACAGCACCACGAGGCCCGCCATCGGCATTCCCAAAAACGCGACGACCAGCGGCCAGCTCGCCCGCCAATCCGCGACCAGCGGCGCAGCCTCTCCGACCGAGCGCATCCAGAGTTCCACCGCGCGCGCATCAATCGCCGCCATCGGCCCAGCCCACGCTTCGGGAAAGAATCGGAGCACTGCACCGGCACCGCCAAGCGCGACCGCCGCCACCATCACGATGCGTCCACGCGCGCGCAATGTCATCCGCTCCGCCGCCGCCCGCATCCCCCATACCAGCACCGCCGCCAGCGCGCAGATTCCTGCCGTCGTCATCGAAAGAGAATCAACCGCGCGCACGCCCCACTGCCCCGGTGCGCGTTCGATCAACAGCCCGGCAATCACCACCGCAGCCACCGAAATCCAAAACGCCTCCAGCGCTTCAATCCACTCGCCGCCGCGCCACATCCAGAGCAGGAAAAAAAATCCGGAGACGATCAACGCCAGCGCGCCCGTCTCCACACCGACCCACAGTCCGAACCCTGTCATCACTCCCGCCCACGCTGCGGACGCACACAGAAAGGCGGGCACTGTCACCGCACGCAGCACAAAATATTGCGCGAGGATAAAAATGAGAAACTGCAGCGCGTGATGATCGGGCCGCCCGCCCGCACCGACCGCGAGGATCCCAGGAGCGGTCAGGAATAAAATCGCAGCGGCAAACTGTGCCCCCACGGATAAAATTTGTCGCCATGTTCGCATTGCAACCAAAGCAGCTGCGGCAAGCAGAAGCGGGCTCACGACAATCG
This sequence comes from uncultured Verrucomicrobiaceae bacterium, assembly GCA_964473925.1. GTDB lineage: Bacteria > Verrucomicrobiota > Verrucomicrobiia > Methylacidiphilales > CAYYVW01 > CAYYVW01. Next base: position 260,617 of record CAYYVW010000001.1, read on the forward strand.
CCCACATCCACAGCACAGATTTGAATTCCATCCCTGTGCACGTGGCGAGGAGCTTCGCAGGAACCAACAGCAAAAGCCCAAACGGCTTGGTCCAGTGGAGCCGCTCGCCCCACGGCGCATTGCCGCGCGGGCTTTCGTCAAACGCGTGCCAGTGCGTGAACACTCTGCCCGCATCCCACGCCTCCACCTGCACGAGCCACTGATACGCGTCCGGATCCGCCAACGCGCGCGTCCGGCCGAGCGGCCCGCAAAAATACGCCGCCAAGGTCAGCGCGATTGCCGCCAACGCAAGTCCCCACGCCACGAACCGTCCGCCGCTTCGTCCATCCATGCCGGGTATTCGAGCACACCTCCCCCGCTCGGGCCAACGTCATTTCGAACGAATAAACCCAACACGACGCTTCTCCACACACATCCGGCTTTATTCTCCGCGCTCGTTTGCGTACGCTTCGGCACTCCGATGGATTTCCTCGCGTCGCTCATTCCTCCATACTTTGAGGCCTGGCACCTCCCCGTCGTTTTCGTTGCTGGGCTCATCGGCGAAGGCTATGGCACCGTCATTGGCAGTGGCGGCATTCTCATCCAATTTACGCTTGCCGGCCTCGGGATGCCCCTGCCCAGCGTCGTCGCGACCGACATCGCCGGGACCATCGGCGCCAACGTCGGCGTCATCACCGCCTCTCCCTCCAACACCTGGTCGAATAAAAAACTGCTGCTGCTGCTCGGAATTCCACTTTTTATCGGCGGCATCTGCGGAACGATCTTCCTCGTCCACATTCCCGCCCTCTGGCTCAAGCGCGCGCTCATCGTCAGCCTCATCCTGCTGCTCATTCACATGGCGTTCGGGAAGAAAGGCCGCCCGCTTCAGCCGCCGCACACCGTCCAGATCCGTCTGCGGCATTACCCGGCGTTCTGTGTGCTTCTTTTCGTACTCGGCGTCTACGGCAATGTCATCTGCGCCGGCGCCGGGACGTTTGAAAAGCTCGCCTTCGTCAGCCTACTCCGCCTGAGCTTTGCCGACAGCCTGGGCATCTGCAATCTCATCGGCCTGCCCGCCGGAGTTTTTTCACTCATCGTGACCGGCGTTACGGGGCTCATCGCCTGGCCCTATCTGATTCCGCTATGGCTCGGTACCTTCCTGGGCGGCCACCACGTCACCCGGCACGTGCGAAAGATCCCGAATCACTACCTGCAAGCGGCGCTCGTCCTGATCGTGGTGCTGTATCTTGCCTATCTGATTTTGGGGAGATAAGCCCACGGCTTTCCCGCCTAACCGTTTCTCAGCGTTCTCCAATAAATGGGAGCTATAATCGTTTTTTGAAGCAAGTACGCCACCAGCAACGCCATCCACGGGCTCGTCAGATCGGCCACGTATCCGACGAAGACTGCGACGAGAACAAACCCCAAGCTCCCGCATAGGGAGATGAACGAGCGGATCGTCGCGCGCTGCTCGTCGGTGAATTCTTTTTGCAGCAGCGAGCTTTCCGCCGTCATATCGACCCCATGCACCAGCGAGGTAAGCGTGAATAAAAACGGCGTTGCGATATTATTGAGCGCCAGCGCCCCCAGCTGAACAATGCCGCTGCACAGGGTCCCTCCGAAGAATATTTTGAAGTACCCGAGCACATCGATTAATTTCCCGGCAAACCAAAAGCCAAACGCCGCGCAGCAATTTGCCAGTCCGCGCACCAGACTGATGGCCCAGTCGGGAATGATATTGCGCACATACGCGGCCTGAAACTGGTAGCTCGCCTCTCCAAAGCTGTAGCCTACCACCGTAGCGACTGAAAACCACCGCAGCCGGGGGTTTCGCGCAAACCAAGCAAGCGCCTCCTTCGCATGCGCGTACACATTCGCGCTCACCGCGCGCGTATGCCGCGCCGGCTCCACAAAAAAGCACGCAATGACGCAGCAAATAACCTGTGGAATCACCGAAAGCGCAAACGCCAACTGGTAGGAATGCAAAATCGCCGCGGCCCCCAAGAGCGTCCCCGCCAGCGCCGAAAAATGGAACATCGACAGCGCTTTCCCTTGTTGATGATGAAACTCCTCCTTGCGTCCCGTCTCCTGCAACGTCTCATAAAGCAGCGCCTCATCCGTCCCGCTGCAAAACGCCCGGGAGAGCCCCTCCAAAACAGATCCCGCGAGCAGCCACATGTAATTCGGAGCGTATGCATACAGTGCCACCCCCACCGCCGACGCAGCTGCACCAGCGATCATTGATCCTTTTCTCTTTAAGAACTTGTCCGACAAAATCCCCGTCGGCACCTCGAAGATCGTTTGCGACAGGAAAAGCGTGGAAAACACCGCCATCCCCAGCGCGTACGAGCCCGAGACCGCCGCGAAATATAAAATCGCAACCGGCGCATACAGCCGGAAATCAGCAAAAAAGTTATACCACCGAAGCAGGCGGATGTTCTTTTCGACGCGCATGAACGATGGGCAGGAATCAAGAAGACTGCATCAAATCCTCAAGCACATCATCCACCCGGACATCGATGAGCACCCAATTCTTGTCCGCGCGGTAGAACACGAACCGCCACCGTAACGGCTGGAGCGGATGATGCGTCAAATACGTCGTCGCCATGAGCCGCTCGCCGACAAGCTTCTGGTCGTAAAGCTCCTGCGTCGTCGGCTTGCCGTAGACATTCAGCGCCTGCTCAGTTTTGACGACCAAGGTCTGCGCGTTTTCCTTGTTCTCTTTGAGCCGCGTCCCCGAGAGCAGCATTTCGTACGCCTTCTGGCACTCGCCGCTTTTGATCATCCCGAAGAAAGAATCGATCACGCTGCGCACCTCAGCCGGCGGTGGGGTGGGCGTCGGCGTCCGGAACGAGAGCCGGCCAGAGGGAAACGGAATGGACCCTTGAGCCCATGCTGTTCCGGTAAATCCGGTGAGAATCATCATCCACAAAAAGAAAACGACCGCTTGCTTCAACCTCATCCCCGCACCATGCCAACCCCTCGCCCCCTTGACCAGTGAGAATTTTTGTCAGCCTTCAACGGAGCGGATGCAGTTGAATAAAAAGCCACAAAACACCTTACGTCATCCTGAGCTTGTCGAAGGATCGGTAACAGTGAATGAAGGCTGTTATGGATATGCAACGAACTGCTTGAGGCATGAATGCACAAGCGTGTCGGCCAGCCTCCCTTGTAGCCGATCCTTCGACAAGCTCAGGATGACAATGTTCTGTGACTCCCACCTCATCCACCTATTGATATCGTCCCCAGAAAATCCACAACCCCTGGTATTTTCTTGCCCCCGGGGGAGGAGCCGATACCCTCTTGGCTGCTCTCCATCTCTTTCATGTATCTTAAGTCTTTAGAGGCCATTGGCTTCAAATCTTTCGCCGACCGGACCGCCGTCGACTTCCATCCCGGCATCACCGCCATCGTCGGCCCCAACGGCTGCGGCAAAAGCAACATCCTCGATGCCGTCCGCTGGGTGCTGGGCGAGCAATCGGCCAAAGCCCTCCGCGGCGGTTCGATGCAAGATGTCATCTTCTCCGGCACCGATACGCGCAAGGGCCACGGCATGGCCGAGATCTCCCTCACCTTCGCTGACTGCGAGAGCGTGCTGGGCACCGACTTCCACGAATTGACCGTCACCCGCCGCGTCTTCCGCGACGGCCAGGGCGAGTACGAAATCAACCGCACCGCCTGCCGCCTGCGCGATGTACAGCAGCTGTTCATGGATACCGGCATCGGGCGGACCGCTTACTCGATGCTCGAGCAGGGCAAGATCGACCAGGTTCTCTCCTCCCGGCCAGAAGATCGCCGCGCTATCTTCGAAGAAGCCGCCGGCATCACCCGCTACAAAACGCAAAAGAAAGAAGCCCTTCGCAAGCTTGAAAACACCGATGCCAACCTCCTGCGCCTCGACGATATTCTGCAAGAAGTCCGCCGGCAGATCGGCTCGCTCCAACGCCAAGCCGGCAAAGCGCGCCGCTATCAAGAAATCGCCGGCAAGTTAAAGACGCTCGAGTGCCAGCTCGCCCGGCACAAAGCGGATGCACTAGCCGAAGAGCTCCGGGAGCTCGAAGGCTCTGCCGCGCAGGCCCGCGCCCGGCAACAGCAACTGCACCTCGATCTGGAATCATGCGATGAGCAGCTCCAGCAGGCCCGCACGCAACTCGCCGCTTTTGAGTCCGAGCTTTCCCGCGCACGAGAAGAAGCTGCACAAGCCCGCCATCAGGCCGACCGGGCGCAGCTCGAACAGCAGCAAACCCGCGACCGCGTCGCCGACTGGAAGCAGCAGCTTGAACAAACTGCGCGCGACGCCGCCGCCACGCAAGAAAAGCAGCGCACCTGCACGCAAGAGGAGGAGCGCATCTCTCAAACGCTCGCCTCTGCCGAAAGCGCGCGCAGCACTACCGCCGCTCTTCGCACAGAAAAAGAAACAGCCTTGCGCGCCGCAACCACCCGCGTCGAAGAACAAGAGCGGCAGATCGCCGCGCACCAGGCGCAAGTCCGCAGCGCCGAGCAAGCCCACGCTGCGCTCCAGCAGCAGATTGCCGGCCTTGGTCTTCAGGCAGAAAATCTCACCGCCCGCGCAGAGCATTGGCGGCAAGAGATGGACGCACTCGGCAGCCGGCTCAACGCAACGCAAGAAAAGCAAACTGCGGACGCGAATCGCCGTACCGAGCTCACGCTTCTGAAGGAAGAAGTCGCGGCCACCAATTCCCAAACGCAATCGGCACTCGCAGAGCAACGGGCCCAACTCGAATCAAGGCAGCAAGCCCAGCAAGAAGCGCAGGGCGCGCTGCAAGCCGTCCGCACCAAGCATGAGATGCTGCTCGAGCTCCAAAGCCCCACGACCGATCCCGGATCAGCGCTCGCGTCGCTTCTGCAAGCAGTTGGCGATGGCGCTCTTCCCGTCACGCTCGAAGGGCCCCTCGAAAAAGCTGTTGAGGTCGATGCCGGATATGAACGCGCTGTCGCCGCCCTTTTGGCAGATGCTCTTTCCACTGTTGCAGTCCCCAATGCCGCCGCCGCTGTCACCGTCCATGCCCATCTGACGAGCTCAGGCAAGCCGGCTGGCCGTATCACACTTGCACCGAAGAACGTCCACGGGTCTCTCCCCTCGATGTCACAGACGGATCCCCAGCTCACCCCCGCCGCTACCCGGGTTCGTGGCAAAGAAGCATGGGCCTCAGATCTCCTGCAAGCGCTTCTGAATGAATCATTTATCGCTGATACACTCGAAGCTGCATTGGGCTTGAAAGCGCAGAACCCAAGCGCACGAATCGCATCGCTCGATGGCGCACTTGTAACACGTGAAGGGCTCGTACATTTGGGTCACGCATCTGTGGAACACGGTGCGGCGCTCGAACGGCCTCGGCAGATTCGTCTGCTAGAAGAACAGCTCCAGCCACTTACACAAAAAGCACAGGAAGCCACGCAATCCGCAGAACAAGCCCGCACCGCCCTGCGCACGCTCGAGCAGCAAGCTGCCGAATCCCGTGAACGCGTGCACCAGGCAGAGCTCGCGGCCGCACACCTGGAGCAGGAAGCAGTTCTCCTCACTCAAGCAGCCGAAGATCTCCGCCGCCAGCGGGAAGTTGCCTCACAAAGCTTGCAAGCCGCTGAAAATCAATTAGTTGGAATTGCTCAAGAACGCGCCGCTCTCACTCAAAAACTGGAAGCTGGAGCCGGAAATCATGGTCAGGAAGCGGCTCAAGCGCAAACCCTGGCGCAAGCGCTTGAAGCTCTCAAAGCAGAGGAACTCGCTGCGAGTCAATCAGTTACGCAAGAAACGATCGCCCTGGCAACGCATGAGCAGCAGATCGTCCATGCCCGCGCCCAAGCCGATGCTGCGCGGTCCCGCGCGCAAGAACTGACAGAACGCATGCAAGCGATTGAAAATCAACGAGTTGAGCTTGAATCTAAAATGACCAGCGCGGCCGAGGCCATCACGCAGGCCGATGCCGCCATCACGCAGTATCATGCTCAGGCGCAAGAGCTTCAAATGCGCGCAGAATCCTCCCAAGGCCGCCAGCAAGAGCTCCAGCGCGCCGTCCAAGACCGCGAAACGACCCTCCGGGGCCGCCGGAAAGAGCTCGATGCCGCTCAGGCCGCCCGCTCCGACCATGATGTGCGCGTCGCCCAAAAACGGATGGCGCTCGAACACTTGGCCGAGCAAATCAGTCGAGCCTACCAACTCACTCTCGATGCCCTCCCCGCGCTTGAAGTGCAGACCGACCCGGACGGCGCGCCGCTCCCCGTCGATTGGACCGCGCTCGAAGCCGAGACCGCCGCGCTTCGCCAAAAGCTCGACGGCATGGGCCCGGTCAATCTTGAAGCGATCACCGAGTACGAAGCCCTCGAAGAGCGGCACCAATTCTTGACGCGCCAGCAGGCAGATCTGGTCCAAGCCAAAGAGCAGCTCCTGCAAGCCATCACCCAGATGAACGTCACCTCGCGCAAACTGTTCACCGAAATGTTCGAGCGCGTGCAAGTCCACTTCCAGGAGATGTTCCGGGAGCTTTTCGGCGGCGGAAAATCGGGCCTCGTACTGCAGGACGAGAGCGACCCGCTCGAGTGCGGCATCGAGATCATCGCCAAGCCGCCGGGCAAGCAGCTGCAATCGATCACCCTGCTCTCGGGCGGCGAGCGAACGATGACGGCCGTCGCGCTCCTCTTCGCACTCTATCAAGTCAAGCCGAGCCCATTTTGCATTCTGGATGAGCTCGATGCGCCGCTGGACGAATCCAACATCCAGCGCTTCGTGCAAATCGTGAAGCGCTTCGTGCAGCAGTCGCAGTTCATCGTCATCACGCACAACAAGCGGACGATTGCGGCGGCCGATGTGCTCTACGGCGTCACGATGCAAGAAAGCGGCGTCTCAAAGATCATCTCGGTCGCGCTCAGCGGAGCGAAGGCGGATGATTCAGCCGCCTCCACTTCTCCTCCCAATCGCGCGGGACGCCGGCCTGCATCTGCCCCTGCCGCAGAGGACGAAATGGCGCTCGACTCCGCCGACGGGCAGAATTTGTCCGCGTAAGGAAGCGCAACGCGTCGTCATCCTGAGCTTGCCAAAGGGATCAGCCGCATAGAATCGTGGCTAGTGTGCTTTATCTTCCAAGTTCCAAACCCTTGTCATCCCGAGCTTGTCGAGGAATCGTGGCCAGTGCGCTCTATTCTATCCGCTCCAACGCATCGTCATCCTGAGCGGAGCGAGCAAGTGCGAGCGCAGTCGAAGGATCTGGGTTCAGACAGTCTGCATTCTTCAAACGGACAGCATCCACCGCGCGGGCTTTTACTCACCCAGATCCCTCGACTTCGTTTCACTCCACTCGGGATGACGATGCGTTGGGGTTATCCACTTCCCCCCTCCTAGACAAACGAGATAACCCCTCTAAATTGAGACAGAGAAGAGAGCTTGACGGCTTGCTCTTGATTTGTTACATAAAACACAGTAAAAACTTCGCCATGATTTCTATGCCTCCGTCCAAAGAGCTTGAAGATCGCGCCAACCGGGCGGCGCGGATTATCGCCGACCCCAGTCACTTCAAAGTGTGCGAGGGCTGCGAATCAATCGTGGTGCTCAAGGCCGCGACCTGCCCGAATTGCCACGGCTACCGGTTTGACGATTCGGCCGCGCGCGTCATCGCGCAGGCCAAGGTGCTCGGCTCCCGCCCGGCAACGTCCCTCTCGGCGAAGGATTTTGAGTAGGCTCGTAACGCTCCTTTCTTCCGGTAATTTTTAGGCGACGTTACCAACACATTGCGGTACATCCAGCATGCAGGATTCGCAGTAGTCCTGCTGAAGTTCTGGATTTGTATGAAAGGCAATGATTACACACCGGGTTGTGGAGAAGTCTCTGCTCTAGGCTGCTTGCTTGATCTGGGAAAACTGGGCCTCGTGCTCGGGCTTCTGAGCGCCGGCGCTTGTTGGGTGGGGGGAAAAGGAATTGCTTTCTTGAAGCGAGCCGCGAGGGAATCAGCCCGTACGCTCGCCGTTGAACAGCTAGCGGCCAGCAACAACTCGTGTCAGAGGTCAAGCAACCCTGTCACTTGCATGCAGTACGCGCAATCGGTCGGTTTGAGTGGAATTCGAAACACGAGTGCGGTCTCTACAAGCTTTCACCACGTCATCATTCCCCAGCTGGGAACTGCGAGCGTGCTGGTTGACTCAGCATCTGCAAAAATTCCATTCCCTTAAATCATTCATTAAATACCAAAGGTATGAATCGCAAAGATACAAAGGAAATTGGCAAGCGCCGCTTTTTGGATTCGGCGCGCGTTCAGGTTGCGGCAGCAATTGTAATCGGAGGCGCTTTGGGAGGCATAGCCGCAGGATTGTTAGAGCACGCCTATACAGTGCTCACTTCTCGGCCCTTGCCCAGAGAGACAGGAATAACGATGCACCGCGCTACGTTGATTCAAGAACAAGGCGCAGATGTTTTGTTGGCATATAACCTAAGCTCTCATTCGACCGCTCGCACAGGGACAAGATTAAAGATTCGCTGCCAGAAGGTCGTCGATTAACGACCCCGACACACGAGCTGCACGAAGATCAAGCGTGCGATCACACGCCTAATCCGTCTGCCATTAACTAATAGCGCGAAAGCTTAAACGCTCGCAGCGGCGCGCGCGGGCTTGGCCGCGGATGCGCCTTGGCCCATCTGCGCGAGGAGTTCTTCCCCACGAGCGCGGCAGGCGTGCATCTGCGGATAGCGAACCTCGCGGTAGCCGCGGGCAAGCGCGGGCAAGCGAAGAAACTCGAGCCACGCGTTGTACTGCGCCCGGTCGCCCTCACGCGGAGCAAACTGCTCGAGCGCGCCGGCGTACCAATCGCGGAACCCGCGCTCGAGGCCATGCCACTTGGGCAGCAGGCGCCGGATCCATTTCTGGCCGCGCATGAGCTTGAGCATCCACGGTTGCGAGCGCAGGTGAAAGCGGATCTTCAGGCCCCAGATATCAAACTCGGGGCGGTTGAGGTGGCGGTAGATTGCCTTGTCGCCCAGCTCGGGATTGATGTTGTAGCGCTCGCGGTCGCGGGCGTACTTCTCTTCGGAGGTGAGTAGATGGGCAACATACACCTCGTCCTTGATCGCCATGACGCGGTGCAAATTCCAGAGCGCCGCCTGGGTTGCTTCATAACCGAACTCAGGCAAGTCCGCCGCGTGCATGCGGATGAGCGCGTCCACGTAGCGCGAGGCGTAGCTGACATCTTCGTACTGGATGAGGTCGTACACGCGTTCGGCCAGGAGCGCCTGGTTGCGCGCGTCGAGCTCCATCGCGCCGAGCGCGCGAGTGACGAGCTGCCAGTAACCTTGCGCGAGTTTTTTGCCGCCGCGCTTGCGACCGAGGATCGCGGACTTTTCTTCGACGACCGCGTTGTAATCGGAAGCCTGCGTCTTTTTATCGGAAACTTCAGCCGGTTCGCCGAAGCGCTTGCCCGCGGCGATAAAGTCGGCCGCGACCTTGCGGCCGTAACGGAACGCCTGCCAGTTTTCTTTCGAAGCGCTACCCATCGTTTCGCGGATGCCGTACTCGAGGCTTTCGAGCGAGAGCGGCAAGCGGCCGAGCTGATACGCAACGCCAAGCATGAGAATGTTGGCGTAGAGCTTCGTCCCAAAGAGCCGCTCTGAAATGGCCGAGACATCCAAGCTGAAGTAATCCTCAGCCCGAGTGTGATCGCGGAGAGATTGCTCGACCGATTGGATGCAGAAATCGTCCTTGCCCAGGAGCCCCAAAATCGTCGGCGTTTTGACGGTGTTGAGCACCACCCGCGTCCGCGCGCGGCTGCCGATGCGCAAGTTGGTATCGGGGCTTAAACCGCGGAGCGCCTCGAGCGCATCGATTCCTAAGATCAAATCCGCCTTACCGTATGGAATGAGCTGCGAAGCGCGGCTAACACCCGGCTTGCGGAAGGAGATCTGCGAGTAGACGCCGCCGTTGCGGATCGCGAGGCCCAACTTGTCACAGAAAAGAATGTCGTAGCCCTGACGATGCGCCGCACGCACGAGCGTCGCCGAGGAAGTGCCGATTCCCATCCCGCCGACGCCGGCGAGGTAGATGCTCCACTCACGCTCAAACTCGGGCAGTTGCGGCGTGGGCAAGTCTTCATCCCGGACTTCGGGAATGCGGGAGATGGGCTTGGCCGAGCGGACGACCGTCACTTCTTCAAATGACGGACACGCGTGGATCTTGGTGCAGGCGGTATCGGCGACGCACCAGGAAAGATCTGTCTGCACTTTGCGACCGAAATCGGTCTCGGTGAACGTGAGGCCGGGGCAGCCCGTCGCGCGCGTGCACTCGAGGCAATATTCACACACGTCCGGCGTGATATTGATGTGCACCTTGCGAGCGACAAAACCCTTGTCGCGCGCCTCGGCACGCTCCTGCCGATTCTGGCGGCGGTGGTAGGTGATGCCGCATTCCTTATCGGCGACAATAATTTTGACGCCGTTTTTAAGAATCGTCTGCTCGAGCAGCGTGCGGTACTGGTCGCGCGCCTCGGGGTTGACGCGGACGATCTCTGCGGCGCCGCCATGCTCAGACATGCCCGAGATGATGCGCTCAATATTCTGCGAGTAAGTGTGGTTGCCCATCAAATCGAGCTCCATCCCAGCCGTCGGCTGGTGGCCCGTCATCGCGGTGATTTTGTTATCGAGAATGATGTAGGTGATGTCCTGCCCGTTTTTGATCGAGTTGGAGATGGCGACCTGGCCGCTGTGGAAGAACGTGCCGTCGCCCATAAAGACGACCTGCTTATTGGTGATGAACGCATCGATCCCCAACCCCGTCGCGCCGCCCAACCCCATGCCGCTGTAGTTGTGCATGAGCTCTTTGGTTGGCTCGAACATGAGCATCGTGTAGCAGCCGGTGTCGCCGTGGAAGACAAGGTCAACCGGCCCCAGCCGATGATGCGCGCGCATGTACTCTGCATTGCGGAAGTCTTTTTTAACTTCAACGAGCACGCTGGCCGAATCCCGATGCGGACACCCAGGACAGAACGTGGGCGTGCGAGGCAGCGGCTTGACGTTGTAGCCGTTGATCTCACGCAGAAGCGCCAGCTCGACTTCGATCCGTGCGGGATCGACGGAAAGTTTTGCGGATTGCGGAAACTTGAGCAGGAGCGGGCCCAGATGCTCAATCACGATCGAAGGGTTGAGCCCGCGCGTGGATGGGAAACCCGTCAGACCGTGAGGGAATAACTTACCGTAAAGCGGCACGACCATCGCGTGCTGCGAAAGGACGTGCGCGATCTGCTCTTCAATAAATCCGCGCCGCTCTTCGACGACGACGAGCATTTCGACGCGTTTAGCAAAATCAAGAATCAGCTCGTGATCGAGCGGATAGGTAACGCCGAGCTTGAGAATGGGCACTTGATCGCTCAGTCCCATCTCTTCGAGCGCGTGTTGCAGATAGCTTGCACCCAACCCCGCCGTGACCAGACCAATCGGGTAGCGTGCCTCCGGACCGGCGCTGGAAAATTCTTTAGGCCCCAAGATTTTGTTGAGGCCGTGGCGACGGGCGCTTTCCCACAAGCGTTTGTAGCGGGAGGGGAAATCCTGCTCTTTGCGCCACGTGCGCGGCGGGAGGAGAACTTTATTTTCAAAGTCGACTTTGGAGGTATCCAGCTCGATCTTCGCATGCATGTTTACCTTGGGAAAATGCAGTCGCTTCAGCTCCACTGAGCCGCCGCCATCCGCCTGGTTGGTCGTGACGATGTAGCCGATATAAAGCTCGGACTCGCGCGAGAGCTTAAAGGAAAGATCGATCCAGTCCTTAAGCTCCTGCGGCGTGCTCGGTTCTACGACGGGCATGAAGAGGTGCTTGCAGAGAAACCGCGAGTCGGATGGGACCTGGGTGGAGTCACTCCACGGATCCTCTCCGCAGACAAGCACCGCGCCGCCGTCCGGATGCGCGCCGCCAAGGTTGCCCAGCGCGAGCGCATCCGCCGCTACGTGCACGCCGACGCTTTTCATTGCTGCGATCGCCCGCAGGCCGCTCATTTGCGCGCCGTTGAGCATCGCCGCAGCCAAAGCCTCATTGTTGGCCATGAGAGCGCGGATGCCGTACGTCTTGGGAATTTCGGAGATGGACTCGATACAATCGAAGAATCCCGCGACCGGCGAACCTGGATAGCCCGTCCAAAGATGAGTGCCTCCTTCAGTTTCACATAAGCCCCTGACCATGAGCTCATTGCCGGTGAAAACTTCGCGGCCTTCTTCTTTGAGGAAACGGGGATCAACTTTCATAGATATTTTACGCCAGGCCCCAGAAAAACATGCCTAGGAACTGCAACCTCAAGTTAGGGAACTGGTGCGTGGGGTCAAGTCCTGTGGATGGGAGGGAAATGCACCCCCTCCCCTTGACAATCCACTTGGGCACTCGTACGTTACATACAGAGGCGGTTCTCGATTACCGACGCAAATTATGATGAACAAAAACAAGAGTAAATTTTGGATAGGCGCATTGGCAGCCATTGTTTTATCAACAGCGGCAACGACGACTTGGGCCTCGTGCTTTGGTGCGCTTCCGTTTGACCGAAGCCTCGTGGGCGGTTGTTTCGACTGGCAGTATTTGCAAGAGCATTCCGACCCTGTTACAGCCGCGGCAAACGTCAACTACCAGGGCGGCACTTACCGGGGCACCGAAGGTAGCTTTTACGTCACGGGCATTGAGGCCAACAAAATCACCGGCCGGCTCGGGTATGCTGTCGGCGCCTTGGCGCTGACGCTCGCCCCTGAAGCGCCGGGAAATGCAGACCGCCCCTTTACGCTTCGCGTGCATACAGTAGGAGGCAGCTTCCAGCAAGTTTACTCCGCTCCGAATGACTACGGGTTGGTGATCGTGCGCCGTGGAACGACGTTTGATATTTACAAGGTCAATGGCGATACGGGCGTGAGTGTCCGTTGGGATGGTCAAACTTACCCAAGTCGGTATCGGTCCTATCAAGACTTCCCAGTGGCGTTTATTTTCATTCAATCCATAGCGAACGTTGATTTCAACCAAATGGTCAAAGCCTATTTCCCAATTGTGCCTCATCCTAACGGCGGCGAAGGACTTATTCCGGTGGATCAGTTCCTACCTACCATTAAAGGTGAAATCTCCGCTAACAAAGCCTTTGCACGGCCGGGAGAGATTGTCCAATTGGCTTGGAATGCACATGAGAGTTTCTAACCTCCTCTCATCAAAGGGCAATTAGCAAAGAAGCGGACCCCAGGTCGTTTCCGCATTTTGTTTTTTTCTTCACTTAAAATTGCCTTGCACTGTGGCCGGTTTGCTTCCCTCTTTCGGTAGATGGAGTGCATGTCTGATCGTAATTGGATGCGCGTTGGCAGGCCCTGCGCAGGCGCAGTCTTACTTTGACTTTCTGCGACCAGTCCAGCCCACGCCCTCACAAGTCACCGCGCCGGGAAGCGGCCCCGTCTTGGATCCTATTTATGCAGAGATTCTCCTGCGCGCGAGTTGGAGATTAGCCCCTGGGCATGCCACCCCAATCAGCACTAAAGCGGCTTGGAATCAACTACTTGCAGCGATTCCTGCCTCCGATCCCAAGATCAACCTCCAGCAAAAATTCAGTCCTCAAATTGACGCCTTTTTTAACGCCGCCAGCTATGGACAAAGGCTTTGGATTGCAGATCATCTGCGCTATCAGCTTGCCCTTGAATCAGGCAACAAGCTCCCTTCCACGGATGGGGAGCTAATCCAAGCCCTCGTTCCGATCTGGGAGAAATTATCCAAAACGACCCTTTGGCCCCCGCTGGGCCGACAGATGATTTATACTTCCTGGCATGGGCTGATCGCCCCCTACTGCGCGCCGACGCATCCAGCTCGGGTTAAAATTGCGCAACCTTGGGTGGAGGCTTGGACGCAAGAGCCCAGCCCCAAGAGCCCTGATGGAAGCGTAGCTCTCAAACAGACCAAAATACTAATCCAAGAGCGCTTTTCCCAGAAGTCGATGCGAACGGCACTGGCAGCTCTCTTCGCCCGGGAAGGGATTGAATCGTCCGTAGTGCTTTTTGCAATCCTAGCGCTGGCAACGGCACACGCCGGCCCGGGCGCCCGGCGCCGGGTCATCCTCGGAGCCATCACTGGAATCGCCTTGAGCATCCTGCTTTTCTGGGCGGTTCAGTTCCCCCTGCAAGCAGCTTTCTCGGCATTTCGATGGGTAGCGCTTATTTCTGTAACTATCTCAGCCATATTGCTTTTCGTGGTATCAGGCTGGATTTGGCATAAGTTCTACTGGACGGGCTGGCTCAAGCTCCTCCGGCGGCTCGACGCAAGTGCCCAGGGTGTGGGCAGCTCCAAGATTTGGTTTGTGCTGGGGTTGGTAGCCGTGCTCCGGGAAGGAATCGAACTGGCCTTGATCAGCCAGATTATCCTACAAGGACAGTCGAGCATGGCGGCCGCATGGGGGATCGGAATGGGCCTGGCAATCGCTGCCCTCTGCGCTGCCCTGGTCCTGAGCGCTCAGCGTTGGCTCCCCCTGCGGCGGCTGTTGGAATGGAGCGCTGTTCTGGTGGCGTTACTCGTGACCATTTTTGCCGGCTACGGCGTCCGATTGCTGCAGGTGACCCAATGGCTGCCCGTGACCGAGATTGAGCGCTGGAGCGAGCATTGGCCCACCTGGATTGGGCTCTGGCTCGGAATCTTCCCGACTCGGGAAGGTCTGCTGGCACAAGGGCTTGCACTCGGTTATGTCGTGCTTGCGGCGACCCCGTTCCTGTGGCAACTTATGAGAGAGAAACTATCGCGTGAAAATGCTGCTCCATCGTAACTTGCGTCGTATCGGCCGACTGTGCAAGTGGGCCGCGCCCCGCACTCTGGTTTTGAGTGGCATCGCGCTTTTACCCCTCACCTCTTTTAATCTGCTCGCGGCACCTGCTCAAAAAGGTCCCGTCAACTTGGCGCCCACACAAGCAGAGGCAGACAAAGTTACGCGCGAATGGAATGCGCGGTATGCCGCGTCGATCCCCGCGGATCGAAAACCCCCGGCTAATTACAAGCCGGACAAGCCGCGGAAAATGCTCCATGGCTTATCCGTCCTTACCGACGGTCGAAAAGTGACGCTGGCGCCGACCTCTTCCCTTCTTTCATTCGGTGCGAAATCAAAAATAAAAAAACTCTCTGAGTTTGATCCGGGCAAATCGCTCACTCCCTTTTCTGACTTTGTGCGGGATTATCCCAACGAGTTTATTTTGTATCCGGTGACAATGTCTGAAGATGGAAAGCTGCCAGTGGTGGATCCGCGCAGCGTTCCCTCCAATCCTTATAAAATTACGGTGGCGTGGTTTGCTGCTCAGAAACTTCCGGTGGGCGTTTTGCGGCCTGAACAAGCCAATGCAAATACACCTCGCTGGCCTAAACCCTCTTCCTAACGCTAACACTCTATTAACTACTCGGAGCCTCGTATGAAACTGCCCGTTCTCAAATCCTTTAAAGCGCTGATGGTAATCGCCGCTGCCGTAGCGTTTGTTGCTGGCACCTTCATACCCCTTTCCGCCCTCGCGCAAATCTTGCCAGGCACCCTATTTATAAAACAGTACGCCATCGGCGTCCAAGACCCGATTGCAACAGCGGTGGTGGCTCCCTCTGGTTCGATGAACGCTCCGCTGGGCATTTCGATTAATGGCAGCGTGTTTGAACTGTATTATTCGCCCTATAACGAAGCCCTCGACGCTGCGACGGTGCTGCCCTTCAATGGTCAAGCGAGCATTCGGGCAATCAGCCTGGATGTGGAGGCTTCTGGAAACGGCGTCGGTAATCCGACGGCGCGCACGCGCGTGGCAGTTCCGTATACGCTCAATTACACTGTTTCGGGAATGGTGGCAGAGGGCAGCCCCGGCGCTGAACAAGCGGATATGTTTTTGGCGCTCAACCGGCAGGTAAACCCTTCCCTTAATTTTATCAGCAACCCGGCTTGGGTTCCTTCTTCCGGGACCTCGCCGACACTGGTGCCCAACGGTATTTATACTTCGCAAGTTATGCCTGAGAATAGCGCCGGCGGATATGGAGAGCGCTGGACGCTGGAACTGATGGCCTCGGGAAGCGTTGGTAGCACGGCGATCGCCACTTCCAATGCGGTGGCTGTTTTGCCCGTGCCCAGCCCCGTCGATTTTCCAGTACTCTCCCGTTACACTTCTGCGGTGCAGATGGTCGCTCCGGTGACAATGAATGCAGCCAACCTGTATCCGCTCTGCCGGTTTGTGATGACCGTTCAAGGACCGCTGGATACCGAACCTCGCATCTTGGATGATCGCATCCTGATTGGCGTTGCTTTGATTGAACCAACGACGGCCAGCAAAGCCGTTGATTTGACGAGCGTGTTCTCGATCAGCGGGGAGTATAAATTTGAATGGTGGTGCAAGATTCCGCTCGTAGCCCCTCTGGCTGGAACAGGAGTCCCACCGATTTCTAACCCAGAACAGCCGCTCAACTCGCCGCCGCTGATTACGCAGGCAGGCTCCTGGGTCTGGGAGAAGCTGGGCGAGAAGACCGTCACGGTCGCGTATGACGTGCGCGTGAACGCCAACATTACGACGCAGTAAAGCTAAGCTTACCGCCCCGTCGGCAGCTCTTTGAGCGCGGTCTTGTTGTCTGGGTATTTGCGCAGGATGCTCAGCAAGCGATCCATCTGGCCGCCAACGGGCTGACCGGCGAGGCCGCGGCGGATGAAGGTGATCTTCTCGAGCGTTTCGGCAGGCAGCAAGAGCTCTTCCCGGCGCGTGCCGGATTTTTGAATGTCGATGGCGGGGTAGATGCGCATTTCGGCCATCTTGCGGTCCAGGACGATCTCACAGTTGCCGGTGCCTTTGAATTCTTGAAAGATGACCTCGTCCATGCGCGAGCCAGTGTCGACCAGCGCGGTGCCGATGACGGTGAGCGAGCCGGCCTCTTCGGTCTGGCGCGCGGCGGCAAAAATGCGGCGGGGGATCTCTAGGCCACGAGCGTCGACGCCGCCCGAAAGCGTGCGACCGTTACCGCGAGTCGCGGTATTAAACGCACGGCCCAAGCGGGTGATGGAGTCGAGCACCATGAAGACATCCTTACCGGATTCAACCAGGCGTTTGGCCCGCTCAATCATGAGGCGCGCGAGGCGGACGTGGCTGGAGACATCTTGATCGTTCGAGGAGGACCAGAGTTCTCCGCGGCCCTGGATGAACTTGCGGAATTCGGTCACCTCTTCGGGCCGCTCGTCTACCAGAACGATCATGAGAAACGCTTCAGGGTGGTTGACAGCGACGCCCTCTGCGATGGCCTGCATGAGCATGGTTTTGCCGGAGCGGGGCGGGGCGACGATCATCGCGCGCTGGCCAAAGCCGATCGGGCACATCAAATCGATGACGCGGGTGGAAAGATTCTCCCCCGTGGTTTCTAGCCGGACCCAGCGATTGGGATTGACGGTGGTGAGCTCTTCAAAGGCGACTTGCTCGCGGTAAGCCTCGAGCCCCATACCGTTGAGCTTTTCAATCGCGACGAGCTGCGGGCCCCTTCCGTTGGAGGTGCTGGGCCCTTCGATGAAGACGCCGTCGCGCAGGCCGCTGTGCCGGATGAAATCGGGCGGAACAAAGACGTCGCCGGTGGCCGCGGCGGACCAAGCGCCCGGGTCGCGCAGGAAGCCGTAGCCCTTGTCATGGACCTCGAGCACGCCGGAGGTGGGTGTTTCTTCTGTCATGAGAGTCTGTCAGCCAAAACGGCTTGGAATTTGTGCTCTGCACCAACCGCGAATCCGGGAGAAACGGGTGCCGCCTAGTGCAAAGCGGAAAGTAAGTCCGAAAAGGAGCGCGCTGCCGGAGCGCGGATGTATTATTGAATAATACATCCGCAAAGTATCATGCCCCCCAGGGCGGTGCAAGCGTGTTTTACCGGTGAAGCGGAATTCGTACTAAGGAGCACGTTCGGGGAAACGGCTGAGAACTTGTTCCCTGCCGCCGGGGTGCACGAGCTCCACGACCGCCGTAACAACCGATCGTAAAGAGGGTTTTTCAATCTCTAATCCTCTCGCCTGGATCAACGCATTGAGCTCTTCGGTGGAACCAGCCTTTAACTTTTGGCCTGGAGGCACGCGAAAAGAGCGGTTGACCAGAATGCGTTCTTGATGACTCCCTACGAGAATTAAACGCGCTTTCTCTCCTAATTCGATGGAAGAGTCGTTACTAAAAGTAACACGCTCAAGCTTTGCCCGAGCACGCGAAGCTGCTCGCACGTGACTATTCAATCCCAGCCAAACTTTCTTTAAATCAACTTTTGCCCCACTAGACACGACTGAAGCATACGGAGACAACGTGACGTTTTTCCCTATGTCAATTCGCCCCCCCCCCCTCAGCCATTAAAGAGGTGTTGTCGTGCATGATGAGGGGATTATCTCTGTCAAAACTAAAACGCACGTCACCTTCCATGATGCCAGTTGAAGAACGGCAAGTAGAAAAACGAGGACCGGTGAGGTACGCTTGCATGGATACCTTTTTCGGTTCATAAGCCGTATCACGACCAGCGTTAGCGGCGTGCCTAACGCGCCGACGCGCTCGCTCCTCTTTCCAAACCTGCCAGATACTCACTGATTGTTCCTACTCAACATTACCGCAGGCTGGGAAGTTTGTCGGCTTTCCACGATAAATTTTTTCCGAGTATGATTAATTTTTCTTAACCGATTGCATCCCCCGGGTGCGGCTGCTAGAAAAGGTGGCTATGAGTGCGCCCGTCCGTAAAGCATTTCCGTTCGATAGCTTCGAGCCCAAGTGGCAGAAGCACTGGCTTGAGGCACAGACGTTCCGCGCGGCGAACCCGGGCGAGCCGGGAGCCGAGAAGCCGAAGTATTACGCGTTGGACATGTTCCCCTACCCGTCCGCGGCGGGGCTGCACGTGGGCCATCCGGTCGGATACACCGCGACAGACATCGTGTCGCGCTACAAGCGGATGCGGGGCTTTAACGTGCTCCACCCGATGGGCTGGGACGCGTTCGGGCTGCCTGCCGAGCAGTATGCAGTCAAGACGGGCACCCATCCGTCCATTACGACACGGGAGAATATTGCAACCTTTCGGCGCCAATTGCAGGCGCTGGGCCTCTCTTACGATTGGTCGCGCGAAATCTCGACGACGCACCCCAAGTACGTCCGCTGGACGCAGTGGATCTTTCTGCAGTTGTACAAGCGCGGGCTGGCGTACGTTTCGGACGCGCCGGTCTGGTATTGTCCGGGACTGGGGACGGTGTTGGCCAATGAAGAAGTGCTCAATACTTCCGAGGGCCCGCGGTCGGAACGCGGCAACTTCCCGGTGGAGCGCAAGCCGCTGCGCCAATGGGTCCTGAAGATTACCGATTACGCCGAGCGCTTGCTGGCCGATTTGGATACGCTCGACTGGCCTCAATCCTTGAAGGAGATGCAGCGCAACTGGATTGGCAAAAGTGTGGGCGCGGAGATTGAATTTGAATTAGAGCTCGAAAACGCCAAGGAACGGATTGCGGTTTTCACCACGCGACCGGATACGCTCTTCGGCGCGACGTACTTGGTGCTCTCGCCCGAGCATCCGCTAGTGCAAGCCGTCACCACTTCCGAGCAGCGTACCGAGGTCGACAAATACATCGCCCAAGCACGAAACAAATCGGACTTGGTGCGAACGGATTTAGCGAAGGAAAAGAGCGGCGTTTTTACCGGCGGCCACGCGAAGCATCCGGTGACCGGCAAGCTGCTGCCGATTTGGATCTCCGATTACGTTCTGATGAGTTATGGAACGGGCGCGATCATGGCCGTTCCGGCGCACGATGAGCGGGACCGGGATTTTGCCCGGCAGTATGGATTGAACGTCCTGCAGGTCGTCGAGGTAGAAGGCAAAGGCGAAACGCCCGAGTGCTTCACCGGCGAAGGCATTGCGATCAATTCTGATTTTCTCGATGAGATGCGCAGCGCGGATGCAAAAAAGACGATGATCGAATGGCTGGAAAAGCACGGCAAAGGCCGCGGCCGCATCACGTACAAGCTGCGCGACTGGCTCTTCTCTCGCCAGCGGTACTGGGGCGAGCCGTTCCCGATTTTGTGGAAGGACGGGGAGCACCGCCCGCTGGAGGAGAAGGACCTGCCACTCCTCCTGCCTGAGATGAAAGACTTTCAACCGACGCCGGAGGGCTTGGCGCCGCTGGCCAAGGCAAAGGAGTGGCTGAATCTGCCGGATGGATCCGTGCGTGAGACCAATACCATGCCCAACTGGGCGGGCTCCTGCTGGTACTACCTGCGATTTTTGGATGCGCGCAACGACGGGCAGCTGGTCAATCCGGAAGCGGAGCGCTACTGGATGGGAGCCCATGGCGTTGATCTCTACATCGGCGGCGCGGAGCACGCGGTGCTTCATCTGCTCTACGCACGCTTCTGGCACAAAGTGCTGTACGACTTGGGTGTCGTCTCCACCGCAGAGCCGTTTTACAAGCTGGTGAACCAGGGGATGATTTTGGGCGAGGACGGCCAGAAAATGTCCAAGTCCCGTGGGAACGTCATCACGACCGAAGAAGTGGTCAACGAGCATGGCGCGGACAGCCTGCGGCTCTTTGAGATGTTCATGGGCCCGCTGACACAGCTCAAGCCGTGGTCCACGAAAGGCGTTGAAGGCGTGCACCGGTTCCTGGCGCGCGTCTGGCGCTTGGTAATGGAGGAGACGCAGGAGGGCGGCTGGGCGCTCAGCTCGCAACTCACCAGCGACGCGCCCTCACCCGAAACGTTGCGTGCGTTGCACCAGACCATCGCGAAAGTAACGGGCGATATTGAAACGCTGGCATTCAACACCGCAATTTCGCAGATGATGATTTTTGTCAATCATTTGACGAAGGAAGAGAAGCGCTCGCGCGCCGCGATTGAACCGCTGGTGCTGGTGCTGGCTCCGTTCGCGCCGCACATCGCGGAAGAACTGTGGTCGCTCCTCGGCCACTCCAAGACGCTCACGCACGAGCCGTGGCCGCAGGCGGACGCGCGCCTGTTGCAAGCGGACGAGGTGGAAGTCGTCGTGCAGATCAACGGGCGCGTGCGCGGACATTTGACGCTCCCGACCGAGACGCCGCAGAGCGAGATTGAATCGCGCGCGCGCGCCTTGCCCGAGTTCGTGCAGTGGGCTGGCGATCAGAAAATCAAGAAAGTGGTTTACGTTCCGGGCAAGCTGATCAATTTTGTATGCGCAAGTTGACGCGACTTTTGACGCGGCGCGAGCAGGCCGTCGTCATCTTTATTCTTGCCGTGATTCTCGTCGGTGGCATTGTGATGCGTGTGCGGCATGCAAATCGCGCGCGCGCGGCAGCCGCTGCCGCCAACGCCGAGAGCGCGCCGTAAATTTTTCGGCTGATTTTTCCTGAATGAACAACAAACCGTGCTTCCACGATATCGTGAGCGATATCTACGCCGCCGACACGCGTTACCAGCCTGAAGCATATCATTTCGTCCGCGAGGGTTTAGAGTTCACGCTCAAATCGCTCAAGCGCGGTGCGCAGGGCGCTAATCGACACGTCACAGGGCAAGAGTTGCTGCTCGGCTTGCGCGATTACGCGCTGCGCGAATACGGCCCGATGGCCAAGGCGCTGCTGGAAGAATGGGGCATTGGTTCGTGCGATGATTTCGGTCAGGCCGTTTTTAATCTGGTGAGCAAAGGCGTCCTAGGGAAAACAGACACCGACTCGCCGGAAGATTTCAAAGCCGGATTTGATTTTCAAGAAGCATTCGTCAAACCATTCCTTCCGCAAAAGCCGCCGCGTGCACCGCGCAAAAAAGCAGCGACGGGTAAACGGCCGGCCGGCACGCGCGCGCTCAAGACCAATCCCGCCGCTCCGCTTCGCCCGACCGGAAGCGCGATGCCGTCCAACGCGCCGTCTCCTGCGCCGGAAGATTACAAGGGCTAGAGCTCCATGGCTGAAGTTAGGACCACTCCCGGGAACGCGAGCACGTCGAGCCGGCGCTTCCTGCAATTTCTCATGATGCAGGCGCAAAACGCACTGTACTTGCTCGGTCAGATCCCCTCGCCCGATGGTCAGGCCCTACCGCCGAACCTTGATGCTGCCAAAATGCTCATCGACCAGCTTGAGATGATCAAAGAAAAGACGCAAGGCAATTTAACGCCCGACGAGCAGAGCGCGCTTGAGAATACGTTGGTCAATCTGCAGCTGACATTCGTTGAAGTCTCCGGCGGGGTGAGCCCTGGGATGATGCCCGAACGCTCCAGCGCCGCATTGGATGAATGGGCCGCCGCAGCCGGAGCTGAAGATGCTCCCAATCTAGAACATCCGGTGCCCGCCACAAGCACGCCAACTGCTTCAACCAAATCCGAGCCGCTTCCAAAATCGGATGATGATGACAATGACGACGATAAGCCGCGTCGTTTCGTTAAATCATACGGCTAAGATTTTTTCCGCGACGCTTTATTCCGTCGCTATCGGGCACCATGCGCCTACGGCCGTCACATAGAGGCCACCCTCAACCGCAGTCCCACGGATCGCGCGCAGCGCTGAAACGTACGCCCGGATCTGCGGCGCATAAGCATCGACGAGCGTCTGCGGGCTTTGTCCCGGCGCCAGCGCGTTGGTCTTCCAGTCGATAATTGACCACGCATCCGTTTGCGCATTCCAAACAGCCAGGTCGATGATCCCTTCGATACAGCTATTGCCCGACTGCTTCCACAAGACTGGCGCTTCGACGTGAAAGACGAGTGACGATGTGCAGAGGCGAGCGGCGAGCTCGGATTTTTTCCAAAGATTCCATTCAGCTTGCGCGCGATCGATTTGCGGAGACCGTGGGAGTTCCCTCTCAAAATAGCGGTCCCATGATTCCGGCGCATTCCAGCAGAGCCGTTCCATCAGCGAGTGCCACCACAAGCCGTAGGCGATCGCCTCCACATTGGCCGCGCTTTCCTCTTCCTGCGGCACAGGGATGGATTCGAGAGCGATTATTTCTGTCTCCTCCGAATCGTCCGCCCTCGCCTCCGCAGAGTATGCCTCCTCCTGCGCTCGCACAATCCCGGTCGCAAGTGCGTGCGGCGTGGTTCGCTTGAGCGCTAGCGCAGCGATTTGCCGCGCTGCGACGAGCTGTTCAAGCACCGCTGCGTTTTTATCTGACGCAGGAGAAGCTGCTGAAACCGGCGGAAGCGAAGCTATTTCACTGACTGCAGGAGCGCGCAGCGCAACTTCCGGCAATGAGTCCCACGTTTCGCACGGACCTTCTTCCAACCGGCACGCAGAAGCCAAGGAGAGCTGATCGGTTCGCCGCTTGCCCTCAGCAAAAAGCTCGCGATCGTCGCACAAGATGAGCGTCTGCCGCGCACGCGTGAACGTGACGTAGCCAAGCCGCGCGAACTCCTGCACCTCTTCGCGGCGGCGCGCTTCCTGTGCTTCGGCGCCATCTTGCGCATCGAGCAGAACGCGGAGTCGGCCATCTGTTCGATGCCAAGCGGGGTAACGCGGCTTGAGATGCTGAATACGGCGAAAAAAATACGGCACCACGACAGCATCCCATTCTAATCCTTTTGCTTTTTGGCATGTGATGAGTACCACCGCGTCGCGCGCCTCGGGCATTTGAGGCTGATCGTTGAAAAACTCTGTCCTCAGCCGCTGCCCAAACGCGGAGAGCGAAAGCCCTTCAGCCTGCGCCTCGCGCGCACGCCATTCCAACTGCGAGAGCACTTCTTCCTGATGCAAGTGCGGAGGATGCGCGATCGCCGCGAGTCGGTCGCGCAATCGTGTTTGATGAAGGAGCGCCCCGATGGCGTCTGAGACCGGCAGACGTAAACATGCTTCGCGTGCCTGGCGGAGAGACCGGAGCGCTGCAGAAAGAAGCTCGAATGATGGATGCCTCGCTGAATTTTCCGCCACTGCACACAAGAAATTCTCGAGCGGGCGTTCGCCTGATTTGAAACGTTCCTGCGCCCATGTGGCGAGCAGATCATCCGGAACCCCATAGATCTCACGCAGCACACCGATCCATTCAAACGCGTCCGCAGGATCATCTATCACCGTCAAAAGCGCGGAAAGCCACGCGTAGGCCGGGTTTTGCCACTGCTCCTCATCGGTGGAGTAGCGCTGCGTTTTGATCCCCTGCGCTTCAAACGCCAGCGCCAGCGGTCCAAACCAGCTCTTGCGCGGACACAAAATAGCAACCTGCGACCAATGGCGGGCGTGGAGTCCTTCCAGCCCTTGTTCGCGGACATGATGAGCGATCGCCTGAGCCTCCCAGAGCGCTGCACGCGCGGTGCGCGCTTTGGATGGCAGTTTACTCAATTCCACAGGCGCGGGCGGCGCTTTCCATCGCTCAACCTTGCCGGCGGGAGCCGCAGCGAGCGCTGTAAATGGCTCGAACGCCACCTGACCTTCCTCTCCCGATAAAAATCGTGGGCCCGCAACGCTGACCCAATCGACGACGGCCTGCGCGCAGCGAAACGTAACGGCGTACTGAAGTGCTCGACCTCCGGGCGATGCGACGACAGCGTCATGATACCGCCGGTATGTCGCCAGATCCGCGCGCTGGCGGTAGATCGACTGTTGCCAGTCGCCGACCATGCAGAAGCGGCCCGGCGCGGGAGGATCGGTTGCCGCGTCCCGCCATAGTTGCTGAACCTGCGAAGACCGCGCGACTTCCCAGAGCAGTTCAAACTGGAGCGGATCGGTGTCCTGCGCTTCATCCAGAATAACGCGGTAGCCGCGACTGCGGATGAGCTGCCCCGCTTCCGGATGCGCGACGAGCTGCAGCGCTGCGGCGATTTGGTCGTCGTAGGAAAATTGCAGACGCTCTTGCCGGAATTGCATGCCGGCGCGCGCAATCGCCAGCGCCGCCTGCCCTGCTTTGCTCGCACGCCACTGGAGGAGCGACTCAAATGTCTGCTGCCAAAGCGTCTTAAACTCTTTTGCTTGCGAGTAACAGATCGGCAGCGGACAGAGCGCCTCTCTTTGATGGACGCATGCAAGCCATGCTTTGAGGCTGGCTTTGCTCCGGTCGATCGTAGGGCCAGAACGACCCGCAGGCGTCGGGTATTCGAGAATTGCCGCGGCGTTGAAGACAGCAAGATTCCAAGGCTCGAGTCTCAGCATTGATGATTGCTCTGCCGCTCCTCCCACCGTTGCGTACCGCGCCAAGGAAAGCACATCGAGGAGCGAAACGTGCTGAGCGACGCCCAACGCCTGAAGCGATTCCGCCGCGGCAGCGATCGCGTCCGAGTTTTGAAAAAACTCCTGCCAGAGCCCGTCCATCTGCGGACTGCTGGAGTCGACGGCTTGCGGCGGTGCTGCGACACCAATCCGCGGTCCAAATTCCTGCAGCAAGCTCAAGCAGAAGCTGTGGATCGTTCCAAAAAACGCGCGGCCAAATGCGATCTGCACTTCGTCGCTCAAAGATTCGGTCAAAATTGCCGCACGGGCTCGCTGGCGAATCTCATTGGCGGCGCGGCGCGTAAAAGTAACGACCACTAGGCGCGGCAACCATTCCCGTGCATTGGGATGTTTGGCAATCGCCGCGATGCGCTGAACGATCGCCTGCGTTTTCCCGACGCCCGCGGGAGCCAGCAGCGAGATGTTGGCCTCAAGCGCCTCGATAAATTCGGCGCGGGCCGCGGCGTCCGGGAGGGTCATAGGAAATTGCGAAAAGCGCGATCTCATCGTAGATGTTTTTTACGCAAACAAAAATAAAGAAACGACGCCTTAAAAAACTCGCTTCCTAGTGAAGAGCTGCTCTATTTTAAGAACTTAAGAACTATAGATATGGTGCGAGCCGGCAAGCAAAAGCCACGAGTGGGCCTCATCATGGGCAGCGCTTCCGACTGGAAGACGATGCAGCACGCGGCGGAGCTCCTCAAAAAATTCCAAGTCTCGTACGAAAAGCAGATCGTTTCCGCCCACCGCACGCCGCAGTGGCTCGTGCAATATGTCTCGAGCGCGGAAGCACGCGGCTTGCAACTACTCATCGCCGGCGCGGGCGGTGCGGCGCACCTCCCGGGGATGAGCGCGGCCTTCACGACCCTCCCGGTGCTCGGCGTTCCGGTCGAAAGCAAGATGCTCGCGGGGCTCGACTCGCTTCTTTCCATCGCCCAAATGCCTGCCGGAGTCCCTGTCGCAACATTCGCTATCGGAGAGGCGGGAGCAAAAAACGCGGCCCTCTTTGCCGTCAGTCTTCTCTCGTTGCAAGACAAAGCTCTTGCCAAACGCTGGAGCCAGTTTCGCACTCAACAAACCGCTTCCGTCCGAAAACAAAAACTTCCGTGAGCTTATTAATGTGAAAACTCTGCACGCGCTCTGGATCTTTACGCTACTGGCTTACTCCGTTTGCAGTCACGCGGCCGACGCACCCTATGTGACCGAACCACAATTGGCGATCGCGCTCCCCCTTGTGCAACGCGGCGGAAACGTCGGCCTAGATTTTCCCATTCTCATCAATCCCAACGTCGCGGTTCCCACGAATGCGACATTGCGAGTGATTTACATTCAACCCCGTGGAGACGATCAGGCGATCCGCAAAATCCGCCGCAAATCCGATCAAGAAGTAGCATACTCACGCAAAACAGGTTTAGAGCCAACGCACGAACCTATTCCGATCGCGCAGCAGGCCGCTCAATTGATCGCCCGAGAAACCATTTGGCCTAAAGTTGGAAATTTTCAACTCGCCCTCACGCAGCTCACGTCTAACGATCTGCATTTTGTCTACTGGGACCCTAAAACTAGCACGCTGGTGGATGAGCCAATCCAATTTCCGGATGGATTGATCCTCGGTGAAAAACCTCAAGGGGTGACCGTGCTCGCGGTGGAAAAAGGCAGCGCCGCTGCGAAGGCAGGCATTGTTGCCGGTGATATACTGCTGCAATGGGGCCAGACTTCGATTGATGGCCGGCTCGCTAATTTTACGACGGCCTACTACGAGGCACGCAAACAAGCCTCCCTCTCCACAACCGATACCCTGTCCGTGCAAGTGCAACGGGCTGGGAGCTCTGCCCCACTCACACTTCAGCTGCGCAAACCGATTTCCCTCAATGCCAGCCTGCTGGACCTGCCCGCTGAATCTTCTCAAAAACCAGATAAACCCGCTGTTCCCTGGAATTAACCACCCATCCCGCTCATGTCTTCCACCGAAACGCTTTCCTTTGAAAATGCCCGCGCGCTGCAGGCGCTGTACGTCAACGATATTGAAAACCTCAAACGGCTCGAAGATCAATTTCACGTCAAGCTGACGACGCGGGAAGATTGGATCAAGATTGAAGGCCCGAGGGAGGCCGTCGCGAAAGTCAAAGATATCTTCCAACAGCTGCATTTGGCACGCGAGAAAGGCGGCCGCATTCGCCGGCACGAATTCAACTATGCGATCAACGCCGCAGACCAGCCCGCCGGCGCGCGCTTGTCCGATCTTTACGACACGCGCATTCAGTTCTCGCTTAAAAAACCGCCCATCTTGCCGCGCACGCTGCGCCAGAAAGAATATATCGAAGGGATTAAAGACCGCGATTTGGCCTTTGGCCTGGGACCCGCCGGTACCGGCAAAACGTTTCTGGCAATGGCAATGGCCGTGGCAGCGCTTAAAAATGAGCAAGTCTCACGGATCATCCTAACTCGTCCCGCTGTCGAAGCGGGCGAAGCACTCGGGTTCCTTCCCGGTGATTTGCAGGAGAAAATCTTTCCCTATTTGCGCCCGCTTTATGATGCGCTGCACGACATGCTCGAGCCAGATGAAATTCAACGGATGATGGATAAGGGCGTGATTGAAATCGCACCGCTGGCTTACATGCGCGGCCGGACGCTCAATCACAGCTTCATCATTTTAGACGAAGCGCAAAACACGACAACCGAGCAGATGTTCATGTTCCTCACGCGGATGGGCGCGCAATCCAAATGCGTCGTCACGGGCGATACGACGCAAATCGATTTACCGCACAATAAAAAATCCGGCCTGATCGAAGCGGCGCATGCGCTAAAGAACACCGCCGGAATCTTCTTCTGCCAGTTTGAAGAGATCGACGTCGTCCGCCACGAGCTAGTGCAAAAAATCGTGCTCGCCTACAAAGCCCACCGCGGAAACAAGCTCACGAGCAATTCCTTATGACCCGGGCGCAGCGCCCACGCAAGAAACGTGCCGCTCGTGCGTCAACCGTCAGTGTGACGGCTTACAATAATCAGCGCGATTGGCGTCCCCCACTCAAGCGGCTCCAGGCAGCTTGGCAGCGCGCTGCAAGTCTGATTTTACTAGAACAGCACCCGCTGCCGACACGCATTTATATTCAACTCATCGACGCGCCGACCATGCGCCGCTTGCATAAGACCTATCTGCAAGACCCTACCGATACGGATGTTCTCACCTTTCATCACGGCGAAGTTTTTATCTGTCCCTATGTTGCGCGGCGGCAAGCAAAAGCATTCTCTAAGCCAATTCTGCACGAAGTGATGCTGTACGGAATCCACGGCCTGCTCCACCTCGCCGGCTGGGACGACGCGACGTCGCGCCAGTTCGCTGCAATGCAAAAAAAACAGGAAGCTTTGCTCCTCTCCGTGCTCAAGCTGGGCAAAAAATGAATCGATCGTTTATCACCGAAGGATTGATGATCGGGCGAACTCCGTACGGAAACACCAGCGTCATCACCCGGTGGATTACTCCGGATCACGGCCGCGTGAACGCCATCGCCAAAGGGGCGTTGCGACCGAAAAACGCGCTCACAGGTCAATTCGATCTCTATTACCACTGCGAGCTCAAGCTCTCCGTCCCTCGCACCAGAAGCCTGCACACGCTGACGGAATGTCGCGTCTTAGAAGCCCACACCGGCTTGCGCCAGGAGTACGCCCGCGTGCTCTGTGCGCATTACTTCACGCGGCTCATCGAAACGATCACGGAAGCGGAAACGCCGCTGCCCGAAGATTACGCGCTGCTGAAAAAATCTTTGGAGTACTTGTCTGGGCACGCTCCTTCCCGGCAGGTCCTTGAGCGATTTGAGCAGCGACTGCTCGTCTCTCATGGATGGGCGAATGAAACCAAGTTTGGCCCCAATTCGATTCTGGAAGTATTTCGGCAGCATCACTGGAAAGTGCCAGTCCAGCGCCAAGCCTTGCTCCGGATGTTTGCCGCGCCGCCGCTTCGTGCTTGAGCTCTGTTTTTTTCAACGGATTCAGGCTGGTTATTTCACGAAAAAAATCTTATCTAGAGGCGGTATTTTGCCGTCTATGGACCATCTTGACTCACTCGAATCGCAATCGATTTACATGATGCGAGAAGCGTTCGCTTCCTTTCGCAACATCGCGATGCCGTGGTCGATGGGGAAGGACTCCAATGTACTCTTGTGGCTCGCGCGCAAGGCATTCGCCGGCACGATCCCCTTTCCCGTTGTGCATATCGACACTACGTACGAATTTCCCGAAATGCTGGAGTTTCGTGAGTGGGCGACGCAGCACTACGGCTTGCAGTTGATTGTGGTAAAAAACCAGAATGCGCTCGATCGCGGAGTCGGATATGAGACGCACGATCCGGTCACTGTCACGCACGAACTCAAAACCGTTGCGCTGCAGCAGGCGCTCGAGCAATACCGCTGGGACGCCCTCATCACTGGAATTCGACGGGATGAGGATTCCACGCGCGCAAAAGAGCGGTATTTCTCCGTTCGCGGATCAACGGGCGAATGGGACTATAAAAATCAAGCACCGGAATTTTGGAGTCAATTTGCATTACCCGCTGAACCCGGCTCGCACGTCCGCGCGCAAGTGGTGCTCGATTGGACCGAGAAAAATATGTGGGAGTATATCAAGCGCGAAAAGATTCCGATTCCGCCGCTGTATTACTCGAAAAATGGCAAACGCTTCCGCTCGGTCGGGTGTTGGCCCATCACAAAACCGATTGAAAGTGATGCCGCTTCCATCGACGAGATTATTCAAGAACTAGAGCAAACTCGCGTTTCCGAACGAGCCGGTCGCGCGCAAGACCATCATGAGCGCAATGCCATGCAGAAGCTCCGCCGTGGAGGATTTTTTTAATGTCGACCTGCTCGAATGCTCCCTACTCCTTAGTCGTCATTGGGCACGTGGACCATGGCAAATCCACACTCGTCGGACGACTGCTGCAGGCAACGGGCAGCCTCCCCGAAGGCAAGCTCGAGCAAATTCAACGTGCCTGCGAAGCGGAGGGGATGCCGTTTGAGTACGCCTTTATTCTCGATGCGCTGCTGGAAGAACAGGGGCAGAACGTCACGATTGATACCACACAGATTGAATTCCGCTCTCTCCATTCGCCCCATCGGTGCTACGTCATCATCGACGCACCGGGGCACGAAGAATTTATCAAGAACATGGTCACGGGTGCCGCACGGGCGCAAGCGGCTATCCTCGTCATCGACGCCGCACTGGGCTTTGAATCTCAGACACGTCGCCACCTGCAGCTACTGCCCTTCCTCGGAATCGAGCAGGTAATCCTGGCCGTTAACAAAATGGACCGCGTCAATTACACCCAAGCCGCCTTTGAAAAAATTCAAGCCGAAGCCAGCGAACGCTTTGCACCGCTGGGCCTCCGCCTCCAAGCTTGCATTCCCGTCAGTGCGCGCGAGGGAGACAACTTGACCGAGCGTAGCCCTCGCCTTGCTTGGCACGCGGGCTCCTCGCTCATGGAAGCGCTCGACGCACTCCCTGAGAAAAAAACATCCACGGATGCTGCGCTGCGCTTTACCGTGCAAGATGTTTACCGGTTTGATGAACGTCGGCTCGTGGCGGGGCGCGTCGAATCGGGCCGCCTCGCCATTGGTGATGAGCTCATCTTTTGGCCCGACCGCAAACGCGGAACCGTTGCAGCGTTTGATTCTTGGAACAGCCCTCGAAACTCGAACCACGCAGAGTCAGGCCAAAGCGTTGCTTTTACCCTCGCCGAATCCATCTATGTTGAGCGCGGTCAAATTGCCGCAACCGTAGAAGCCCCACTCATTGAAACGCGGCACTTCGAAGCAAAAATTTTCTGGCTTGGATCCGCGCCGCTGACGGTAGGAGCATTTTATCAATTTAAACTCGGCACGCAAACAAGCGAAGTTCAAGTCACTGGCATCACCTCTGTTTTTGACCCTGAAACAGGAGAAGCCGCTGCCCCCGCATCGCAAATAAAAGCTCATCAAATCGGAGAAATTAAATTACGAGCTCAACGTCCCCTTGCCTTCGATAATTATGCCACGCACCCTTCGACAGGTCGTTTTGTTTTGGTGGAAAAAAATCAAATCGGCGGCGGCGGCATTATTTTTAATGGAACATATCCTGCTTCCATCGAAAACGCTGTCACCGGAGATCACCTCAGCTGGACGCAAAGCGCTGTTACCACGGATACTCGCAGCCGGCATTTCGGTCACCGCGGCGCTATTTTGTGGTTCACCGGGCTCTCGGGCTCTGGCAAGTCGACGCTTGCGATCGCACTCGAAGCCCGATTGCTCCAGCGCGGCATCGGCGCCTACATTCTCGATGGCGATAATTTACGGCACGGCCTCTGCGTTGATTTGGATTTCAGCCCCGAAGGACGCAAAGAAAATGTGCGCCGCGCGGCAGAAACCGCCAAATTACTCGCCGATGCCGGACTGATTGTCATCGTCGCCCTCATTTCTCCTTATCGTCAAGAGCGAGATCACGCGCGCGCATCCGCCGAGCGCGCCGGAATCACTTTCGCAGAAATTTATATCAACGCGCCGGTAACTGTTTGTGAAGCACGCGATCCGCGCAAGCTGTATGCCAAAGCGCGCGCGGGAGAGATCAAAAACTTCACCGGGATCGATGCGCCCTACGAACCGCCGGTGAACCCAGCGCTAGAGCTCAGAACCGATTCACAATCCAAAGAATCCTGTTTAGAAGCGCTTTTCGAGTTGACGACATCGCTGACGCAATCCAACCCCGCGACGCCTTAATTAAACTCAAACCGAGTGCGATTCCAGCGCAGGCTTCTCACTTAATCGGCGTTTGGCATCCGCCTGCATTTCAACCCACCATTGGTCAAGCATTGCGCCGGCTTCCTGCTTAGCACGGAGCAGCGTCGCCGAGGAATCAACCGCGAGGTAGATAAAAAAATAAAATTTTATCTTAGGTTCGGTACCCGAGCCTCGCACCACCATTTTGCTACCGTCGGCCAATTGGAATAGCAGCATGTTCTCGCGCGGTAGCCGCTTACCGTCGACATCGTGGATTTCTGATTTATCGAAATTCTCCACACGAGCGACTGCCTGCCGCCGCATTTGCGCCGGTGGATTTTCTGCGTATGAACGCATCAGCCATGCGATAGAATCAGCTCCGGAAGCGCCCTCCAGCGTCAACGTTCCGAGCTTTTCACTAAAATACCCAAACCGCACATAGATGTGATTTAAGTAATCGACTAGCGTCCAACCTTGTTGCAGCGCCCACGAGGCGATCTCCGCAAGCATGAGCGCTGCCGCGTTCGCATCCTTGTCGCGCACCGTATCTCCACCTGAAAAGCCGTAGCTCTCCTCCCCTCCACAGACCATCCAAGTCCCACGCTCAAGCTGCGCTGCCCGGCGGACCGTTAAAGGCTGATGCGCATAATCAGAAAGCGCACATTGGATTTGATAATTTTGTAATTTTTCAGCGATGTATTTGAAGCCTGTGAGCGTTTCAATGCAGCGAACTCCAAAATGCTCTGCAATTTTTTTCTGCAAGTCAGTCGTGACGAATGTTTTGATGATGCAGGCGCGATTGCAGTTTGAACCGTTTAAAACCCCCAATTCAAAAAGGCGCTGCAACCGGTACTGTGCCAGGATCGCTCCAATTTGGTTGCCCGTTAAAAACTCAAACGCCTCCTCCCCCGTGCGCACTGCCGCGCCAAGTCGATCGCCATCCGGGTCCGTCGCCAAAACAAGATCGGCCTTCTCTCTCTTGGCCTGTGCCAATGCGAGCGTGAAGGCCCCTGTATTTTCCGGATTGGGCGACGTGACAGTAGAAAAATTTCCATCCGGCACCGCTTGTTCCGACACGACAGAAAAAGTAACACCATGCGCTTTGAAAAGCGCCGGAATCGCCGCGATACCCGTCCCGTGCAGCGGCGTGTAAATAACTTTGAGCTTTTCAGTAGCTGCAGAGAAAATCATCGGATCCAGCACAAGCTCCGATACGCCACGCTGGTATGCCTGGTCCATTTCTGCACCTAATCCATGTAAAATGCCACGCCGCCGGAGCGCGCGCGGGCGTTCCCCTTCTCGCAGCGCTTGCACTTTGGTCAACAATGCCGAAGCACGTGGCTCGACGAGCTGCGCTCCATCGGGCCCGTATGCCTTGAGGCCATTGTCGTGCGGCGGGTTGTGACTTGCCGTGATCATCATTCCGCCCTGCGCATTGCAGTGTCGCACCGTGAAAGAGAGCGCGGGTGTTGAGCGCGGCTCATGGAAAAGCATTACGTCCACGCCGAGCTCTAAAAGCGCTTGTGCCGCGATCAAGGAAAAATGCCGTGAAAAGTGACGCGTATCGTGGGCAATCACAACTGACGGAACCGCAATACCGGACTTCTCCGTTTCCTCCAGCACTTGCCATCCCAGTGCCTCCGCCGCCCAGCGAACGTTGACGTCGTTCATCATCGCCGTCCCCACGGCTGCGTGCTCGGGAGGTTGGGGAAGCAGCGCCGCACCTTGCTCCGCGGGCGCGACAAACTCGCCAACGGTTCTTCCCCGCATGCCGCCCGTTCCAAAAATCAAATGCCGATAAAACCGATTTTGTAGCTCCGTCCATTTTCCGCTAGCGCATAGCTCCTCAATTGCAGCGCGTGCCCAATGAGGCGTTTGATGATTGGAATAGGTGGCAAAAATATTTTTGACTGCCGTTGGAGATAAGATCGCCGCCGCCTCGGGCCGTTCAAGCTGAAGGCGCAACGCGGCAAGCGCTTCAGGAGAAGGCTCCTCCCTTTCCTTGTTTGAACGCCTGACTCTGACCGACACGCCCTCACCCAATCAAAAAGCCAGCCGTTTTTCCAGAAAGAATCTCCTGCCGCTTGATAAATCTGCTGCTCGGAGCCATCTTACAAGCTCATGGAAGATCTGTTCCTCGACAGCACCAACCCGCCGGCCTCCTCGACCGCGAGCGCCCATCAGCCGCTCGCCGCCCGGCTCCGTCCTCGTGATTTGAACGAGTATGTCGGTCAGGAACACATCCTGGGCCCCAACAAACCACTGCGCCGGATGATTGAAACCGATTGGATGACCTCCCTGGTTTTATTCGGCCCGCCCGGCGTTGGTAAAACTTCGTTGGCCGAACTCATCGCGATCAAAACCCAGTCACGCTTTGTCCGCTGCCACGGCGTCGAAGCAAAAGTTTCCGATCTGCGCAATGCGCTGCGCGATGCCAAACTCAACTTTCAACGCACTGGCGTGCGCACGCTGCTTTTTATCGATGAAATTCATCGCCTCAATAAATTGCAACAAGATGAACTCCTCGCCGACGTGGAGGCCGGGCACGTCCGCCTGATCGGCGCGACAACACATAATCTCACCTTCTACCTGAATGCGCCGCTGGTTTCGCGCTCTCAGATTTTTGAACTCAAGCCGCTTTCGGAGGAGGTGCTCTCCACCTTGATCGACCGCGCGCTAACGGATGCCGAGCGCGGCTTTGGCGCTTTAAACATAAAGCTTGAACCCCAAGCCCGCGCGCATCTCATCGCCTCCTCGGACGGTGACGCACGGCGGTGTTTGAATGGACTGGAGCTCGCGGTCCTTTCAACGCATCCCAACGCTGACGGCATCATTCCCATCTCCAAAGAGATCATCGCTGAATCTATCCAGAAAAAGGGCCTGCTCTATGATCACGACGGAGACGAGCACTACAACACCATCTCAGCCTTCATCAAATCGGTCCGGGGCAGTGATCCGGATGCGGCAATCTACTGGCTCGCGAAGATGATTGAATCAGGCGAAGACCCTCGTTTCATCGCGCGCCGGCTTGTTCTGCTCGCAGCGGAGGACATCGGTCTGGCCGATCCGCGCGGGCTGATGGTCGCAGTGGCAGCGCATCAAGCGGTGGAATTTATCGGCATGCCCGAGGGCCGCATCCCTCTGGCCGACGCGACGATTTACTTGGCCACCGCTCCCAAAAGCAACCGTGCCTACCTGGCGGGCGAGGCCGCGCTGGAGGCCGTTCGCTCGAACACGGTGGTTGCTGTGCCCACCCATTTACGCAATAAAATGGTCCGCAGCACCGGAGCGCCAAAAAAAGAAAAGTACCAGTACAGTCACGACTTTGAAGGCGGCATCAGCTCTCAATCCTACGGCATCGAGCCCGGCCGCTTCTACACTCCCGGCGAGGCGGGCTATGAAAAATTGATCGAAGAACGATTGACGCACTGGAAGCAGCTCCGGGCCAACTCAAAAAAACCTCCCACCGAATAAGCGCGCATGCAAAAAAACTGGCAGCAAGATTTTTTTAAATTCCTCTCGTTCCCAAGTGTCTCGACCGATCCGGCTCGCCAAGGGGCCGTCGTTGATTGCGCGCAGTGGCTTGCCCAATGGATCCAGCGTGCAGGGCTTGCTGCCGAAGTTAGGCCCACCGCTGGCCATCCGGTCGTGCTCGCTAACAACGAGCATATTCCAGGTCGCAAAACCGTTCTCCTCTACGGCCATTACGACGTTCAGCCACCCGATCCGCTCGAATTATGGAAGCATCCGCCGTTTGAGCCCGCGCTCGAAAATGGCGTGGTCTATGCGCGCGGCGCGTCCGATAACAAGGGGCAAATCTTCTCTCATCTGCTCGGCCTCCAGCAAACGCTTGCGAGCGCGAAAGAACTGCCCGTCAACCTCATCGTCCTGGTTGAAGGCGAAGAAGAGATCGGCAGCCCCCACTTGACGCCGTTCCTCGAAAAGCACCGCGACTCCCTTGCCTGCGATGTGATCATCGTTTCCGATACGACGATGATCGCGCCGAACACTCCCACCCTCACCTACGGCATGCGAGGCCTAGCAGCGCTGGAAGTCCGCGTCCACGGTCCGTCGCAAGATTTACACTCCGGCGGCTTTGGCGGAGCTATCGTCAACCCGGTGACGGTGCTCGCACGCATGCTCGGTTCGCTGCACGACCGCGGCTGGCACGTCGCGATCGAAGGTTTCTACCAAAACGTTCAGCCGCTTCAAGCATGGGAAAAATCTGCCTGGGCCGCACTCCCCTTGGATGAGAAAGAACTTCGCCGACTTTCCGGCGCGCCTGTGCTCGACGGCGAAACCGGCTTCACAGCTCTGGAACGCCTCTGGGCTCGTCCCACCGCCGAGATCAACGGGATCGGCGGCGGCTATCAAGGACCGGGCACCAAGACGATTCTCCCCTCCAGCGCTTTTGCCAAACTCACCTTCCGCCTGGTGCCAAATCAAGATCCGGAAAAAATTCTCGACGCTGCCGTCTCGTATTTTGAATCCATCGCGCCCAGCTCCGTCCGGGTGGAAATTCTCCGCGGCCACAGCGGTAAACCCTACTGGGTCGATCCTCACGGCAAATGGGGCCAGGCGGCGCAGCAAGCACTCCGCGAAACGTTCAACGGCCAATCACCCGCGCTGATCCGTGAAGGCGGCTCCATCCCGATTCTGTCGGACTTTAAGCGTGTGCTGGGAGCCGATACGCTCCTGCTGGGCCTTGCGCTCCCCGATTGCAACATGCACGCGCCCAACGAAAGCTTTCCACTCTCGCACCTGGAAGTCGGCGCCCGGCTCAATCAGACGCTGCTGCGCCACATCGCCGGCGCTTAACCAAATTCGCTCCTGAAACATGCGCGGCATAAAATTTGAGTAACGCGATGATTGTTCTTTTTGATCTTTTCGGCTTGTTCAAGGTCTGCAATCTGGAAACCTAATGTCGCGCTACGAATGAAACAATCTGTCGGACTTATCTCCCTCGTCGTGCAAGATTATGATGAGGCCATTGCCTTTTATGTCGAAACGCTCGGCTTCGAGCTCGTTGAAGATACTCCTGTTCCAGAACAAAGTAAGCGCTGGGTCGTTATCGCGCCACCGCGGGCAACCGAATCTCGCTTGCTTCTTGCTCGAGCCGTAAACGAGGAACAAGCATCGCGTGTGGGCAATCAAACTGGAGGCCGAGTATTTTTATTCCTCTACACCGATGATTTTTGGCGCGATTTTGAATGTTACAAATCAAAGGGCGTCGTGTTCGTTCGAGAGCCAAAGGAAGAGTCCTATGGCACGGTAGCCGTGTTTCTAGATCTCTATGGAAATCAGTGGGATCTCCTCCAACCACGGGAAAATCGATGATGCCGCGGCGTCCACCGGCGAGTCGATGTCACAAACAAGCCCGTTGCACTGCCTGGCTTTCGCATGACTGCATCGCAAAGCGCTTGAAAATGGTGCGCGGTACAGGGTTTGAACCTGTGACCCCTACAGTGTCAATGTAGTGCTCTACCACTGAGCTAACCGCGCGGAAGGGCCATAAATTTATTCCACCGCCGCGCGCGCGCAAGCGAAAAGAAATGGCGGCCAATCACTTACTCTTTGTGCGCCAGCCGCCACCCCGCAATTACGGCGATTCCGTAGACGACCAACCCGACTGCCAGCATCCACTGAAAACCCCAGGCCATCGCGCCGATAATAGCCAGAACGCTTCCATAAACGGACGCGCAGCCGTTGATTCCCCAAGCCCACGGAACAAACGCCGGCTCGCGCTGTTGCAACCACTGTAATCCCGCAGGGAAGAAGATCCCCAGCGCAAACCCAACCGGTAACATCATCAGCGCGACGACCGCGATGCGCGCGCCCAGCGTCATTTCCAAAATAGCTGGCGTCCACACTCCTAGTCCTAACAAAATGCACGCGAGCGCAGCGACCAACCCAGCACAGGCGATTCCGATTTTAGAGACAAAGCCGATCCTCCCTTTCTCGGACGTCCGGCTACCAATTCCAGCACTGAGCAAAATCCCCGCCAGCACAACCGGAACCGACAACATCGGATTGCCCAGAAGCAGAATGCACTTTTGCATGAGGCAAATCTCAATGACCATAAAGCCCAATCCCAGCGCAGCGAAATAAACCGCGCCCGCACCCGCGGCTGGGACGCGCAGTCCCTGCCTCTGATAAATCCAAAGCGGCAGCAAAATGGCTGCCGCCATCACAAGCGTCGACACTACCAAAATTTGAAGCAGCGTCGCCTGTACGCCAGATCCACGCAAATCGTTCCAGTCCCACTCGCGCCAGTCGGAAAGGGATGCCGTTTCAAAAAAGAACGGATAATCATCCTGCACCGGACTCACCTTATGCGGATACCGCGCGTAAAACTCCTTCGCCTCTCCCCGTTCCATGCTCAAAATGGCATCTCGAAAACTGTAGGCATTCTCAATCAAAGCTCCGGCCGCCGATCGTTCTAAGAACCGGTCGTAATAATCCAATTCTGGTTTTTTTGACAGTCCATGATAATAGTCACGCTCCCGCTTCTCCTGCTTGGCTGGGGCAAGAAGCTGCGGCCAAAAAAGGACTGTTTCCCCGGTCTGCTGGGCAAAACGGGCGAGCGTGCTCACCTCCTGTTCCGTAAACGGATTTTCCTTAAACAAACTGATCGACCAGCAAAAATCTCCGATCACCATAATGCGATCGGAAAACTTCGAGACGCCTTGCCGCCTCCACGCTTCAATCGCCAAAGCGGAAAGCCGGAGCGACTCCCGCGGCAATGTTGCGCTCCAACGGTAAATCGAAAGCATCCCGCCGGTTTTGAGTTTGGCAAAATAATCTTCAAACGCTTCGACAGTATACAGGTAGTTTTCACTTAGGACGTACGCCCCAGCATTGAGCGCCGCAAACGTGTCGATGGAGATTACCTGAATTAAATCAAATCGCTTCGGCGTCGTTCGGATCGCGTTGCGGCCCTCGGCGTTGACAGCCGTGACGCGAGAATCGCGCATCAATCCGCCGTTCCATTCCGAATAAAGCTCCCCGGTGATGCGGTAAATCTCCGGATTGAGTTCAGCGCAAAAAATCGACCGCGCGTCGTACGCCAGCGCATTCGCAACATCGACGCCGCCGCCCGTTCCAATAATCGCAACGTCAGGTTTCGAGTAAATTTCATATGGAAACGTTGCCGGTGAAGCATGCTGGTGCCGCTCGGCGTGGCGGCGCAGTTCCGCAATTGCCTCGGCGGAAAGTAGCCGGGTGTTCGCCGAACCATCCTGGGTGATAAACTTATACGAACCCGGCGCGTGCAGCCCCTTAAAATCCAAAAGATCCCCGCCCGACGGGCTACCCACAACATCCACGCGACATAAACTCGTCCAGGCCGTGCGCTCAATTTTGCCCGGGGCGTTCCGCTCGGAATAAAGCAATTCGCTCATCTCCTTGTAATCCTCCGGATAAAAATCAATCGCATCAGGATGCATCCATTGCACCACAATCAAAAATAACGCTACCGCCCCGAAAACAATCCATACCCCTCTCGCCTCACGCAGCCACCAGATCCCCAGTGCGATCAACAGAACCGACAAAACCAGAAGCAGCATTACTGCGCCAAGCATTGGCAGCAAAAAGAAAAAGAGAACGCAGCCTGCGCTCGCACAGATCAAATCCACGCTGTAAAGGCGGCTCACCTGAGGCCCCGCCGACATCAGAAGAAATGCCAAACAGCAACCGGCGCAGATAAAAGGCGGCAGCGTGATCAAATAACAAATCGCCAGCTTGAGCGTTGGCCACACGGTCGGCAAAATCGCCACAACGCTCGCTAGGAGCACCATTTGTAAAAGCAAGCTCACGCCCATCAGACCGAGGAAGAATCCGACCCAGCCTCCGAACCGCTCAGGACCAAGCCGGC
Source organism: uncultured Verrucomicrobiaceae bacterium (assembly GCA_964473925.1). GTDB lineage: Bacteria > Verrucomicrobiota > Verrucomicrobiia > Methylacidiphilales > CAYYVW01 > CAYYVW01. The sequence goes on from CAYYVW010000001.1 coordinate 300,292, forward strand.
CCGAGCGACTGATCCATGCCGTGATCGTTCCGCTGATTCCAAATCCCAGCAACGCCAGTGAAATCGTCAAATAGACGATATGGTTCCAAAAAATGTACGACAGGATCCGCGTCTGAACTAACTCAAAAAGAATGGTCGAGCACGCAACGACTCCCACCGCAATCGATCGTTTCAAGTCGTTTCTTTCTAAAAAAATCCAAGCCTCTGACCTGCGGCCCACTTACATGCTAAAACGCGCACCCAGGTAAAGATCACGCGCCACCGGATCGTTGATTAGGAAGCTGCTGGTCCCCTGGCTCTCAACCCGGCCCTCGCAAATGAGGTACGCCCGGTCGACGACCGAGAGCGTCTCCCGCACGTTGTGATCGGTGATGAGAATGCCGATTCCGCGCTGCCGAAGCGTCAGGATAATCTGCTGGATATCATACACCGCGAGCGGATCGACGCCGCTGAACGGCTCGTCCAACAGCAGCGCCGCGGGCTTGGTCGTGAGCGCGCGCGCAATGGCTACGCGCCGCTTCTCGCCGCCGCTGAGCGTGATTGCGATGTTGCGTCGCAGATGCTCTAAGCCGAAATCTTGCAAGAGCTCGTTGCAACGCACGCGCCGCTCCTGCACTGGGATGGGGAGCGTTTCGAGAATCGCCATCAAGTTCTCTTCAACAGTTAGTTTACGGAAAATAGATTCTTCCTGGGGTAGGTACCCGATCCCATGTCGCGCGCGGCGATACATCGGCATCGCGGTCACATCTTCGCCGCGGAGAAAAACGTGGCCCGACGTCGGAGGCACCAGGCCAACGATCATATAAAACGTCGTCGTTTTACCGGCGCCGTTCGGGCCTAGAAGGCCGACGACCTCTCCGGGATGCACTTCGACCTGGACGCCATTCACCACCCGGCGACCGTCGTAAGTTTTGACCAAGTCTTGCGCGCGAATAATCGGCTGACCCGCGGGGACAACCATCTGCGGGAGAGCCGTTGCAACGGCATCAGGATGAGAAACGATCGGCTGCATGAGATTACTTTTTGCCGGAGCCTTCCATGGAATCGTACAAGAGGACGCGGCTGCGGCCGTCGATTTCCATTTTATTGGCCGTGCGATAAATCGTGATAACGTTGCCGATAATCCGGTTGCGGTCTTGGATCACCTCGGGCGATTCGGTCAGGATGATCTTGTCCTCGGCCAAGATATACTCCGCCTGGTTGGAATGCGTCGTCCGGTTCGCCTGTTTCATCTCAACCTCGCCGCGCGCGATCATCCGCTCTATCTTGCTGTCCGCGCCGAAGAAAAGCTGCAACTCGCGCGATTTCAAGTAAAAGCCCTCGCCCGTCACTTCGACGCTCCCGAGGAACACGCCCTCCTTTTTTGCCATATCGAGGCGGAATTGGTCAGAGGTAATCGTCGTAGGGCCTTGGCCGGATCCAAAAATGGGAGCAGGTGCCGCGGTTGATTTTTGTGGGAGATCCGTCGTCGCGCCCACGGCACTGATCACCGCGCCCATGCTCACGACGAGCAAAAGCGGCCACGATTTCCAGACAAGCGTTGAGATCTGTTTTTTCACGATGCGTTACCGGATTTTAGGGATGGAGGAGGACGGAAGCGGCGCTTTTGTTTCTCCCGGCGTGGCCAGGTCGAAGTCTTGCAACACGACCCGCACATGCCCGCGAAACACTCCGCGCCGGTGCGGATACTCCCACTCCATCGCCTCCGCATCCAACTTAAAATTCGTCTTGGTGATGGAGACGCCGTTTTTGGTCCGGAGCGTCTGGTCCGAGTTCCACAGATCGCACTTGGGCGACGTGATAACCGCGTCCACCTTCTCCTGCTGATACACCTCGATCTTCATCTCGGTGATCTGGGTGCGATGAACGCTGACCGCGCGCGCCTCTTTGCCAGTCAAAATCGCCTCGACCTTCCCCTTATCATTAATCTGCGGGAAGCTGAAATCCCGCGTCACGTCCCCCGCGCCGCCCGGAAGCGTGCCCGCGCCCGGCAAACCCGCGCCGTAACAAAACACAGCCCCCGCGCCCAGCGCGACGAGTCCGCAGAGCAAAAAATTACCGCGCCGCTTCATGGATCTCCTTGAGCGTCGTGAGCAGCGCCTCCATTTGATCGAGCGGGATCATGTTGGGACCGTCTGAGGGTGAGCGCTTTGGGTCCGGGTGCGTCTCGATGAAAAGCCCGTCGACCCCTGCCGCGACCGCCGCACGCGCGAGGACCGGCGCCATCGCGGCGTCGCCGCCCGAGCTGGTCCCCAAGCCCCCCGGCCGCTGCACCGAATGCGTTGCATCGAAAATGACGGGATGACCAGCCGCGCGCATCCAAGCAAGCCCGCGCATATCCACCACCAAATTCTGATAGCCAAACGTCGTCCCGCGCTCGGTGATCCAATACTCCGAGCAGCGCGCAGCGCGCAATTTTTTGGCGATCGCATCCACATCCTGCGGCGCGAGGAACTGCCCTTTCTTGACGTTCACAACGCGCCCGGTCCGCGCTGATGCCTGGATCAAATCGGTCTGACGGCACAAAAACGCCGGAATCTGCAACACGTCCACCACGCGTGCGACGTCGGCCACTTGCGAAATTTCATGCACATCGGTGAGTACCGGCCGGTCAATCGCGCGACGGATCGATGCGAGCATCTTGAGCCCCGCGCGCATCCCCGGCCCGCGCAACGCATCGCCGCTGGTGCGGTTGGCTTTATCAAACGACGCCTTGAATACAAACCGATAGCCCAGCGCGTCCGTCATCTTCGCGAGCTTCTTTCCAATGATCAGCGCCTGCTTCTCGGACTCGAGCACGCACGGACCCGCAATCAGTAGCAGCCCCGCGCGCTTCTTGCCGGGCGCTTTCTTCGGGAAAAATGACGTCGCTTTCATGCTCAAAAAATTACGCAACGCACGCCGTGGCCGACTCCCGCTTGGCTCGGTGTTCAAGCGCCGCGTGCACCAACCCTTGGAAGAGCGGATGCGCCGCGTTCGGCCGCGAATGAAACTCCGGGTGGAACTGGCACCCAACAAACCACGGATGATCCGCCAGCTCGATCATCTCGACCAACCCCCCGTCCGGCGATGCGCCCGAAACGATGAGCCCCTGCTTCTCGAGCGCTGCCCGGTACATGTTGTTAAATTCGTACCGATGCCGGTGCCGCTCGATGATTTTGTCGCAGCCATACGCGGCGCGCAGCTTCGTCCCCTCGCGCAGCACGCACGGGTAATCCCCCAGCCGCATCGTGCCGCCCTTGCGCGTCACATGCTTTTGCTCGTCGAGCAGCGTGATGACCGGGTCAGCCGTCTGCTCATCAAACTCCAAGCTCGTTGCCTTCGCGATGCCCGCCGCATTCCGCGCAAGCTCAATCACCCCAATCTGCATCCCGAGACAAAGGCCAAAATACGGAATCTTCCGCTCACGCGCGAACCGCGCCGCCGCAATCTTCCCTTCCACGCCGCGACCACCAAACCCAGGCCCCACTAAAATCCCATCCACCTGCGACAGATGCGCTGCCGCGCCGTCCGTCTCCACGTCTTCCGCATCGATGCGGATGATATCCACTCCGGTATTTTCTGCCGCGCCCGCATGCACGAACGCTTCGAAAATGCTTTTGTACGCATCCTGATGCTCGACGTACTTGCCCACCATCGCGATCGTCACCCGGCTCTGCGGTGAAATGATCCGCTGCACAAATTCCTGCCAGCTCGTCATATCCGCCGGCGGCAGATCGAGCCGCAGGTGCTTGCACACCAAATCATCGAGTTTTTCCCGCTGGAGCATGAGCGGCACTTCATAAATCGTGCAGGCAACGTCCCGCTCTTCGATGACCGCTTCGGGCGCGACGTTGCAGAAGAGCGACATCTTGTGCCGCGTATCCGCATCGAGCGGATATTCCGTCCGGCAAACAAGAATCTGCGGCTGAATACCAATCTCGCGCAGCTTGGCGACGCTCTGTTGCGTGGGCTTGGTCTTAAGCTCCCCTGCCGCGCGAATGAACGGCACCAGCGTCACATGCAGGAACAGCGCATTCTCCGGGCCCACCTCCAACGCAAACTGCCGGAGCGCTTCGAGGAACGGGAGCCCTTCAATATCCCCCGTCGTACCGCCGATTTCAGTAATGACAATATCCGCGCCCGACTGCGCGCCCAGCTCGCGAATGCGCGCCTGAATCTCATCGGTCACGTGTGGAATCACCTGCACCGTCTTGCCCAGATAATCTCCGCGGCGCTCTTTGCCGATCACCGCCTCGTACACCTGCCCAGTCGTCAGGCTGTTCTTACGCGTTAATTGGCACGAGGTAAACCGCTCGTAATGTCCCAAATCCAAATCGGTCTCGGCGCCGTCGCCGAGCACATACACCTCACCATGTTGATAAGGACTCATCGTGCCCGGGTCGACATTCAGATATGGATCAAACTTTTGCAGCATCACCTTCAGTCCGCGGCGCTCGAGCAGCGTACCAAGCGAAGCCGCCGTCAATCCCTTACCCAGCGAGCTGACAACGCCGCCAGTCACAAACAGGTATTTGATCGAGCGGGCTTTCATGATTTTTTTCTACTAAAAACTTTTGTGTGACGCTTGCGCAGCGCGCTCACGGCCCGGGCCACGTCCGCCTTCGTGTCCACACTGACGCCTAAAAAACGGCTCGGCAAGACTTGTATGCTCATCCCGTTCTCGAGCGCCCGCAGCTGCTCCAGGCATTCGGCCTGCTCAAGCATTCCCATCGGCCAGCGGACAAACTGCAGCAATGCTTCCCGCGTATACGCATAGAGTCCAATATGCCGCCAAAAGCGGACGCCCTTGCCTGCGACCTTTGAAAACTTTTCCTGCCTCAAAAATGGGATCGGCGAACGCGAGAAGTAGAGCGCCCGTCCCGTTCGATCGACCGCGACTTTCACCACGGACGGGTTGTTCCAATCCGCCTCCGACGTAAGCCGATGAGCCAGAGTCGCCATCGGGAGCGCGCCCGGCTTGGAGATTGCCGCGGCCAAGGCATCAAGTTCAGCCGCCTCCAGGAGCGGCTCATCCCCTTGCACATTAATATAGGCTTTCGCTGGTATCTTTCTCGCGACCTCGGCCAGTCGGTCAGTCCCGGTCGGATGCTTGCGGGAAGTTATTACAGCACGCCCTCCAAAATTTTTCACAACTCGTTGAATGCGAATATCATCTGTTGCCACCACGATATGCTCTGCACGAACGCGACGGCTCCGTATGGCCGCTTCCCACACCCATTGGATCATCGGCTTACCGGCAAGCATCACCAGCGGCTTCCCTGGCAGCCGCGTCGATCCATACCGGGCCGGGATCACGACGACAACGGGCGCGATGGCTACCTTTCGGTTCGTTTTCTTCATAAGTGCTTAAAATTTAGCCGCTTGGCAAATCCAGTCTGCGGCATCAGCAAGATTCGCTGCAACATGATCGGCCACCAGACGCCCCTTGGCCTGACTTTCATCCGCAACTCCAGTGAGCATCAAGACTGTCCGACACCCAGCACTCCTGCCACACTCCATATCAATATCGCGGTCCCCCACCATGAAGGACTTGGCGAGGTCAATTTTGTGCTCTTTACTCGCTCGCAAGAGCATCGTAGGCAATGGCTTACGACATTCTCCATAGGGATCTTCCGGCGAGTCATAGCAGTTGTAAATAGCTTGGAAGAAGTTATCTCCCAACTGACGCACGAGCTCAGCCTCAACAGCTTCAACCTGCTGCCGGGTGATCCACCCACGCCCAACGCCCGACTGATTTGAAACAATAAATAGTAAAAAGCCTTGCTCCTGGAGCCGCTTTAGCGCCTTACCCGCCTCAGGATACACACGGACCTGCGCCGGATCCCCCAAGTAGGGGACGTTGGCCATGAGCGTGTCATCCCGATCAAAAAAAACGGCTGGGCGGGCAGGCTTCATGAAATCCGTAAGAAATTAACCCGCCAAGCTGGCGCGAAGCTCCTCCACTGTCACCGCAGCCGTTCCGACCTTCCCGACCACGATCCCAGCCGCATGGTTCGCCAGCTCAACCGCCTCCGCACCCGTCGCACCTGTTGCCAAAGCCAGGGTCAAGAACGCGATTGCCGTATCTCCGGCACCTGATACGTCGTAAATCGTTCGAGCCAAAGTAGGCACGTGATGCCCTGAATTTGCATCGTCCCAGAGCAGCATGCCGTCCTCCCCAAGCGTCACCACCAAGCACTTCGTCTGCCAGTGCTTACGGAGCAAAACGCCGATCTGCTTTAGATTTTCCAGAGAGTCCTCCTCCACCCGCGCCGGCGTCCAATCCCCCAAAAGTCCGCGGCCCGCGAGCCACTTTGCCGTCGCCAATGCTTCGAGGCGATTGGGTTTGACCAAGTCCGCGCCCTTCCAATCCAGCTGATTTTTTGGATTTGGGTCCACCGTTACGACGACGCCGCGCTCATGCGCCACCTTCACCAGCACATCAAACACCGACTGATCCAAGACGCCCTTGCCGTAATCCTCCAAAATCACCGCATCAAAATCTCCGACGTGATCCGTGAGCCAGTCCACCAACCGCCGCCGCTCCGCCTCGGCCAACGGCTTGCGTGATTCATAGTCGACCCGGACCACCTGCTGCTGCCGCGCGAGGACGCGTGTTTTACGCGTCGTGGGCCGATCGATGCCCGTGACGATGCCGTCAATTCCAACGCGGGCGTCCCGCAGAAGCGCGATGAGCTGTTGGCCTGGGGGATCTTGCCCAACCAAACCGGAGACCGCGACGCGCTCCACAATGCCGCACAGATTGCGCGCAACGTTGGCAGCGCCGCCCGGATAATGCGTTGCTTGCTGTACTTCAACGACTGGAATCGGGGCCTCGGGCGAAATGCGGGAGACTTTTCCCCAGATGAATTCATCCAGCATCAAATCGCCGACGATCAAAATCTTGAGCTCGCGCGCTCGCTCGAAAATTGCGTTCAGTCGAGGCAAAGTCAGGGGCATGGGTTATCTAAAAAAAATCCCCCTCCCAAGTCAACGTAAAAGGGGTGAATCGTCGCGTTGAATAACTGTCATGCTGCAGCTACGCTCATAGTCTCAAGAATTGCTTTAATGCAAAACCCTCTCTAATTTAGCGCACATGGCAAATGCCGTTCCGAAGGCTTCCGAGCCGAGCCGCGCCCCCCTGCCAGCGCGCGTTCAGACCGAAGCGCCGGCGCTCACGTTGGCCGAAGCGCAGTACCGCCTTCCCTTTCAAACTGGAGAGTTGCTTAACGACCGGACGCATCGCGCCATCGGCCGCGCGCAGGAGCACCTGCTCGGCCTGCAAAAACAGGAAGGCCATTGGGTCGGCGAGCTCATCGTCGACTCCACGCTTATCTCGGACCGCATCATCTTCATGCACTGGCGGGGGGAGGTTGATTTCTCCCGGCAATCCAAATGCGTGAAGCATCTTTTTGAACGCCAGCTGCCCGATGGCGGATGGAATATTTACATCGGCGGCCCGAGCGAGATCAACGCGACGGTCAAAGCCTATTTCGCGCTCAAGCTCGCGGGCCACACCCTGCAAGAGCCGCGCATGCGAAAAGCCCAGGCGACCATCCTACGGCTCGGCGGCATCCCCAAAACCAACACGTATTGCAAGCTGATGTTGGCGCTCTTCGGCCAGTACCCCTGGAAGTACCTTCCCATTATTCCGGTGGAGATCATCCTCCTGCCCAACTGGTTTTACTTTAACATTTATGAGATGTCCTCGTGGAGCCGGGCCATGCTCGTCCCCTTGGCGATCGTCAACCACTTCAAGCCGCAGCGTCACTTGCCGGCGGAGCAACAGCTGCACGAACTGTTCCCTTACGGCACCGAGCACTCCGACTTCTCGATGGAGCGCGATAAAAAGCTCTTCACTTGGAAAAACTTTTTCCTGGGGTGCGATGCGGCGCTCAAGTTTGTCGATTCTTTCTCCTGGAAGCCGCTGCGGGCCCGCGCGCTCCGCACGGCCGAGCGCTGGCTGATCGATCGCTGCGGAGAAGATTCGGACGGCTTGGCGGCGATTTTCCCCGCGATGCTCTACTCCATCATCGCGCTCAAGGCGCTAGGGTATTCGGATGATCACCCGCTGGTTCAAAAAGCTGTGCGTGATTTTAACGAGCTGGAGGTGGATGATACGGTGCATCAAGACTACCGGTACCAGCCGTGCTTCTCACCGATCTGGGATACGGCGATCACCGCGTTTGTGCTGGCCGACTCGGGCGTTCCCTCCACCCATCCTCAGCTGAAAAAAGCGGCGGACTGGATGCTGGCCAAAGAGGTGCGCTTCCGCGGCGACTGGTATCTTAAAAACCCGCATCCCGAGAACAGCGGCTGGGCGTTTGAATTTAATAACAAGTATTACCCGGACGTGGACGATACCTTCAAAGTGCTGCACGCGCTCCGCCTGATTGAAACGGATGATGAGCCGCGCAAGAAAGAGGTGTTCGACCGCGCGCTCAAGTGGGCGATCAGCTTCCAATGCAAGAACGGCGGCTGGGCGGCGTTCGATAAAGATGTCACCAAAAAATGGCTGGAGGACGTCCCCTTTGCCGATCACAACGCGATTCTCGATCCGCCGTGCAGTGATATTACTTCGCGCGCGGTGGAGCTGTTCGGCCGATTGGGGATCGATCGCAAGGCGCCGTTTGTACAGCGGGCCCTCAAATTCATCCGCGATGTGCAGGAGGAGGATGGCTCGTGGTATGGCCGCTGGGGCGTCAATTATATCTACGGGACGTGGCTCGTGCTGCGTGCGCTCAAAGCGATCGGCGAAGATATGAACCAGGACTGGATCTTGCGCGGGCGCGACTGGCTTGAGTCTTGTCAAAATGATGACGGCGGCTGGGGCGAGACGCCGGCCTCGTACGACGATGCGCGCCTCAAGGGCCAAGGCCCCAGTACTGCGTCGCAAACCGCGTGGGCCGTGATGGGAATCATCGCTGCCAACACCGGCCCTTTGCGGCCCAGCTTACTGCGCGGCGTGGAATATCTGTGCCGGATGCAGCAGTCCGACGGATCGTGGGAAGAGCCTTTTATCACCGGCACCGGCTTCCCGAGCGTCTTTTATCTCAAGTACGATATGTACCGGAACAACTGGCCATTACTCGCGCTGTCCGAATTCCGCCGGCTTTTTGATTTTTCGACCACGCCCGACCTGGCCCAGGCTTAACATTTTTTCCGCCCCATGATCGCCTACCTCTTTGCGGTCCGGCATGAAGGCGCGCTTTTTGAGCGCCAGCTGCAGAAGCGGAAAGTTGAATGGGCAGGCGGCGTCCGCTGCGTCGTCGGGGATTTGGGCGAGCAGCGCATCGTTTGCGCGACGCTGGGCATGGGTCCTGCACAAGCCGCGCGAAGTGTGGAGGCGGTGCTGGGCCGCTATCCCATCCAAGTGGCGATCAATGCCGGATACGCCGGCGCGCTCGTCCCCCAGCTCCGGCGCGGCCAGATCGTCGTCGCAGACAATTACACTTCAGAAGAGCTGCAACCTCCGATTCGCCTCGTGCCCGATTTTAATTTTGCACGCTTTTGTACAGCGGAGGAGTTCGCCGGAGATCCGGAGACGCGTGCGCGGCTCGCGCAACAGCATCACGCGCAGGTCGTCGAGATGGAAGGCGGAGCGATCGCCGAGACGCTGAAAGCTCATAACGTGGCCTTCGCTGCTGTCCGGGTCATCAGCGATGCGGTGGAGGATAAGATCCCGGCCGCTGCCGTCATGGCCGGATGCAGCGCCCGCACTGGTCGCGCGACGCCGCTGCGGCTTGCGTTCCACCTACTTTTTCATCCGCATCATTTGCCGGCAATGATTCGAACCGTCCTTCGGCTTGGTCCCTTACGAAAGCGGCTCACGCAGTTCTTGCTGCAATTACACGAAGAGCTGCCGCTCTTCCAAAACCCGGAATAAATTTGCGCTCGGCGGCACTTATTCAGCCACCATCACGCACGCTGCCGCATATTGACGCGTGTGCGTCAAGCTGACGAAAAGTCGCGCCTGTGAAGCGTGGGCCGTGTCGAGCGCACGCCCCGTTACCAAAAGAGCCGGCCGCCCCGCTGCATCACGCTCCACCTGCAAATCGCGCCAAACCCCGACGGCTCCCCGCGTCCGTCCCAGCGCTTTCGCGCCTGCTTCCTTGGCGGCAAAGCGAGCTGCCAGTGGCGGAGCCGGATCTGCATGCAGCTGCGCGTACGTCCGTTCCTGCTCGGAAAAAACACGCTTGAGGAAGCGCTGCCCAAACCGCTCCAAGCACTTGCGGACGCGGTCGATTTCTATCAGTTCGATCCGCATCCCCGGCGCCGCTGCCTCCTGCAATTGAAAGTCTGGCTCCATAAAATTCGTTCGCCTTACCGTAACTTAAATAACCTTCCAAGAACACCGCAAACAGTTGCCGCGACACGGGCCCAGCGGTATATAAACAGCCATCATGATCCTCGCGCACCTGGACAAAGTATTGCGCCATGCCGAGGAAAAACTCGCGGGGCGACCCCACTTGCGCCGCTCGGAGCGACTCGCGCTCTACCGCAACTTTCTGAAGATTGAAGAGCACCGCCTCAAACTTGCCCACCGAGCAGGAGAGGAAACCGGCGTCTCCCTCACCCACAAACGCGCAGACCTCGTTACCGTTCTCCTTCAGCATTTGTGGCAGCACGCGTGTGATGAAGTCTTGCGCGATCAACCGCAGGAAAACCTTCAACTCACTCTCGCCGCGGTCGGGGGATTCGGCCGTCGGGAGCTCTCTCCCGCTAGCGACGTGGATATTCTCTTCCTGTATGCCGACGATTCAGAGGCGCGCAGTCAACTGGCGCAGGAGATCGCTCAAAAAATTCTCTACTCACTCTGGGATATCGGGCTGCAAGTCGGCCATGCCACCCGGACGCTCTCCGAAGCGATTGAGCAGGCAAATGTGGAATGGCAGACGAAGACAGCGCTTCTGGAATCTCGCTGCATCGCCGGGGATGAAGTGCTGTGGCGGCACTTTCAAACCTTGTTTGCCGAGTCGTGCGTTCGCGGACAGCAAGCCACCTACATCCGATGGCGCGTTCAGGATGATCGCCGTCGCCATCAAAAGCAGGGCTCAACCGTTTTTTTACAAGAACCCAACGTCAAGCAAAGTGCCGGTGGATTGCGCGATTACCACAGCCTCGCCTGGGCAAGCCGCGTGGCGTACGGCCCGCATTGGCTCGCCCAAATCACCACGCTCGGGTTTGCCAGCGAAAGCGAGCTCAAGCAACTGGCGCAAGGATATGACTTTATTCTGCGCGTGCGTAACGCCTTGCACTATCAGCAGCGTCGCGGTGCGGGAGATATCCTCACCTTGCAGCTGCAAGGCGTCCTGGCCAAAGCATTTGGCTATCCGCAGCGATCCATCCTGCGGCGAATCGAATCGTTTATGCGCGATTATTACCGGCACGCGCACGCGGTCGGAACCTTTTCGCATTCTATCTTGCAACAAATCTCGGCAGCGCACGAGCCGACGCCCGTCTCGAACGTGCCCGTGAGCCTTTCTCCGTCGGTTCTCATCGAAGGATTCTTGCTTCAAAATGGGCAGTTGGATCTGGCTCCCGGCATGCTGCTGCATGAAGATCCGACGCGGATGGTACGCGCCTTCCAGATTGCGCAGCAGCACAATGCCACGATCAACCCTGCGCTCCTGCGCGACATCCGCCGGCAGCAATGGCTGCTCAATTCACGCCTCCTGCAGCGGCAAGATGTCCGCGACATGCTACTGGCGATTTTTGCGCAAAAAGGAACCGTCGGCCGTACGTGCCGACAAATGCATGAGATTGGGCTCTTGGGCCGACTCGTCCCGCCATTTGCGCCGCTTCATTACTTGGTTCAGCACGAATTCTTTCACCGTTACACCGCGGATGAGCACACGCTGCAATGCCTGGAAGCGCTCGACAGTCTGATCGATCCGCAATCGCCTGCGCCCGAAAAATACCGAACGCTCGCGCAAGGCGTTGAAAAACCGGCCGTGCTTTATTTGGCGATGCTGCTGCACGATACGGGCCGCGCGAACAACAAGGCAACGCACGCCGAAGGAAGCGCCGCCCAAGCTCGCATGCTTTCCAAGCGCTGGAAGCTCGACAATGAAACGCAATCTCTCCTTGAGTTTTTAGTGCAGGAGCACGGGTTATTGGCCGTTACAGGACAGCGCCGCAACATTGATGACCCGGAAACGATCCGTGCCTTTGCCCGCCGCATTCGCACGCGTGAGCGGCTCGACCTGCTCATGCTCGTCACCTTTGCCGATCTGCAGGCCGTCCAGTCCGCCGCCAATCGCTCCGAATGGAAGGAGATGCTCCACTGGCAGCTCTATCACCGCACCGCTGCGGCGCTCTCCGGAGAAACGGAATTTGTGCAAGCCGCCGAGGAAAGCCTCTCAGCGAAGCAAGCCTCCATCCGCCAGCACGCCGTCGGGGTCGTATCCGAAGCCGAAGTGGAAGCGCACTTGCAGCATCTTCCCGCCCGGTACTTCATGACGCTCTCGCAGCGCGTCATCATGGAGCACCTGCAACTGATCCATCAATTCTTCCTCAATCAAATGCTCCACCATTTGAACGAATCGCAGCCGCTGCAACCGGTCGTTCGATGGAATCACTTTCCGCATCAAGGCCACTCGGAAGTCATGGTGACCACGTGGGATCGCGCGCGCAGCTTCGTGCGCACCACGCAGGCATTCACGCGCGCTGGCCTTTCCATCTTAAGCGCGGATATTTTCACCCGCAGCGATAACATCGTCGTAGATACGTTTCGCGTCTGCACGCTGCGCCGAACGGCGGTGATCGAAACGCAAGCACAAGATCGCTTTGAAGCGGCGCTCGCGCAAAGCTTTGGTCCGGATAGCGTGCCTGCCGACATGCCAAATTCTGACGCCACGAATAGCGTCGCAAATGCGCGCTTTTTGATGGAATCCGCGGCTGAAATGCCCACGCGCGTCCGATTCCATCCGGCTGCTTCCGAAAATCAAACCGTGCTGGATATTGAAACCGCGGACCGGCCCGGCCTCCTCTTCACTATTGCCTCTTGGATCGCAGACCAAAGCCTGCGCGTGGAGTTTGCGCGCATCACTACCGAAAAAGGTGCTGCCTTCGATACGTTCTACCTTTCTGACAGCGATAATAATAAAATTACCGATCGCACGCGTCTTGCCACGCTGACGCAATCGTTGGCAGAAAAACTCCGTGGCGGGCCTTCTGCTACTGTTTAAAAATCAGCGCTGCGTAAGGCTTACTTCTACGCGCACGTCCACATACACGCCGTTCACCTTTTCTCCGGCATTGATCCAAACCTGCTGGGGCATTGCCCGATACAGATGAATCGGAGACTCACCCTCCATTTCTTCCAGCTTCCAGAACGGAGCCTGATGGCGATCGCACAAGAGCTGGTAAGCCGCCGCGATTTCATCCGAATCGATCAGCTCCTCTGCTATTGCCCGGATATAAACGCCCTCCCCCGTCCCCGCTTCCGCCGTCGAATCGTAAATCACTAAAAAAACATTCGGGCACGTGCAAATATTTTTTGAATGGTGGCTACTGCGAGAAGAGGCCCAGTAAAAATGATACGAGTCGTCAAACGCGATAAAGACTGGCGCATTCCACGGCTCGCCGCTTTCCGAAACGCTCGCAATTGCGGCGTACGAAACCTTGCCGAGGATCGCTTTTGCCTTCTCGACGTTGTCCATACCGGGATCCTAGAGAAATGGTGCACTCGGGGAGACTCGAACTCCCATGGGTTTCCCCACACGCACCTCAAGCGTGCGCGTCTGCCATTTCGCCACGAGTGCTAGGGCATCTAAAATGAGGTCGCGAACTGTAAAACCTTTTACGCATGGCGGCGAGATTTCTTTTAAGCGGGCGGCGTACCGACCTGATGCGGCAGCTCCGGCGGCTCCGAGCGCTCGTCCTGCAGCTGGCCGTCGTAGAAAAGCCGCAGATAGTACCCGTAATAATCCCGCGCGGCCTCGCCCGTCGGCATCGCAGCCCGATCGAGCCGGTACGTCGCCACCAGCGTCTCCACATCTGACTGCTTCCACCCGCCGAACGCATCGAACACCGCCTTGACCTGGCGATTATTGATGAGCGTCCCCTTACCATCGCGATCGTAGAAATAGAGCTTCACGCCCACCTTGGAGGCATCGAGGTTAGACCGCTCGCCGCTGGGCACCGCGATGACGATACGCAGCTCGAGCTTGAGCTCGTCCGCTGTGTTGGCCAAGACGCGCTTGTCGATCGCCCGGAAAACCAGCCGCTGGCGCGTTTCTGGCAGCGCTGTCGATGTGACCGAGGTTGGCGCCTGCAGCACGAGCAATCGCTCCCGTGCTTTGACGAACGATTCACCCGCAGCTTCAGCTCCCAGCTCAAAGACCTTGCGCCAATACCGCTGCGCTGCATCCAGATCGCCGCGCTTTTCCTCCAACTCCGCACGAAGCGCGAGCACGCGCGGATTTTTCTCTTCCAAGCGTTCTGCCTGCACAAGTGCCGCTGCCGCAGCATCCCATTGCTGGGCTTGCGTTGCCGCCACCGCTTGTTGAATCAAATCGGGTACTTTCGCCGGAACTTCCGTAGAACCGCTCGCGCCCGAGCTCGAGCCTTCTACCGACCCGACAGCGACAGGAGGAGCGGCAGCCGCTGCGGCGGCATCCCGCTCGGCTTGGCGGCGAGCTTCTTCTGCACGACCCGCGACCTGTTGCTCTCGCGACGCAACGGTGCTGGAAGCCGCGCGACGGTAGTAAAAAATGGAAACGAGCGCGATCGCCTGAATCAGCAGCACCGCGACGACTAAGTAGACCGCAACCGAATACGTCTTGGGCCGGAGTCGTTTGGTAAATTCAGACAGGCTCATAATCAAAAGTCAGTTTAACAGAGAGATGCTCCTTTTCGCAACCCAAGGCAAAATCATCCCTCTTTCTCATCCAACGCACGGAGCTCAGCGCTCCGCGGACGCTCCAACCGGGCAAACAAACTGTACGCACACGGCACCACCACCAGTGTGAACGCCGTCGAGACAAGGACGCCTCCGATTACGGCCAACGACATCGGAATGCGGCTCTCCGCCCCGGGACCGAGCGCCAGAGCGGGCGGCACCGCGGCGGCGATCGTCGCAAACGACGTCATCAAAATCGGCCTCAGACGAATGGGGCCTGCCACCAACATCGCCTCGTTCGGCGACAAACCGTCGAGCTCGCGCCGTTGGTTGGCGAACTCCACCAAGAGAATCGCATTCTTTTTGACGATACCCATCAGCAGCACCAAACCGATCATGCTGTAGAGATTGAGCGAATTGTTTGTGAGCCACAGAGCAAAGAAAGCGCCACTGACGCTAAACGGCAATGACAACAGCACAGTGAAAGGATGCACAAAACTGTTGAACTGCGACGCCAGTACCATGTACGCGACAATAATACCCAGCAGCAACGCGAACTTAAGCGAATCGAACGACTCCTTAAACGACTTGGCACCGCCGGAAAGATAGAACCGGTAGCCTTCAGGCAAAACTTCGCGGCTGATCTTCTCAGCATTCGTGAGCGCAGCCTGCTGTGATTGGCCGGGCGCGACGTTGGCAAAGACCGCGACCGAGCGCTCGCGGTTACGGCGCGTGATCGTCTGCAGCGACGGCTTCACTTCAAAATTCGCGACGCGCTCGAGCGGGACCAGCTCGCCATAGTCCGTCCGCAGTTGCAGCGTGCGGATCGCGTCCGGCTGAAGCCGCTGCGCCTCTTGCAAACGAATGCGCACGTCGTACCGCCGACCGTCCTGCGTGAATTTGCCTTCGCGCACGCCGCCGATCGCCGCCTCGATGGTCTCACCCAAGGCTTGCATCGAAACGCCCGAATCGGCCGCGGCTTTCCGGTCCGGCGTCACGCGCACTTCGGGCTGACCAAGTCGGTAGTCGGTGTCCAAGTCGACCGCCAGCCCCGTCGACTGCAAGCGGCGGATGATCTCCTGCGAAGATTTATCCAGCACCTCCCATTCTGGCCCGCGGATGTTAAACTCGATCGGAAAGCCGCGCTGCGCCGTAAAGCCACGCAGGGAAAGATCCTGCACAAAGAACTTGAGCTCGGGCGCGATCTTCGCCGCTTCTTTCCGGAAAAGCTCCATGAATTCTTCCTGCGAAAGCTCTCGCTTGCTCTTGGGCTTGAGCGAAACAAAGAGCACTCCCGCGTTCGACTCGCCTCCTTCAAATCCACCGACGCTGATAAAGAGCCGGTTGAGCTCGGGCCGTTGCATGAGCCATTTCTCGACCGGCCGGACGTGCTCGCCCGTAAACTCAAGCGAAGAGCCGACCGCCGCCTGGAAGCGCGCCAGGAACATACTCTGGTCCTGCGCCGGAATAAATTCACTGCGGATAAAAAAGACCAGGCAAATGGACGCCGCAAAAACACCAAATGCCAACCCGAGCACCGTCCAGCGGAAACGAAGCCCCCACGTGAGCACCCGCTTGTAGAAACGCCCGAGCCGGTCCATCCAGCGCTTCGCCCATTTTGCCATGCGCGTCTCTTCTTCCTGCCCGGTCATCATCTGCGAGCAGCGCATCGGTGTGAGCGTGATCGCCTCCAAGAGCGACAGGAGCACCGCGGTGGAAATCGTAATACCGAACTGGAAGAAGAACTTGCCGATGATTCCCTTCATGAAGGCGACCGGCAGGAAGATCGCGACTACCGCCGTCGTCGCGGCCATCGCGGCAAAGGTGATCTCGCGCGCGCCTTCGAGCGATGCCCGAACGCGGTTCTTCCCCATCTGATGGTGCCGATAGATATTTTCCAGCACCATGATCGCATCGTCCACGACAATGCCGATCGCCAGCGCCAGGCCCAAAATCGTGAACATGTTGAGCGTGAACCCAAACCAGTAGAGCACCAAAAAGCTCCCGACAATCGACGTGGGAATCGACAGCAGCACGTTGAAGGTCGAGCTAAACGACCCCAAAAAGACGTAGCACGCGACGCCGGTGATCAGTGCCGAAAGCACCAACGTAAAGAGCGTCTCGTCGATCGATTCTTTGATGAACACCGTGCTGTCAAAATTGACGCCCAGGCGAATATCCTCGGGCAGCGTTTTGTTGAGCTCGTCCATTCGCTCTTTGATGCGCCGCGCTACTTCAACCGCGTTTTCACCACGCTGTTTTTTTAAGCCGATCCCCACGCCATCCTGTCCGTTGATGCGCGCGCGCCGGCGAATATCGTCCAAGCCGTCTTCCACCCGCGCAATATCGCGGATGCGAATGGGCGTGTTATAAATCGGCTGACCGCCGCGCTGCGTGATCGGGATCTCGGCCACCTGCGCCGCCGTCATCCCCTCACCCAGCACGCGGACGTTGAGCTCTTGCTGGGAGTTTTCGATGATCCCCGCCGCCGCTTCGTAGTGCTCCCGCTCGATCGCTTTTTTGACGTCGAGCACCGTCAGCTCGAGCGCCTTGAGCTTGTCGTTATCCACCCACAGCCGCAGGTTGCGCTCGGCAAAACCGCTGAGCAAAATTTCGCCCACGCCCGGAAGAATCTGAAACTGGTCGCGCAAGTATTTGTCCGCGAACACAATCGTATCGCGGAGGCTCCGCTTGCTCACCACACCAATCCAGATGATCGGTTGGTCATCTGGATTATTTTTGCGCAAGATCGGCGGATCGACGCCAATGGGCATCGGCACGCTGCTGACTTTGGACTGCACCTCTTGCAGCGCCGCATCGACGCTCCGGTTGATGTCAAACTCCAGCGTGATCGAGGCCGACCCCTGCCGGATGCGCGAGCTGATCTCCTGGACATTCTCTACCGAGGTGAGCGCCTGCTCGAGCCGGTCGACGATCTCCGCCTCCATCACCTCCGGCGCGGCGCCTTGCCACGTCACATTGACCGTGACCGTCGGGAAGTCGTAGTCAGGCATCTGGCTCACGCCCAGGCGGCTGAAAGAAATCACGCCAAAGACGATGAGCCCCGCCATCAGCATCCAGGCGAACACCGGCCGGCGAATGGAAAGATCGGATAAGGTCATGCTCCGGGCCCTCCGGTTTCAGGAGTTTCGCCCGCCGCAACTGCCAGCTCGGCGAGCGCGATATACGCATTGGCCGTGGCCTGCGCTTCACGGCGACGGGCATCGAGCGCCAGCCGCTGTGCGTCGAGCACGCCCAAGTAGCTCGCAGCCCCCTTCTGGTAATCCCCGCGCTGCGCGTCCGCATTTCTCTTGGCTGCTTCTGCAAGGCTATTGAGCTCCACCAGCTCCCGTGCCGCTGCGGTAAACTTGACGTACGCCACACGCGTCTCTTGCTTGGCAGTCCGCTCTACTTCCGAAAGAAGTAGAGTCGCTTGCCGCACACGTGCCTTGGCCTCACCCTCGCGCGCTTGCGTCAACCCACCGTCAAAAATCGGGACGTCAATCCGGATGGATAAATCCCACTCACGCCGGTCGCCGGGGCCCGTCTCCAAGTAATAATCACCCGCGGCCGTCACCGTCGGCCAGTAGTCCGCGCGGGCGACAGAAAGCCGCCGCTGCGCCACCGTTTGACGCTGCTGCCCTGCGATCACGTCCGGCCTCAGCAAGGCTCCTTGCAGATATAACGCCAGCGCGCCGGGCTTAGGCAGCTTGGTTCCGTCAACGATGTGCAATCGCTCGACCGGGATCCCCGTCCAAAATGCCAACAGCTCGCGCGAAACACCCAGCAGCCCGCGCGTCTGTGCGTTGAGTGCCGCGGCATCTGCTAAATCGGCACTGGCGGCCAGCCCCTCCGACGGACGGGAGCGGCCCAGCTTCACCCGCCGGCTGATCTCTCCGCCTTGCGTATTTAAAACAGATTCAATTTCACCGGTGATCTTAAGCTGCTGCTCGTACATCAAGATTTGGTAGAAGAGCATCGCCACGTCGCTGTAAATCACCTGCCGCTGCCGCCGCCAATCCGCAATCGTTGCCTCTTTCTCGGCACGCGCACCCGCCATGCCGTAGAATTCGCGAAAGCCCGAGAACAGCGGCTGCGTCACCTCGAGCGCGCTTTGGAATCGCTTCCCACTCAGGCCCACGCCCCCTGCCCCAATGTTAGCGTTTTTGTTCTGCCAGCTTTGGTTGGAGACGATGCTCACGTTGGGCAAAATTCCGCTAACCGCCTGCCAGTACCGCGCCTGCGCCGCCCGGATCTCTTCCCACCGAAAGCCAACCTGCTCGGAACGCGCCAATGCCAGCTGGTAGCAGGCGTTCAGGTCTAGCTGCGCAAGCTTTACCCTGGATTCGCCCTGCTGCTTTTGGACGGTCGGCGCAGACGAGCCGGCCAACCCTCCTCCTACCGTCGTTGCAGCTGCATTCGTCACCGCAGCCGATGTCCCGCGTGACAGAGAAGTGGGGGCGGCATTGGTTATGGGAGCCGAAACTTCGCTCGACATGGAGGCCGGAGCGGCGTTCGTACTGCCCATTGATCCTGCACTGCTTGCGGGAGATGATGCGCCCGAAGAAGCTGACTGCGGAGAAGCCGTCGCAGGCGCAGAAGCGGGAGCGGAAATAGGACTCGTGCTTGTCCCCGTGCTGGACGAATTGTCCGGGGAGCTCCCCAACGCCGGAGGCGCAGCCGCCGTGACGGGCGCGCTCTTAAGCGCCGGCGAAGCATTTTGCGCGTGCGCCCACTGCATCCAAAAAAGCGCCACTATCATCCCTGTTAGCGCTGCAAATCGTACCTTCATCTCGAGTTCTCACAAATCCCAGCCTCAATCCTTGAAAATAGCAGGGTCTTAAGATTTACAACATTTCCAGCACTTCGCCAGTAGTTGTTTTAAATTTTTTTGCAGCTCCATTTTGCGGCTAGCTTGACACGCGTCCTCGGCTGCCGTTGCATACACACCCGATGGAACCCAACTGGCTCATTACGCTGCTCGTTGTGATGGGCGGCCTTCTATTCACAGTGGAGTTTTTCGCGCCGGGGATGATCTTGGGCCTGGCCGGCGCCGCCTGCTGGATAGCGGCGGTCGGAGTCGGCTTCAGTAATTACGGCCCCTTCACCGGCTTGGCGCTGCTGGCGGGGATTCTCGCCCTCGGCGTTGTCGGCACGCTCATCTGGCTCCGGCATTGGCCCAAGACCCGCCTCGCCCGCGCGATGACGCTGGAAGAGACCAACGCCGCCGCTTCTCCGGTCGACGCAGTTCGGCTGCTCCATCAATCCGGCATCACGTTGACGCAATGTCGGCCCGCGGGCACCGCCCTTATTGGCAAAACACGCTGCAGCGTCGTGAGCGAAAGCACGTTCCTAGAGAAAGACGTCCCCGTCCGCGTCGTCGCGGTGGAAGGGACTCGCATCGTCGTTCGACCCGTTTCATCTTAGACCAAACACTTGCCCTCCTCCATCCATCCATCTACCCTTATTTTTCTATGACGCTTCCTCTCGCTTTTCTGTTACTCGCTCAAGAAGAAACCTCCGGCCGCTGGCCCACCTGGATGTACCTGGTGCTCGCGCTCGTCGTCCTGGTCGCAATCGTCTTTTTCTTTCTGATCCTCAATTTCATCGGCCTGTATATCCGCGCGCTGTTCTCGGGAGCAAAGGTCTCCTTGCTCGAGCTCATCGGGATGCGTCTGCGCGGCATTCCCAACTCGCTCATCGTCAACTCCCGCATCACTGCCGTCCGGGCGGGCCTGGGGCTTTCAACGGCACAGTTGGAAACGCACTACCTCGCCGGCGGTAACGTCGAGCAGGTCGTCCGCGCGATGATCGCGGCGGATAAGGCGCAGATTCCGCTCGAGTTCAACCGCTGCTGCGCGATCGATCTGGCGACGCTCGGCTCCGGCAAGACCGTCTTTGAAGCCGTCCGCACCAGCGTCAACCCGCGCGTCATTGACTGCCCCAATCCCGGCTCCGGCAAAAACACGATTGACGCGGTCGCTAAAGACGGCATCGGCATGAAAGTCCGCGCGCGCGTAACGGTCCGCACCAACCTGGACCGGTTCGTCGGCGGCGCAACGGAAGAAACGATCGTCGCCCGCGTGGGCGAGGCTATCGTCACCGCCATCGGCTCGGCGAACACCTATAAAGAAGTGCTCGAAAGCCCCGACCGCATCTCCAAGCACGCGCTAGGCCGCGGCCTGGACGCGAGCACCGCGTTCGAAATTCTCTCCATCGATATGGCGGACGTGGATGTCGGCGAGAACGTCGGCGCCAAGTTGCAGGCCGAGCAAGCCGAGGCCGATAAACGCGTCGCGCAGGCCAAGGCCGAAGTCCGCCGCGCCGCCGCCGTCGCCACCGAGCAGGAGATGGCCGCCCGCGTCAAAGAGATGCACGCCAAAGTCGTCGAGGCCGAAGCGCAGGTTCCGCTCGCGATGGCCGAAGCGTTCCGCAGCGGCAACCTGGGTCTGATGGATTATTACCGGATGAAAAACATGCAAGCCGATACCTCCATGCGCAGCTCAATCGCCGGCGATCCTGCTTCCGGAGAAAAGAAATAAGCCCCAAGGCCTTGTCGCTTTCACTGGAGAACACAGCGCATGATCCTCGCCTCCTCCTCCGGCGGATGGGTCGGGCCCCTCATATTCTTGGGCTTCATTCTGTTTCAGATCCTTTCGCATCAACTTAAAAACCTGAAGCAAAAGCCGCAGCCGCGGCCTACTCCCACGCCCGACACCGGACGCCGCAGCGTTGCTCCGGTTCCTACGCTGCCGCCCTCCGCCGGGTTGGAAGCGCTGCTTGAGGCCCTCGGTCATCCGACTCATCCGACCGCGGCACCCACCCCGCCTCCGCTGCCCGTTGCGCGAAAACGTGCTCCCTCGGTGCTCTCCCCCAATTTGGACAGTGAAGGCCCTTCCGCAAAAAGTGCGGCTGAAAGCGCTGAAAATCTCGTCCGAGCCACAGCCCGCATTTCTCCGCCAGGCCCCAAAATCCTTCCGGCGCTCGAACAACTTCCCTCGCTGTCTATTCAGGCAGAATCCACACCTGCATCGCCTGAAATGCCGTACGCCGATATCAGCGCTCAAACCACGCGCGATCCTCGTGCCGCTTCCTGGCGCCGCCGCTTGCAAGATCACGGCCAAGCACGTGAAGCGCTAATCCTGGCAGAAATCTTCGGGCCCGCTGCTGCTCTGCGCTAATTCCGCCGCTTCGGAGCTTCCGGTGGAACGGTCGCATCCTCAAACAGGCCGCTCGCGCGCAAGTTCCACTTCAAATCTGTCGGCTCAAATCCAGGCAGCGTAATCGTCTGCCGATCCGCCAGCGCGACAAAAAACTTCGCCCCGATCAGCAGCCTGCCTTGCAGCGATGAAATTTCGGGAGCCTGCTTCCAATTATAATGCTCCCGCTGCACCGTCACCGGCAACGTCGAGATGTGGTTGCAAATCAGCTGATACCACACCAGCGTTTCCAGCGACGCCTCCTGCGCGTCCGGTTTAAAGCCCAGCGTCAATTGCACGCACGGCGTCTTATTTTCAAGCGCCGTCAGCACGCTTTGCCCCGCGAGCAGGCGCTGCTTTTCCTCCGGCTGCAACGGACGATCCGTCCAGACCACCATCACGCGGCGCTGGTCCACTTTTAAAAACGCGGCACCGTTAGAAAATTTTGCACGTCCCTCGCCCGCCTGTGCCGAGCCCTCGTACGCGCCCGATCGCTGACAGGCCGTCAAGGCCATGACTGCAAACGCAAAAAGAGAAAGAGCCAGCGCCCGCCGCCATCCGCAGTTTTGATCATGCATTCGATTTTTCATTCTAATTTTTCTTTTTAAGGATCTGCTTCCAGCGCGTCAACTGCGCCTGCAATTGCCGGTAGCCCGGCGCGCCCGCCATCGGCCGGGCCTGCATCGCGCGCTCAAGCTGAAATACCTTCAACGCTTCGGTGTTCCATTTTGGAGAGATGAGCTTCCACTCCACCGCCGGAAGTTCCGTAATGGGCACGCCCATTTTCTCCGAAAGCGCAACCGCCTTGCCAACGGCGTGGTGCGCGTCGCGAAACGGAATCCCTTGCCGCACAAACCAGTCCGCCAAATCGGTTGCGAGCAAAAGCGGATCGGCCGCCGCCGCCCGGCAACGCGCCTCGTTGATCCGCACCTCTCCCAGCATGTCGGCGCAAATACCCAGCGTCGCCCGCAGCGTGTCAGCCGTGTCAAACATCCGCTCCTTATCTTCCTGCATGTCCCGGTTGAACGTCATCGGCAACCCTTTGAGCATCGTCAGAAGCGCCATCAGGTTGCCCACCACTCGCCCCGATTTACCCCGCGTGAGCTCCGCCGCGTCCGGATTTTTCTTCTGCGGCATCAGACTCGAACCGGTCGTGTACGCGTCGCCAATTCGGATGAATCCAAATTCCGGCGTGCACCACAAAATCAAATCATCCGCCAACCGCGACAAATGCACGGCCAGCAGCGCGCCGGCGGCGCAATACTCCACAATAAAATCCCGATCGCTCACCGCGTCCATCGAGTTCTGCGAGATCGCAGAAAAACCGAGCTGCTTGGCCACGTACGCCCGGTCCAGCGGCAGAGTGCTTCCGGCAATTGCACCGGAGCCGAGCGGCAGCACGTCTGTCCGCACATAGCTATCGGCCAAACGCGCATGATCCCGCTCCAGCATCTCGACATACGCCAGCAAATGATGTCCCAGTAAAACGGGCTGTGCCCGCTGCAAATGTGTGTAGCCCGGGATGATCGTCCGGCCATTGCGCTCTGCCAATTTGACGAGCGCACCCTGGAGCCGCCGAATCGCTGCCTGCCCGCTGCGAATTTCCTGCATCAGCCAGAGCCGCATGTCGGTTGCGACCTGATCGTTCCGGCTGCGCCCCGTGTGCAACTTCGCCCCCGCCGGAGCCCGCCGCGTGAGCGCCGCCTCGATGTTCATGTGGACGTCTTCCAGCTCGGTCTTCCACTCAAACTTGCCCGCATCAATTTGCCGCTCAATCTGCCGCAAGCCTTGGGTGATCTCGGCCAGCTCCCGCACGGTCAGAATGCCGATTTTTTTGAGCATCGCTGCATGTGCGAGGCTCCCGGCGATATCCTGCTTATAGAGACGCCAATCGAACGACACCGACTGGCTAAAGGCTTGCATGCTCACCGCCGCGGCGGAAGCAAACCGCCCGCCCCAGAGCGCCGCGCTCTTCTTAGGCTTTCCGGACTTTGCTCTTTTTGCTTTGGGCATCTTGTTCAAATAAGGTTTTAACCTCGGTATCGGCAAGCACTTTCCAACGCCCAGGCGGAAGATCGCCCAGCCGCAGTCCGCCGATTTGCGTCCGCACGAGCCGCCGCACGCCATAGCCAAGCTCCTCGAGCATCACGCGGATCTGCCGCTTGAGGCCTTGCGTCAGCACGACTTTAATCGCGCGGGGCGAAATGCTTTCCACCTCATCAAAGCGCGCCGCCTTCCCCTCGACCGTCATTCCTTTTTTAAGCCGCGGCGCATCGACCGGATCAAACTTGCGGTCGAGCGTCACCACATACGTCTTGCGGATCTTCGCCCGCGGATGAGCCAGTGCTTGCGACAGCGCGCCGTCGTTGGTCAGCAAGATCAGCCCTTCGCTCTCTTTATCCAGTCGGCCAATCGAAAAAAGCCGCGGCCAGTCCTTGGGCAGCAGCTCGTAGATCGTCATGTCGCGCGATTGCGGCGTGGCGGTGCAAACGCATCCGGGCGGCTTGTGCAGCATGATCGTCCGGGAAGATTTGCTCTGGACCGCTTGCCCATCCACCTGCACGTGATCGGTCGATGCAATTTGAGTGCCAAGTGCCTCTACCCGGATGCCATTGATCTGCACCCGGCCTTCCAGCACGAGCTGCTCGCACGCGCGCCGGGAGCCCAGGCCCGCCGCCGCCAAAAATTGGTTGATGCGCACAAGGCAATGCCGTCCAAAGCCTTACGCTTCGGGCTTGGTCTTTGGCAGGCCCATAGGGCTGCGCTCGGCCTTCCACTGGCCGCGCTTTTTCATCAAGTCCATGCGCTCAAAGCGCTTGAGGACGTTGCGTTTCTGGGCGACGCCGGAAGCTCCACGAAGACTGCGGTGTTGGGACATATAAAAGGAAATGGGTGAAAGGGCGCGCACTCTAAGCCACCCCGGCACGCCCTGGCAAGGCCTAAAACAGGCCTCCCCTTGCCCGCCAAAATTAATATTAATTTTTGCCTCCTCCTCTAGCGATTTGGCTTCCCCTGGGTAGAGTATAACCATGATGACCCAAGCCAGCCGCGGCATCGCCCATCCGGCAACCGTCCGGCGGGTCTCTCTGTTGCATGACCAAGAGCGGCAGCGCGTCGAATCCAGCCCTGCCTATCGCCGCCGTAGTACACAGCGCGAGCGGGCTACTCGGCGTTCTTTAGCTGATAAGATTAACGACTTCGCGTGCGGTCCGAAAGCTGCAGGTGATTTTCGTCGAGGCGTTGTTGATATTGCGGAATGGGAACGAGAAAGGGCGATTGTTCGGCGCCCTATCGGATGGAAGGCAGCGCCTTGGCTCTCCATGTAATCTAACTCTGCGGCCTCCGGTTGACAGTCGCCCGATCCTGGGGTACTGGTAAAAGAACTATGACACCCACTTCCTGTTCCACCACCTCCGCTCAAAACATCGATCTGCAGCTCACGCCCGCAGCGCTCGAAGCGGCAAAAAAACTTCCCCAAGGCCACACCCTCCGTCTGGCCGTCGTGCCTCAGGGCTGCTCGGGAATGTCCTACATGATCCGCTCGGAAGCGGCCCAGCCCAGCGACCTGTGCGTTGAGATGCAAGGCGCCCGCATCGCGTTGGACGCCCCGACCGCCAAATTCTACAACGGCGCCATCGTCGACTACCGCAGCCCGGAAGAAGACCTGATGAAGGCCGGCTTTTTCGTTGCTCAAAACCCCAACGCCAAGCGCAGCTGCGGTTGCGGCACCTCGTTTGAGGCCAACTAAGCCCCTCGCAAGCTTCTAAGACAAGTACACACCCTCGGGGGCGGTTACGCTCCCGAGGGTTTTTGCTTCTGGGCAAAACACGCCCCCACCGCTACCGTCACCACCGTCCCGACCATCACGCGCCAGACAAACGCAATTTGCGGCAGCCAGGCGGGCGCTTCGAGCCGGACGCCAAAAAGTCCCCATGCCAAATCTTGCGGCAGCCCGCTCAAGATCGCTACGACGACAAATCCAGCGAGCATCGCCCAGAGGTTCCCGCGATCACTCCCCCGCGTGCGCGTCAGCATTCCCAAAAGGAAGACCCCCAGAAGCGAGCCATACGTATAGCCAAAAACCCCGAGCACGATTGGCAAAATGCGCGCCTCCGGGAACCGAATCTTGATGTACGCCGTCGCGCAACCCACGGCCACCAGCACCGCTCCAAAAAAGACTGTCGCCTGCCGCGCCTTGCGAATCATCTGCTGCTGGCTTGCATCCGGACGCCAATGAGGCCGGTACCAGTCGCGGACAAAACTCGTCGCCAACGCGTTGAGCGCCGTGCTGAGCGACCCCATCGCCGTCGCCAAAATCCCGGCGCATAAAATACCGCGCAGCCCCGGCGGCAGCTGGTGCACAATATAATGCGCGAACACGTGCCCGCCCCCTGGCGCGGCAATCTCTGGATGCGTCTGGTAGAACGCCCACAGCAAAATTCCGACGAGCAAAAACATCAGCACGATCGGAATATCCACCAAGCCCGACATCACCAGCGCCAGCCGGCTCCGTTGGTGATTCTTCGCCGTCAGCATCCGCTGTACCATGTCTTGATCGGTGCCATGCGTCGCGAGCGTGATAAAGGTCGAACCCAAAAATGCGGACCAAATCGTGTACGGCTGAGCCAGGACATGTTTGATCTCCTGCCAGAACGTCGGGTCGCCGCCCGCAGGGCCCGAGCCCGCCGGCAACGCGCCCCAGCTCCAGAATGTGAGATCCGTCGGTTGCTGCAACATCCCCCGCACACCGCTCCAGCCGCCGGGGATGGAATCGAGCAGCAGCCAGAGTGCAATCCCCACCGAGCCCAGCATCAAGCCTGCCTGCAAAAAGTCCGTCCAGACGACTGCTTTGATTCCGCCCAGCGCGGTGTAGAGCGTTGTGAGCGCGGTGATGGCGACGAGCACCACGCAATAGAGCGCCAGTTCTTGCCCAGGCGTCGGGCGATGCCCGAGCAGCATTTCAAATCCCAGAACCGCCACGATCGCCGCAACGTAGAGCCGCGTTCCGCTCGCCAGCGCACGCGTGAATAGGAACACCGCCGAAGCCGCCTGCCGCGTCCGCACGCCAAATCGGATTTGCAAAAATTCGTAGATAGAAACAACGCGGTGCTCGTAAAACGGCTTCAAGAAAACACCCGCCACGAGCATCCGGGCCAAGAGCGTTCCGATCAGCAACTGCGCGTAAGTAAAATTGCGCAGCGCAAATCCTTCGTCGGGCGCCCCTAAGAATGTCGCTGCGGTAAACTCCGCCGCGAGAATGGAGGCCGTCACGGCCCACCACGGAATCTCGCGGTTGCCGATGGCGAAATCTTCGAGGCTGTGTTGCTTCCGCGGCCACAGGCCGATCGTGAGAATCAGCGTCAGGTAAGCGATAATCGCAAACAGGTCCCAACCCCACACCTGCAGCCACGCGATCATAATGCGTTGATTAGATGACTTTGACGTGCGTCAGCGCCGCCAACGCTTCGAGCGATGTCTGCCACCGGTCCGCCGGCGACTTTGCCAGGAAGCGAAAGATCCATGCCTCGAGCTCGGCCGTAATTTCTGGGCGGCCGATCCGGACGGAGTGCACGGGCTTGTGCAGGTGCTCTTCCATCATCGCGGCGGGGGTATCTGTCTCGAAGGGAGCGCGGCCTGTCAGCGCTTCATACAGCACACAGCCGAAGGCATACAGGTCGGTCCGATGGTCCACGGGTTCCTGCAGGAATTGCTCAGGCGCCAGATAATGCATCGTTCCAAAAACGCATGCATCCTGCGGGCTGGTCGCCTTCGACGGCGGCCACTGCCAAAAGCGCGACAGGCCGAAGTCGAGGACCTTCACGTGGAAAATCGTCGCGTACGTCGGCTCAAGCGAAAAGTTGGAGGGCTTCAAATCCATGTGCAGGAGCCCGGTCTCATGCGCGGCGATCAATGCGTCGAGCGACTGCCGGGCGAACATGAGGAATGAGGCCAGCGGCAACGGTCCCTGCTCTTCTACTGCCCGCTCGAGTGTCTGCCCGCGGAGACGTTCCATAACGATGTACGCGCAGTCCCCCTCCCAGCCGAAATCGAGCACGGTGACCACGTGGGGATGGATAACGCTGGCCATGGCAATCGCCTCCCGCCACGCGAGCTCGGCCCGCTCCTTCCGGCTGCCGTGCGTCTCCTGCGAAAGAATCTTTACCGCGACGGGACGGTTGAGCCGCTGATCGAGCGCACTGTAAACACTACCGACTCCGCCGATGCCGATGAGCTCTTCCAAGGCAAAGCGCCCGGCCAGAAGCTTCGGGATGTTTGTAACTCCTTGGTTTTTAGTAGGATCCGCAACTTGGATCATTTCCTGCGGCATTACCGCTTCAATCTTGGCAGGAGGAGGATTCACGGAACTTGCTGAAAATCAAAATGTTACAAATAACCCCAAACAAAGCCAGATCAAATCGGGCCTAACCAATTCCTTGCTACACTAAGTCCGGAGTTATTCACAATCCAGAAAACGTGGCAAAAGTTATTCACAGGCTCCGGGACAGAATAGCTTCAAAATGTGATACAAAACTACCACTTCCACGCGATGCTCGCCCAGGTTAGCCCGCCGCCAAAGGCGACCAGGAGCAGCTTCTGCCCACGGACGAGGCTGCCCGCTTCCGTCGCTTCGTGGAGCAGGATTGGGATGCAGGCGGCAGAGGTGTTCCCATACCGTTCCAGATTCATAAGGCACTTATCTGCAGGCGCTTCCAGACGATCGGCCAAGGCTTGAATGATCCGCTCATTGGCTTGATGCGGTACCAGCCAGTCGATCTCGCTAAATTTGAGCCCCGCGCGCTCGAGCGTCCGCAGCGCCGACTCCTGCATCGCCATGACAGCTTGCTTAAATACCTCGCGCCCAGACATTTTGATATATTGCATCCCCTCCTGAAAGGCCGCTGATCCTCGAGGAATGCGACACCCGCTCGCCGGCAGGTTGAGTATCTCCGCCTGACCGCCATCCGCACCCAAGTCTGCTGCGAGCAAGCCACTGCCCGCCGGACCGCGACCTAGGACAATCGCCCCTGCCCCATCGCCGAAGAGGACGCAGGTGTTGCGATCGGTCCAGTCCGTGATGGACGAAAGCTTCTCGGCGCCGATGACGAGCGCGTACTCGTACATGCCCGATTGGATGAATTGCGACGCCGTCGTCAAGCTGTAGAGAAAGCCTGAGCAGGCCGCGGCAAGATCGAACGCCGCCGCTCCTTTTGCCCCGATGCGATCCTGAACGTAACAAGCCGTGGAAGGGAATGTGGTGTCGGGTGTCGTGGTGGCGACGATGATCAGGCCAACCTGCGCTGCGGTAATGCCCGCTGCCGTCATCGCCTGCTGCGCTGCCGCGACCGCCATATCGGAGGTAAATTCATCCGCGCGCGCAACGCGGCGCTCCCGAATGCCGGTGCGACTGACGATCCACTCATCTGTGGTATCGACGCGCTTCTCAAGATCGGCATTGGTGACGACCTGAGCTGGCAGGTACGCGCCGGTCCCGAGGATGGAGACGCTAAACGGAAGTGGTGGAGCTTTCTGAGGCATTAGGCTTGGAGTATGCCGGAGACTGCCGGTAGTGCGCAATCGCCTGGACGATGGAAGGGTTGACTTGATGACGGACCGAACGCCGCGCCACGCGGATGGCGTTAGCGATGGCACGTGGATTCGCGTTGCCATGCGCCTTGATCCACACGCCATTGATACCCAATAGCGGCATGCCGCCGTATTCCTCCGTCGAAGTTTTGTGTCGGATTGCCTTGAACGCACCGCGCGCGAGCCACGCCCCGGCGATGCGAAGCGGCGATTTAACAATCTCGGCCTTGAGCCAGCCGCGGATTCCCATCGCAAGACTTTCGGCGGTCTTGAGCACGATATTGCCGATGAAGCCATCGCAAACGACCACATCCACCGGATCCAAGAAAAGATCATGCCCTTCGATGTTCCCCATAAAGTTAATCGGCGCAGACTGGAGCAGCTCGAACGCCGCCTGAGTGAGTGAATCCCCCTTCCCAGGCTCTTTGCCATTGGAAAGGAGGCCGACGCGCGGCAGCTCGATGCCGAGGACTTCTTTGGAATAGATGGAGCCCATGATGGCGAATTCAACCAAGTGCTTGGGCTCGCAATCAACCGTGGCACCGGCATCAATGAGCAAATAGACGCCGTTTTGCGTGGGCATGACGGTCGCGATTGCGGGGCGGTCGACGCCTTCCAGGCCGCGGAGCTTGATCTTGGTGCCAGCGACCGCGGCGCCGGTGTGCCCGGCGGAGACGGCGGCATCGGCCTTGCCTTCTTTGAGCAGATCGATACAGCGGGAGAGCGACGAGTCTTTCTTGCGGCGAATGGCGTCCACTGCGCCGTCGGTCATCTCGACGACCTGCGAAGCATGAAAAATCTCAAGCCGGTCCGCCGGGTAGGAGGCGCCTGCAGCGCGTAGCTCGGCTTGGACGCGAGCCTCATCCCCAACGAGGACAGCGTGAAAATCATCGTAGGTGCGGAGCGCTTCGAGCGTACCGCGAATCGGGCTGGCGGGCGCCGTATCTCCGCCCATCGCGTCTATGGCAATGCGCATAAGCCGGTGAATGGGAGGGAAACTTGAAAACGTGGAACAGTAATCGGGCCGGATGGGCGGGCCCTTTGCTGACGGCTCGCAAATGCGAGGGGCCGCCCGACGATTTTATTCTTCGGAGGTGGTCGTGAGGACCTGACGGCCGCGGTACATGCCGGTCTTCGGATCGACCCGGTGGCCCAGATGGACGTTTCCGGTTTTGGCATCTTTACGAAGGCCAGGAACTTTGCGCCGGCGAGCGGCGGCTTGGCCGGATTTGCGCAAGCGCTTGCGGCGCTTGGATGAAATGCGTTTGGGAACTCCCATATAAGTGTATCTTTAGAAAAGGTGGTCTTGTTTCTTCTTTAGAAAAGCGAACCCCTTGTCTAGGGCTTGGGGCGAATCTGATCAAGCGCTTTCCACACGGCAGTTCCGTGGACCGAGCCTTCGCCCTTCCCTTCGGGCAGCCGGCAGTCGGGCGTTCCGGGGGGGCAAACCGGATAAGCCGGAGCTTGCAGGAGCAGCTCTTCGCGCAATGGCGGAAAAATATCTACTGGTTGGTGGGGATGGAGCATCGCATCCGGCAGTAGAATCTCACAACTCTCCAGCACGAGGGGATACTCGAGCCAACGGCAGCAGCGCGCGCATTGCAACCGCAGGACGGTGCGGGCCGAGCCGGTGACCAGGACGTTGGAACCATCCGCGTCAACCTTCAAATCAACTTCTACCGGCTGGGCGGCTTCGGCGAGCGGCTCGTGCAGCTCGAGGAGGGAGGCCGGCAAGGACTCACGCAGGACGAGCGGTTGATTCCGCAGCTGCGAGGGATGGATTTGAAGCGGGTGAGCGCCTTGGCGTGACATGGGAAAAAGCAGCTTGCTTGGTTTACCGGCCGGCAGCGGCTTTGAATCTTTTTTCGAGCGCGGCTTTGACCGAAGGCGGGACAAAGGAGGAGACCTCACCCCCGAGCCGGGCGATCTCTTTGACGATGGAGGAGCTTAAATACGTGAACGCGCCGCGGGGCATGAGGAAGACAACTTCAAAGTCTTCGGAGAGCTTGCGGTTCATCAGCGCCATTTGGAATTCGAACTCAAAGTCCGAGACGGCGCGCAAGCCACGGACGACAGCGGTGGCGTTGTGCTCTTTGGCAAAATCGACCAGCAGGCCTTCGAACGCGACGACCTCGACGGCCTTTTCCATGTTTTTGGTCGCTTCTTTAATCATGGAGACACGCTCCTCGGCGGTAAAGAGCGGTGACTTGGTCGTTTCGATGGCGACGCCGATGATGACGCGGTCGAAGATTTTGCGCGCGCGCTCAATAACGTCCAGGTGGCCGAACGTAATCGGGTCAAACGTGCCGGGATAGACGACCGTGCGCATATGGCGAGGCATCTTGCCCGGGCGCCGGGCTGTTGGCCAACTCGAATTTTGGCGTGCCAAGACGGGGGCACGCGTTCAGAATACCGGCCCTGGTTCCGAAATTCAGGGCCCCTTCTTTCCTCTTATGCTTTTTGTTCAGACGCGCGTGCTGGCCAGCCCTATTCACGGCCTCGGTCTTTTTGCCACCGAGCCCATCGCGAAAGGGACCGTCATCTGGAAGTTTGATCCGCTGCTGGATATCAAGCTCACCCCGGAAGAAGTGGCGCGCCTTCCTCTCCTGGGCCGCAAGTTTGTGGAGACGTACTCGTATGTGGAGTTCGATACCCTCGCCTACGTTCTCTGCGGCGATGATGCACGGTTTATGAATCACTCCGAAACGCCCAGCTGCTCGGACCGGTACGACGGACCAGATGGGGATGTTACCTCGGCCGCGCGAGATATTGCGGCGGGTGAGGAACTCACGTGCGACTACCGCTCGTTCGATCACCGCGACCGGGAAGCGGGCCGGTTTTTCTAAATTTCAACCGCCGCCTTCGCTATGCTGACGATTCCGACGCGCATCGCGCCCAGTGGCATTCATGGACTGGGACTTTTTGCGGTTGAGCCGATTCCCAAAGGCACTGTCGTTTGGGAGATGAATCCCTTGGTAGATATTCGGCTGACCCAGGAACAAGCGGACTCGCTCCCACCGCTCTGCCGGGAGAAAGCGACGCGGCATTGGGGATACCTGCATAAATCCGGCGTGTACATCTTCCCCGCGGACGGAGCGCAGTTTATGAACCACGCAGACGATCCGAATGTGGCGGAACTCGACAACGACGTTGACGGCAATATCATGATCGCGGTTCGAGATATCGCGCTGGGCGAAGAGTTCACGTGTGATTATCGGACTTTCGATCAAATCACTCGCGCGCAGGGGTTGCCTGGCAATTAATTTTCCCATGCCTTCGGTTTTCATCAAGACGTACGGCTGCCAGATGAACGTGCGCGACTCGGAGCAGGTCGCGCAAGATCTGGCGGCGCGCGGCTATGCCCTCGCGTCGACGGAGAGCGAGGCGGATGTGATCTTGCTCAACACCTGCAGCGTCCGCGACATGGCCGAGCAGAAGGCGCTGGGCAAGATGGGCGCGCTGGCCAATCTCAAAAAGCAGAACCCCAATCTGGTACTCGGGTTTCTCGGCTGCATGGCGCAAAGCCGCGGCAAGGAGCTGCTCGACCGCTTGCCCGATGTGGACCTCATCGTCGGCACGCAGAAATTCCACGAAACAGCCGATTACATTGATCGGCTTGTACGCGAGAAGACAGAATCCGCCGCGCCGACGAAGACGCGGCCGATCGTCGATACCGCGGAAGAGGCGGGCTCGCAGAATACGATTCGCGATCACGTCCTGGCGCCGCGGCAGGTGACCGCATTTGTCTCGATCATGCAGGGGTGCAATATGCACTGCACCTTTTGCATCGTCCCGAGCACGCGCGGGGCCGAGCGTTCCCGGCCGATCGCAGAGATCGTGCAGGAAGTCCGCGTGCTCGCCGCGCAAGGGATCCGCGAAGTGACACTGTTGGGGCAGATCGTCAACCTGTACGGCCGGCACGAATTTCCCGCGATCAATGGCAAGAGCCCGTTTGTGCAATTGCTCGAAGCTGTCTGTGCAGTGACCGGCATTGAGCGCGTGCGGTTCACTTCCCCTCACCCGATCGGCTTCAAGGCTGATTTGATTGAGGCGTTCAGCCGCCTGCCGCAATTGTGTGAGCATGTCCACTTGCCGCTGCAATCGGGGAGCGATCGTCTTTTAAAGAGCATGCACCGCGCGTACACAGTCGAGAAATACCGCAAGCTGGTCGGCGCGCTGCGGGTGGCACAGCCAGAGCTCGCGCTGACGACCGACGTCATCGTCGGCTTCCCGGGCGAAACGGCGGAAGATTTTGACGCGACGCTCCGCCTGGTGGAGGAGATCGCTTTTGATAACGCGTTCATCTTCCGCTACTCGCCGCGCCGCGATACGCCCGCTGCGACGATGCCCGATCCGGTCGCGGAAGACGTCAAGATGGAGCGCAATCAGATCCTCCTGGAAGCGCTGGATAAAATCGCCGCGGAAAAAAACCGGGCGCTCGTCGGCACCGAGACGGAGATTCTCGTGGAGGGCGAAAGCAAAAATAATCCGCTGCGCTTCGCGGGTCGGACGCGGACCAACCGCCTGGTTTTGGTCGACGCGCACGAACGCTGGCGCGGGCAGCTCTTGCCAGTGCGCTTGCTTGAGACGACCGGCTTTACCTATTATGCCGAGCCCGTGCTCGCGGGCGTTGACGCTCCCGATGGCGCGGCAACCGCATCCACCTCGGCCTCTCTTATCTCATGAACGAATTTTCCAGCCCGCTGATTTACAACGTGTCGCTCAAAACGGTGGCGCTCGTTTTAGGTGGCATTGGGCTGCCGCTCCACCTCGTGATGCTCTGGAAGCCAGCGCAAACCATCAGTTGGCTGCGCAACCGTCTGCGCGATGTGCAAACCGGGACGGCGCTCTTGGTAGCGGGCGGGGTCTGGGCGTGCGCGCTGACCGCCACGATGGATCTGGGCGAGATGTCGCCGCTACGCTGGCCGCTCACCTGCCTGTGGGCCGTCGGCACCGTCGCTGTGGCAATTTTCTTGAAGGAGTTTATTTTTGTCCGCGCCATGGGCCTGCTGCTGATCTTAGGAGCAAACGTGCTTCTGGACGCTGCGTTTATGCACCCGAGCCCGTGGCGATATGTCATCAGCGTGACAGCGTATCTCTGGGCGATCAAAGGCATGGTCTATTTTGCGACGCCGCACTTGATGCGCGATGGGCTCACC
Organism: uncultured Verrucomicrobiaceae bacterium; assembly: GCA_964473925.1. GTDB lineage: Bacteria > Verrucomicrobiota > Verrucomicrobiia > Methylacidiphilales > CAYYVW01 > CAYYVW01. The sequence continues at coordinate 335,061 of CAYYVW010000001.1, forward strand.
TGGGCCAACGCAACGCCGGAGCGGTTTAAATACCTGACGTACGCGGGGATCCTCTATTCGCTGCTGCTGCTCTTGCTCGCCGCTTCACAGTATTGACGCCTGCGAGAGGACTGTGTCGCTCTGTGGCTGGGAAGTGTCCACTTCCGGATAATCGAGCGTGAAGTGCAAACCGCGGCTTTCATGCCGCGCGAGCGCGCTTTCGACAATGAGCGCCGCAACCACGACCAGATTGCGCAATTCAATCAGGTCCGCCGTGACTTTATAGTTCCAGTAAAGCTCCTGCACTTCCTGCCGCAACAGCTGGAGACGCGCGCGCGCGCGTTGCAGCCGCTTTGTCGTGCGGACGATGCCGACGTAGTCCCACATCAGTTGGCGGATCTCGCGCCAGTTGTGGGCGATGACGACCAGCTCGTCCGGGTCCGCAGCGGAACCGGCATCCCACGCGGGGACTTTTTCGTCAGCAAAAGAAACTTTTTCTTTTGTATCGAACTGAGCAATGACCGCTTCGGCTGAGCGGCGCGAAATGACGAGCGCTTCCAAGAGGGAGTTGCTCGCCAAGCGGTTGGCGCCGTGAAGCCCTGTGCAGGCGACCTCTCCCACGGCCCAAAGGCCGGAAAGCGATGTGCGGCCATCCAGATCGGTCGGGACGCCGCCGCACTGATAATGCGCCGCCGGCACGACCGGGATTGGATCGGTCGCAATATCGATCCCCAGTTCCATACAACGCTGGTAGATCGTCGGGAAGCGGTCCTGCAAAAATGCGCGCGGTTGGTGCGTGATGTCGAGATAGACGCACGGCGCGCCGGTTCGTTTCATCTCGGCGTCGATCGCGCGCGCAACAATATCCCGCGGCGCCAGCGATTCGAGCGGATGCACGCCGCGCATGAACGGCCGCCCGGACGCGTCGCGCAGCACGCCGCCCTCACCGCGCACCGCTTCGGTGATGAGGAACGATTTCGCTTTCGGATGATACAGGCACGTCGGATGAAATTGGATGAACTCCATGTTCGCAATCGGAACTCCAACACGCCACGCCATCGCCACGCCGTCACCCGTCGCAATATCCGGATTGGTCGTGTAGAGGTAAACTTTTCCGCAGCCGCCCGTCGCCAGCAGCGTTTGACGCGCGACGTACGCTTCTACTTTTTGCGATGGAACATCCAGGGCGTAGACGCCGAGGCATGCATTGTGCGCAGCGCGCGGATCAATTTTCTGCGATGTGATGAAATCAATGACAGCATGGTTTTCGAACATCAAAATATTGGGATGACGCGCGATCGCCTCGAGCAACGCGCGCTCGATCTCCCTCCCCGTCACATCCTGCGCGTGCAGGATGCGCCGCCGCGAGTGTCCGCCTTCCTTGCCCAAGTCGAACCCCGCTGCGCCGTCCAGGTCTTTGCGCTCGGTGAACTGCATACCCAGCGCGATGAGTTCCTGCACGCGCGCCGGTCCTTCGCGCACGATCGTCCGGACGACCTCTTCCCGGCAGAGCCCCGCGCCCGCCTCAAGCGTATCGCGGACATGCAGCTCGAAAGAATCCTCCGCCGCCGTCACGCACGCGATTCCGCCTTGCGCGTAATTGGTGTTGGATTCAGCGCGCGTCTTCTTAGTGAGGATGGCAACCGTCCCGCGCTCAGCAACTTTGAGCGCAAACGACAGGCCAGCGATCCCACTGCCAACGACGAGAAAATCAAAGGAGGGCATGCAGCGGTTCTCCTACTGCGAGGGCGCGCTGAAAAATGAAGCCGGTAGGAAGTAGAGCTTGCCCGGCGTCAGGCGCGCGATCGGTGCGCCAAGCTCGAGCCGAACCGTCGGCTCCGCGCGGGACTGGCCGAACATGCGGAAGAGATCGGAAAAGCTGACGGGCCTGTCATATTGAACCACCTGCGCTTCGGAAATGGCGGCGAACTCCAGCGCGGCATCGATCGCGTCATCCAAATAGCCGAGCTCATCAACTAAGCCTGCCGCTTTCGCCTGCGCACCGCTGATGACACGGCCATCGGCCAAACCATCGCGAAGAACTGCGGGCGCGAGTTTTCGCTCGCTTGCGACGACGCTCAAAAATTTCTCGTACGTCTCGTTCACCATTCCCTGCACCAACTGCATCTCGGCGGGCGTGATCTCCCGGCCGGGGTTGAGCAGATCCTTGAACTGCCCCGATTTAAACACAACCAGCCGCACGCCGATTTTATCGAGCAAGCTCGTCGCGTTGACCGTCTCCATCAAAACGCCGATGCTGCCGGTGAGCGTGAGTTCATGCGCGACAACGTACGTGCCGCCCATCGCCGCGTAATACCCGCCCGACGCAGCGAGCGACTGCATATAAATAACAACCGGCTTAATCGCGCGCGTTTGCGCGATTTCATGATAAAGGACATCGCTAGCCGTCACCTCACCACCGGGGGAATCGACGCGGATGACGATCGCCGCGACATGCTCATCCTCCCGCGCCTGCTTGAGCTTGGCGATAAATTCATCCGCCATGGAGTCGCCGTAACGCATCATCGGTTCGGAAAGAATGACACCAGCAAGATCGAGTACGACGATTTTTTCCTTCGAATGCTCGTCGCCCGCAATGCGCTGTTCTTGATAACGCGGACGCTCCGTAGGTCCGCCGGGAGGCTCGAGCATCACGGCTAATCCCGCAATCAGCAGGCCGTTTAAGCAAAGACTCAGCACTAGGACGATCACTGCGACAATCGTCAGGCAGCTTTTCCAAGGAGAATTCATAAGGCGTGCGAGTTGTAGAACTATGCGCCGACGCGCGCGCGGAGCCAGCGCAAAAGCGCCGTCGCCTCCTCCAGCTTTAAGCGCGCTGTAATCAGAAAATAGCCGCTCGCAAAGATGCCAATGTAGAGTGTGAGCGCCAGCAGCATCCGCGGCAGCGTCGTCGCCCATGGCCAGAGCCATACGGAAGCGGCGCTATATAAGAGTAATCCCATCACCAGCGTCGCGGCTGCAATGCGTGAGACAAAGCTCCTCCACGCCGCCCACGTGCCATACGCGACGTGCCGCCGCAGCGCGATCGCCAACTGGATGCAATTGACCGCCGCCACAACACCGGTGCTGAGCGCGAGTCCGACATGGCCCAAGTGAAGGACGTGCATGAGCGCAATGTTCAGGATGAGATTGACGCCGATGCCAATCAAACTCACGCGCAGCGGCACCGATGGCGCGTCAAGCGCGTAAAAGCACGGGACAAGCACCTTGATCGCGGAGTAAGCAACCAATCCTAAGAGATACGCCTGCAGCGCCCACGCGGTTTGCTGCGTGTCCATTGCGTCAAATTGGCCGTGCTGGTAAATGACGGCGATCAATGGCTTGGCCAGCAGCATCAAGCCGATCGTCGCCGGAATCGTCAGATAAAAAGCAAACCGCAGCGACTCCTCCACCGTTTTACCGAAAGCATGCAGATCCGAGCGCGCGCGATGGCGCGAGACCGCCGGCAGTGTGACCGTCGCGATCGCGACTCCGAAAACGCCAATGGGAAATTGCATGAGCCGGAACGCGCACGCGAGCCACGACCGTGCGCCGTCGATGGAAGAAGCAAAAAGTCCGTTCACCAGCACGTTCACCTGCACCGCCGCGCCCGCGATGATGCTCGGCAGCATCAACCGGCCGATCGCACGTAAATCGGGATCGTTCCAGACCAGCTCCCACTTCCAGCGAAAGCCGAGCTTCCAGAGCCGCGGCAGTTGAATCATCAGCTGCGCGATCCCACCCAGCAACACGCCGATGCAAACGCCCACCAGCGCGCGCTCGGAGAAATGAATGCGCCGCCAATCCGCCGGCGCCTCAAATAAGAACGCCAGCGCAACACCCGTGATGACGGAGATGATGTTAAATGCCGTCGATGCGGAGGCCGGAAGCGCGTAGTAATCGCGTGCGTTGAGAATCCCCATCACCAGCGCCGCGAGTGAAACAAAAAGAATGAACGGGAAAAGCAATTGCGTGAGCTGCACCGTCAACTCAAACTTGCCGGGCACTTGATGAAAGCCGTAGCTGGTCGCCGCGACGATCCACGGACTAAATAAAATTCCGATCCCGCAGAGAATCACCAAGACCACCGTTGCGGCCGCCATGACGCGGCGCGCCAGCTGCCACGCGGCCCCTGGGCCGGCCTGCTCCCATTTTTTGGTGAACGTCGTCGTAAACGCGGTTGAGAGCGCCCCTTCAGCGAAAAGATCGCGCAGCAGGTTCGGGATTTGGAACGCAGCCAAATACGCATCGAGCAGCTTACCCGCGCCAAACATCGCGGCGAAAACTTGTTCGCGCACCAGACCAAACAGGCGCGAAACAATAACAGCAACGCCCACCACCATCGCAGAACGGCGCGTCCGGCTCATCGGTTTTGATCTCCGTTACTAGTTAATTCCCGCAAGCGCCTGTACTTCCAGAAAACTTCCTGCGCATTCCCTCGTGCGATCTCAAAGCCAACCGCGCCGTCCAAAAAACCAGCCCGCAGCGCGTAGCCGCGAACAAACCGCGCTGCCGCCCGCACGGCCGGATCCCACGCCTGAGCGCTCCGCCCGCGCTCCTGCGCCGACTGTGCCCAAAGCTCGGCGTAGTGCAGCATTCGCTCGCGCCGATCCGCCGCATCTTGATAGGTGTAATGACGCAGATGCCCCGAAAGCCGTGGCAACGAGGACAAATTGATCCCCTCCCCGAGCACCAGGCGCTCATGCACACGGCCGCCGACAAACTGCGCGGCGTTTTTTTGGAAAAGCCGGACGAGCACGTCCGGGTACCAATCTCCATGCCAAATCCACTGGTTCCGGTAGCGCGCCACCCGGGAGATGCGATAGCCCAGCGGCGGATTTTTTTCTGAAGCTTCTGTGCGGCGCAGCGCACGGATTGAATCCTGCAGCGTTTCATCAAGCTCTTCATCAGCATCGATGCTGAGCACCCACGGATGCGCGGCTTGGGTCAGCGCAAAATTCTTCTGCCCGACGTACCCTTCCCACGCGTGTGGAATAAAGCGCGCACCCGCATTGCGCGCGATTGATTCTGTCGCGTCCGTACTGCCCGAATCGACGATGACAATTTCATCTGTGATATTCTTCAAGCTCGCCAGGCAACGCGGCAGATTCTGCTCCTCGTCGCGGGTGATGATGCAGGCGGAAATTTTCATGTAGCAGGAATAATTTCAAGCGCGGCCGCCACAACATCCTGAGTTTGGATCGAGCGCATGCAGGCAAAGTCGAGCGGGCATTCGCGCAAAAAGCACGGGCTGCATGGAACATGGCGACGGACCACGCGAACTCGAGGGCCCAGCGGAGATGTCCAGTTGGGATCGGTCGAGCCGAAGAGGCCCACCGTCGGCACGCCGAGCGCTGCCGCCAAGTGCATCGCGCCGCTGTCGTTACTAATAACCAAGCGCGAGTCAGCCAGCGCCTGCACGAGCTCGGGCAGCGTCGTCTTGCCGGTTTGATTGAGAATCCAGGGCGCCTTTCGCGCAATTTCTTCGGCAACCGGAGCATCCTTCGGAGCGCCCAGCAGGACTACTTCGCAGCCGAGCTCTTTGCGCAGCGCTTCCGCCACTTCCACGAACCGGTCCGGAAGCCAGCGCTTGGCCGGACCATATTCCGCGCCAGGGCAGAGACTCACGCGCGTCCGCGGGCCCGGCGCTGCATCCACGCGCAACGCGGGCGGCGTTTCCTCTCCGATTCCCGTTAGCGCTTCCACCAAATTGAGATAGTAGTAGCGATGATGACGATGCATCAGATCGAACGGCCACCGCGGAACCGTCCGCGTTAAAAGAAGCCGCCGGGCGTGCCCCGCATAGCCGTACACCCGCGGGATGCGCGCCAGCCGTGCTTCCGCCGCAACGCGGAGTGAATTGGGCAGAAGGAGCGCTTCCTGAAAATTTTTCGCGCGCAGCAGTTGCGCCGTTGGGAAAAGCTGACGTGGCTGCGGGAGCGGGATCACTTCATCCACAAACGGACAAAGCGTCCAGAGGTAGCTGAATTTTTCTGGAGCTGCAACGGCCAGCGGAAGCAAACCCAGCGCCTGCTTGAGATTGCGCACCGCCGCGAACGTCATAATCGCATCCCCCAGCCAGTTGGGGCTGCGCACGACGACAGGGCCGCGCCACGAGACGGGCGGCTGCTGTTTTACCGGTTCTTGCTCTGCGAGCATTCGGGGATAGAGCGTATCGCAAACCGGAGGATAAAACAACGCTCGGGCACATGCTTGAAAAAAGCGTGCAGCCGCTTCGCAATCCCGCTTGGATAGAAACCGATTCCATGAAAATCGCGTTGGTCCACCAGACCGCCTGGCCACATCCCGGCAGCGTTGAAAATCTAATTTTCGACCAAGCCAACTTGCTCCAGCGCCACGGACACGAAGTCACGGTCTTTGCCGGAAAAGGCGAGCAGCCGGGGGCCGATTGGAAGCTGGAACTCCTCCCAGAGCTCGCACCCCACCACGAGCTGGGCCACGCCGTGCAAAACCGGATTTGGCAAGGACAGCTCGACGGACAGTATGCCGCTTACCGGCAGTTACTCGAGGACGCGCTCACGCCCCGGCTCGCAGAGGCCGACGCCGTGCTGGTCCACGAGCATTTCACCTCTGCAAAAAATCTGACGCTCACGCATGCGATGCACGAACTGGCCAAACGACGCCCTGTCGCCGGCTGGGTGCACAGCGTCTCCTCCGCGGCAGCGCCGTGGCCCGCGGCGGTGGGCCGCAAGACACCGTGGTCGTTCCTCACACAATCGAGCCCGCATATTCACTACGTCGTGCCCAACGAGTTGACCGCGCTCCAATTGACCGAATCACTGAGCCCGGCGCCCAAACCGCACCTCATTCCACCGCTGGTGGATCCGGCGCGCGTGCTCGGATTGACGCCCGAGATTCAAGCATCGCTGCCCGAGCTCGATTACGCGAATCGGGACTTCGTATTCCTGCTCCCGGCAAAATTGCAGCCGCAAAAAAATCTGGAGCAGGCGCTCCAGTGGATCGAAGCACTCATCGCTCAAGAATACAACCCGCTCCTTTTTATCACCGGTGTCGCCGACTCCGACCTCTCCAAGGACGAGGCCTATGCGCAATTTTTGCGCCGCCAAATTGCCGAGAAGCTCTCTCGGCATGTCGTCATTATTTCAGACCACCTGCCGGTCAACGCGCGGCTACTGCAAGACCTTTACCGCGTCTGCGATTGCCTGCTGAATACCTCCCTGCAGGAAAGCATCGGCACGCCCGTGCTTGAAGCGGGCTGGCATCGCCTCCCGATCTGGTCGACGAACACGCCGGCGCTCGCATATTTGCACGACAGCTTGGCATTCCGCATTGATTCTCCCGCCGATTTGACGCGAGCGGTGGCATGGCTTGAAATGCAACCCTCCTACCAGTCGCAATCAATCATGCGGCCCGAGCTCGATCCGGAGGCGCTGTATCAAAAGCACTACCGGCCGTTCCTCGAATCGCTCGCTCCCAGCGCAGCCGCAATCAAGCCAGCATCGAAAGCTTAACCTGCTGTCGCAGCTTTTGTACTGCGACTCCATTCCAAGAACGCTGCCAATGCGCGTCCGCGGTGGCTGATCTGGTTTTTTATCTCAACGGGCATTTGCCAAAACGTCTCGTCAAAGCCATTCGGCAAAAAAAGCGAATCGTATCCAAAGCCACCCTCCCCCGAGGGAGCGAAAATAATCGCGCCTTCGCACGTGCCCGGAAAAAATTCGAGCACCTTCCCTGCCTGCGCCAACGCGAGCACGCATTGAAATCGCCCGCGACGCTCGGGCAAGGAGCGCGCGCCGATTCGATCCAGCTCCGCGAGCAGCTTGCGGTTATTCGCATCGCTTGTCGCATCCACACCCGCGTACCGTGCAGAAAAAACACCGGGATCGCCGCCCAGCGCATCCACCTCCAGCCCCGAATCATCCGCCAGGACCCAACCGGGCACCCGCTCCGAAATTGCAACTGCTTTGAGCGCCGCGTTCTCTTGAAACGTCGCACCAGTCTCTTCGACCTCGGGCAAATCGGCGCGCTGCGACGCGTCGCTCACTTGCCACGCGCCGCCCAAGATCGCTTGCAGCTCCGCGGTTTTATGCGGGTTGCGCGTCGCCAGGCAAAGCGTTTGCATGCGCGCTAACCGGCTTTCACGGGCACGGCATTCGTCGCGGCAGCAGGCGCCGTCGCTTTTTGAACCGCGCCGCTCAAACTCCCCTGCTCCTGCAGCCATGCCTGATATTCTTCCGGCTTTTCGACCACGACGACGCCGCGCATTGCGTAATGCCCCGAGCCGCAGAGCTGGCCGCAAATTGCATCATACGTTCCCGCACGAATCGGCTTGAACCAAACGGGGATCACTTGCCCCGGAATGGCGTCCTGCGCCGTGCGCAGGTGCGGAATCGCAAAGTTGTGGATGACGTCTTTGGAGCTGATCTCAAGAATCACGGGCTGATCGACCGGCAAGTGCATTTCCCCTTTGGCCAGGATATCATCCTTGGCATCTTCATCGGTCCGGTCCAAACCCAGCGGATTGTTGGCGTTGACCAGATCGAGAGAACGGCGGCCAAATTTTTTATCCGTGCCGGGATATTGATAGTTCCACAAATATTGCTCGCCCACGACACGGACGCGCACCGCCGTCTCGGGCGTCGGAAAGCGGTTGACGTACTGCGTCCAGATGGGGAACGCAAACCCGAGGAGCAGGAGCACCTCAATCAAGATCACCGTCATCTCGACGTGGGTCGAGAAGTGGCTGCGCATCCCCTCGTACGCCGCGCGGGGATTGCGCTTGGCCCGGAAGCGCCACAGCACGTAGCAAAAGAAAAGTGACCACCCAATGAAAAGCACCGCCATGAAAAGGTGAATGAACGTGAGCAGGTGATCGATCCGATACCCATGCTCGGCAGCGTTTTCGGTCAGACTGAACCAATGGAGAAAATTCATGACGCGCGCTCCAGCTTGAGGCTCCGGCGACGCAGATAAACCGCAAAGCCCACCGCAATGCCCAGCATCCCGCCAACCACGCCCAGCATAAAGAGAACGGCGATGTTCATGTTATCGATCACCGGCGTTCCGGCCTGGCCATAACACGTTGCGCACGCGTGCGCCGCCGACGGCATCCCCGCGCAAATTGTGAGCATCAATCCCGCTCCTGCGCCTTTGCTCCATTTCTTACGCAAAAACCAAATCGCATAAAGAAGCATCCCCGCCGTGAGCCCAAAGCAAATCCAGGTGAGTGCTGAGCGCGAAGCCGGATCGAGCGCTTCAACCGATGCCTCCGACACAAGCCACACGCCAGTCCCCAGCGCCGTGGCAATTGCAGCGAGAATAAACAGCAGATGAATGGTGCGCAGGCTCATAAGCGAGGAGTGTCGTAGTAACCAAGCAAGCAAAGTCCAAACAAGAGGACGGTGAAAAGCACCGTAAAAATGAGCACCCAGCGGACCATATTGCGCTCAGCCATCAGGTGCATGGAGTGAACCGCAACCAAGGCTGCTTGGACTGTTGCCAAAAGCAGATGCAGGCTGATGCGCCAAATCTGCGGCAGACCGCTGTAATGCACGAGCACGTTGAGGACAACCGTTAGCGCGATCGCGGCAAAGCCGCGCCAACGGATGGTGACGTGATGCTCAGCAGCAGTCGTATCGTGCGTGGAAGAATTCATGGAACTACAGGAGATAGAGAATTGGGAAGAGGAACATCCAAACAAAATCAACGAAGTGCCAGAAAAGCCCGATTACCTCGATCCGGTTGGCAAATTGCTCGGGCACGCGATGGAAGAGGCCCACACCCGGCCCCCAGAGATAGAGCATCACGACCAACCCGCCCAGGATGTGCAGCGCGTGCAAGCCGGTCAGCACAAAGTAAATGCCCAGGAAGCCGGAATACCTCGGCGCAAAATTCGACCAGCGGTGGATATCCGCCTTAGCGATTTGCAGCGTCGCGTGGTCGTGCGCTTCTCCTGCAACCTGCTCGGAATCTTGCCCGGCGGCGTGATGGTCGGAATCGGGAGCAAGGACGACCTCGGTTGGCGTTTCAGAGATTAAGTGGCCGGTCAGCTCCAGCTGGCCACTGGCCGGATGTAACACCGCCAGCGCTCCAACCTCTTTCGCAGCTTCCTGATATTTCTCAACCGCGGCGGGTTTGATGAACACGCCGTAGTGAGAAAACTTGGTCGAGTACTCATACCCCTTCACGCCCAAGAAAATAAAGCCGAGCAAGATTGTCAGCCCCATCCATTTGCGATAGGAAGCGAGTCGGCGGCCTTTGGCGGCCGCCCACGCCATCATAATTGTGATGGAAGAACCGATCAGGATGAACGTGTTGCCCAGGCCCAGCGGAATGTTGAGCATATCCTGCCGCCAGACGTCCGCATTCAAGCGGAGGAAAAGATACGCGGAGAAAATTCCGGCAAAGAGCATCACCTCGGACGCAAGGAAAAGCCACATCCCCAGTCGGGCGTTCCAGAGCCCCGTGTCGGGCCGCGTTTGGACAGTGTAGGGAATTTCCATGAGAAAGCTTCGGCGAAATTTAGGGGCGGCGCAGCGGCGGCTCGGTTTGCGGAGTGTAATCTTCAGTGCGACCCGGCACGCTGTACTCGTACGGACCGCGGTGGACCACCGGCGGCGTCAGGAAGTTCCCGTGCGGCGGCGGCGTGGGCGTTTGCCATTCGAGCGTCGTGGACTCCCACGGGTTATCGTTCACCTTACGGCCGCCACGGATACTCCAGAAAAAGTTAAAGATGAATGGAAGCTGCGCGAGGCCCAGCAGCCACACACTCACACCAATCCACGCGTTCCAGTGCAAAACCGGCTTGGCCAGCTCGTAGATCTGTCCGCCGTCGTATCCGCGACGGTGCATTCCGGCCAGTCCTTGGAAAAACATCGGGAGAAAAATGGCATTCATTAAGATCATCGTCGGCCAGAAGTGCAGCTTACCTAAAAACTCGCTCATCATTCGCCCCGTCGCTTTGGGGTACCAGTAATAAATCCCCGCAAAAATCGCAAGAATCGTCCCCGGCGCGATGACGTAATGGAAATGCCCGATGACATAATAGGTATCGTGCAGATACAGATCAGTTGCGCTGAAGGCCAGCGGCAGCCCGGTAAGCCCGCCGATCCCAAAGAGCGGCAGGAACGCCGTCGCAAACAGCATGGGCACCGTAAAACGGATCGATCCTCCCCAGAGCGAAATGAGCAGCACCGTTAAAATAACCACGGATGGAATCGAGATAATCACCGTGGTGATCTGGAAGAACTTGCTGACCATCGTCCCCATCCCGGTCAGGTACATATGATGCGCCCAGACGATCATCGAGAGGAACCCCAGCAGCCAGACCGAGTAGACCAGCAGCTTGTATCCCCAAATCGGCTTGCGCGTGTTGTTTGCGATGACTTCGCAGACGATGCCCATTCCCGGGAGAATCATCACGTACACCTCGGGATGGCCTAAGAACCAGAAGAGATGCTGCCAGAGCAGCGGAGTTCCGCCACCAGCGAGCTGATTGAGCGGCTCGCCCCCCACGTACAATCCGGAGGGCATAAAAAAGCTCGTCTGCGCGACGCGATCCATCAATTGCAAAAACGCGGCCGCCTCCAGCGGCGGAAACGCGAGCACCAGCAGAAACGCCGTCACCAGCTGCGCCCAGATAAAAAACGGCAGCCGCATCCACGTGAGCCCCGGCGCGCGGAGCTGCACGATCGTCACGATAATATTGATCGAGCCCAGCAGCGACGAGGTGATCAGGAACGTCATCCCTAAAATCCAGATCGTCTGCCCTGTGAGCCACACCGAGCCCGTCCCCGCTGGATCGGAAATAATCGAAAGTGGCGCATACGACGTCCACCCCGACTTGGCGGCGCCGCCGGGAATAAAGAAACTCACCAGCATGATAATGCCGCCCACCAGATAGACGTGATAGCTCGCCATATTGAGCTTGGGGAACGCCATGTCGTTGGCGCCGATCTGGAGCGGCACCACATAGTTGCCAAACGCGCCCACAAGCAGCGGCACGACCCCTAAAAAGACCATGATCGTCCCGTGCATCGCCCCGAGCGAGTTGTACAAGTCGGGCGACATCACCCCGCCGGGCATCTGCTTTTGACCGAAGAAATCCACCACCCACGAAACGGGAAATGCTTTGCCCGGATACGCCAGCTGATAGCGCATCAGCGTCATCAGCAAAAAGCCGAAGAACAAAAACGCGAGCGCCGTGATCAAATACTGAATGCCAATCACCTTATGATCGGTCGAGTACCAGTACGCCCGCCACCACGGCAGCGCGTGATGGGAGTCGTGTGAATCGTGATGGTCGGCAGCGGTCATGAAAAAATGTGAGAAGGTAAGACGTTACTTGAGGGCTTTGAGCTCGGGCTCGGTCCAGGGCGTCGTGCGTGAGGCGAACTCTTTGCGAATCGCGCCCACCTCTTCCGTCGTCACCGGACCGGACTTGTTCCCCCATTCTTGCCGGATGTACGTCAAAATACAGGCAATTTTTTTATCGGTAAGAACGGGTCCCCACGCCGGCATCTGTCCGTTATACGTGGTGCCGTGCACCTGGATCGGTCCTTGGATGCCGTAAAGCACGATCGCCGCCAGCGGCTTAGTCGAGCCATTCACCCAATCCGATCCGACCAGCGGAGGATATTGGCCCGCGACGCCCTGCCCGTTCCCTTGATGGCACGCGATGCAGTTGGCACTGAAGAATCGCTTGCCCAGCGCGACCGGGTCTTCCGCTGCTGCGGAGGCTTCTGCGCTCGCGGCTCCTGCTTTTTTGGCGGCACTCGCCGAATGCGCGACTGCCCCCGGTCCGTACGCGATCGCGGTCTCATCGAAAACGGTGGAGCGGAATCCGCCGCTGTAGAATGCGAGATAAAGCCCGGCCCAGAAAAGGAGGCATGCTCCCAGCACCAAAAGCCACATCGGCGCCGGAACACGAACTTGCGGCATTGCGTCTTCCGCAGAAGCATCTGCAACTTCTCGGAACTCGGGCGCGTCGGTCCTCAGCGCGGGCAGCGGGTGCTCGGGTTCGATCCACTCGGGGTTATGTTCTTTTAAAATCACGACTGTTTTTTTCTGTTAGATTTTAATCCGACTTGGCTTCGGGCAGCGCGTAGCTCTGGTCGAGTGAAAGTAGGTACGCGACGAGCGCCTTGGCTTCAAACGTCGGCACGACCTCGTACCCCGTCTTTGGCGCGTAATCTCCTTTGAGCGGCAGCGCATCCGCCGCGGGCTGACCTTTGATTTTTTGCACGCGATACAAGAAACGGTACGCGGGCATCAGCGACGTCTCAGCCATCGAAGCCGGAGCATACAGTCGCCGGTGATAATCCATCGCGTCCTTGCCGCGCGCGCCAACGTTCGCCAGATCGGGGCCCAGTCGCGCATGGCCCAGAAAGAGCTGCGATTCATTGAGATAATCCCGCGCTACTGTCCGGCGGCTGCCCCATCCGCGTGCGATATCCGCACTCACATGCCCGGGCAGCACTTGCTGCGAATGACACGCGACACAACCGTTCGCCGCGTAAACGCGCCGGCCCGCAGCCGCCAGTCCATCCGTCGCGGGCATCGGAGCCATGTCGCCTGTATCGGCATTCACCTCCGGCTGCAATGCTCCCATTTGCAAATAGGAAACCAGGAAAAGCACAAGCCACGCTGAGCCAAATGCCAACAGCAGCCCCGCTACCAAATTCGAGAGCCGATTCATCGCGCTTCCTCCCGCTTCACCGTTTGTGTGCTGGCGTTAGGCCAGTGCACGGAATTCCAAATTCGCCGTGCGTGCAGCGCGCAGGTCGCGACCCACTCGCGCCCGATCATCTCGGCGACGTTGTGGAAGAACCCGCCGTTACCAATGAAAATGAGGAACCAGCCGAGCGTCTGTCCCGTCAAGTACGGCAGCACGCGCAGCAGCGTTTCTTCAAACGGCAAGTGCGCCTCCTGGAGCGCCATCCCCTGCGACATTCCGCCGATAGCCAGTACAAAGCCGACCAGCCCGCTTCCGTACACCGACGTCCAAAAGTGCGCCTTGATCCGCTGCACCTGCGGCCAGTTCTTGCCGGTCATGTGCGGCAGTAGCGCGTAGATCGCGCCGAAAAAAATAAAGCCGCAGCCGCCATACAGCAGCCAGTGCAACAGCCCGGCCTGCCCACACGTCGTCCCCATCACCGCTTGCACGCTGCGGAGGGAGAAGACGCTCAAAAGCCCGGCTGCGATCGTCAGCATAATCACGCCCGCGAGTAAGAAGCGCAGTGCCGGCGTTTCATACACATGCGTCGCCTGCCCGCGCAACGTGCCGAACAAGTTGACGGCAACGATGACGATGGGGACGACCATCAGCACACCCGCCACGACGCCGACAGAAATCAACCAGACCGGCAGCGGCCCCACCGTTAATCCGGCGAGCCCGGCCCACGCGGCGAACAGCATCCAGGTCCAGAATCCGAACGAAGCGAGCTCGGGCCGGCCGATCGGCTGCCCCGTCAAGCGCGGCATAAAATGATACGCCACCGAAAGCGCGAGCGGGACGACGCACAGCCAAACCAGCCCGTGCGCGTACTGCTCGGTCACGATTGCCTGCATCACACCGCGCAGGGAACCCGTCCCCAATCCACCCGCCGCCAATAGCGCCAGCCACGCAAAACAGAAAACTGCCGCGACGCCATACGCGTGCGCCGGCTGGAGCCGACCTGTGCTCCGCGCGTGCACCTGATCGAGAATGCCCGAGCCCATCATCAAAAAGCCCAAGAGCGCAATCGCGGCTGCGTATGGAGGGATCTCCAGCCACGCGATGCCAGCCCCCCATCCAAAGAGAATGCCGACCGCACCCATAGCCAAGCTCGCATTCCAGAGCACGCCGCCAATCACCAGCCGCCGCAGTCCTAACAGCGGCGCGCGTGTCGATTGCAGCAGCATCCAGAAGAAAAGCCCCAGGCCCGCATTGCAGAGCCAGCCATAGACGAGCGCGCTGCGGTACACCGCCTCGAGACGGCCGTAAGAGAAGCATCCGAGCCCTACATTTAAAAACGCGGGCATGTGCATCTGGATGGAAGTGATGAGCCCCAGAAGCGTCACCACCCCCAGCCACGCCACGCTCATCCCGAAGAAAAGCCACAAGACGAGGCTCTCAGCCGAACGCGCCCGCGCGGCAGCCATCTCGGGAGAAAGTTGAAGGTTGGAAGACATAAGAAATATTAAATGGATCGATGAGAGCTGGATGCCTGCTCACGCAGCTCGAGGTCCGCGGCCACATCTTTCCGTGCCGCCCAGCAAATCCCGAGCACCGAGAGAGCGCTGATCGGCAGCACCATCAAAATAAAAATCCAGGAAGCATCGTACATAATAAAATTCTCGTCGGCTCGGGTTACCGCGTGTTGCCTCCTCGAAGTCCGCGGACCGAAGAACGAACCGAAGGGCTCGTTGCTTTTCGAGCAGCAGAGGATTGTGAAGCAGAACGCGCAGGGCTGGCTTCGCTTGGAGGAACCGGTGCCGCGCCCGGAGTCACCGGCGCCGGTCCGCTTATTGAATTTGTAGCAGGAACCGTAGCGGCCATCGGTGCTACGACCGCTTTTGCGGGAACAGTCGTCGTCGTTGCAGGAGCGGCCGCTGGAACCGTTGTCACCGCTGCGACTGAAGTACTCGCAGGAGGTCCGCCTGCCACAGTCGCCGTCGCAGCAATCGGCTTGGCGGCGAGTTCTTTCGCCGTCAACTCCATCGCGCGCTCGATCGGAAGGCGGACCGTTCCCTTGGCCGCATCGACCCAACCCAGCTCGGAAAGCTTCGCCGCCCCCGCCTGGTCAATCGCCACACGCGCCGCATGCCGCTCGGTGCCACGCTTGGCTTCGGATGAGAAATACGTCTGCCGGTCAAAGCGGCCGATGACGAGCGCGATAATTCCAAACAGCAGCAACGCCATTCCCGCCAAGACGCGCACGCCCAGCCGGCTTCCGACGAGCGCGCGCACCAGCGCCGAACGCGAGCGCGTGGCCGGTTCCGTGCGAGGAGTTGTGGAAGAAGGGATCATAGAAGGTGTGGAAAAAATCTTATTATGAGTTCTAGTTGATCATGCCGACGCAGTCCTCAAGCCGCGGATCCTTGCTCGGGAAAAGGTTCGTGCGGTAAAGCAGCCGCAGGAACACTGCCGTCAACAACATCGCCAGCGCCAGCCACGCCGTCACATCCGCCGGATGGAGTGAAAAGCCGGCCGGGTGCAGGTTGGGCATGATAATCCAGTAATGATCCACCGCGTGCAGGACGAGAATCCACCCCGCCGCAAACCCCAGCCGCACCGGATTTTTCTTTGCCGCCTGCGTCAGGAGCAGGAAGAACGGAATGACGAAGTGGCCGTAGACCAAAATGTAGCTGACCCAGTTCCACGAGCCCGTGTTGCGGCGAATGTAGAAAATCGTCTCTTCCGGAATGTTCGCGTACCAGATGAGCATGTACTGACTGAACGCGATGTACGCCCAGAAAACCGTAAACGCAAAGAGCAGCTTACCGATGATGTGGTAATGCTCCTGCGTGATCGCCTTCAAAAATCCGCGACGTTGCAGCCCCAGCACGACCAGCGTGGTGAGCGCGAGGCTCGCCTGCGCGCCGCCGGCAAAAAGATAAACGCCCCACATCGTCGAGTACCAGTGATAATCCAACCCCATGAGCCAATCGAGCGTCGAGAACGTGAGGCAGACAGCCAGCAGCGCAATGCAGACATAAGAACGACGGCGGGAGCGGTAGCCCATCACCAGCGCACCCGTCGCATCTTGCGTATCCTGCCGGACCGAATCGCGCCAGAACGCGCGGGCCGCCCAGGTAAAAAAGAGGAAGTACCCGACAGCGCGCGCAACAAAGAACGGCCAATTCAAATATCCTTTTTTAAGCGCCAGCAGCGGATCGTGCGCGGCTTCGGGCGTGAGCCAGTGGTAGAGCTGCGGCGCAAAAAACAGAATCGGGATAAACGCGATCGCCAAATATGGCAGCAAACGCGCCAAGTGCTCGAGAATGCGGCGCACCAGCACCGACCAGTCGGCGTCCACTGCGTGGTGCAGAATCACCCAGAAGAGCGCGCCCACCGCGATCGTGTAGAAATACGAAAAACTAAAGAGCCACGAAAACGCCACTTGCTGCGGTTCGAACAGCGCCACGAGCGCCGTCACAATCAGCGCAATCAAGCCGATGGTGAACAGATACCGCAGCTCACGCGGAGGCGCGGGCAGCCGTTCGGGCGTTGGGAGTTCTGGGTGAGCGCTCATGAAAGTGTCTTATAATATAGGGAGAATTTTAGCGGGCGGGCGTCGCCGCGGGAGCGATGGTAGATTGCAGTTTGATTTGGCCTTCCGGATCGGCGTCCTGCAGGCGCGCGTTCTGGCTGCGCTGGAGCGCGCGGACGTAGGTGATGATCTTCCATCGGTCGTCCACCGAGATGTTCGCGCCGTACGCCCCCATCAAGCCCTTGCCATTGGTGATGGTGCTAAAAATTTCGCCGTCGGACATCGCGCGGAAGCGATCCTGGTGCAAATTCGCAATCCCGTTGAGGCCGTATTTAGAAGTGATGCCGTTCCCCTCGCCCGTCGGCCCGTGGCAAACTTGGCAATGGATCATGTACCGCTCCCGGCCGCGCTCGAGCGCCGCCAGGTCCACGCTCAGCGGAATGCCGTCACCCCAGCGGCCGCCGATCTTGCCGGTGTTGCGGTAATCCAAATCACGCGGCGCTTCCTGCGGGATCGTTCCCGCAGGCGGAATGCGGTTGCCCACGCGATCGGCAAAAAACGGCGTCTTGCCCTGCGCCCGCACTTTCGGCTGATGCCTCATGTCGCCGACAAAAACCTCCAGCGGCCGCCGGGAGCTTTTGCAGCCACGGAAACCAAACACGACCAGCACCACCAGGGTCGCCGTTGCCACACTGTACCAAAAGATGCGCATGATAAAATTCCAGAAAAATGCGGCGCCTATCCGCGTTTCGGATCCTCCTTGGGGATGAGCGTCACCTCGGTTCCGCCGAGCTCACGCAAAAAGTCCGCCGTCTTGGCCGGATCAAAGTGCGGATCCTCCGCCTCAATGATGAGGAAAAAGCCATCATCGCTCACGCGCGAAAACGCTTCCCAATTGAACACCGGATGGTGGAAGCGCGGCAGCAGGTTGAGCAGCAGCAGCCCCACGACCGTTCCAAAGGCCGTCAGCAAAATCGTCAGCTCAAACATCACCGGCACAAACGCAGGCAGCGACAGGTACGGCTTACCCTGCACGACCATCGGGTAGATCAGCACCGACGTCACCACCTGCAGTAGCACCGCGGTCGTCAGCCCAATCGCGCCGCCCGCAAGCGAGAACATCGACACCTTTGACTTGCCCAGGCCCATCGCTTTGTCCATGCCGTGAATCGGGAATGGACTGTACACGTCCCAGAAGTAAAAGCCTCGGTCACGCACGCCCTCGGCGGCATGGTAGAGCGCCGAAGCGCTCGGGAATGCGGCGCCGATGCCGTGCCAGCTGGAAGCGGAGTTGGAAGCGGCGGCGCTCATGCGTGCTCTCCGAGTTGCGGGTTGGGCTTAGGACGATAATGCGGATCTGACTCGGGCAGGACGGTCTTAATTTCCGCGATCGCGATCATCGGCAGGAAGCGAATGAACAGTAGGAACAGAAAGAGGAACAGCCCGAACGTACTCGCGAAAGTGAGCATATCCACCCACGTCGGATGGAACATCCCCCACGCCGAAGGCAGGTAATCGCGGTGAATGGACGTCACGATAATGACGAAGCGCTCAAACCACATGCCGGCATTGACCAAATTCACGACAATATAAATGACCCAAATATTGTGACGCAGCCGCTTGCTCCAGAAAAGCTGCGGCGAGATGACGTTGAAAGTCATCATGCAGGCGTACGCCCACCAGTACGGACCGAAGATGCGGTTCCAGAACGCGTACCGCTCGTTCGGGTTGCCGCTGTACCAAGCCATGAAAAGCTCCATCAGATACGCGTAGCCGACGATCGAGCCCGTCAGCAGGATGATCTTGCACATGTTATCGATGTGCTTGGGCGTGATCAGATCGTGCAAGCCGTAGATCGCGCGCGCCGGAATGAGAATCGTGAGCACCATCGCAAATCCACCAAAGATCGCGCCCGCGACAAAGTACGGCGGGAAGATCGTCGTGTGCCAGCCGGGGATAACTGACGTCGCAAAGTCAAACGAGACGACCGAGTGGACCGACAGCACCAGCGGCGTCGAGATCCCGGCCAGCACGAGATACGCCATCTCATAGTTGGACCAATGCCGGTTCGCTCCGCGCCAGCCGAGCGCAAAAAAGCCGTACACGCGCTTGCGCCACAACTCTTTCGCCCGGTCGCGCAGCGTCGCCAAATCGGGAATCAGGCCCACGTACCAGAAAAGAACCGAGACCGTCAAATACGTCGAAACGGCAAACACGTCCCAGAGCAGCGGACTGCGGAAGTTCGGCCAGATCGCATTGGACTGCGGAATCGGGAACAGGTACCACGCCATCCAGACGCGGCCGACGTGCACCGATGGGAAGATGCCCGCGCAGACCACCGCGAAGAGCGTCATCGCCTCGGACGCGCGGTTGATCGACGTGCGCCACTTCTGCCGCGTCAAAAAGAGAATCGCCGAGATGAGCGTGCCCGCGTGCCCGATGCCGATCCAGAAAACGAAGTTGGTGATGTCCCACGCCCAGCCAACCGGGTGATTTAATCCCCACACGCCCACACCGGTGGAGATCAGGTACGTGAGCATCAGTCCCAAAATGCCGACAAACGCGCCCGTCACCGCCGTCATCCACCACCACCAGCGCGGCGTCGGTCCCTCAACGATCGAGGAGATTTTTTCGCTCACCCACGACGCGGAACGATTCTGCAAGACGAGTGGCGGCCGCGCCATCTCTTCCTGCGCGCGGCGAACCTCGTCGGCAGAAAAGCCATCCCGTCCGGTCCGCGCGGGCGCGGCCGACTTACTCGGATCAAACCGAAGGAAGGGACTGGGGGTTGCCATATTATATAGGGAAAATCAGATTATGGAGCCCCAGCGGGTGCGACGGCCGCGGGCGCTCCCGCTCCTGCAGCTTCCGGGAACAAGGGTTGATCGACCATGCTATTGCCGGGTGACGGAGCGAGTACGGGCTTCACTTGCACCGGCAGCGCTTCGGGCGCAGGTGTCGGCGCGGGCACGGCGCGCTTCTCAGCGATGTGCTCGGGAGAAGGCGCTGCTGCCTGCTGAGCCGGAGCGTGCGCCGGTTCGGCAGCTACGGGTTCGTGCTCCGCATGCGTTTCTTCATGGGCGGCGCCATGGCCCTTTTCGTCGTGTGCTTCATGGCCAAACGCGCTGGTACGGCCAATTTTATCCGCATCCGGCATGCGCAGATTGGGATTGCGAATGCGCGCCAAGTACGTCAGCCGCGGCCGGGTGTTGAGATACCCCAGCAGCGCGTAATTGCGCGGGCTCGCCTTGAGCTTGGAGACGGCGCTCTCCGAATCCGCGATGTTGCCAAAGGTGATCGCCTGCGCCGGGCAAACTTCCTGACACGCCGTCTTGAAAGAATCGCGCGGCACCGTCGTGTTGGCGGAATCGCGTGCGACGGCCAATTGATTGATTTTCGCCTCTTCGATCCGCTGCACGCAGAAAGTGCACTTTTCCATGACGCCGCGAATGCGCACCGTCACGTTCGGGTTTTTCTGCAGCTGCAACGACGGGTCCATCCCCTTCTCGGTCAGCGGACCGAGATACAAGCCGTCGAGCGGGCGCTCGTTGTAGTTGAAAAAGTTGAAGCGCCGGACTTTGTACGGGCAGTTGTTGGCGCAGTACCGCGTGCCGACGCACCGATTGTACGCCATCACGTTCAAGCCTTCATCATTATGAATCGTCGCGTTGACCGGGCATACTGTTTCGCACGGTGCGTTCTCACACTGCATGCACGCGACGGGTTGGAAGAGGGACTGCGGATCTTCCACGTCGTCGCCGGCAAAGTACCGGTCGACGCGGATCCAGTGCATCTCGCGGCCGTGGCTGACCTGCTCTTTACCGACGATCGGGATGTTGTTCTCGGCCTGGCACGCGATCATGCACGCGTTGCAGCCGACGCACGTGTTCAGGTCGACGACCATGCCCCACTGATGCGGCGCGTTCATCGGCGGACTTTCGTACGCCGACACATAATTGGGGTGCCCCGGCATATGCGCATCGATGCTGATCGATTGCACAAAATTCGCGTCCTTCTTGAAATGCTCGAGCGGCGCCTCGCGCACCAAGCCACGACCTTCCATGCTGCCGTGCTCCTGCGTGATCGCCAGCGGCGCCGTTTCGCCGGTCTTCTCGAGCTTCACGTTCGAGAAGATCATCTCGCCTGGTTTGGTCTGCAGCGCAAACGCGCGCACGCCCACGTTGCTGCCAACGCGCCCCGCGTGCGTTCGGCCGTAGCCCACCGCGAGCGCGACGGAATTCTCCGCCTGCCCGGGCACGATGAGCACTGGCGCCTCCAGCGTTCTTCCATCCTGGGTCGTAATCTTGACCACATCGCAGTGGCCCGGCTCATCCGTCTTCGGATCGGCGCCCTGCAACGAAAGCTTCCGCGCCAGTGCCGGAGAGACCAGCAGCGCATTGCCCCACGTGAGCTTGGTCATCGGCTCGGGCATTTCCTGCAACCAGCCGTTGTTGGCGCGTGCGCCAGCGGCGATCGCACCCACGTACAAAACGAGTTCAACCGATTCTTCCGATGTCGTCCCGGATGTTGGCGCTGCTCCGGGCGCAAAATGTCCGCGTGCCACACTTGCCACCGCACCTGCTTCCAGATTCAAGTTGATCGGCGAAGCTCCGCTGCCAGCTAAAAATCCGTCACGCACGAACCGCCGCCAATCCGCGTCGAACGTCGCAGGCGTGCTTTCTTTTGCAACGCCGCGGAACGTTTCTTGCACCAGCTCCGGACCCGTCGGCTTGGGCAGTCCGGCCAAACGCGCGAGCAGCTCCAGCTCCGACCATCCGCCAAAGAGCGGCAGAATCATCGGCTGAACACAAAGGTAGGTGCCGTCATACCCGCGCGCATCGCCCCACGCTTCGAGGAAGTGCGCACGCGGAACAAACCACTTCGTCCCGGTCTCGGCATCCGCAGGACGAACCATCGCAGTCTCATCCACATGCGATGCCAAGCGAATCACCCGCGGTACTTTGGATTGCGCCTCGATCCAATTCCACGCGATCGGTAGTTCGAACGCCGGGTTGCCACCCATAATAAAGAGTGTCTGCACCGCTCCGGCATTCATTCGCCGCACCAGCTCAGCCACACTCACACCGGTCGCTTCGGTTTCCGGAACTGGCACCAGCGTCAACGTCGAGCCCACTGCTCCCAGCGCTGCATTGATTGCGTACGCCAGCGCGTGCACCGCCAGCGGCTGATGCGCACCCGCGACGACCAGCGCGCGGCGGCCGGCGGCGACAAGATCCGCGGCCAGTTCGGCAATCCACTGCGTTTGAAAATCGTTCGGCGCAAAACCCGTCTCGAGCGTCGCCACCGCGGGCCGGAGCTGCTCTCCGCCCATGCCCAAGCGCACCAGCTCGCGCGCGAGCGCCGCCGCGATGCCCGCCATTTTGCCCGACTGCATCCGGAGGCGATGGTCGGCCATCGCACCCGTCGAGGTCATCCGGCTTTCAATCACATACAAACGGTTCATCTCAGACTGCCCCTCACGCGCCGCATCCACACTCCGGCGGCCGGCGGCAAAACCTGCGATGGCGCCCAGCGCGTTTTTCTCCGCACCAAAAATGTCCGCATCCAAAGAAAGAATCACGCGCGCTTTTTCAAAATCCGGAACCACACGCACCGGCCGGTCGAATACCTGCTGCGCCGCGGCCACGCGCACGTCTTGCACCGTCCAGTCGGCCTTGGACCACGCACGATCACCCGAGAGGACTCCTTCTCGTCCATCCCGCCAGCGTTGACGCTCCGCTTCCAGCGCGACAGGCACCTCAAGCGCGTCATGCTCCACCCACAAAAGTTCGGGAAATTGCCGCTGTACCAGCGCGCGCATCCGCAGTCGCGTCGGGGAGGCAGCGGGCTCGGCTAAAATTGCGACACCGCGTCCGCCGCTTGCCAGCGCTTCGCTGCGCACCTGCTGAAGGAACGCATCAAAGTCGGCCTCTTTGGTGGCTTCACCGTTGAGCTCAAAACCCCGCGCGCGATCCGGATCATACAGGTCGAGAATCGCCCCTTGCGCCGGAACATCCGTCGCGGTTCCGTTCCCCGGCACGAGCGAATTTCCGGAAAGCTTTGTCGGACGCCCCTCGTAGCACGTCGCGACCAGCGGCACTGCTCCGCCCCGGCGCGGCATCGCCGTCGCATACTGCAAATGCTTGCCCGGGACGAGCCACTCCACGCTCTTGGCGTACGGTACGAGGTAAGCCTCGGGCCGACGGCAGCCCGCCATTCCCAGCCCGGCGAGCGCAACCGAAGCGCCCATCAGCTGCAAGAAATTCCGGCGGGAGATGCCATCGAGCTCCAGCTCATGCGCACCCTGCGGGAACTCCCGCTCCAGCCACAGGCGGAACTCCGGCGTATCGGCCTGCTGGCCCAAGCTCCGCCAATACTTCCGGCCATTGCCCTCGGGCGGGTGATGAAAAACGCGCTTCATAATATTATTACCGGTGACACCCCGCACATTGCGTTGGCGGATGAACGTTCCACTGCTCTTTCAAGCGACCGCCCAAGTCCTGCTGCGTTGTGCCAGCCGGCGGCTTCCAATTCAAGTCGGTGATTTTATCCAGCGGCCGCAGATGATTCTCCGGCGCCCGGTGGCACTGCAAGCACCAGCCCATGCTCTGCGGCTGATCCTGGTACACCACCTCCATCTCGTTCACCTTGCCATGGCATGAAACGCACGAGACGCCCCGGTTCACGTGCGCCGCGTGATTAAAATAGACGTGATCGGGCACCTTGTGGATCTGTACCCACTCGATCGGCTTGCCCTTCTCCCAACTCTCGCGCACCCGCGCCAGCTTCGGGCTCGTCGTCTGGATCGCCGAGTGGCAGTTCATGCACGTCTGCGTCGTCGGAATATTCGAATGAGAAGAATTCTCCACCTGGCTGTGGCAGTACCGGCAATCGATCCCCAACTGGCCCGCGTGCAACGCATGGCTAAACGCCACCGGCTGCGTCGGCATATAACCCACGCGCGTATACTTCGGCGTGAAGTAATACCAGACCGCCGCCACGACCAACACCGCCACGACCGTCAGCCCCATCCCCACTTTGACCGGCAGCGCATTGAGCTCCCGAGGAAAGATGTTGGCCATGATGCGGTTGCTTTCTAAAATCTGAGCTATTCAACTGCCACAACTTCAAA
This sequence comes from uncultured Verrucomicrobiaceae bacterium, assembly GCA_964473925.1. GTDB lineage: Bacteria > Verrucomicrobiota > Verrucomicrobiia > Methylacidiphilales > CAYYVW01 > CAYYVW01. The sequence goes on from CAYYVW010000001.1 coordinate 359,346, forward strand.
ACCAGGGTCCGCCCGGCCTATAGAAGACGCATTCGCTCCAAAAAAATCCCCGGCGCAATCCCCGCGCGACACTTCCCGCGTCCCTGGTCGGCGCACTGCTTCCAATCCCTAGCGTTCCCTTGCGGCATGTTGACGGTCTTTTGCCGCATTTTCTAGCATCCTGCCTAACCCGCAAGCAACTTCTTATTTGTGAAAAATTTCACAAAGTTTCACGCCCTCGTCATCCTGAGCTTGTCGAAGGACTTGGCATGAAGCATCCAGAAAACTAAGCACAGTCAAAAAGGCATGGTCCGCCTACCCGCTACGCTTTGCCGCCGGACTTATCCCCACGCCCGCCAGAGGGAACGCCGGGTTTCTTCTTTGCCTTTTTTCCGGAACCACCCGGACTCGACTTTGGCAGCGATTCGACAAGACTTTTTTCACGAAGACGTTTTCTCACCCCGGCTCCGACATCCATCACACGCGCACTGAGCCGAACCGCCGAAGGCAACTTTAACCCATCAGCCACCTCTTGCGGACCTGCCAGCCCAAGCGCTACGCGTTTTTCAGCTACTCCGGGTTCTTCTAACACTGTCGTCAACCACGGATGCAAGTCCTTCACCAACCCCGCCTTCACCTCCCTTAACGTTCTAAGCGATAATAAAGAGACCGCAGCGGCCGCAGCGCTGGTCAAGCCTACTTGTTGTACCCGAGCCATTGCTCCCGGCACCTCAGCTGGTTCAGCTCGCCTCCACCCGGAAGTGGAAACTGCGCCCACCGTACGTACTGCCCCACCCGGTAGTGCTGGCAATCCCCCCCTTGAGAGTTGTTTTGAAGCTTCATAGGCAGCCGCGCAACGGGTCAAAAGATCAATCATCACAGAAGCAGCAGGTCCGGGCGCAATACTCAGTTGCCCGTACGCCTTAAACTCCGCACGAGTTGCATCGCTCAACGCGACTTCCGGCTCATCGGCCCGAGCCGGGCGGACTTCCAAAGTCGTTTCCTGCGAACCTACGGCCTTCTGGTACACCACCACATGCGGCAACTTCCCAACTTTCGGACTCACAACCTAAGCTCCCCGTTAGCACGTCTTTTACTTTGATTGATCCGTCGCATATCCGCAGACCAACCTACGGCCTGAAGAGCCGCCCGTCAAACGGGGCTGCGAGAATTACCCAACTCTAATGCAACGTCGGCCGTCCGGTCGTCATGCAAGAAGCCAAGGAGGAGCGAGGAGGCATGCTCGGAACCCCCTTCGCCGCCACGCTCTCACGATGGGCCGCTGGGGTTTCTTCCTTTGAACCCACCGCAACAGGTTGAGCTAATTCATAAACAGTTTGAATCATCAAAGCGCGTATCGCTTTCGCATAAGGTTGCTTTGCGGCTTCCGCAGAAAGCGGCTCACGGACTTTTGCGAGGAATGCGGTTCGATCATCTACGGATGTCTTCTCCCAAACCGCACGAAAAGCCGCTTGGGCTTCAACCAACTGTTCGCTCGGAACCGGAGCCGGCCCCGCGGTGCCGTAAGCTCGCGCAGCCTCTGCAAGACCAAAGGCCCATGTACTATCCGAAGTAGGCAACCCGGAAACCTTTCCACTCGCCGCACGCAGAAACACCGTCTCGGTCAACGCTTGGTTGAGGAGCTTTGCCGGCATTCCTGTTTGAACCTTCGGCTCGCTTCCCGAACGCGTCGTCGTCAGCGTCGCCATACCCGTGCCCGAATCCACCGCACACGCAATCGTCGGCGCTTGATACGGCCGCCGGTCCGGCGCTCCTCCAAATTTCGCAGTAACTCCCGGAGCGAGTTGAAACGTCGTTCCGTTGGGTCCTGTGGTAGAATGGAGAGAACTAAAGGAGCTCATGGATTTACTCATTCCGCAGTGGCATCAAAACGTCAACCTGATCTTTCAAAAAAAAGATGATTTTTTATCATACCCCCACGGAGTAGCCTGCTCTCCCCTCATGCGTCCCTCTCCCCGCCTCCGGCACCTGTATGTACACTTCCCGTTTTGCGTAAAGGTGTGCCCGTACTGCGCGTTTGATGTGGAGCGCGGCGGCTCGGCGCGCGCGCAGGCAAGCTTTGTCACCGGAATTTCCAAAGAGCTGCAACTCGCTCAAAATCAGTATCTTATAGAGCTCAAAACTCTCTACTGGGGAGGCGGCACTCCCTCACTCTTAACGCCTGAAAACATCGCCGCGCTTGCCCGCGTGATGCCGATTTCGGCCAAGCGTTCCTCTCGCAAGATCGAATGGACGCTGGAAGCCAACCCCATCACCGTCACCGACGCACGCGCCGAAGCGTGGGCCCGCGCGGGCATCAACCGCATCAGCCTGGGCGCGCAGAGCTTCGACCCGGCCGAGCTCTCCCTCCTCGGTCGCGATCACTCGCCCGATCAAGTCACCACCGCCGTCCGCCGCCTCCGTGCGCACGGCTTTTCCAACATCAGCGTCGACCTCATCTTCGCCCTGCCCGGGCAGACGCTCAAAACGTGGACACGCAACCTCGACGCCGCGCTCGCGTGCGAGCCCGAGCACATCTCCTGCTACGCGCTCACCTACGAGCCAGGGACGCCGTTCGAGCGCCGCCGCCAAGCGGGAGAGTTCACCGTCAACGAGACGCGGGAGGGCGAGATGCTCTCCCTCGCCGCCGAGCGCCTCACCGCCGCGGGCCTTCCTCCCTACGAGACGTCCAACTACGCGCGCTCCGGTTACGAGTCAGCGCACAACCGCGCTTATTGGCTTGGGAAAGATTACCTCGGCCTCGGTCCCGGCGCTTGGTCCACCGTCGGCCGCCGCCGGTGGAAGAACCGCCCGGGCAGTGAAGCGTATCTGGCAGCGCTCAAAGGCGGCCTTCCGCTTGCCGTCGAGGAAGAACGTCTCACTCCCAAAATGCGGCGCCTCGAGCGCATCATGCTCGGCTTGCGCATGCGCGAAGGCGTCCCCGTTTCCTACATCAGCAAAACCCGCGCCAAAAAACTGCAAGAGCTCGCTGCGGAAGGAATCGTCAAAATCTCCGCCGGGACACGCTCCCAACGCATTACCCTCACCCCCCACGGCCGGCTCGTCGTCGACAGCGTTGCCGAGGCGTTGAGTGAATAAGTTCGACGGAAAATCAGCGCCCTCGAGCCCCTCTGTTACTCCGGGGTCCCGCGGTCCAGCGCTCTAACGGTTCGCTCATCAGGGCCAGCATCCAAGTCTAACCCCGGCAAGGTGATTGGTCGTGATGCGCCAGCGGACTGCCCGCCAACCCGCTCCACGAACGACCAATCAAACTCTCCCACCCGCGGCGGTTCCTCTATGTACAGTCGAGGAGGCAAAGTCCCCACCCGAGATTGAATCTGCCTGGCAAATGTTTCAAAACGAGGAAGAGAGCCGGACCGCTCTTCAATCCATCCATCCTCATTACGCAACGCAACCTCCACTATTCCATTCGTAGGGCTCACAGTCAGACCGTTATAACGAACTGGTTTTAATTCGGCGCCGGCCGCCTCTCCCTCAATCTTAGGCCACTGCGCCTCTCTTAACTCCCACAAGGTGCTTGCAAAATTCCGCTCATAAGCCAAGAAGGACGGCCACAAATCCGCGGCGCTGCCCGTGGAGGCGCGGAAGTGACGATCGGCAAATGCAACTTGCCATTGATGCGAATTCCTTGCTTCCAAAAATGGCCTGCCTTGGTCCACGGCATCGCACGAATCACGCACGCCGACGACCGCGCCGTTTTTGTACAAGTGTAACTGCCCTAAATCGACGCCAGGTTGAAAGCGGTCGAAGATAAAGGTAACGCCACGACTCTCCAACTGAAACCCCGGCAGCTCACTCCACGGCTCCTGAAATCCCACTACATAGGCCCCCGTACCTGCAACGGCCCCGTGGACCGCCGCCTGCTCTCGGATGCCCTCAGGCAGCCCGTCCCACGGAGTGGGGCTGAGGCCGAACAGAATCCTCAAATCCGATAGAGAGCAAGATGTTGCCATAGGACTGCCACCCTACATAACGCACTCCCGCAAAAACGTCCTGCACATTTTATTGGCCGTCCTTGCTCCAAAAAACAAGAGTCGATCGCACCGACGCAAGCTCAGGGCTAAGCTCCCGCCAGCGCCCAAGGAGCAGCCGGCAAACCAATTGAGACCGTTTCGGGTCCCGCACTCTCTCGGGCTAAGGAGTGTTCACGCACACGCGACGCCACTCCCGCCGGCTCGGCAGCCTCCTCCGGCCACGCAAACTGCCCGACTTGCGGCGGCGCTCCTGGCAAAACAAACGGTGGAATCCAATTGCCCTGCCCGGCGGCAAGCACCTCCGCCTGCCCTTCCATAGAACGCCATTTTGCTTCCCGCAACTGCCATAAGCCCGTTTCCTTGTCTTTTTTGTAGCTTAAGAAGTAAGGCAGGCGATCCACCTTCGGGTCGTAGGGCGCCCCGACGGGCGGCTCCACAAATCGAACCTGCCAGGCATTCTTGCTTAGCGCTTCCGCAACCGGCTTGCGACGCTTGTCCGGCTCCTGCGGGTCGCGATGCCGGGCCGCCTCTTTCGAATCGCGCACACCAACAACGGCACCGCTCCCATAAACCCACAATTGCGCAAAGCCCGAGTATTCAGGACCCGGAAACACAAATGCGCAGCCGTTCATTTCAGTTGCCAGATGAAAATCTGCCAGGTCAAAATTTTGCGGATCAAAGCCGGGCAAATCCCGCGGAGATCCCACTTGCTCTACTTTGTAAGCCGTTCTTCCTGCCGGAACATGATGCAGATATGCCCATGCGCGAATGGAGGCAGGCAGGCTCTTCCACCGCACAGAGACAGGATGGTCGGGAAGATACGGAGGGTGAATCAACAACGGCTTTCTAACTACAGAACTCATCAGGGGCGCGAGCTAATAGCATCTCTGAACCAAACCTCCTAATACTATTTGGGCTTTTTTGCAGAGAGCGCGAGGAGCAATGGATCGCAACACAGCCTTGCGAAAGCCCAATCGCGACAAGCATCACCTATCGCTTCATCGCACGGCGAGCCACCCAATTTGCCACCCGCGGCAGGCCATGATCCCTCAAGGAAAGCTCCAATTGGGTAAGCGTGCTTAGACGTGGAATTGCACGCGGCACATGGAGTTGCTCCGCCACTTCAGGCAGTAAAATGACGGGACGGTCTCCTGCTCCCCAATTTGCAGCAATCGGTTTCCAAGTTTGGAACGGAGATGAAACGTGGATCAACCGGCGTAATTCCGCTGCCTGAGTCGCCCCCTCGATGACGCTCTTCATTGCGCCCGTAACCGACCGAATCGCGCTGTTCGCGGAAGCTATCATTCCACCATCAACCCTACTCAAAAAAGCATACGCCAACTGATCCTTCAGCGTCGTGCCAGTTTGAAACACTAGATCGCGAAATGCGTTCGGCGTGTCGGGAACAATCGCTTGAACGGCACGCGACGCAGCCCTTTCGAACGTATACAGTCCATCCCTGCTATTGTGCGTGTCCCAATCAATCACACGTTGACGGAGAACAGACGCCGGCAAAACTTCCGCGCCCCCACCTCGGCCGTCGTTTAAAACAATGCGTTTTAAGAGCCAGTCCACGCCCCAATTCTTCCCCCCTAATTCAGGTCGAGACCCGGGCTCAAGCAACTGCGGACCCGAGCACGCCACCGATTGAATGCTCCCTGCATCGCGCGGTCCATCCTTGCGGATTAATTCATGAACCAGCGCGCCTTCTTCCGTCCGCCAGTGAGATTTAAACCTCTTCCATCCCAACGCGTGTGCCAACTGCCCGGGCAAGTGCTGCTGCAGTAAAAAATCTGTTCGTTCGATGCCACGCTGATGCTTCGATTTACTCATGTACAACTATTCTTTAGCTACCACCATATTACCGCGAGTGGACGCTAAAGTCAGGCCGGATTGCCCCACCGTGCTACATCTCCTCCATCACCTCAACGCCGAGCAGACCCAGGCCGGTGCGGAGCGTCTCGGCAGTCGCATCGCACAGCAGCGCGCGCAGGTGCTTGGCCGGCGGCTCAGCCGTGGAAACCGGGCACGCCTCATAGAAGCGGTGAAAGAGCCCGGCCAGCTCAAAGAGGTATTGGCACAAATGATGCGGCCGCCCCTCTTCCACCACGAGCCGAACAATTTCCAAAAAGTTGAGCAACTTTTTGGCCAGATCAATCTCCGCCGCTTCCGTCAGCGGACCTGCCTGCGCCGCGTCCGGCTTCCAGTCGCCAAGCTTGCGGAAGATCGCGCGGATGCGCACGTACGCGTTTTGCAAATACGGCGCGGTGTTGCCATCAAACGAGAGGAGGCGGTCCCACGAAAAAACGTAGTCCAAATTACGGTTCTGACACAGGTCGGCGTACTTGACCGCGCCCAGGCCGATTTTGCGTGCCACCTCCTTGCGCGCCGCTTCCGGCATCTCGGGTCGCTTATTGGTCACGATCTCTAGCGCGCGGCTTTCCGCTTCGTCGAGCAACTCACGCATTTTGATCAGCGACCCCTCGCGCGTTTTGAATGGCTTTTTATCTGGCCCTAGAATTGCACCAAACCAGACGTGATCGGTGCGCGCGCGCAGCCCCATCCGATGCCCGATCTCGAAAACTTGCTGGAAGTGCATCTGTTGCCGACCATCGGTAGAAATGATGATCCAATCCGCGCGGAAGTCGGGATGCTTCACGCGGTGCTCGAAGGTCGCAACGTCGGTCGTCGCGTAGAGGAATCCGCCATCACTCTTCCGGATCATGCACGGATGATCTTTGAGCTGTGGGTGATCGTCAAAGAACGCGCAGATCGCCCCTTCGCTCGGTCGCGCGATTCCACTCGCGAGCAGTTCCTCGACCAATCCTGGCAGCCGCGGAACAAACACGCTCTCGCCTAAGACGTAATCAAACTGCACGCCCAGACGCTTGTACTGGACCTCCAGCGCTGCCCATGAGGTATCGACAAAGCGCTTCCAGAGCGCATTAGCCTCGGGGTCTCCCTCTTGCATCAAAATCAACTGCGCGCGTGCGGCAACCCGGATGTTTTCATCCGTTTTTGCCGCTTCGTTGGCGCGCACATACAACTCCTCCGGATACCCGAGCGGATCGGCCTCGAGCTTGGCCGGGTCGCCCCACGTGCGGTAGGCGTGAAGCAGCATGCCGAAGTTCGTGCCGCGATCGCCTAAATGGTTGTCGGTAATAACGGTGTACTTGAGATACCGCAGCAAGCGGGCGAGGCAGTCGCCCAAGATCGTGCTGCGGATATGCCCGATGTGCATCTCCTTGGCCGCGTTGGGAGAGCTGAATTCCACCACGACGCGCAGCGGCTTTTCAGGTACCGAGGGACCGGCAGCGATTTTGTCAACTGAAGCCAGCACTGCGGTCCGCACATACTCGGGCTTCAAGCGAAAATTGATAAACCCCGGCCCCGCGAGCTCGGGGGGAGCGGCGATGTCGTCCACCTGCAGCGCGTCGGCAATCTTCTGCGCGAGCGCTCGCGGGTTCTCTCCCACTGCCTTGGCTTGCGTCATCGCGACGTTAGTCTGGAAATCGCCGTGACGCGCATCCGGGCACGGGCCCACGAGCCCGACTTCTGGCATCTTCCAGTCCGCACCGAAAATCTGCCGCGCAGCGTCGGCGACGCGTGCTTCAAGAACTTCGCGGGGAGTTTGGATCATAAAGAAGAGAAGAGCCGCCGACTCTGCCCCGACCGTCTCGGCGTCACAACCCGAAAATCGGGGCCATGCTCGAACCGATCGCGCTGACCATCCGCCAAAGCCACCAACCCACCCATTGGTATCCCCAGGCAAAGCTCTCGAGGAAGAGACGGCCGGCCCACGCCCAGGTGAGGCGCTCGGAGACGCAAACGAGCACCGCGAGCAAGAGCGCGAGGTTGAGGCCGACGATCACCACCAGCGAGAAGAAGTGCCCCTGCCCGCGGAGGTCCGACTGGCCCAGACCGATCATGCTGGCGGTGAACGCAACATGGAACGCCCACGTGAGTCCGAGCACGCCGAAGAAAATCCAGTCCCATGCGGCAAGCGGCCGGTAGAAATCGACCACCAGCCAGAGCCCCGTCCACAGCAGGCTGTAGAGCGGGATGAAGTACGGCGCCAGCGCGATCCACCAGTTGACCCGGTCGAGCATTACCTGTCCGCCCTTGCTGCTGATGTTCCACTTGTAAACCTTCGCGCCCGACGTATGCGCCGCGATCACGTGCGTGAGCTCGTGCGCGAACACATACAGCCAGAGCGTCCGCGGGAGCGAGAAGTAGAGCACGAGCCACAGCGCTGCGCCGACGCCAAAGCTGACAAACGGCAGCGCGCGCCATTCTCCGCCCGAACTCCAATCCTGGAGAATTTGCAGCGCCGCGTACGCCAGGCCTAAGAGCGCCGGTAAGAGCAAGACCGCGAGCAATCGCTTGCGCCACAGTCCGCTGCCGCTTCCTTTTGCCGGCGCCTTCTTTGCCACAGAAATTATTCTGCCAAAGAAGCAGTGCCGCTTGCGATGGGATTTTTCAATCCACAGAAAAAGCGCAAAAATAAAAATGAGCTTCCTGGCCCGATACAAAGAACAACCAAAGGAACAGGGAAGAGTAAGAGGGATAGGAC
>CAYYVW010000002.1:0-268124 GCA_964473925.1 uncultured Verrucomicrobiaceae bacterium
CACTACATGCACTGCATGAACATTAAATTTGCACTAAAAGAGTGTTTTTTTGGTTTTTTTGAGATTTTTCGTCATCCTCGAGCAACTGCGAAGGATCGGGATGAAAGAGCAAAAGATCCGGCAGAGCCCAAAGATGAATCTGCCCGACGCTTCGCAGAACCGAACCCGATCCTTCGTCTTCGCTCAGGATGACGAGACTTTGGAGCTGAAATGATAAAGGCGAGCTTGCAGGATACTTTGCGGCCAGGCCCTTTGACTGCGCTCGTCTATCGCCTCACTTTGCTCGAGGGAGCCGGTGCGTTGGCACGGAAAGGATAAAGGCAAGCTGGGGATGCCGGAATCGATACGGTTTGCTCCTCCACGCGAAATTATTGACCAGGGGCGTGCGCTTCGGGGTAGTATCCGCCGCTCCGATGGAAAAGTTGCGTGCGCCGTTGTCCCGGTTACAACTCAATTGGCAGTGGCGCCGAACCCAGCGGCGATTTTTGCGCATTCTGGGAATTTTGTCCCTCTGCTGGTTTGCGCTCGAATCGCTCAATGTCGTGCAGTACGACATCTGGTGGCAACTGGTTGAGGGAAATTTTTTCTGGAAAACAGGGCACTTTCCCCAAACTCCGCCCAGCAGCTTCGCCGCTCCGGCCCAGCCATACATCAATGAGTACGTATTGTACGAAGCTGTTTTGGCGCTTTGGCACAAAGTGGTTGGGTGGCCCGGCCTTTGGATCTCCTTTGCCGCGGCGGCGCTGCTCCCTTTTGCATGGGGGCTGGCCGTCTGGTGGAGAAATTTGCGCCGCCTGAGCCTGCGGGATGCCTTCGGGAGCTGGCTGCTTCTGATGATGGGGTGGTGGTGCTACTACTGGCGCATCCAGCAGCGGCCTGAGTTTGTGGGGATGCTCCTGGTCTTCGGCCTTACGTGGTGGCTCCTGAAACAGCCCGCGCAACCGACGGCAAAACCAGAGCGCACCCTCGGGAAAGCGCTGGGACTCTTTCTCCTTTTTGCTGCGTGGACGAACATCCACGGGTCATTTTGGATTGGGCTCGGGATTCTGGGCTTGTGGGCGGGGCAGGCGATGCTTCAGCGCCTTTCCCCCGTAGAAAATGAGAGCCGGAGCCTCGGACGCCGATTACTCAGCCCACTGGCGCTGATGTGTGCTGCAGGCTTGGGGACTCTCATCAATCCCTACGGCATCGCGCGCGTCCTGCTACCACTGCATCAGCAAGCCGATCCGGTGGCAATCGTGCTGGCTCCGGAGATGCGCCGCCTCCATTGGGACCTCTCGATCTGTTATGTGGTTTTTGCCCTGGTTGCTTTGGCGGCTTTAGTGCGAATTCGGGGTTCGCTCTCTCAAACCACAGCCTCCTCTAATCGAGGATGGATTGCCCACAAGGTCCGTGCCTGGCCATTCGCATGGTTTGGTGTTTCTCTTATAACCTTATGCTTTGCAGCTATTTGCATAAATCGTTATACGGGTTTTTTTGGGGTTTTGCTGGCGTTACTCTCGCAGCTTTTAATCCAAGCTCGAATTCACGCTTCGCACGCTGACGCCCTAAAAGAAACCGGGACTCGCTTAGCGGGTTCCTCTCCAAAAACAGCCGAGAGCTACGTTGCCACCGCAGGCATCGGGGCCCTCGCGGTTCTTCTTCTTTTCTTTGTAGGAGCCGCCACCTCCAATCTTTCACAACGCGTGGAAGAGGAGGGAGGCGCCTATTCTACTGCCACTCACCTATTTGGACGACCGGCCTTGGAGCGGTTGGCCGCCCTCGCTACAGAGATCCAAGCCCCCAATGGCATTGCTTTTTGGTCCACGAGCCAGGTCGCTGCTTTTGCGGTATATGTTGATTCCGAACATCATGCACCCGGGACACCGCCGCTCATTCGGCCGTTTGTTGATACGGGCCTGCCGCGCTTTGCACCAGAACCTAAGCTGCTGCTCGCCGCAATGCAGCGAAATCCCGCTATTTTGGAGCAGGTGCTAAATCGAGGGAAAGCACACTATGCCGTGGTCACGCCTTGGGGCTGGCATTGGTGTGAGGCGCTCAATCGACTGCCCCGCTGGAAGCTGGTTGGCTTGTGGCCGGGTGCGGCGCTTTATCAGAGAACCGATGCCCGGCCGCGACTGACTGAAATCCCCCTCCACCAAATTGCCGGGCAAGCTGCGCATGCGAGAGGGACCCAGGAGTTCGGCGAAAGCTTTTGGATCGGCCTGCATCGGATGGGGCCGGCGCAATCTTTGCATGAGTTTTTGCGGCTCCGTCCCAGTTGGACGAATCAGGATGCCGTGGAATTTATCTTCGACTGGCTTGCGAGGATTCCCGCCGACGCTGTAAAAGCGGCACTTGCGCAGTCGACACCCGGTGGAGTCGCCAAGGAAGGGATTAGTAGAGCTTCTATCATCGCGCTGCAGCTGACTCTCAATGATGTGAAAGCAGCCGCTAAAACTGCCCAGGAGTGGGCTGAACACAAGCGGTTGCCCGGCCCGTGCCTTTTGCGCGCTCGGGCGTATGAGGCTGCCGGCGATTTGAAATCTGCCCAACGAGAACGAGCCGCTGCGTGGCCGCCGCCGGACCCGGTGTTGCCCGCTCCAACCGAGCTTTTGCCCTAAGCAAGAATGATGATGAATGGGGCTAAAGGCACCTTCTTCCGATTTTGCCGAAATACTGCAACTAACGGCAATTACGTCATTTTTTACGGGCCTATTTTTTTCGAAAAAAAGCCCAAAAAATGTTTGACAGGGCCTGGGGCCGCCCGCAGTCTGGGCGCCTAACAGTAGTAGCGGCATAGCCATTGCTTCATCGCGTGGCTGTGTTGCTATACGGTGCGTGTCGAGCGCAAAGCTCGCGAGCACGCTCGCACAAACCATAACCAAACAAAAAAACATCCTAAGGAGATTAATGAAACAATTAATCAAAGCCCTCCTTCTCGTTGTCGCGTTTGCGGTTCCGTCCGTGTACGCCGGCGACATGAAGGATGACAAGGACCTCAAGAAAATGATTGAGGACCAAGGTATCTACGTCGAGACGTCCCAAAAAGGGATCGTCCTGAGTGGATATGTGGATGTGTCTTACACCTACCAGTTCGCCTCGTCCGGTGAGCTCGGCGGCGGCTTTGCCCCGCTGATCCCTGCCAACAGCGAAGCAGATCTGCGTAAGTTCGACACAGATAACAACGACTTCAACATCCACGCGTTCAAGCTGGCTCTCGAAAAGGGCCTCGGCGACAAGAACGAGTACTCTGCCGGTTTCCGCGCAGACTTGCTCTTCGGTGAAGACGCCCAGACGTTGAACAACGGTCTGACCGATCCGTTTACGGATCTGCTCGGCGGCGCATTCTTGGAGCAGGCTTATGTCCAGTTCCGTGTGCCCGTTGGCAATGGCTTGGACTTCAAGTTCGGTAAGTTCGTGACCCCGATGGGCTATGAAGTCCTCGAAGGCCCGGCTAACTTGAACTTCAGCCGTGGTTTGCTGTTCACCAACGCTCTGCCCCTCACCCACACGGGTGTGATGGCCTCGTACCGTATCAATGATATGGTCGACGTCCAGGCTGGCTTGGTTAACGGTTGGAACGTTTCCGACAGCTTTGCCGTTGACGGCGAAGCGTTCGGTAAAGCCTTCTTGGCGCGCGTCAATTTGACGTCCAAGGGTGGCAACGCCAACCTGGCCAACACCATCTACTACGCCCCGAACGGCGGTAGTGACTCCCCTGTCGGCATCGCCGTCTTGGGCGAGAACGAAACCACGTTCGTCTGGGACATGTGGGGTAACTGGGCTCCTAAGTTCGCTAACGACAAGCTCTTGCTCGGTTTCAACACCGTGTTCGGCATGATCAGCGACGCAGGCATCCCGACTGCTGACAACGATGAACAATGGTATGGCGCGGCATTGTACGCGAAGTATCAGTTCACGCCTGTCTTCAGCTTGGCTGGCCGCTTGGAGTACCTCCACAGCAGCGACAGCTTGCAATTCGGCTCAGGCGCTCCTGGTTCCGGCACCGTTTTGGGTGCGTTCCAGAGCCCGTCGGACGTTTACTCGTTCACGCTGACAGCTGGCTTCAACATCTGGGAAAACTTGTTGACCCGTGTTGAATACCGCTACGATCAGGGACCGACAGACATGCTTGACGGCGGCAACCAACATCAGGTTGCGGTCAACTTCGTCTACTCGTTCTAATCGAATGGGTCTGACAAAGTCTTAACTGACTCTGTAATAACCCCGGGGGAGCAATCTCCCGGGGTTATTTTTTTGTAAAAATGCTTTGTGAAAAAAGGAAACGCTTGCGCCGTGGCTGCCGTGCGTTAAAAAGGAGCGCTGTTAAAAGAAACGCTTAGCAGCACGAAGGACGCAACATGGCACTCAAGAAGGTTGAAGCAATCATCAAGCCGTTCAAGCTTGAGGAAGTAAAAGAGGCGCTGACCGAGATTGGCATTGAAGGACTGACCGTCAGCGAAGTCAAAGGTTTTGGCCGGCAAAAGGGCCACACCGAGATTTACCGCGGCAGCGAGTACACGGTTGAGTTCCTGCCGAAGATGAAGATCGAGGTCGTCGTGCCCGAAGCGATCGTCCAGAAAGTCGTCGAAACGATCATCAAGGCCGCCAAGACGGGCAAGATCGGCGATGGTAAGGTTTTTGTGCTCCCCGTTGAGGACGCGCGCCGCATCCGGACTGAAGAGTCTGGCGAAGACGCCATCTGATTAATAGTAGCGTAATGCTTTCCCTTCGCTCCTTCCGTCAAATGCATGACGGAGGTGGAGTCGTTAGAAACGGTTTAGTAAAACTCTCAGGCCAGTTGGCCTTTCGAGAGATCCTCAAAGGGTCCTGGTGGGGCGTTTTGACATTCATTTTCAATTCTCTTCAACTTCAACCCCAATCTCTCTCTTCTTGAAAATATGAAAGACTCGACGGAACCCTTGTTTTGCCGCGCCTCCACTGCGCAAGAAGCTCTCAAATTCGCCAAAAGCCACGGAGCGCAACTGGTGGATCTCAAGTTCACTGATCCGCGCGGAACGTGGCGACACTTTACGATGACGCTGCATGAGGTGGATGCGGATGCGATTGCGGAAGGAATCGGTTTTGACGCCTCGTCCGTCCGCGGCTGGCGCGCGATTGACGCCTCGGACATGTTGGTGATGCCCGATCCTAAGACCGCGATGATCGATCCGTTTAACACGGCGCCGACGCTCAGTTTGATTTGCACTGTGTGCGATCCCGTCACCCGCCAGTCGTACAACCGGGATCCGCGCAGTGTTGCGATACGCGCCGAAGCGTATTTGGAAGAGCTGGGCTTGGCGGATAAGGCGTATTTCGGCCCCGAGGCGGAGTTCTTCCTCTTCGACGACGCGCGGTTCGAAGTGCGGCAAAACTCGGCGCATTTCCATTTGGACTCGATCGAAGCTGCGTGGAACAGCGGCCGGGACGAGTGTGGCGGAAATCTAGCGTACAAAATTCCGTACAAACAGGGCTATTGCCCCGAGCTCGCGACCGAGGCATACCAAAACATACGCAACGAGATGACGCTCATGCTCGAATCCTTGGGCGTATCGGTCGAACGACAGCACCACGAAGTGGCGACCGCCGGACAGTCGGAGATTGATATCCGGTTTAATTCGCTTGTGGCAATCGGTGACGACTTGTCGCTCTTCAAGTACGTCGTGCGCAACGTCGCCAAGCGGCACGGCAAGACGGCCACCTTCATGCCCAAACCGCTCTTCGGCGATAACGGCAGCGGGATGCACGTGCACCAGTCGCTCTGGAAGGGCGGCAAGAATCTGTTCGCTGGGGACAAGTATGCGGGCCTCTCGGAAATGGCGCTGTATTATATAGGGGGCCTGATCCGGCATGCCCGCGCACTGACGGCGATCACCAACCCCACGACCAACAGTTACAAGCGGCTCGTGCCGGGATACGAGGCGCCGGTCAATTTTGTCTACTCCGCCCGCAATCGCAGCGCGGCGATCCGCATTCCGGTGTACTCGGACAATCCGAAGTCCAAGCGGATTGAATTCCGCACGCCCGACCCGGCAGCGAACATTTACCTGGCCTGCGCGGCGCAGCTGATGGCGGGTCTGGACGGCATCAAGAACAAGATCCATCCCGGCGAGGCGGTGGACGAAAATCTTTACGATATGGCGCCCGAGCGGCTGGCCAAAATCCCGTGCGCACCCGACTCGCTGCAGGGAGCGGTCCGTGCGCTGGAAGAAGATCATGACTTCTTACTGGCCGGCGACGTCTTCAGCCGGGACTTTCTCGAGACCTGGATGGGAATGCTGCGCGAGGACTACGACGCGTTCCGCCTGCGGCCGCATCCGATCGAGTTTGCTCTCTACTACGATATTTAGTAAGTGGTTCTGATGGAGAAATGCGGTTATGTGGCCGTACTGGCCGAGCCGGTGACACGCGAGCAGGTGCTGGCGCTCGTCGCGTCGTGGCTCGTGCGCATGGATCGGCTCGAGCAGGTGCTGCCGGGCGCCAACCACGAGCATGTGACGACGACAATCAAGGCACCGGAGGATCTCTGCTGGGAGAAAAATCTGCAGTTTCGCGTGGTCGTGGGCGAGGACTTTGCGTGGGTTTACGCCAATCTGGGGGGGCGGGCCATCGAGACGACGGGCTGGCCCGCGAGTCAGCCCGATCAAGTATCACTGGCGCTGGACGCGCTGCTCGAATTTGACGGCGTCGTGGAGATTGTGGATGAAAAGAATGCCCGGCGGCTCGACGAGCTGGAAGCGCAAGGACTTTTGTAATTTGTGCTAAACGACTTCCGCGCGGAAGCAGCGCGTGGCTTTTCTTTTCAAATTTGACCGCTATTCTGGGTGCTTGAACCCATGAGCGAGCCGCCGACGAATTTGACACCGATGATGCGCCAGTATCAGGCGGTCAAACGTGAGCTGCCGCCGGGGACGCTGCTGCTTTTTCAGCTCGGTGATTTTTATGAGCTCTTCTTTGAGGATGCACAGGAAGGAGCACAACTGCTCGAGCTCACGCTGACGCAGCGGCAGGGAATTCCGATGTGCGGCATGCCGGTGCACGCGGCAGCAGGGTATTTGTCCCGGCTCGTGAAAGCGGGCAAGCGTGTTGCTCTCTGCCAGCAGACCGAGCCGCCGCAGCCGGGACAAGTGGTGCGGCGGGAGGTGACGCAAATCCTTTCTCCTGGAACGACGCATGACGCGGAAGGAGCTCTTGCATCCGGGAATCAAATTGTGGCCGCACTTGCACCCGGCAAAAACCGCTGGGGCGCAGCGCTCATGGACGTAACGACCGGGGAATTCTGGGCCGCCGAAGCCGCGGGGACGGAATTCGCACACGATCTTTTAGCACGTTGGCGCGCGGTGGAAGTCATCTTCCCACAAACGGAAGCGGCGGCTATCAATGCGAGCACGCTGGCTTCGGGTGCGCTGCTCCTTGAGCAAGAGCCGTGGGCCTTTACCGAAGAGGTTGCAGCCGAGGCGCTGCGGGCGCATTTCAAAGTGCAGTCCCTCGACGGATTCGGGCTGACGCCCGGGCATGCGGGGATCCGCGCGGCCGGCGCGCTGCTGCATTATTTGGCCCACGATCTGCGCCGGGATTTGGCGCATGTGCGGCATGTCCGATGCCTCGCCCAGGAAGGCGTGCTGCAGCTCGATCCGATCACCTTGCGGCATTTGGAGATTTTTGAGCCGCAGCGACCGGGCGCGCTCAGTCGCACGCTGGCGGAAGCGGTCGACCGAACCGTCACGACGCCCGGTGCGCGGCTCTTGCGCCAGTGGCTTTTGCAACCGCTGACCAATCCGCAGGCGATTGCGGCGCGTTCCAATGCCGTCGGCTTTTGGCGCGAGCATCAACAGCCGCGAGAACGACTGCGGCAGGAACTGCGCAACGTACGCGACTTAGAGCGACTCGTCAGCCGTCTGTCTCAAGGCCACGGCAATGCACGCGATTTGCTCGCGCTGCGCCTCTCCCTGGAAGCGCTGCCGCGCGTCCGTGCTCAGACGGCAAGCGTGGATGCGCTGCTCGTTCGACAGCTGCACGCGGAGTTAACGGAACAGCCCGCGCTGGCGGCACTTTTGCAGCGAGCGCTGGCCGACGATCCGCCGCACGAGGTGCGCGAAGGCGGAATAATCCGCGACGGGTACGATGCCAACTTGGATGAGTTGCGAGCCGCCGGAACCGAAGGCAAGGAATGGATCGCGCGGTTGCAGCAACAAGAGCAGGCGCGCACCGGCATCAAGTCGCTCAAAATTCGCTACAACCAGGTATTTGGTTATTACATTGAGATCAGTGCTGCGAACCTGGCGGCAGCTCCTGCCGATTACATCCGCAAGCAAACACTGGCCAATGCGGAGCGCTTTATCACGCCGGAGCTGAAAGAGATGGAAGGAAAGATCCTCGGCGCGCAGGAACGGGCGCGGGCACTGGAGTACACGCTTTTTCTGCAGCTGCGGCAAGAGGCCGTCGCACCTCTGGAAGCACTGCAAAAGACGGCGCGCGCGCTGGCGGCGCTCGATGTGCTCGCCGGCTGGGGAGCGTTGGCACAGGAACGCGGGTACGCCGCTCCGGAGTTCGTCTCGGAGTCCGTGCTCGAGATCAAAGCCGGCCGGCATCCGGTGCTGGAGCAAATCTTGATTGAAGAGAAGTTTGTTCCCAATGACGCGCAGCTTGGCGGCACAGACCGGACGGCGTGCCGACTGATGGTACTGACGGGTCCGAACATGGCCGGCAAAAGCACCTACCTGCGACAAGTCGCACTGTTGGCACTCCTTGCACACTGCGGCGCCTGGGTCCCCGCGGAGCGGATGCGGCTGGGCGTTTTGGATCGAATTTTCACTCGCGTTGGAGCCGGCGATGATCTCGCTCGCGGACAGAGCACCTTCATGGTCGAGATGAGCGAGACGGCCAATATTCTCCATCATGCGACGCGCCAGAGCCTGGTAGTGCTGGATGAAATTGGCCGGGGCACGAGCACGTTCGACGGCCTTTCCATTGCGTGGGCCGTAGCGGAGCATCTGCATTCGCAGATTGGCGCGCTGACGCTCTTGGCAACGCATTATCACGAGCTCACCGAACTTGCAGACCAGCTGCCAGGCGTGGCCAATTACAACGTCGCTGTGCGCGAGTGGGGTGAAGAGGTGATTTTTTTGCGACAGATCGTCCCGGGCGGCGCGGACAAAAGCTATGGCATTCAGGTCGCGCGCCTGGCCGGGCTGCCGGCGCCGGTGCTCGCGCGTGCGAAGGAGCTGCTGCGTGAGCTCGAAGAAAACGCGCTGGCGCCTGACGGCAAGCCGTGGCTCGGACGCCCTGATGCTGCGGATGCGCACGCCGCTAAGCCCAAAGCAAATGAGAAATCATCCGCACGCAAAGCTTCGCGCAAGCCTGCGACTGTCGCAGAAGTTCCGCCGGATCTTTTCACTGCACCTTCCTCTTCATGAACGCCTCCGCTGTAACAGAACCGCTCGCCGATGCGCCGGCCGCACAACTACGTGCACGCCTGGAGAAATTCTTAGAGCAAACGCCGAAGGTTGATGCGACCGTGTTTGTGCATCCGGATGCAACTGTCCTGGGCGCAGTGACGTTGCACGCCTACGCGAGCGTTTGGCCGCAAGCGGTGCTGCGCGGCGATATCAACTCAATCAAGATTGGCGCGGGCAGCAACGTGCAGGACGGCGCGGTGGTGCACGTCGCCGATGAATTTGGCGTAACGATCGGCCGGGATGTGACGATCGGACACAATGCAGTGGTGCATGCATGCACGATCGAAGACGACTGTCTCATCGGAATGGGAGCCGTTGTTCTGGACGGCGCGATTGTGGGCGCTCAATCGATCATTGGTGCGCAGGCGCTGGTACCGAAGGGGATGCGGATTCCGCCGGGCTCGTTGGTCATGGGCACGCCAGCGCGTATCATTCGCGCGCTTTCATCGGAAGAACGCACATCGCTACGTGAATGGGCGCTGCGCTACCGCATTGTCGCGGAGGCTCATCGGGCAAAAAGTTAACGAAAGGTTTTTATGCTGCGTCTCCTTCAAATTCAAAATCTCGCGCTAGTCGACCAACTCTCCTGGGAGCCGGTCGAAGGCTTGAACGCCGTGACGGGAGAAACGGGCGCGGGCAAATCGGTTCTCTTGGGCGCGCTAACGTTGCTGCTCGGCGGGCGCGCCGACAAGACGCTCGTGCGTACCGGTGCGGAGCAGGCGGTGGCCGAGGCAGAAATTGTCCTGAAGTCCGCGCCGCTACGAACACGAATCGCAAGCGTGCTGGAAGAGTTAGGTGCAAATCCGTGCGAAGGAGATGTTTTGTTGCTGCGAAGAACCGTTTCGGCTCAAGGCGCCGGGCGGCAATGGATCAACGGCAGCCCCGCGACGGTCCAAGGGCTCAAGCTTTTGGGAGAGCTGCTCATCGATTTGCACGGGCCGCACGATCATCAGTCACTGCTTTCTACCGATACGCAGCGTGCGATGGTGGATGGATACGGAAAGCTGGACCCCGTTGTGCAGGACCTGGCAAAGCTGCATGATGAGGCCGCACGATTAGCCTCGCTACGGGCGGCGCTCGAGCTCTCAGAGCGCGAACGGGAGCAGAAACTCGATTTGCTTGGCCATCAGGTTCGCGAAATTTCTGCCGCTGGATTGCAATCGGATGAGGAAACGACGCTTGAACGCGACTACCGGCTTGCGACAAACGCGCGGCAACTTTTGGAGCTCGCCCAAACAATGGAACAACAACTGACCGACGGCGACGGCGCGGTTCTCGATCGTCTTGCCGAAGTGGAACGGGCACTTGTGAGCTGGCAGCGCGTCGATCCAGGCATCGCTGAAACAGCCGCGCTCAACCAACAGGCGATTGCGCTGCTCAAAGAGCTTTCTTCTTCGGTCGGAGCGCTCGCCGAATCGATTGAGTGGGACAGCGGCCGCGCGCAGGCGTTGGAGGACCGAATGAACTTGGTGCTGTCTCTCAAGCGGAAGTACGGCCCCGAACTCGCCGACGTGATCGCGTTTGGACAGCGCGCCGCCGCAGACTTGGCCGCGCTCGAATCCGCCGACCAGACGCGCGCGACGCTCGAAGCGGACGAACAGAAGGCTCGCAAGAAATTGGAAAGGCTCGCGAATGAACTTTCCGCTCAGCGGACGGCAGCAGCTACCGCGTTGGCACGGGAAGTTGAAGTGCAGTTGCGCGACCTGGGTTTTGCTAAGGCACGCTTTGCAGCCTCGGTCGAAAAACTGCCAACGCCCACGCGGCACGGACAGGATGCCGTCGAGTTTATCTTCGCTCCCAACGTCGGTGAGGCACCGAGGCCGCTGCGAGCGATTGCTTCCAGCGGAGAAATGGCCCGCGTTATGCTGGCGCTCAAAACCGCACTCGCATCGCTCGATGCGGTGCCGATTCTTGTTTTTGACGAAATCGACGCCAACGTCGGCGGCACGACCGCCGTGGCTGTCGGACAAAAGCTCCGCGCTCTGGCGACCGCGCATCAGGTTTTTTGCATCACGCACCTCGCGCCCGTCGCCGCGCACGGACATGCGCAGTTCATGGTCGAGAAGGAAGTGGAGGGTGGCCGCTCCTTCACTCGACTGCATTTGCTCGATGACGACGCGCGTGTGGAAGAATTAGCCAGAATGCTTGGCGGCGCCGGAGAGAAAGCCGCCGGGCTCGCGCGCCAGCTTCTCTCGGATGCCAGGCAGCAGGACGCCGCTCGCGCACCGAAGTCGGCTACCCGCCCAAAAGCTGCTGCGCCACGCGCTGCACGTTCCCCACGGTAAAGCCGAATTTCTCAGCGAGCACCTCATAGGGGGCGCTGGCACCGAAGCGTTCCATGCCGATCACGCGTCCGGAAGATCCAACCCAACGCTCCCAGCCGAACGTTGCGCCCGCTTCGACTGCGAGGCGTTTCGTCACCACCGGCGGCAGCACCTCGTCACGATATTTCTGATCCTGCGCGGAAAAGATGTCCCACGATGGCAGCGAGACGACGCGCAAAGCCCGCTTTGGATTTTCTTTCGCAAGCGCTTGTGCCGCTTCGAGGCAGAGCGATGCTTCCGAGCCGGTGCCAATGAAAATCAGCTCCGGTGTTTTGCCCGGCGCGCTTTCCCACAGCACGTAGCCGCCGCGGCGAACACCTTCGACGGACGCGCAGACCGTGCGGTCAAACGTCGGCACGTTCTGCCGAGTGAGACACAGGACCGTTGGCCGCTTTTTGTTTTCGAGCGCGAGGCGCCATGCCTGCGCCGTCTCGTTGGCATCCGCCGGACGAAGTACGCAGAGGCCAGGCATCGCACGCAAAGACGCGAGGTGCTCGATTGGCTCGTGCGTCGGTCCATCCTCGCCGACAAAAATCGAGTCGTGCGTCATCACGAAAATTGCCTGCAGGTGGGAGAGCGCCGCCAGGCGGAGGCTGGGCCTGAGATAATCGGTGAAGACAAAGAACGTGGCGCCGAACGGAATGAGGCCGCCGTAGTAGGCCATGCCCGCGCACGCCGCCGCCATCGCGTGCTCGCGCACGCCGAAGTGCAGGTTGCGTCCCGCGTAGTTGGTTTTCTCAAACGAGCCGAATGCTTTGATCCATGTTTTGGTCGACGGCGCTAAATCCGCCGAACCGCCGAGCAGGCTCGGAATAGCCGCGAAAAGCTTCTCAAGCACTTCGCCGCCTGCAGAACGCGTCGCGACCGCCTTGCCCGCAGGGAACTCGGGCAGAAGTTTTTTCCACTCTGCCTCGTTCGGCAGGGCTTTATTCCAGCATGCTTCCCACGTTTTGGCTTTGTCGGGAACAGCGCTGGCGTAGCGCTGACTTACTTCGTTCCATTCTTTCTCAAGCGCTGCCCAGACTTTGCGTTTCTCGGCAAAAAATTCTTTCACTCGCTGCGGGACGAGAAATTGCGCGCCTTCGGGCCAGCCGAGATTGCGCTTGGTCGCTGCAACCTCTTCCGCTCCGAATGCGTCCGAGTGCGCTTTGGATGTTCCCTGTAATTTAGGCGAGCCAGCGCCGATCACCGTTTTTCCGACGATGAGCGTCGGCCGGTCCGACGTTGCCGCCGCTTCTTTGAGCGCTGTGGCGATTTGCGCGTGATCGTGTCCATCAATTTCAATGACGTGCCACTGATATCCGCGAAAGCGCGTAGCGGCATTATCCGAGTATGCCAGCGACGTTTTCCCTTCAATCGTGACGCTATTGTCATCGTAGAACCAGACGAGATTGCCCAGGCCCAGGTGCCCGGCGAGCGACGCCGCTTCGTGCGAAATGCCTTCCTCAAGGTCGCCGTCCGAGACGATCGCGTAGACGCGGTGATCGCAAAGCGATAGTTCGGGCGTGTTGAACGTAGCCGCGAAAAATTTCTGCGCGATCGCGAGTCCGACGGAATTGCCGCAACCCTGGCCCAGCGGTCCGGTCGTCACCTCGACGCCCGGTGTCATGAACGACTCCGGGTGGCCCGGCGTTGCGCTATCGTACTGGCGGAAATTCTGCAGCTGCTCGAGCGTCACCTCTTTGATGCCGGAGAGATGCAGCAAGCTGTACAGCAACATTGATCCGTGACCCGCCGAAAGGACGAAGCGGTCACGGTTGCGCCACTGCGGATTGGCAGGATTGAACTTGAGGAATTCCGTCCAGAGCACGAATGCGAAATCGGCGCAGCCCATCGGCAAGCCGGGGTGACCCGACTTGGCTTTCTCGACCGCGTCAATCGTCAGCGTCTTGATCGTGTTGACGACCAACCGCTCGATCGGTTCATTCGCGAAGGATGCGGGTTCGGGCAAGGCTTGGGCGAAAGGAGACGCGGCCGGACTCATCCGACCAATTTAGCGACAATGTGCACTAAGTCTAGCACGAGAGTGTTGGCTGTTCCTTCCCTGAAGCTACGCCCATGTCCGGATAAACCGCCGCTGTCCACGCTTCGACTATAGGACGATCAAGCCGTTGAATTCGACGCTCTTCAACCAGCATGTCTACGGCTATATCCGGGGCAGTAACTCCAACTGAAAGAATAGTGCTAAGACGAGTGCTCATAAATTATATTTCTCGCATTTAATTCAATTCGTCCACCTGTTTTTTAATCATTTAAACGAAAAAAGGACCGGGCATTGGCCGTTGTTGCCAACGCAATCTGCTCGAGGGGCACCCCCCGCAGCTTCGCAATCTCTTCCGCCACCAGTCGCGTGTGCCAAGGCTCACACCGTTGGCCGCGATGAGGCGTAGGCGCAAGATACGGGCAGTCGGTCTCAACCATAAACCGGTCGAGCGGCACCGCGCGGACCGTCTCGTGGAGCGCTTTGGCGTTCTTGAATGTGACGATTCCAGTAAAAGAAACAAAGTGACCAAGCGCGAAGACTTCTTCCGCTTGTGCAGGACTGCCGCCAAAGCAGTGGAACACACAGCGGACGCCTTGGGCATGGGCGCGCAAAATCGCGAGCGTATCGTCCCACGCATCACGCTGATGGATGACCACATTCAAGCCAAACTCCCGTGCAATTTCCAGCTGCGCGCGAAAAAGTTCTGCTTGCCGTATTTTATATTCTTCATCCGAAATGCTGGCTAGGGCGAGATCGGGCTGCGTACTGGGCAGGCGGTGATAATCGAGCCCGATCTCTCCGATCGCTGCGACGCGCGGATGCCGAGCCAGCTCGCGCAGCGCGTCCAGATCCCAAGAGGAGGCGTCGCACACATGACACGGATGAATGCCGACGGTCGCGTAGACGCCGTCATGCTGATCGGCGAGATCGACCGCCGCCTGGCTGCTTTGCGGCGTCGTACCGATTGAAATCATCGTGCGTACCCCTGCGTCGCACGCGCGCGCGATGACGGCATCGCGGTCCGCATTAAAATCGGGAAAATCCAGATGACAATGCGTCTCAATCAGCTCAGGAAGAATTGCCTCGGCGCCCATCCCGATGTTGTGCCCGATCGCCGCCAATCCGGCGAGTGAAAAGGAATCAGCGCGCAAGACATGCCGGATTTGCTTTGCAGCTGCAGCGCCACAGTCCTACGCTGGCAGCATCATGGCTCCCGCCGCGACGCCGCTTTTGGAAGTGCGCGATTTGTGCATCGAGTTTGTCAACGAACGCGGCTTCGGAGTGCGCGCGGTTGACGGCGTCTCGTTCGCCGTGGAAGCGGGAGAAACCGTCGCGCTGGTCGGTGAGAGCGGCAGCGGCAAAAGCGTGACAGCGCTGGCGCTAACGCGACTACTGGAAGCCCCGCCTGCGCGTTACACTGGTGGCGCGATCCGGTGGCAGGGGCGGGACGTCTTTTCGATGAGTGCCGCAGAACTGCGTGCGCTGCGCGGCGGACAGATTGCGTACATCTTCCAAGAACCGTCGACCTCGCTCAATCCGGTGCTGACGATCGGCGCGCAAATCGGTGAGGCCGTACGGCTGCATCGCCCGGATGTGCGGGACGTGCACGCGGTGACGGTAAAGGCGCTGGAGGACGTTGGCATTGTCGACGCGGCGGCCCGGGTGCGCGCGTACCCGCATGAGCTTTCCGGCGGCATGCAGCAGCGCGCGATGATCGCGATGGCGCTGGCTTCCGGTCCGCAGCTGCTCGTCGCGGATGAGCCTACTACGGCGCTGGATGTGACAATCCAAAAACAAATCCTCGATCTCCTGTGCGATTTGAAGCAACGCACCGGCATGGCGATTTTGATGATCACGCACAATTTTGGTTTGGTTTCCAACTTCGCAGATAAAATCGTCGTGATGTTCCGCGGCCGTGTGGTAGAAGCCGGCCTCGCGGCAGACGTGCTGCGGGCCCCTCAGCATCCATATACCCGCGCGTTGCTTGAGTGCGTGCCGCGGCTGGGTCAGGCGAAGGGCCGACTTCACGAAATTGATTACGCTGCGCTGGAGGCGGCGATGCGGACTTAGGTTATGCAAACTTCTTCTCAACCGTTGATCCAAGTCGAGGCCTTGCAAGTCCACTTCCCGATTTTGGGCGGACTGCTGCGCCGACCAGTGGGTTTGGTTAAGGCGGTCGACGGCGTTTCGTTTGACATTTTTCCGGGACAGACGGTCGGCCTGGTGGGCGAGAGCGGCAGCGGCAAAACGACGATCGGCCGCGCGCTCGTTCGCTTGACCGAGCCGACAAGCGGTCGGGTTTTATACCGTGGGCAAGAAATTACTCACTGCTCCACGCGCGAGATGCGTCCGCTGCGCCGAAAAATCCAGATGGTGTTCCAGGATCCGTATGGCTCGCTTAACCCGCGGCTTTCGATTTTTCAGATCGTGGGCGAAGCGCTTGAAATTCATTTTCCGGCGATGCGCGCGCCGGAGCGGCGCGAGCGGGTGGCGGCGCTGCTGCAACGCGTGGGACTCAAAGCCGACGCGCTCGACCGGTATCCGCATCAGTTCAGCGGCGGGCAGCGTCAGCGCATCGGCATCGCGCGTGCCCTGGCGGTCGAGCCCGAGTGCATCATCTGCGACGAACCGGTGAGCGCGCTGGACGTCTCGGTCCAAGCGCAGATCGTCAATCTGCTGCAGGATCTGCAGAAAGAACTGGGCCTGGCGTATCTTTTCATCGCGCACGACCTGGCGGTGGTGGAGCATGTGAGCGACCAAGTGCTGGTCATGCACCGCGGCAAAATCGTCGAGGCTGGCCCGCCGGATTCTCTCTACAAAAAGCCGCAGCATCCGTATACCCAGCAACTCCTTGCTGCAGTGCCGGAGCTGGAAAAGGTCGGCTAGCGCCCGCCCAAATCTCTCTGCTCGAGCTTGGCGGCAGAATTGCTGTACTTCCCCAGAATCGCGGCGATCCGTGCTGGAAGCGGCAACTGCAAAAGACGTTGCGCTGCTGGACTTATCCCTTCACGCGCACTGCGAGGAGCCGATGATTTATTCGGCTGGTTCCCTTTAGATGAAGACCGCGGCATAACGTAAAGCGCTGGAAGTTGAATTGGGCAGAACAGGATTCGAACCTGTGAAGGCGTAAGCCAGTAGATTTACAGTCTACCCCGTTTGGCCGCTTCGGTATCTGCCCGGGCAAACAAGGCACTGTTGGTACCGCGGGCGGGCGGGGTTGTCGAGCGCGCATTATGTGGAAAGAGCTTTGCGCATTGCGACGCGCGGCTGCAGATCGAGGCGGCGGCGCTTTTCCTCTTCGCGGATTTTGGCAAGCTCGGGCCACTGGGCGCCGGGCTCAAATATCTCAAAGCCCAACTTTTGATAAAAGGGACCGTTGAACGGTAGCGATGCGAACGTCGTCAGCGTGATATAGGAATGCTGGCTGGCGCAGGACCACGCGATGATCGCCTCGACGAGCCGCTTGCCGATGCCCTGCTGCTGATACTCCGCCGTTACGGCCAGCTCTCGCAAGTAGCCATTGCCGTCGACGATGCGGCCTGCGGCAAATCCGACAACTCGGCCTGCTTCGGTCACCGCTACCTGCACCACGCCTGCGGGTGGCAGCGTACGATAATACGCGGCTGGCGTTGGCAGCATCTCGGCCACGTCACACAGTCCATGTGCGGCAAAAGCTGCCGCAGCCGACGCTTCGATGGCCGGCAGCAAGTCATAATCGTTTGCCGCCGCAGGGCGAATGGTTATTGTCATGGCGCTTAATTATTTTAACAGCTTTGCATGAACACGCCCACTCTTGAAACAGCGCGCCTGATTTTGCGTCCGGTACAACTCGAAGACGTGCCGGCGATTCAGAAATACTTCGGCGTTTGGGAAGTTGTTCAGCATATCGGTGCAGCAGTGCCCTGGCCTTATCCGTCGGATGGCGCGCAGCATTGGTTTGATAAAATCGTGGGTCCGGAAATCCAAAAAGGCAAAGCCTGGGTTTGGGGGCTTCTACTCAAAGCCAAACCAGATGAAATTATCGGCATTGTCCATTTGCGTCCGGAACCATCGCCTAGCGACCCTGACCGAGTCGCTTGGGAGCGAAGCGCCGAAAGCCATCGGGGCTTCTGGCTTGGTGTCCCTTTCCAAGGGCAGGGACTGATGACCGAAGCGGTCGCAGCCGTCAACGATTGGGTTTTTGGCACACTGGGTTGGGATAAAATAATTGTTAAAAATGCTGTGGGTAATGAAGCTTCGCGGCGCGTCAAGGCCAAGACGGGCGCGCATTTTCTGCAGACAGAACCCGGCAAATATTTAAGCGGCGCAACGGAATCCGAAGTCTGGGAAGTACGGCGGGAGGATTGGCTGGCCAATCGATAGAAGCGCCGTAGGGTGCGTTTGAATTTGCGATGATTTTTCAGAATTTTTTCGGTCTAGCTGCGGTTGTCGTCGGCGTCTACGCCTACTTCCCTTATTTTAAAAGTATCTTCGCGGGACGAACGCGTCCGCATCTTTTCACCTGGGTCGTGTGGAGTTTGGTGCTGGGCATCACCACGGCTGCGCAGCTTTTCGGAAAGGCGGGTCCCGGCGTATGGCTCAGCGTCGTGACGCTGCTAGGCAATCTGGCTATTGTCGCGGTATCCATCAAATACGGCGAGAAGAGCATCACCCGCAGCGACATCCTGAGCTTTATGGGGGCACTGGCGGCTGTGGGGTTGTGGATCTCGACCCAGGATCCGCTGGGCGCCGTCCTGCTCGCGACGCTCATCGGGGCGTTCGGTTATTTTCCCACGATTCGCAAGACCTGGAGCAAGCCACATCAGGAGCAGGCGCTCTACTATTTTCTGGGCAGCATGAAGTTTGGACTGAGCGTGCTGGGGCTCAAAACCGTAACGGTGACTACCGCTTTCTACCCCGCGTGGCAGACGATCATCAACTTACTCTTTGTCGCGTATCTGTGGCTGCGGCGCAGGGCGATTGCTTCCCGGTTAAACGCGTAGCAGACGCAGCGTAAAAAACAGTCCTGCCGCCATCGCGGCGCAGACGGGCAGGGTAAAGACCCACGCCAGTAAAATGCGTGTGATAGTGCTCCGCTGAACTCCGGCACGCGTCGCGACCATCGTCCCCGCGACGCCCGAGGAGAGCAGATGTGTTGTGCTCACCGGGAGCCCGAAACGGCTCGCGGCGAAAATTGTGGCAAACGCTACCGATTCGGCGACGGCACCCTGGCTGTAGCGCAGCGGCCGCTTGCCGATCTTGCGGCCGACCGTCTGCACAATCCGCCGCCAGCCGACAACCGTGCCCAGGCCCAGTGCACACGCCACCGCCAGCACGATCCACGACGGGACATGGCGCGTGGCGGGATTGAGAAAGATTTCAGGCGCATAGACGCTCGGTAGCGTCCCAATTAAAATGAGTAGCACGAGCCCAATTCCTTTTTGCCCGTCGTTGGCGCCGTGGCTAAAGCTCACGCCCGTACACGTGCCGATGAGGATGCCCCGCACCCACGTCGGCGGCCGATGGTTTCGAGAAACACGCCACTGCGCACCACTCGAGGAAGGAGCGATGCGTACAATTATTTTTTGAGCGCCCCACGCCAATCCAAAGCCAATGAGCGGCGAGACCGCGAGTGCGGCGAGCACCTTGAACGCCGGCCCAGCAGCGATCCCATCCGCGAGGGGCTCTCCGCGCGTGAGTCCGTAAGCAAGCCCCGCGCCCAGGATCGAGCCGATGAGCGCGTGCGAGCTGGAAGAAGGCAGGCCCAGCCACCACGTCCCGACGTTCCAGAGAATCGCTGCCAGCAGAAGGGCCAGAATGACGGCGTGTGCCTCCCGCCCCGCGCTGTGCGTCAGCACGCTGGCAGGAAGCATCTCGAGAACCGCAAACGCGACCGCGGTGCCGCCCACTTGCACGCCAATGAAATTCCACAAGCCCGACCACGCCACCGCCCAACCCGCCGGGAGCGTCCGCGTGTAGATGACCGTCGCCACCGCGTTGGCAGTATCGTGGAAGCCGTTGACGAATTCAAAGGCGAACGCGACGAGCAACGCTATCCCTAAAAACGCGAGCGAGGAAGCGGTCAGCGAAGAAATCGCTTCGGGCATGTCTTTGCTTAGCCCGACGGACTGTCGAAGTCACGAACCGCTTGTCGCCTGCGCGCTTTAGAAATGCATTCGCACAATTAAGTAGGGCTGGACTCTAAACCACGCTCGTCTCCGCGACCTGCTCTTTCTGCGCAGCTGATGAGAACACGCGCTGCCTGGGAAGTAATAGTGCCCCGGGCGGTGTAACGAGCGAGCCGGATTGGCAAAGGCACACCTTTCCGCGGCAATCCTCCTCGAGCCCTTCGAGAAATCGCCCTCCAGGTTTCAGGATCGAGCAGTCCCTCCAGTGTGGTGCCATGCGCTGCCGCAACAACGAGAGCTGCCCTCTGTAGGCGTTCGTGCTCTTCAGCACTGAGCGCCGGAGAATCTGTAATTAATTGAGGGAAGTAGTTCATAGATAATTTAGGTGAGTGAATTGAAGAAGGATTGGATCCTTCCGAAAATGGGTTTGAGAGGAAGCACGCGCTGTCGACGGATCGCCTAAAGGGCGAAAAGCGCTTGCGAATAAATCAAAGACCTACGCGCCAGCGGTTAACACCGCGTGCGTGCGTACTCGTACGACGACGAAAAAAGAAACTGAGGGTCTTGAGTTCATAGGAACACCCCTGCATTGCCGCAACCCGGGCGAATCGTCAACCTGGTTTTAAAGGCAATTTGCAATAAGACCAATCCGGCACAATCTCTGCGCCGAGTTTTTTGTAAATGGCGTTGGCCTTGGCATTATTACTCTCCACGATGCCGTTGATGAATTCGCACCCTTGCTCAAGCGCACGCTGCGCCCCGTAACGCATCAAGCGAACGCCGTAGCCTTGGTGTCGATGCTCCGGGATAATGTAAACGCCCGGAATGTAAATTCCGCGCTTGCCGGAATAAACCGAGAAGCATTCGTAGAATAAAATAAAGCCGATCGGCTTGCTGCCGCGCATTCCAAAAAATGCGCGAACGTTTGTACCGGGATAAAAAATTCACGAGCCTAAGCTGGAAGCATCGACCTTGCCCGTGTGGCCATCAAAGGCTGCAAGTTCGTTGCAAAATTTTGCCAAACATTCCAAGTCGGGACCGGTATTTTCTACCGCGCGGACTTGGAAATGACCGCTCATAACTCTTACGCCATCCCGAGCTTCGCCTTGCCTTCTGGCGAGATGCGCTCGGCGTTCCACGGCGGATCCCAGACCACATCGACTTGCGCCTCATCGACGCCGGGCACGGAGAGAATTTTGTGCTGCGCGTCCGCCGCAATGGAGGGGCCCATGCCGCAACCGGGTGCGGTGAGCGTCATCTTCACCTCGACGCGGTTGCCTTTGGCGTCTGCCGTTGGTTTGACTTCCATGCTATAGATGAGCCCCAGGTCGACGATGTTGACGGGAATCTCAGGATCAAAGCAGGTCTTGAGCTGCTCCCACACCTGCGCCTCGTCCACCGAACCATCCGCCGTCGCTTTGAGCTCGGCGCCTTTTTCGGGCTCTTTGCCAATCGCGTCGGCATCCTGCCCGCCGATGCGGAAGAGGCCTGCCTGATTTTGAACGACAACCGTGTAGGTGCCGCCGAGCGCCTGCGTGAGAATGACCGGCGTGCCGGCCGGCAGCGTCACTTTTTGCCCGCTGGGGATTTGCACGACCTCAACGTCGCGCTTGAGCTCAATCACGGAAGTGGTGGCGGTGTTGTACATATTGATTTTGAAAATGGATCAATTGACGTCCTTTTTGACGGGCGTCGCCTTTCCGCTGCGTTTGCGCGCGAGGTATTCTTCGACGTTGAGCATGTTGGCCTCGCCCGCGCGCTGGACGATGTGCAGCAGGTCTTCCATCGAGGCAACTTCTTCAATCTGCTCGGTCAGGAACCACTGCAGAAAGTTGAGCGTGAGGTAATCCGACTCTTTCGTGGCGAGCGCGTACAGCTCGTTGATGCGATCGGTGATGTGGATTTCCTGCTGGAGCGAGAGCTTGATCGCGTCCTCCACGAACGGGAAATGCGACTGCGCAACGGAGATGGCCGGCATTTTGACCCGAGCGCCGGTATCGACGATGAAGCGCATGAAGCGCAGCGCGTGCTCTTTCTCCTCCTCGGCCTGGCGGTAGAAAAAAGCGGAAAGCTCGGGCAGGCTCTCGGCATCAAAGTGCGCGCCGATGGCGAGGTATTGAAGGGAGGAGAAAAGTTCGCGCCCGATTTGCTCGTTGAGCGCGTCCACGATCTTAGATTTGATCAGCATAAGCGTCTTTTACCTTAGCCCAGTAAAGACAAATGCAAATGAAATTTCACTGAGGCGTGGGGCTCGAATGCAACTGCGCTGCGCGCGCGACGTAGCCTTCCAGCGAAAGCCACTGCCAATTGGGCGCGGCAGGATCGGTGCGCGTTTCCATCATCAACACGCGGACCAAAAAAATTCCGAGCACAGCGTGAGAAAGCGCCGAAGCCCATAGATTGGGTCGCACCAGGAAGATCCGCGCCCAGCCAATGCCAACAACAAAGCAGGCCAGCGTGAGTGGAAAGTTGGGCAGATGGAGTGAGGCGAAAATGGATGCACTGAGCAGAGAAGCTCCCCACGGCGCCGCGGGCCACAGGGCGTGCAGGCGGCGGGCAAAAAAGCCCAGGCAAATTCCTTCCTGCGCCAATGCCCAGAGCGGATATTCAACTAATTGGCGTGGCAACTTGGGGTGCTTCCAAAATTCCAAATTGAATGGAAGCCCACCCACGCCCCATGCCAACGCGAAAAGACCGATGATGCCCAACGTGTAAGGGATCAGCAGTCGCAGTGCCGGCCAGAGCGTATCCGCGCGCACGCCCCAGTCGCGCCATGATTCACCGTGCCGGCGTTTGGACCGCAAGAGGAGCCCGATAAAAACCAGAATCCCCGCCGCGGTGAGCCAGCCATTGCGCGCCGGAACGATCCACCAAACGAGGCCCAATGCCGTCAGCCAGACGGTAAGGCATTCCCACGCGATAGCACTGCGCTTCACTTTTTGACTGTTTTATTTACCGCCTCAAAAAGCGGCCGCACATCCACGGGGCGACCTAAGTCACCCGTCTGATGCATAAAGTCGGCCAGCTGCTGCGCACCTGCCACCAGCGGCATCGCATCCCAAATAAACCGGCCCTGCATCCGGCGGATCGCCGTCCCCCAAATTTCAGGAGAAAGCGCGCTCCCTATGCCACGATGAATATGCTGCCCTGCTTTTTCCGGCGATTTGTTCAGGAAACCCGCCACGCGCTGCTGCAAGCCTACGAGCCGCTCCACTTCTTGTGGATGCTCGCGCGCAAATTTTTCAGACACAATGAGCACGCCGGCCGCAGGGAACGGCGCTAGCTCTTTGGCTTCCATTAAAATCGCCAGCGCAGCATTTTTAGATTGGGAGGCTGAAAAGATGGGCTCGGGCACGCAAGCAGCATCGAGCGCGTTGCTCACAATCAATTGCCCAAGTTGGTCAATGGAAGCTGCGTTCACAACCTCAACCCATTCGCTCGAATTCTCAAACGTGCGCGCCAGCCAGGAGCGCACCAACATGTCAGTGATCGCCCCTTTGGGCAGTACGCCGAATTTGAATTTTCGACCCTGCTCGCGCTTGAACCGTTTGATTGCTTCCACAACGCCCCCTTGCTTTGCCCAATCCGTTAAAGGCGCCTGGCTCACGACTTGAAATGCATCGGCCATTGTTGCCGCCGCAATACGAACCTCAAACCCGCGCGCCACCAGCGGCAGCGCTGAGGAAATGTTGTTGTACATCGCGTCCAACCCGCCTGCGGCAAACGCCTGCACGAGCAGACTAGGACCGGGAAACGATTTAAGCTCGAGCTGTAAGCCCGCGGACTTCTCCCACCCTTCACCGCGAATGATATCTGGACTGATAAAAGGAAGCGCCGGAAAATAACCGACACGGACTTTGGAAGGTGCCTGCGCCGACGCACTGCAAACTCCTACCAAAAGAATTAGCGCAAATGTATGCGCCAAACCGTGAAAGGGCCGAAGGGCTTTCATCTATGGCGACAATGCGCCGCTTTTATCTCGGATCAATCTCCAAATGAGATGCCAACCGTCCGTGCCGTCTGGACAATCTGATTATCCGCGCCGACGACTTTGAGCTCGCGAATCGCTTCGATAATAGGAACGGAGCCCACGACGTAATTAAGATACGTGACCATCCGGCCAAACGCCTGCTCCTGGATCAATTGAACCGCGCCAACGCCAAAGCGTACACCTAGCAAACGGTCAAGCGTCGTCGGGACACCGCCACGCTGCAAGTGGCCGAGCACCACAGCGCGCGTCTCATGCTCGGTCCGCAGCGCCAACTCACGCGCGACTTGGTGCGCAACGCCGCCAAGCCGGTGTTCCCCTCGAATCCCTGCTGACCCATCCTCTTGCGTGACGTATTGGCCGCCTTCCGCACGCGCGCCCTCCGCCACCACCACGAGCGCTGAGCCGTTCCCAGCTTCAAAAAGCCGATTAATATGCTCGGCGAGCCGGTCGTAGGAAAAAGGAATTTCGGGGATGAGAATCGCGTTCGCGCTTCCGGCGACACCGCCGTGGAGCGCAATCCAGCCCGTATAGCGCCCCATCACTTCCACTACCATAACCCGCCGGTGGCTGGAGGCGGTGGTCGAAAGACGATCGAGCGCATCCACCACGCAATCAACGGCGGAATCAAACCCGAACGTCATCGCCGTAGCCGCGATGTCGTTATCAATCGTCTTGGGAACGCCGACCACCGGCAGCCCTGTCTCAAAGAGCTGTTGCGCCGTGGCAAGCGAGCCTTCGCCGCCGATGCAAATGAGTCCGGTTAAATTTAATTCGGCAACGGCACTGCGCACGAGCTCGACTGCTTCGTCTGAAACTCGTGCGATTTGCCCGTGTCCGACCTTGCCTGCAAATCTTCCACGATTGGTCGTCCCCAGAATCGTGCCGCCGCGCCGCTGAATATCCCGAGTCGTCGCCTCCGTGAGCACTTGATAATGCCGGGGCGACGCCATCCCCTCGAACCCCTCATGAAAGCCCAACACCTCCCAACCCAGCGGCTCGCATGCCATCACCACGCCGCGCAACACGGCATTCAATCCCGGGCAATCACCTCCGCTCGTTAAAACACCAATGCGAGGGGAAGCGGGAGAGGACGACATAAAATCAAAAATAAATCTGACACCTAGTTAACAAGCTTCCAGCTCGCAGCGCAACCCTCACGCGAGGAGGCTTGTCGCCCTCCCCTCAACTCAGCTAAGACTGAACTGGTCCGCCGCACGCCCGCATGCGCATTTTTTATCGTTACCTATTTAAAGAGATCCTCTCGATTGCCGTGGCAACCGTGAGCGTGCTGACCTTTCTGCTTGTGATGGTGAATGCATTCCGAGATTTATTCGATCTATTACTCCATCACGAAGTGCCGCTCTGGGTGCTGGCCAAGATGGTGCTGCTGCTCATTCCGTTCGTGCTGACCTTTGCACTTCCCTGGGGATTGCTACTGGCCGTACTGCTCGTCTTTGGACGCATGTCGCAGGATCGGGAGCTGCTGGCGCTCAAATCCAGCGGGATCGGATTGGCGCCTGTCGTTGCACCCGCGATTTGGCTCGCACTCATTTTCAGCCTCTTGAGTTTTTGGATCAATGCGTCCGTGGGTCCAGCGTGCCGACGCGCATTCAAGCAAATCGGGTATGAGCTCATCACCAGCAACCCAATGGCGTTTTTCACGCCCGAGCAATCGATCGAAAAATTCAGCGGGTGGCGCCTCTACATCGGCCGCCGCCACGGAACGCAGATTGAAGATGTACACCTCTGGCAAATCGATGCAGCCACAGGAATTGCGACCAGTTCCTTGCGCGCCGACTCGGGCCAGGTTCGGCTCGATCTTCCCGGCCAGCGGCTTGTCTTAGTGCTGCAAAACGTGCGGCAGGAGCAACGTGATCCCAAAGCACTCGAAGACGTCACCCGCATCCGCCCAGGCGCGCGCGCATCCCAGCTGCCGCTTGAAATTTCACTCAAATCGCTTTTCGAACAAAAGCAGTCACGGCGACTCGATTGGATGAGCTTGTCGGACATTCAAACCGCCGTCCTGCAACCTGAGCAGGCACCCGTCGACGGCATTTTCGCGCCATATCTGACAGAGATGCAAAAACGTGTCGCGCTCGCGCTCTCCTGCTTCACGTTTGTCCTGGTGGGCATTCCCCTGGCGATCCAGACCCATCGCCGGGAGACGTCCGTGGGCGTGGCGCTGAGTCTGGCGATCGTTCTCGGCTATTACTTTGTCATCGTCCTGGCTGAAGCTTTCAAGCGAAAGGCGGACGTCTTTCCGGAACTGATTATCTGGGCGCCCAATCTGATTTTTCAAACGCTAGGCTTTTTCCTGCTTTTCCGAGCGAACCGGAAATAGTAGGTGGACAAGGAGGCTCTTGCTTCCGGTGCCAGCCGTGCTTTATTCGATCTTATGTCCTTGTCTCGAGAAACACTGCTCGAACACCTCAAAACGGTGAAGTACCCCGGCTTTTCGCGGGACATCGTCTCCTTTGGCTTGGTTAAAGATGTCGCCGTTGCCACCGGAAAAATCACTGTCGCATTATCGATCACAACGGCCAACCCGGAGGTACCCGAACAACTCCGCGCGGCAACTCTGACAGCGCTAACGCCGATCGCAGAAGGAAAAGAAATTGAAGTCAACATCACAGCGCAAGCCGCACCTGCGGTGCCGGGCCCGGGCAGCCTTCCTCAGACTAAAATTGAGGGGATTGAGCACGTCATCGCCATTGCCAGCGGCAAAGGCGGAGTTGGAAAATCAACCGTCGCGGCGAACCTGGCGGCAGCACTCAAGCAGCTCGGCCACCGCGTCGGTCTTTGCGACTGCGATCTGTATGGTCCCAGCGTCGGCCTCATGTTTGGCGCGGACGAAAAGCCGTACGCTAACGAGCAGGAACAGATCGTCCCTCTCGAGCGCTACGGCCTCAAGCTCATGAGCATGAGCTTTCTACTGGAAGGCGACGCGCCAGCGATTCTGCGCGGTCCAATGGTCACGCGCTACACGCAGCAATTTCTGCGCAACGTGGCGTGGGGAGGGTTGGATTACCTGATCCTTGATCTGCCTCCCGGCACCGGCGACATTCAATTGACGATCGTGCAGACGGTCGCACTCGCAGGAGCCGTCATTGTGACCACGCCGCAAGAAGTCGCGCTGATCGACGCGCGCAAAGCAGCCGCGATGTTTGAGCGGGTGAACGTCCCTGTGCTGGGCCTCGTGGAAAATATGAGCTACTTTCTCTCTCCGACGGACGGAAGCCGGCACGCGATCTTCGGCGAGGGTGGCGGCGCGCGCGAGGCCACGCGGCTGGGCGTTCCACTACTTGGGCAAATTCCGCTCGAATTGGACGTTCGAGCCAGCGGGGATGCGGGCGCACCCCTGGTTTTTGCGTCGCCCGAAAGCGAAACGGCAGAGCGTTTTCGGGATGCAGCCCGAGCCCTTGTCTCTGCGCGGCCGGTTTCAGCTGTGACACGCTGATGCTGCTGCAGGAAGCAGCTCTTCCCTCTCAAGGCTTGACGCAGCCCTCACAAAGGGATTTTATGGGGTGCGTCCTGGTGCTGTTTTACAGCAGACGGCGGCACGATCTTGATGCGCAGTATGGTTCAAACCAAGCCTCACTCCTCTCAATCGGAGGATGATTTTTTTAAGAGCTCGACCGTTTATCAAGAGTTCTGCGCGGAACGTGACGAAATTCTCCGTCACAAATGGTACGAAAGCGAAAAAGTCGGTCACGATATCGGCTTTGAAAAAGCGCTGCTCGATTGGATTATCAAACACCGCGCTGCGTGGCGCTCGTACCGTCGCCCTCGTCCCGGATCCTCTTCTCACGAGAGCTAAAGCATCATGCGGGCAAGGCTCACGGTTCTCTGCGCAAATGGCCGACCTGCCTTATTAAAATCTTTTTTTGATTTGCCGGAGCGCTTGCATGAATAGCTGGCGCCGCAAAGATTTGCTCGGACTGCGTGAGCTGGGTGTGTCCGAGCTCATGTTGCTTTTAGGAACGGCCCGCGATTTTAAGAAGCTCGGCCTGCAAAGCCCGGAGCTGCCGCAAACGCTCGCGGGCAAAACGGTCGTCACCCTTTTCGCGGAGGCCAGCACGCGCACGCGGATTTCGTTCGAGCTCGCCGCGAAACGACTGGGATCCACAGTCGTTGATTTTAATGCAAGCGCTAGCTCCTTCGCCAAAGGCGAGTCCCTTTTGGATACTGTGCGCACGCTGGAGGCGATGGGGCTTGATGCGCTTGTTTTGCGTCACGCCTCGGCAGGAGCGGCGCATCAAGTCGCGGCTCAATTAAAAGCCCATGTCATCAATGCGGGCGACGGTGCGCACGAGCATCCAACTCAGGGTTTGCTCAACGCGATGACGCTGCTGGAAACCTGGGGAACGCTCAAAGGCAAGCGCATCTCAATTGTGGGCGATATTTTGCACAGCCGTGTGGCGCGTTCGGAGCTCTGGATCTACACGAAATTGGGAGCGCAGGTTCTCTTTGCAGGGCCGGAAGCGTGGGTGCCGCCAGAATTTAAAAAATGTGGCACGCAGATTGTAAAAAGCTTAGACGAGGCTCTGGAAGGGGCCGACGCGATTCACATGCTACGCATCCAACACGAGCGGCAGAGCCAGGCGTTCAGTGATTTTGCGCATTATCGAGAAGCGTGGTGCCTGACACTGGAGCGACTGCGGCGCGCTAAATCCGACTTGGTCGTGATGCACGTTGGCCCAATGAATCGCGGCGTGGAAATCGACGGCGAGGTGGCCGATGGGCCACAATCAAAAATTCTCGAGCTCGTTACTAATGGCGTTTTTCTACGAATGGGACTGCTTCATTTAATGATGGGCGGTGACCCCAAGCGCGCTAAAGCGGGCACCAAAAAAGGAAAGAAGTCATGAAGGCGCACTCTCATGCAACGGGATCTGCCCTGCATCTGCGCGGCGGCCGAGTGATTGATCCGGCGAACGATCGCGACGGCGTCGGGGATGTGTACCTACTGAGCGGCAAAGTCGTCGACGCAAATACACTGCCAGCAGGAACTTCGTGGACCGTGATCGATGTCGCCGATAAAATCGTCACGCCGGGATTGATTGATGTTCACGTTCATCTACGTGAGCCAGGTGGCGCACATAAAGAGACAATCGCCACCGGCACACAGGCGGCGGCACAAGGCGGATTCACCACGATCGTTGCAATGCCCAACACGCGTCCGCCGCTGGATTCACCCGAAACGCTCGGCTGGCTTGCGCAGCAAATTCGCGATCACGCTGTCGTCAACGTTTTCGTGACGGGGTGCCTGTCGCAAAATCTGGAAGGCAAAATCCTGGCGCCGTTGAAAGCACTCGCGCAGGCCGGCGCCGCCGCGTTCACTGATGATGGCGCGTGCATCCAAGATGAAGCGCTAATGAAAGCAGCGCTGCAAGAAGCCAAAGCCCTGAATCTCCCGGTGATGGATCACTGTCAGGATTATGCCCTGGTAAAAGACGGCGTCATGCACGAGGGAAAGTGGAGCGCAATCTTGGGTCTGGCGGGCTGGCCCTCCGAAGGCGAATCGCGCATCGTCGCACGCAACGCCCGCTTAGCCGAAGCAACCGGCGCGCATCTGCATTGCCAGCATCTTTCAGCCGCTGCGTCCGTTCAAATTGTCCGAGAGGCCCGCGCACGCGGCGTTCCCATTTCAGGAGAAGTGATGCCGCACCATCTCGCGCTCACGGACGAAGCGCTGCAAGGATTTGATACAAACTTCAAAATGAATCCGCCGCTGCGCACGCAAGAAGACATCGACGCGCTGCGCGAAGGCCTCGCCGATGGCACGCTGGAAATTCTCTCGACCGATCACGCGCCACATACGGTCGATGAAAAATCCGTCGAGTTTGACCGTGCTCCCTTCGGCGTCGTGGGCCTCGAAACGGCACTGGGCATTTGGATCAAAACACTGATCGATTCCAAGACGCTCAACTGGCTGCAGCTCATCGCCAAGCTCACTTGCAATCCGGCCAAGCTGATGAGCTGGAAAAATAAGGGACATCTCGCTGTCGGCGCAGACGCGGATATCACGGTCATCGATCCGGCTGCGCCGTGGACAGTCGACGCGAAAAGCTTTGCCTCCAAAAGCCGCAACACGCCCTTTGATAGCTGGAAGCTGCGTGGTCGCGCCGTGATGACCATCGTCGGCGGGAAAACGGTCTGGTCTCATGAGGGTCTTCCGCGTCATTTGAAAACGTCATGAAATTTTTCTCTCGATTGTCGTTTTTTATTTTGATGGCGGCGGCGTGCGCATTGTTCACTGCATGCCAAAAAACGTCGCCTATCGCTCCCGCCGCAAAACCTATTCGCATTGGCGATATTGGTGCGTACACCGGCGGAACGCTCTTCGCCGAGCCGGCTCGGCATGGCTGGCAATTGGCGCTGGAAGAAATCAATCGCAGCGGCGGCATCCACGGCCGCCCGTTGGAAATCATCTCCCGCGACAGCAGCGGCGATTCGGGCGCGGCGGTCAGGCTTGCAGAGGAACTCAAGGCGCGGGACGGCGCAATCCTTCTCATCTGCAACGAATATTCCCGCGTCTCCATGGCAGTTAGCAGCTGGGCGCAGCAAAATAAATTTGTCACCCTTTTCCCAACAGCGAATACGTCACGCATCGCCTGGGAAGAAGGCCACCGGTATGCCTTTTGCACTACCATCAGAGCGTATTCATTCAGCTCGGCACTGGCGCGCTCGGTTCACCCTGCGACTCAATTAGAGGGAGCTTCGTTCGCCTCGATTGCCGGCAATGACGAATACGGACATTCCTGCGTGGATAATTTTCAACGCAGCCTTGAAAAAAATGACGTGCACCCGCGCTGGGTCGCACAGCAATGGCCTGCTTATGGAAAAATTGATGCCGGCGCGGAGATCAATATCCTCGCGCGCGCCGATCCAAGAATTGTTCATGCCCCATTATATGGTTCCGATTTGGCCAGCTTTATCCGCGAAGCCCGGTTGCGCGGATTTTTACAAGGGCGCCAGTTTATCAGCGAAACCTTAGGACTAACCGAAAGCCTCAAGATGCTGGACGCCGAAACGCCCGAAGGGTGGCACGTGATTGGATTGCCTTGGTTAGAAATTTCCACGCCGGAATTTAAAACGTTTCTTGCCGCGTTCCATAAAAAATTCCCGGGCGAAACGCCCACCTATTGGGCGATGCACGGCTACGACACGCTCAAGCTCATCGCCGCTGCATTGAAAAAAGGACCAACGCTTTCCAGTGAGGATTTGATTGCCGCGCTTGAATCCGTTCAAATTCCCAGTCCTTTTGGCGTTCCGCTTTCCATTCGCAAGATTGATCATCAAGTCACCGGTGGCTTCTGGGTCGGCAAGACAGCCGTGCGGGACGGCAAGCCGCAGCTGGTGGATTGGACATTTGAACGCGTTGTCGATCATATGCCAACTGACGCTGAAATTTTGCAGTGGCGCCGGCAACCACAATCGCCATAACGACTGGGTCGCTTTATAATACCTTCCATGTCTTCTTCCTCATCTCGCCCTGCGCT
This sequence comes from uncultured Verrucomicrobiaceae bacterium, assembly GCA_964473925.1. Classification (GTDB taxonomy): domain Bacteria; phylum Verrucomicrobiota; class Verrucomicrobiia; order Methylacidiphilales; family CAYYVW01; genus CAYYVW01. The sequence goes on from CAYYVW010000002.1 coordinate 31,349, forward strand.
GCTCGCGCTCGAAGACGGGACCGTTCTTCGAGGAACGAGTTTTGGTGCGGCTACCACTTCTCACGGCGAGGTCTGCTTCAACACGTCGATGACGGGCTACCAGGAGATTCTCACCGATCCCTCCTACCGCGGCCAGATCATCGCGATGACCTATCCCGAAATCGGCAACTACGGCGTCAATTCGCTGGACGTAGAATCGGAAAAGCCGCAAGCCGCCGGCTTTGTCGTACGCAATCTCGCGACGCGGCCGTCAAACTGGCGCAGCCAACAATCGCTGCACGATTACCTCGCCCATCACGGCATCCCGGGAATTGCGGGAATCGACACGCGCGCACTCACGCGGCTTTTGCGTACCAAGGGCGCACAGCGCGGCGTCCTGACCACCGAATCCATGAGCGACACAGCGGCGGTCGAGCTCGCACGTTCCTGGAATTACTTGGGCCGAGATTTTGTGAAGGAAGTCACCTGTCCGCATGCATATGAATGGGATCCTCACGGAACGCAAAGCGGCGCCTGGACGCTCCCGCGCGACGCGGCGTCCTCATCTGTGCTGGCGTCGGATGCCTCCGAATCATCACGCGAACGCTTTGAGCCACTGCCGCCCGTCCGCTGGCGTATTGCGGCGTTGGACTACGGTATCAAACGCAACATTCTTCGACGACTGCGCCAATTCGGATTCGGCGTACACGTCTTCCCCGCGACCGCAACTGCGGAAGAAATCCTGGCCGGGAATCCCGACGGCATCTTCCTCTCCAACGGCCCGGGTGACCCGGAAGCGCTCGGGTATGCTTACGAAAACGTCCGCGCGCTCCTGGGCAAAAAGCCGATCTTTGGTATTTGCCTCGGCCATCAACTGCTCGCGTTTGCGCTGGGCGGACGGACGTTCAAACTCAAGTTCGGTCACCGCGGCGGCAACCAGCCGGTGCAGGATGTGCGCACGGGACGGGTCCTCATCACATCCCAAAATCACGGCTTTGCGATCGACTGTGATTCCATTTCTCAGCGCGACGTTGAATTTACGCAGTTTAATCTGAACGACAAAACCTGTGAAGGGATGCGCCACCGCGCACTGCCCATCATGGCGGTTCAATATCACCCCGAGGCGTCACCGGGCCCGCACGATGCGACGGCGCTCTTCCGCGAATTTGCGGAAATGATTGAAAAGCCTGCGCACAAAACTTAATCTTTCCGACCTGGTCGTCGTCCTGTTGAATGCAATGCTTTGCTCAAAGGCCCAACTAAACGCTGCAAAATAGTCTGCCGCCTTGGCGCGGAGGCGGGCGCAGGCACGCTCGCTTGCGCTTGAGCAAAGGCCTGCAAATTGGCTCGGCGACACCCTTGAAACGCTTGATCCTCTACAATTGAGGTCCAGAGCGCTTGTGCTCGTGCTTGATCCTGCTCAACGCCCAAAGTATCGGGGTTGTTGCTACCCGGATAGCTCGAGCGAACATTTAAACGAATCCGGGTTTTTTCCAGCGCTGCATCAGAGCACAAAGAAGCAAGGGCTCTGAGCTCCATGCGCGCTGACCGGCCATATGGATTATCTTCATCCCATCTCACCGCCTTCACAACATAGGAAGCGATGCCGTCGTGCAGCCTCATAGGACCTTCCGGTACTGACCTCGGACTATGGCCCAAACGTCCCCGGGTCACAACATCAGGGGCAGTTAGCAAAAACTCGTAAGGAGTTTCATTGGGGCCGGCAAACGGAGCCGTAACGCGGGTGGGGGTGCTCATAACGCCTACGGGATGCCGCGCAGCTGCTTTTTTGTCAGCTTGTTTTTATTTTTCACTCCGCGCCAGAAGCGTCACCGGGTGGACAAACTCGACGTCCATCCCGCGCGCTTTGGCGCCGCGCCGCAACTGAAGCAGGCATCCGGGGTTGGCGGTGGCGACGACTTTTGCGCCCGTCTGCGCAATTTTCTCCAGTTTGCGCTCGAGGAGCTGCTCGCTCATCTCGGGCTGCGTCAGGTTATAAACGCCCGCGCTACCACAGCACCACGTGGCTTCGGGAAGTTCGCAATAGGCGTAGCCCGGTAATGCCGCGAGCAGCTCACGCGGCTGCTGGGTGATTTTTTGGCCGTGGCAGAGGTGGCACGCATCATGATAGGTCAACGGAATCGCAGGGCTTTCCGAAGTCGCGCGCATCGAATGCGTTTTCAGGCGCACGGCCAAGTACTCGGTCACATCCCGTACTTTAGAGGCAAAGAGCTGCGCTCGGGTCGCATACTCCGGATCGTCCGCGAGCAGCCGATTGTAATGCTTCAAATGAGATCCACACCCGGCCGCATTCGTGATGACCGCATCGAGCCCTATGAGCATCGACTCCGGAAAGCAATCGAGTAGCTCCCGGGCGCGTGCCTTCGCCGTCTCCCATTCCCCCGTATGCGCATGCAGCGAGCCGCAGCATCCCTGGCCCCGCGGAGTCTGCACGACGCATCCCACCGCCAGGAGCGCATCCGCGGTATCGCGATTTACATCAGCAAAGCAGACGTCCTGCACGCAGCCGGTGAGAATCGCCACCTTTGATTCCGCCCCAGTCGCTCCCGCCGGCATCTCTCGCTCCGCGATTCGAACTTCGGAAAATGGCGGACGCACAGGCGGCGTCTGCGCCTCCAGCTCCCGCCAGCGTTTCGGCAAAAGATAAAAAATGCCCAACCCGCGCAGCAGCTTCTGAACTCCGCTCGCTTGGTAGAACCACACGAGGCGTGCCGCCAATTGCAACCGTGACTGCTCGCCAAAGAGCCAGCCCAGCAAGAAGCGGCGCACGAGTCGCCGCAACCAGGAACGATTTTTGACCGACCGCGCCGCCTCGGCCCGGCCCATTTCAAAAAGCAGCGTGTAATCAACCCCTGCCGGGCACGCCGTTTCGCACGCGAGGCATCCCAGGCAAAAATCCATCTCCCACGAAAAACCCGCGGTCGGCTCCAGCGTTTCGTCCGCAATTGCTCGCATCAGCGCGATACGGCCCCGCGGACTGCTTTTTTCCTGCTTGGTCGCGTCGTACGTCGGGCAAGTTGGCAGGCAGAGCCCGCAGTGCATGCACTGCTGCAGCACAGAATAATCCAATCCGCGTAAAAATGATGCGCCGGAGACTGGTGCTGGTGCGGCGCCCATGCCTTCACTTAACCCGGTGCGCCCCGTCGCGTCAAATCGGCGTTCTGTCCAACCGCGTTAAGCGGAAAGCTTACGGACGAGAATTTCTCCCACTGCCGCTGGATTCGCCTTGCCGCCGCTGAGCTTCATCACTGTCCCTTTAAGCGCGTTGACGGCGTTCTGTTTGCCTGCCTTGAAGTCTGCGACGCTCTTGGGATTGGCCGCAATCGCCTCATCGCACCACGCATCCAACGCGCCAGCATCGTTGACCTGTGCCAGGCCTTTTTCCGCGACGATCGCCTCCGGCGCCTTCCCTTCGGCAATCATCGCCGCAAACACCTCTTTGGCTTGCCGGCTGTTGATCTTGCCGGTGCCGACAAATTCAGCCAGCTGCGCGAAATATTCCGGCGGCACGGGAATCGCCGCGGTATCGGGCGCCATTGCCAGGTAGTCGTTGAGCAAGAAGTTCGCCGCAAGGGCGCCGTGCTGGGTCGCTTTTGCCGCGCGCTCGAAATACGCCGCCAGCGGCAGATCGTCCGCCAGCACCGCGGCTTGGTAGATTGACACACCAAACGCCTGAGCCAATCGCGCGCGCTTCTCGGCCGGCCGCTCGGGCATCCGCTTACGCGCTTCTTCAAGCAATCCGCGGTCAGTTCGAATCGGCTGCAAATCTGGATCGGGAAAATAGCGATAATCGTGCGCCTTTTCTTTTAAGCGCATCACAAAAGTCTGATCATCCGGGTCGCTCCACCGGCGTGTCTCTTGCCGGATCGTCTCGCCCGCTTCCAGCGCCTGAATCTGTCGATCAATCTCATACCGCAGCGCGCGACGGACCGCGCTGGTGGAATTCATATTTTTAATTTCAACCTTCGTGCCGAATTCTTTAGCGCCGCGCTTGCGCACGCTCACATTGACATCGCAGCGCATCTGCCCCTTCTCCATGTCCGCATCACTGACGCCCGCGTAAAGCAGGTGCTGGCGGAGTGACGTCAAATACGCGAACGCTTCTTCTGGGCCCGCGATATCCGGCTCGCTGACGATTTCCATCAGCGGCGTCCCCGCACGGTTAAAATCGATTCCTGTCGCTGATTCAAAGTGGAACGATTTGCCGACGTCCTCTTCCAGGTGAATGCGCGTGAGCCGGACTTTTTTATCCGCCGCCGCTTGCACGGCCGGGTCATTCTGCGCGTCTTTGGGAAATGCGAGCAGATGCAGCGGCACGGCTCCTTCCAGGCACAGCGGCTCGTCGTACTGCGAAATCTGGTAGTTTTTCGGCATGTCCGGATAGAAATAATTCTTCCGATCGAAATGGCAGACGGTTGCGATTTTACAGTCGAACATCAGGCCGGTCAAAATCGTCTGAATGATCGCCTCCTGATTGGGCGCGGGCAGCGCACCGGGCAGTCCCAAACAAATCGGACATGTCCGCGTATTGGGCGCGCCTCCGAATTCATTGGCACAACCGCAGAACATTCCTGTGCGCGTCTTGAGCTGAACGTGGACCTCCAGCCCGACAACCGCTTCGTACGCCTCCGAGTTGACGGTTGAGGAAGATTTGGAAGGAGAAGGCGCTGTCGTCATAAATTCTGTGAGGGAACAGGCGTAGAAGCTTCCCGCGCGCCCGTCAAGCCGCGGCTCCGGCGCGCTGCCACAAACCATCCGCCTAAAACGATCAACGCCGCTAGCTCGATCCACACCGCCCAGCCTCGGTCCACGTACTCTAGCGTCATTCGTGAAACACCCTCGGGCACAGCAAACGCGGTCATGCAGCCATTGGCTCGCACCACGGGTGCTGGGCGTCCATTGACCTGCAACTGCCAATGCGAATCAAACCGGTCATTCACGAGCGCATAGCCCGGTTGCGGGGTTTGGACGATCACGTCCAATCTTCCCGGCTCGTATGCCAGTCGTGCTATTTGGAACGCTGCCGAATCTAATTTTTTTTCAGAAGAAATGTGTTCAGGCGTTTTTAATATAGCCGCCTGCTCGTGCGTTAATAAGAGAAACCGCCGCGGATCCCACGCCGGATCGCCCAGCCGCTTTGTCAGCTCAGACTCAGTGAGCGCCTCCACCTCTGACAGCCACGTCATTTTTTCTAGCGCGCCACCGCGCTCGATCAGCACGTGCGAAGGAATCTGCCCACTGGGTGCTATTCCCGGCATTGTTAAAAAGAGGCCGTAGCGGCCGCGCACCCGCGCGCGCTCGATGGGATTTTGCAGCGCTGCCGCCTCTTCCGCAGACGATAAAATCCAGAACCGCACTCCTGCCAAATCCATCACGCGCGTGTCGTTCCCTTCGATCGCGGAGAAAAATACCTCGTAATCATCCGGCACACGCGAAGCCGCGGCGATATCCAGTGCCGGAATTCCATGCTGCGGCAGCGTCACCGTGAGGCAATGCCGTAACGCCGCATCTCGCGGATCGAGATGCGCGCGCGCCGGTGATCGCTCGTTCGAAAGCTGTAACAAGCTCACCCATTCCGGGCGATGCTGCGCCGCACGCATATCTAATGGCATTATGTAATGCCCTGCCACCCACAGCTGCTGCAGACAGTTGAGCCCCGCCAAAATCACGGCTGCCGTCGCACCGATTCGCACGGGCGAGAAGGCCCAGCCGCGGAGCCGCGCAATCCATGGATTGGGAATAAATCCAGCGCGCATTCGCTCCCGCCACGGATTTTGTATCAGCGCAGCGATTCCCCATCCCGCGGTCGCTGCCAAAGCCGCTGCTATGAGCGCGCCGTGAGCTGTCGTACTAGCCGCTTTTATTGCTTCAGTTGAATACTCCGCACGTGCCAGCCATGCCTGGAAGAAAATTTTTCCAGGCACGAACCCAACTGTCGCAATCGCTAAAATCACAGCGCCCCATCCCAACCAGCGCTGAAGCAACGTTGCTGCCAATCTTCGGTCCTTTGCGTTAACATCCGTCAGTCCTCGTGCCAGCGCTTCCAGCGCCAACGCCGCCAGCACAATCAGACACGTCGTCGCAGGCATGAGAAATTTGATCGGGTTGCGCCACGCGTCCATCAGCGGCATTAGCCAAAACACGCGGTAGAGCGGCGTAAACTTACCCAGCCCTAATAAGAACGCGCCTAGCGCTGCGAGGGAAAGAAACCGGCCGAACGATCGCTGCTCTTGTGAAAGATTCTGACTCGAGTCTCCGGCTGCTTCCACAGCTTTTCTTCGCCGCCAAACACAAATAATGCCGATCAATGTCAAGATGCAGCCGATCGATCCAAACGCATTGCTGCCCAGGGAAAAACTTTTGAGCCCGTCCATCAGACCGTCGCCCGCGCCCAGCCGCCCCCAGTACGGACCCGTCATGCTTCCGCTGTGCCATCCGAAAAATCCCGGCACAAGCCAGCTCAATGTCTCTTCCGGCGGCCAGCTCCATTGCGTCGCCCACGCGTAGCGCGCCGCGCTGTCCGGCCCTGCGGTTGCGTGAACTTTCGCGATCGCCTGCTGCCATGCGCCCTGAATTCCCGGAGCGCCCACACCTGCGGCAAAAATCCCAACCAAAACGAGCGCCAGCCCTGTTTGTCGGATGAGTTGCTCGGAAAGGTGCGAACCAACATCCCAATCATGTTCTTCTCGCCATGAAGCGCGCCACACCAACACTAACACCGCCAGCACCGAACACAGCAACGCTCGGTCGGGCAGCAGCGTTGCGAGCATCCCACAAACTGCGCCGGTCAGCGCGGCGAACCGCCACGCCGCTTTTTGCGCATTCCCACGCCCCAGCGCCGCACCACATCGCCACGCACTCGCCAGCGCCAGCGGGAAAAGCGCGTACATCGCCGCCGCTGGGAAATGTCCCGCGTAAATGCTCGAAAGCAAATCACCCTGCCAGCCGTAGAGAAGGCCTCCTGCAACCGCCACGCCCCGCCGGCACTTGAGCTGCCGCAGAAAAAGATAAAACGCCGCCACCGCTCCCGCTGCGCAAAGCGGATAAAATGCCGTGAAAAAAATCCAGGCCGGCGCGCGGGCCGCCAGCGTAAATGGGTTCAGTGCAGGCGCCGGCAGCGGCAATCCCAGCCACGAATCGAGCGAAAACATCCCCCGCGGTGGAAAGTGAAACCCGTCGCGCGCATAGTTGCCCAGATGGACGTCCGAACTCACCGGCATCACCCGGCCCATCTCAAAAAAGAAAAATCGCCACAAAAGCAGGATCAGCGTCACCGCCATCGCCGCCGCTAACGCGATCCGGCCAGGCGACCCTTTGAAGAAAAAATTGCGCGCGTTTCGCATCATGGTGCCGTTTTCTTAAAGCGAAGGTCGCATTGTCAAAGCGATGCCGGAGGCTACACTGCGTCCGCCAAGCGTTCCACCGCTTTATTCCGCGTGACCACCTCCCGCCGCAAAATAAACCCACCCGCAGAGCCCGCGCCAGCAAAAGATCCGGCGGCCCAAGCGTGGCTGGAGGCGATCGAGCAATGCCTCGCCGTCCTGGCAACCGAACGCAGCCACGCGCCCGCCAGCCAGCTCATCAACCGAATCGCGCTGGAAGAATTTGCCGCCTGGCGCTCTCGTTCATATCCGACGCTCATCCCCTCAGCCCTGCGCCGCGAACACATCACCAAATATGTCGCCCGATTGCACGCACGCGGGCTCGCCGCCGCATCGGTCAAAGCGCATCTGGTCGCGCTCCGGCATTTGGTCCGCCAGCTCCATGCGCAAGGAGCGCTTGCCGAAGACTGGTCCGCTGCGCTCCCCTTGCCCAAGCTGCCGCGCTCGCTCCCAGGAACACTTTCTGAGAGCCAAGTCAAGCGCCTCCTCTCGGCGCCCATCCCCGATACCCCACTGGGCGCACGCAACCGCGCGATCTTCGAACTACTCTACGCAACCGGCGCGCGTGTGGGAGAGCTCGTTGCGCTCCGGCTCGAACACTGGCATGTCGATCACGAAAGCCTCCGCATCCTCGGCAAAGGAGACAAGGAGCGCCTCGTCCCCGTCGGCCGCCGCGCACTCGAAGCGCTGCAAAATTACCTTCAGCATGCCCGACCTCGGCTGGTCCGGCCGAAAACCGGCGGGGAAATTTTCTTGGGTCAACATGGTCACTCACTCACTACAGCCCAAATCCGCCATATCTTGCGTCAGCAGATGCGTGCCGCGGGAATTACCGAGCCCGTCTATCCGCACCGGCTGCGGCATTCGTTTGCCACGCACTTGCTCGCGCACGGAGCCGATCTACGCGTGCTGCAGGAGCTCCTCGGCCACGCCAGTCTCGCCACGACGCAGATCTACACCCAGGTGGATGCCGCGCGCCTGCGGCAAATCCATCGCCAGTTCCATCCGCGCGCGCAGTTGCCTACAGAAGAATAATGCTTTAACTCGACGTTGCCTCTGGCGTGCAGCTTGCATTACACTCCCGTTTGCATGGCCCTCGATCCCGAAAAGCGCGCCGCGCTCGAGAACGCTCTCGGCCACTCGTTCAAGCTTCCGGAACTACTCGAAGAAGCGCTCACCCATCCTTCCTACGGCTACGAGCGCCGTCAGCATGGGCCGGATAACCAACGCCTCGAATTTTTAGGCGATGCTGTCTTGCAGCTCGTCATCACCGAATCCCTCTACCATCGCTTCCCGAGTTGGCGGGAAGGACAACTCACCCCCTTGCGCGCGCGCCTGGTCAATCGCCAGCAGCTCCACGAGCTCGCCGACCGCCTCGGTCTGGGTGCGTTGCTCATCCTCAGTCGGGGGGAAGAAAACAACCAGGGACGGACTCGGCCTTCTAATTTAGCCGACGCAATGGAGGCAGTCCTGGGCGCGCTCTTTTTGGACGGCGGCCTGGAAGTAGCTCGCACAACCATACTCCAGCTCCTCCAAGAAGTGCTTGAGCGCGCCGCGGCCGATTCCGCATCCAACAGCAATCCCAAAGGTGCGCTGCAGGAACAACTCCAAACGCAAGGGGATGCCCCGCCTGCCTACACTTGTATCTCGGAGGAAGGCCCACCCCACGCGCGGCAGTTCGTCGTTGAAGTATCGTGGAAGGGCAAGCCGCTTGCCGCCGGTTCCGGCGCGAGCAAGAAAGAGGCGGAAGCCGCCGCCGCGACTGAAGCGTTGCAACAGCTTCAAAAAGAAAGCAGCCCAGCGCCTACTCCGGCTCCGGAGGCGTAGCTGTTTTGGGGGCAGGCTCTTCCAGTCGGGAGACCAGCACTTTATCCACCCGCGTCCGGTCCATGTCGACCACTTCGAAACGATACGCGCCTAAATCGAACGTGTTCCCCTCCTGCGGAATGCGCTGCAGAATCTGGACGACTAGCCCGCCGAGCGTTTGATACTCCGCATCGTCCTCGCCCGGCAGCTCTTCGATATCGAGCGCCTTCTGCAACGCTTCGATCGAAATCATCCCGTCAATGAGCCACGACTTCTCATCTTTACGCTGCACGAGCATCCGCCGCGGTTTATCACGCGAAGGCATCTCGCCCACCAGCGCCTCAAACACGTCGGTCAGTGTCACAAGCCCGTGCACACCGCCAAATTCATCGCTCACCAGCGCATTGTGCCGGCCTTCGTTGCGAAAAACTTCAAGCAGCTTCATCGCCTGCATGGTCGCCGGAACATAAAAGGGCTTGGTCAGCAGCGGACGAATCGCCGCGTGTCCGGTCAAGGATTGGTTGGCCCACAGGCTTTTGACAGAAATGACGCCCACCACATTATCCCGGTGCTTCTGATAGACCGGGAAATATGAGTAGCCCGTGCTGGCAATGCGGCGCCAGTTCTCCTCCTCCGGCGCGTCCACATCCAGCCAGATGATCTTCGCCCGCGGCGTCATCAAATCACCCACATCCAGGTCGTCGAGCTCGAGCACGCTTTCCATCAGCTCCTTCTCGGCCTTGTCAAAGACGCCTTTGTTGAGCCCTTCGTCGATCAAGATGCGCACCTCTTCATCCGAAACGGGCGCCTCGCTTGCCGGCCCGATCCCCAGCATCTTCAACACCCATTCGGTCGGCGCAGACAGGCAATCAACTAACGGAGCCGCAACGCGCGAAAGCGCCTCCACCGGCCGGGCCAAAAAGCGCGCGATTCCCTCTGGGTTGGACAGCGCGATCCGCTTGGGCACCAGCTCGCCGACAATCAGCGATAAGAACGTCAATCCTACGACCACAATCCCCAGCGCAATTGATTGGCTATAAGGCGCTAACGCCTGCACCGTTGAAATCATCTCGGCCAACCCTCCCGCAATAGTCGTCCCACCGACCGCGCCGGCCAGGATGCCAATCAAGGTAATCCCCACCTGCACGGTTGAAAGGAACTGCGTCGGGTTGCTCGCCAGATCCAGCGCGGTTTTGGCGCGGGAGTCCCCCTCCTCAGCCAAGCGCTGCAGGTGCGTCTTGCGCGCCGAGACCAGGGCGATCTCAGCCATGGCAAAAAGTCCGTTGCCCACCATGAGCAGCAGGATAATCAGAATCTGGGAGGTCATCGTTCGTCCGACCGCGGCAGCCTTATCCGGCCTCGCGACTTCCCCGCCATCCTAACCCACCCCGCCCCGTTGTCAGCATGGAAAAAAGAGAGAAATTTTCCTGACTTTTTATGCGCTTGCGGTATTTGTCTCCACACTATGTTTACTACTATGTGGGTTCATCCCAGTTCTCTAGGTCCAGTTTCATTGTCGAACGCCATCACCCCTCCAGAGGACATCATCCTTCCTCGGGGAGCTGCTGCTCGTCCCTCCGCTGCAACTGATGCGTTGGCGGCTGGCGCCAGTCCAGGCGAGGCTACTCGATTCCAAAGGGGTGCAGCAGAAAACGTGTCTGTCAGTCTTGCTGAATAACGCTGTCCTCGCGCTCGAAAAGCAAGGCGCCTGACGGCTCTGGGTCGTAAGCCCCGTCATTCTTCTTTTTGCTTAGCTTACCACCGCTCCGCCGGACTGGCGAAATTAGACGTCTTTTCGCGTCTTAAGATCGTTCGTGCGCTGAATTCCTTTTCTGGGCAGCTAAAAAGCCCGGACTTTTCGGCGAGCGTGCGGCAACAATACGGAACACATGTCTTCTTCTACGCCCCCCCCTGCATCAAGTCCCGCTGAACTCCAGGACACAGCCCGCCTCGCGTACCTTCGAGTAGCGTGCAGGCATGCAGCACAAATAGCAGAGCCTAAAAACAGGCTCTTCTTACCAGGCTCCGGCCCCCGTTTGCCCCTCTTGTCGGTATTGTTACCAAGTCGCAATTGTGGAACTTCTCTTGTTCAGGCCGAAGAGCCCGCTGGCCTTTTAAATTATCTACACCAGGCCCGCGAAGCCGTGGCTGAAGGAGCGGTTCAGGTTCCTGACGTCTCGGTTGAAACTATCGCCGCTGCGGAAGAGCGCATTACGGCAGCTTATCACGGGCGCGGCCTCCTTCCCGAACTTGCTAGTGCACTCTTAGGCAAGGGCCCCAGTCTGGCGGAACTCCGTCATGGCGCTCCTTCTGTATAGGCGCAACTTCAGCGCCTCACCACCACTCCACCGGCCCAGTGGGGACGGGGATTTTTTCGCGCGTCGCGGCAGCGGGGCTTGCCTCTTCGGATTGAGCAGAAGCTTCTGCTTCGGCGGTTCGGTAACGCGGCAACAGCTCCCCGCGTTCATCGAGAAACTGCCCGCGCCACTGCACGTACTGCGCTAAGATCTCTTCAAGCTGCGCGCGCGTCTCCAGTCGAACGATCCGCTTATTGAAAAACGACGCGGGCCCGAGCCGCTTGGCGTACCACGGTCCGATCTTGCGAAACATCGTGCAGCCGAGCGACTCGCCAAAAAAATCGACCATCCGGTCCAAGTGGCGGCGCATCACCTGCAACCGCTCCTCGAACGCCGGCTCAGGCGGCAGCGCGCCCCTCTCCAGGTACGCCATCGTGTGCCGGAAAATCCACGGATTATAAAACGCGCCGCGGCCGATGGAGATGCCTGCGCAGCCCGTCGCTTCCAGCATCGCATGCGCCCCTTCCGGCGTCGTCACATCCCCATTGCCGATGACGGGCAGTCCGGGCACCGCCTCTACCACGCGCGCAATTCCTTCCAGGTTCACGCTGCCAGAAAAGCCCTGCGCCCGCGTCCGTCCATGCACAGTGATCGCCGCCACACCCACGTCCGCCAGCGCGCGCGCGAGGTCGGGCGCGGTCAGGTTCTCTGCATCCCACCCCAGCCGCATCTTGCACGTAACCGGAATTTTTACCGCCTCCACCATCCCGCGCACGAGCGCCGCCGTTTTATCCAGGCTCGTCATCATGGCCGAGCCGCCGCCCACCGAGCAGACTTTTTTCACCGGGCAGCCCATGTTCACATCCACCGCCGCCACTCCCATCCCTTCGAGCATCGCCGCGGCGTCGCGCATCTCCTCGGGCACGGAACCAAACAGCTGTACGCTGACGGGTGAATCCTCCGCACACGTCGCACTCAGGCGCAATGCCTTCGGATTTTTTTCCAGCAGCGACCGCGCGTTGACCAAATCCGTCGTGCAGAGGCCTAGGCTCGCGCCTGAAAGCTCTCGCGTCGTCAGCCGGAACGGCAAGTTCGTGTATCCAGCCAGCGGCGCAAGCACCAGCGGCGACGAAAGTCGCAGCGGGCCCATCGAGAACGGCGGCGGAAGCGGCATCCTGTTATCTTACCCGCTTTTGTACAGTCCGTGCGAGCCGCAACACGAGAACGCCATCATGGGTCGGCTCGCCGCCTTTTTAGATTGAACCGCGCTGCCGCCTCACGCATCGTCCCGCTTTCCCCATGCAACCCCGCGACGTCTCCTTCGAAGCGCTTCGCCGCCTGTTGATGGAAACGTGCATGCTCAAAATTCCCGCCGATCAGATCGGAGAGGAAACGCCGCTGTTCTCCCCCGAAGGCGTCGGCCTCGATTCGCTCGATGCGCTGCAAATCAGCGTCGCCATCGAGCAAAAGTACGGCATCCCCATCGAAAACCCGGAAGAAGCGCGGCAAATCTTCCAAACCCTCAGCAGCATCCGCGAATGGCTGCTGCGTCAACTCGACACCCCTCCCGCATCATGATCGCTCCCGCTCAAAAAGACTACGACGCCGTCATCATCGGCGGCGGCCCCGGCGGCAGCATCGCGGGCGCCATGCTTGCGCGCGCCGGCAAGCACGTCCTCATCCTCGAGCGGGAAGTCTTCCCCCGCTTCCACATCGGCGAGTCGCTCATCCCCTACGGCAACGACGTGCTCCGAGAGGCCGGCGTCTGGGAGAAAGTCTCGGCCGGCGGCTTCATGCCCAAACTCGGCGCGGACTTTACACTCGCCAACGCGCGCGGCACGCGCCGCTTCTGGTTTGGTCGCAGTCTCCCGGCTCCGTACGCCAAAACGTTTCAGGTCGAGCGCGCGCGCTTCGATCAAATTCTGCTCGATCACGCGAAAGAATCCGGCTGCCACGTCCTGAACGCCAAGGCCGAATCTTTTAGCGAAGAAGCGGATGGCGTTCGCGTCCGCTACCGCACCGCGGAAGGTTTGGTCGAGGCCGCCGCCCGCTGGTGCGTTGATGCAAGCGGGCGCGATGCGTTCCTCGGCCGCCAGATGAACCTGCCCAAAGACGACATGGGCGTGGCGAAAAAATTCGCGATCTTCTCGCACTTCCACAACGTCCGAGTGAATGAAGGACAGTCGTACGGCCACATCGTTGTGGTTCGGCTTGAACAAGCCTGGTTTTGGATCATCCCGCTCGATGCCGAGAAAGTCTCGGTGGGAATGGTGCAGCCGCTCGCGCGGTTCAAAGCCGCCGGAGAAACGCCCGAAGTGTTTTTCGAGCGTACCATCCAAGAACACGCCGAGCTGCGCTTTCGCATGGGCAACGCACAGCGCGTAACAAACTATCACTCGGTCGGCGACTACAGCTACCGCCATCACCGCGCCGCCGGTCCGCGCTGGCTGCTCGTCGGTGATGCTGCCGGCTTTATCGACCCGATCTTCTCCTCCGGCGTCATGATGGCCGTCAAAAGCGGGCGCCTGGCCGCGCGTGCGATTTTGGACTGCGAACGCCGGGGTCCGCGCGCAACACTCTCGTGGTGGGCGCAGCGCCGCCACACCCGAAAAATCCGCAAAATGATGGAGTTTTTCCTCCACATGATCCGCGCCTTTTACGACAACCGCTCGTTTGAAGTTTTCATGGCGCCCGTCGCGCATCGGCAGCTCGAGCAGGCCGTTCTCCACGTCTTAGGCGGCAACAACGATCTAGGATTCGTTCTGCGCTGGCGTGTTCGGATGTTCTACCTCATTTGCAGAATTCAACATTGGTTCCGCATTGCACCCGCGCTCGACTACTCCGAGCGCAAGCCGGCGCCCGCCCCTATTGCGACAATCCCAGCCTAGTTCGGGGCTCTGTTTCTTTTTCTTCTTCGCATGCAGCCCGCATCCGCCGCTTCGGATCGATACGGCCACGTATCGCGCAGCCTGTATCGCGCCGGTTGGTTTGAGGCGGCGCGGCAACTCGCACGCCTCCTCCCACGCTCAGTCCTGCGTGCGCTGGCGGCGGCGCTTGGCACGCTCTACGCGCTGCTTTCTCCGGCGAAGATGCGGGTCCTGCGCCACAACCTCGCGCTGATCGTTCCAGGCGCCGCCACACCCGCCCTCTGTTGCCGCACATGTCGCAATTTTGCGCGCACGCTCGCCGACTACTTCTATCTTGCTGGACGGACGAAAGCCGAAGCATTTGACCTCATCGGAGAAAAAAGCGGCTACGATTACTTGGTCACCGCGCGCGCGCCGGGCCGGGGGGCGCTTTTGCTCACCGCGCACTTGAGCTTCTTCGAGCTCGGCGGCTTGATGACAGAGCTGGGCTTCCCGACCGTTGCCCTCAGCCTGCCCGAGCCCAACGCCGCTCTCTCCCGGTGGCGCGCGGACTACCGCCGCCGATGGGCTGTCGACACCATCCAAGTTGGCGAAGATGCGTTCGCTTTCACCGCGATCCGTCATGCCCTCGCGCGCGGACTCTTTGTGGCCGTGCTGATTGATCGACCCCCCTCCGCCCAAGGAGTGCGCGTCCAACTCCCGGGCGGCACGCTCACCTGTTCAGGCGGCATTCTCTACTTAGCCATGCTCACCGGCTGCCCAGTCGTCGCAGTCGCCATCACCGAACAAGCCAACGGCCAGTATCGGCTTGAAGCGCGGCCGCCGCTCTCGTTTGAAGGAATGGCGCCCACGCCCGAAAATCTCCAGATTGCTACTCAGCGCGTAATGGACGACCTGGCGCCAATCATTGCAGCGCATCCCGACCAGTGGTTCCAGTTCGCGCCGCTGGAATAAACGAGCAACCGCTTAACGGTGCGGCTCAAAGCTAAACGTGCAGCGATACAACCCCGCCACACGCTCGGTATCGCGCGTTGTAGTTGCATCGAGCAATTCTTCGAGCATCTGTTTTTCGAGGTCAAAAAGAATCGGGTACAGATCGCCAATTTGCAGCACAGGTGAATTGTACTCAATCAGCTGATGCCGGCTTGTCTCTGGGCAGAAATAATACTCGGCCATATAGCCGCGGTCTTCACGCAGCCCCGCCAAGGAGCGGACGCGCTCTTCGAACGTCGCGCCTTGCAGCTCTTTGCGCAGCGACTGCGTCTGCTCTTGGTAAATTTGGTGGAGGATCTTCTCGGGAGCAACCTGTCCATAGACCGATTCAACGCTCCGCAAAATGGAGCACGTAAACTCGGTTGAATCGCTTGGGAAAAGCTCCTGCGCTTGCGGCGTCAGGCGGTACACCTTCTCCGGCCGGCCCATCCCCTTCGGGCGGCGCCACGTGTCCAGGTAACCCTGCTTCTGCAGCGCAACGCAGTGCTGTTTGACGCCCATGTACGAAAGTTTGACGAACGTGCACAGCTGGCCGACCGACAAGCCCTGGCTCCGCTTAAGCTCCAGAAGAATCTGTTGCTTCTGGTTCTTATTAAAATTGCGGCGCATCTTGGTCGTCTTCATGAAAGGTATAGGGCAAGGCCCTGCAAAAGTCAGAGTTTTTGAAAAACTTTCCCGCTGATCGGGAGTCCCAAGCTAAAAACAGAGGGCTTCGGGCGCAAGACTTTTTACGTAAAATTATTTTCATATCCCGGCACGCGCGTTGCGGCCTCTCGAAGATCAAGGTACAGTAAGCTTACCGTGCGGACGCTCTTGATTCTCCTGGCCTTCGGATTGCTTGCCTACTGGATGTCCCGCCATGGCTATGGACTGGCGGATCTTCCCGGGATTCTCGGCGACGCGGCTCAGCAAGTCACCGCCTTCCTTCTCGAAGTCGCACGCGCCATCGCTGGCTGGATTGTCGGGTTCTTCCGCGGCGCTCCTGCTTCCACGGCGTAAACCACTCCGTCATCCTGAGCGTCAGCGAAGGATGGGCCACAACTATATTTGAGACCTTTCTCGATTTCGTTATTCTCAATTGACGAATCGGCCTGTTGCGATATGCTTGTCTCTTCCTTCGTTGTAATTAGCTTATAATCAGCGGCTTATGTTTTTATATCCAACGCCCTATGACGTCTTAGTTGTCGGGGCAGGCCACGCAGGGGTCGAGGCCGCGTTCGCCGCCGCTCGGCTCGGATGCCGGACGCTGCTGCTCACGATGAACCTCGATACGATCGGGCAGATGTCCTGCAACCCCGCGATTGGCGGCCTGGGTAAGGGGCACTTAGTTCGGGAGATCGACGCGCTCGGCGGACAGATGGGGCTCAACACCGATGCAACCGGCATCCAGTTCCGGATGCTCAACGCCAGCAAAGGCCCCAGCGTTCGCGGCCCACGCGCACAGTGTGATAAAAAAGCTTACCAGTTTCGCCTCAAGGCCCTCTGCGAGCGGGAGCCCAACCTTGAGCTCGCCCAGGGCCAGATCGCCGAGGTCTTCGAGGAAGGCGGCCGCGTCGTCGGGGTGGGCACGTCGCTAGGAGTCCGTTACTCCGCCCGAACCGTCATTATCACCACCGGCACCTTTCTCCAGGGCCTGATGCACGTCGGCCTGCGCAATCAGGCGGGCGGACGGATGGGAGATGCTGCCAGCGGCCTCTCAGCCAGCCTCCGAGCCCTCGGCCTCACCCTCGAGCGCCTCAAAACGGGAACCCCGCCCCGCCTCAACCGCCGGAGCATCGATTTCTCACAGTGTCAGCCGCAGCTCGGGGACGAGCCACCCCCAACCTTCTCGTACTTGGCCGATACGCTCCGGCGCAACCCCCAGGAGACCTTCACCCTCAACGGGTGGCGGGACGGAATGTTCCACGTGGAACAATTGCCCTGCTGGATCACCTATACCTCCGACAAGACTCACGAGGTCATCCGGGCCAACCTGGATAAATCCCCCATGTATTGCGGGGTGATCGAGGGCGTCGGCCCCCGGTACTGCCCTTCGATCGAAGACAAGGTCGTCCGGTTTGCGGATAAGGAGCGCCACCAGCTCTTTCTGGAGCCGGAAGGCCGGCACACGGACGAGTTCTACATCAACGGTTGCTCGACCAGCCTGCCGTTTGAAGTCCAGCTGGCCTTTATCCGCTCCATCCCCGGCCTCGAACGCGCCGAGATCATCCGCCCGGGCTATGCCGTGGAGTACGACTTTGTTCCGCCCACCCAGCTTCAGCCCTCGCTCGAAACCAAAGCCATCGGCGGCCTTTTTCTCGCCGGGCAGATCAACGGCACTTCCGGCTATGAAGAAGCGGCGGCGCAGGGCCTCATGGCTGGCATCAACGCGGCGCGGCAGGTTCAGGGCGAACCACCAGTCCTTCTCGGCCGGGATCAAGCCTACATCGGAGTGCTAATAGACGACCTCGTCACCAAAGGCGCCCAGGAGCCCTACCGCATGTTCACCTCCCGGGCGGAATACCGCCTGCTCCTCCGCCAAGATAATGCCGACCTGCGCTTAACCCCCCTCGGCGTCGAAATCGGGCTGGCAGCCTCCGAGCGAGCATCCCGCATCCAAGCCAAGCAGGCCCAGATCCTAGAGTTGCAAGCCCGCCTCGAAGAGCGCAGCGAAACCGGCGAGCCCTGGCGGCGACGGCTTTCCCGGTCCGACTTCTCCTGGAAAGATCTGCCGGCCCCATTTTCTACTACTGCCCCCGCCGTGGGCGCGCATCTAGAGGCCGAAATCAAGTATGCCGGCTATCTGGAGCGGGAGCGCTCCCAGGTGGAGCGGTTACGCGCGTCGGAAGAGACCAAAATTCCGGCCTGGATGAATTATGACACGCTCCCCGGCCTCAAGCACGAAGCCCGGGCAAAGCTCAAGAGCGTCCAACCGCGGACGCTAGGTCAGGCCGGGCGCATCTCGGGGGTCAACCCTACGGACGTGGCCCTGGTCCAAGTCGCGATCCGCCGTGGCAAGCAGACTGCCGCTTAATTTTAAGCTTTCTCTTTAGCTGGTCTTAAAAAAGAGGCGCTCCGACCTCTTCGGGCTCTTCCATCCCAACTACTACGCCTAAGCGTGGGGACTCTTCCTATAAGAATCAGAATTGTGACTCAATATAATATTACGAATAATTAATTTGCTAAGATTGAAAATTGCCATAATGGAAGATGAAAATAAACCTTGCTAAATTTTCTTGAACCACTATGAGTTACGTTAGTGTTTAGGTTTTTTGCGTAAAGGTTGAATCGATGTACGACGTACCCTCCGTTCAAGACGACTTTGTTTCGGCTGACCCCACTACCGTTAATTGCGGGGGGGCTTCCGCTCCGGAAGCGCGCGCCTGCGCCTACTGCCCCTCTCCTCAAGCAGCGCTTGCGGAGAAACTCATGCCGCTCGTCAAGCGCGTCGCCGCGCGCCTCAGCGAAACCTGCTTCCAATATGCCGACCGGCAAGATCTCTTAGGCGCCGGCCTCACCGGCCTTGCGCAAGCGATTGACCGGTATAAGCCCGAGCAAGAAGCCACCTGGCACGCCTACTGCCTGCAGCGCGTCCGCGGTGCGATTTTGGATGAGATGCGCCGCCAAGGCGGGCTCTCCCGCTCTGTCTACCAGCAGCGCCGCCAATGGAACGCCGCCCGCAACGCACTCACCCAGCAGCATGGCGGAGCGCCGACCGCCGGGCAAATGGCCGAAGCCCTGGGGCTGCAGGTCGAACACTACGCCCAGCTCGAGCGCCAATTACAACCGCGGCAATTTATCTCGCTCAACGAGCCCCTGCCGGGCGCCGAAGAAGCGGACGGGCTCTGCCGGCAAGACTTTCTGCCGGACGACCGGGCTATGGGAGCAGACGAATTCCTCGAGCGCAAAGAAGATTTGGCCGCACTCCGCCGCTTGGTGGACGATCTGCCGTGTCCCAGCCGCCAAGTCATGGCGTGGCGGTATTTTGATAACCTCAGCTTCAAAGAAATCGCGCAGCTACTCAACCTGACAGAGTCGCGCATCTCTCAATTGCACACTGCTGCCCTGATGCGACTGCGCCGCCGCGCTGAAAAAGTGCCGCGATAACTTCTGTCCACGCGCAGGAGACTCCGCGCTTCGGGCGCTTTTCAGGCTTTTTTCAGAGGGAAGAAATCTGGTTTCTCCTCTGAAAAACATGCAAAAAAGTGTTGCTTCCCTCTGAGGAGAGCGCTACGACGGTAAGCCATGGCAACCATGACCAAACGTAAGCCCGCTGCAAAGCGCAAACCCGCAACGAAATCCAAAGCCGCTCGTCCCAAGACAAAGCGCAAACCAAACGCAGCGTTCATGCGCCCCGTCCAGCCGGACGCGGTTCTGGCCGCTGTCGTCGGCAGCAAGCCGCTGCCCCGCACTGAGCTCACCAGCAAGCTCTGGGCGTACATCCGCAAAAACAACCTGCAAGACAAGCGTAACCGCCGGATGATCAACGGAGACGCCGCGCTCAAAGCCGTTTTCGGTGGCCGCGCGCAGGTGTCGATGTTTGAGATGACCAAGCTCGTCTCCAAGCACGTTCGCTAAAACCTCAACTTTCCACCGTAAAACGCGGACGGCCCCCTTGGGTCGTCCGCGTTTTTGTTTTTTACTGGCCGCTTCACTCCGCTGCTTGACGCCGCAGCATTCTTGCGGGAAAGAAAGATCGTGAATGGGGTATCGGAGTTTAATGTGTTTGCTGTCTGCGGGCGGAGCAAAGGAAAAACTCAAACATTCCCGGTGCGCTACCGCCCGCCCAACTCTCCTACTGAAGAGGGAGTGTTTGGGCTCCCGCCACACTCAAAGCTCAATGATAGGCGCACGACAGCTTGGCTGCCCGCCTCGGATTTTATAGCCAAGCTGGCAGTTCGGCTCGTTTTTGCCGCGCAAGACTTTGAACGCCATCCCAGCGAACAATCAGCTCAGCGGCGAGATGTCGCCGCAGGCCAGTTGCAAAGAGCTGTTGCTGTGATCTTCAATCCCAAAACGGAGCTGCCGTCCGAAGACCAACTGCGCGCACAAGTCCGGTGTCGTGAACGCGACGAAACGCGGCGCCCCGCCATCATCACAGCGGCATCCGAACAAATCGCTCAGGCCAGAACTGCTGCTCCACTGGGTAAGGCACCCAGCCGAAGCACGCTTTTTGCAAACGGGTCGCCTCTCGCCGTGAGCGATGGCCCCGCCTTACCCTCTTCTGTGCCATCGCGGAGTAGCGCACCACAAGCACTGCCGCCCCTTGCTGGTTGAGCGCTCACGATTTGATGCGCTTATTGACCGGTATAAAGACCGCTTTGGTTCGGAAGGAAAATAACTCTCCGCTAGGCCATGTGCGTCTTGGTTGACTCTTCCATCCCGCCGCGGTAACGGAAGGGGATGTTGTATGGCGTTGTATTTAAGGGGTCTGAAGGCGCCGACGGTCCAATGGTGGCCGTTTCCCGAACGAGCTGGGAAGTAAGGGCGCAGGGAATTCTTCCCGGGTTAGTGGACGGCGAGCCCTCCCTCTTGTGCCCGCCACAATCCACCGTCTGGCGCACGCGAGCTTCAGAGGGCCCAATTGATCTGACTGCAAGCCTTGTTAAGGCTGTTTGCGATCTGCGCGAGGAACTCCTCAACCCGCCCCAGCTTACCGTCGGCGAATTCTTTCAAAATCCTCCTCCGGCCATTGTCTCGCTGGCAAAAGCCGTTGGCTGGTGCGCCATTGCCACTCCTGAGGAAATGAGGGCTGCCCGCCTACAGCTTGCACAAAAAGAAGCAGGGTGGAACTCCCGTTGTGGTCCTCGACCACCGCTCGAACAGCTTTTGTCTTCTGTCCAAATGCTTCCTCTTGTCACGTATTTGCGCCAACAGGGCGCTACTGCATCTTCTAAGCTGCGGCACACCGAAACGGTTCTCATCGCGCCCCAGCCAGGACAAACCGAGGCGCTTTTCCATCAACAACTACTGGATGAAGCGCTCGCGAATGCCGCTCTGGTGCGGGCTGAAATAGAGTGGGCACAAGCAGCTCGCGCGGGTCAAGCCGCCCCTGCTCATCCCACAATCGTCTCCGCGCCAACGCCACCGTTACGGCCAACTGGCCGAGGCCT
This sequence comes from uncultured Verrucomicrobiaceae bacterium, assembly GCA_964473925.1. Taxonomy (GTDB): domain Bacteria; phylum Verrucomicrobiota; class Verrucomicrobiia; order Methylacidiphilales; family CAYYVW01; genus CAYYVW01. The sequence continues at coordinate 52,786 of CAYYVW010000002.1, forward strand.
TAGCTCGGGACTCGAGCCAGATGGACTCGGCGTGCCCGCTTAAACATCCCGCACATCGCTCAACCGCGATATTCATCCCGCTTCAAAAACTAAAATATGAAAGCAGCCCTCACTTTTGATCGAGGCCCAGCGCTGACCGCTTCTCACATTATTGTAACGCGGACGAAAATCTCATTGCCTCGCGACTGTGCATCGAATTTGGCCGTACCTACTTTGGCGGTCCCCGATCGCCTGCATGCTGCGGCAAGCGGAATGATTGGTTTATTAATTAGCGGCAGTGAAGGCGCGATGGATCCAGAGGCGCTTTGGGCCCGGACGGCAATTCTAACCGGAGCGGCGGCATTCGCGGACCCTTCTGAATGGAAGACAACGGCTGCTTGCTTGAAAGCCAGCCGGCTGAGCATGGGTCTTGCTCATGACAGTGCGCGGGCACCTGAGCAGTTGCTGCGACTTTTTGCTAGCAGCCCGCTGGTTCAAGAGCTTGGTCAAGAGATAGCTGCTGCGGCTTCTGCTCCAAGCGCCGGCTCGAAGCCGATTTGGATTTTACGCCCGGAATTGAAAGATCTGATGGCCGAGACATGCGGGATTCATCTGGGAGAAAATCCGCGCCACAGCGCCGGGGTGCTAGCAAGAGTGGCCTGTATTGGGAAACGCGGCCTGCTGGGCGTCGAAGCGCGCGGCGGCGGTTGCTCGCGCGCTTCTCGACGCCACCCCGCCCTCGTTAGTTAGCTTACATGCCGCGCATTACTCGGATGGAAGGCGAGCAGGGCTCGCCAAAAGAACTAACCCCACTGCCAGCGATCTGGCGCGTTGATGTAGATGCGCTCATACGCCTCGGCGGATTTCTCCCAGGAAAAATCTTTTTGCATGCCGCGCGCACGCATCGCGGCAAAATGCTTTGGCCGGTCGTACCAAGTGGAAACGGCCCAGCCGATCGTATCGTGCAGCGCCTGCGGCGTCGCGTCATAGAACTTGAAGCCCGTCCCCGCGCCGGTACGCTCGTCGTAATTCTCGACCGTATCGTCCAGGCCTCCCGTCGCGCGGACCAGCGGCAGCGCGCCGTACCGCAGTGAGTACATCTGGTTGAGTCCGCATGGCTCGTAAAGCGAAGGCATCAGGAAGACGTCCGCGCCCGCCTCAATCCGATGCGCGAGCGGCTCCGAGAAACCAATGCGGCACGCGACGCGATCGGGGCGACGCGCCGCCAGGATACGGAAAAACGCCTCCGTGATGCCGTCGCCCGAGCCGAGCGCCGCGACCTGGAAGTCCATCTGCTCGAGCGCCGCGGGCAGCACGTGCTCGGCCAAAGAAAACCCTTTCTGCATGACAAAGCGGGAAACGACACCGAAGAGCGGCACGTCCGCGCGCACAGGTAGGCCCAGCTCGCGCTGCAGCGCCGCTTTGCATGCCGCCTTGCCGGTCAGATCGTTCACCGAAAAGTGCGCCGCCAAGTGCGCGTCCGTTGACGGATCCCATTCGCGCGTATCGATCCCGTTGAGGATCCCAATAAAATCTCGGCTGCGGTTGTTCAGATACGGCGCCAACCCCCAGCCGCCCTCGGGCGTGCGGATTTCCTGGGCGTGCGTCGGCGAGACAGTCGTGATCGCATCAGCAAAATGGATTCCACCTTTGAGCAGGTTCGTCCCGCCGTGATCCTCAAACGCATCTGGGCTGAAGTGCTCCGCTCCGATTCCGAGGAACGAAAACGCGCTCGGTCCGTACTTCCCTTGGTAGCCGATGTTGTGGATCGTGAGTACCGTCGCAGTCGCCGAGAGCGGCGAGCCCCATTTATCCCACGTCTTGAGCAGCGCCGCGGTCGGTGCCGTCTGCCAATCATGCAAGTGCATGACGTGGGGGATCCACGCGCGATCCTTGCAAAGCTGCAGCGCCGTCTTGCAGAGCAACGCAAAGCGCTGCGGATTGTCCGCATAATCGACGCCGTGCTCATTGTAGGTTCCCGGCCGGCCGAAAAAGCCGTCGTGCTCGAGCAGCCAAACCGGCACGCGGCCGCCCAGCGTCGTCTCCCGCACGCCGACCCAGCATTCCGCGTTACCGCCCATGTGAACGCACGCCGCCGTCGCCGGGCCCACGCCAAAGCGCTGCCGGTCGATCGAGCCGTAGAGCGGCAGCAGGATGCGCACGTCGTGCCCGCGCGCCGCCAGCGCCTGCGAAAGTCCTGCGACCATATCGCCCAGCCCGCCCGTCTTCGCCAGCGGCGAACATTCCGACGCGACCATCAGGATGCGCAGCGGCGTTACGGAATCGATCTTCATGAAGATGCCTTAGAAATAAATTCTACACCTCAATCACCGCGCGGCTGCGGGAATAGAGCGCCGCGACGTCGGCAGGCGTGGCGCGCGTGAAGGGGAGGGCGGCGTGCTCGAGCACGTCCACATCGCCAAACTGCGCGTCGAGGAGCACAGGCCGCCCCCATCCGGCGATGATCGGGCGGTAGCGTGTGAAGTTGTCGTCATCCATTAAATCGTCTGGCTCATCGAGCAAGCAGTAGCCGGCAGGTCCGAGCAGGAGCAAGTCCACGTCCGTCTTTTTCCACGCACCGACGCCGGCGGCGATGCGGATCCCCTCGGCCGCGCGGGCGCTCGTGCGCGGATCGGTTGAAATGACCACCAGCGTCCTGGGCAAACTTCCCGCAGGAGTCGTGGTGGGCAGCGGCGCGAGCGACGCATCGGCTGAAGAAAACATCGCGCTGCGCGCCCCACCTGTTTTTTCTACCGACGGCGCGTCGCCAAACGCGATGAAGCGGTCCGTGCTAGCGATCATATCCGCGAGCACCGTCAGCCCCGAGTAGGCCGCCGCGTTGTCCATCGGCATCCCGCGCCGCTGCGCGCCGTACGCGCACGCGAAAAGATGAAAGCCAGGCCGGCCCTGCAGCGCCTGCACGCGCGGGTGGTGTACGCACCGCACCCCCTCATCAATCGCGTAGCAGTAGACGCTCGCGCCGCGGGCCAGGGCGGCCTGGATTGCCCCCAGCGCCGGGTCAAAGTTCGGGTGGTCGGGGCCGGTGGTGAGCAAAAGGCCCAGTTTTTCGGCGGGCAGGGCAGGACTCATGGGCAGAGCACCCTAGCATGCCCCCCCTCAAAAATCGACCGGCTAAAAAAAGACCGCAACCTCAGGTGGACAAACCCCGCCCCCTGCGGCATGGGGAGGGATTATGAGCGCTAACGTCAGCCCCTCCGCTTCGCATATTCCCAAGTATCACCCGGCAGCCCATGGTCAGCGCTTTGGAACCTTTTCTGGCTTTGGTGTTAATCCAAATAACCCTCCCCAGCACATCTGCACAGCTCCGTCTTACCTAGCTCGCTTGGCACTAAGAACTGCAGCCGCCCAGGCACGTTGGGAAACGCTTCCGGGGACCCGCCAAGATGGGGCAGTGTTTCAACAGCTTGCTGATCGACTTGTTCAAACTGCAGCGGTCGTACTTCCCGCCGACCTTCCTACGGCCGGCATCCTACGCGGAGTTGCTGGCGCTGAACGCGCCTTGCCGCATGTGGTGGAGGCTGCTGAGTTGCTGCGCCGAGTAGGCGCTCCTGTAGAAGGGGTCCCAAGGCCCTTAGCCTTAGAAGTCGGGCCTTAATACGTCCGCCCAAAGCGGCTTCTTAAAAAGAGGCGACGCAAAAAATGCGCGCCGCTTTGCGCTTATACCAACCCCGCCTCTTTAAGCACAACATACGCGCCGCGCTTGGCGATAGTCTTGAGCGCGCGCGCCGTCATCTTGACGGTAACATACCGTCCTAATTCGGGCACATAGAGCCTCACTTGACGCAAGTTGGGCAAAAAGACGCGCTTGGTGTTGGCCGTTACGTGCGTGCCGATGCCGCCCTTTTTCTTGGCTTTACCGCTGCGCAGGATGTGATGGCCTCTGGAGGGTTTGGCTCCGGTGATTTGACAAAGGCGGGACATAAAATTGCGTTCCTTATGGAAGAATGGGTGGGGCTATTTGAAAAGCAAGAGCGTGCGCGCTTGCTTGATTGCGCGTGTGAGCTTGCGGTGATTTTTTGCCGTCATGCCCGTGATGCGGCGAGAGAGGATGTTGCCCTGCTCGGTCGCGAAGGACTTGAGGTATTCGGAATTGTCGGCACGAACTGCGGACATGTTGACGTCGAGGCGGCGCTTGCTGGTATTGCGGCCAAAGCGGCGCCGGCGAATATTCTTTTTGGGTTTGGGAGGCATAACAGGATGATTATTGCAGGGGTGGTATTAAATTAGCAAGTGGGGGAACGCTGGGGGCGGTTATTCGGTTTCCGCCTCTTCCTCTGAGTCGGAATCTTTCTCGCGCTTACGGGGCGTTTCTTCTTCGTCGGAATCATCGTCTTCCTCGTCCGCTTCGGCCACATCCATGAACTGCGGGGAAGTATCCCACCGGCGGCGGCCGCGGTTGTCGCGCTCCATTTGCGCCTGGCATTCCAGCGTGAAACGGGCAAACGGGATTGCCTCGAGTCGCGTCACGGGGATGAGCTTTTGCGACATTTCGCAGACGCCGTAGGTGCCTTGCTCAATGCGCTTGAGGGCTTCTTCGACCTCGTAAAGCGCATCTTGCTCCTGCGACAGGAGGCTCAAGGCAAAATCTTTTTCGTACGCTTCGCTGCCCGCATCGGCCTGGTGCATACCAAACGCCGAGGCAGCGCTGCCCTCGGGACGGGAGCGCAGGTTGTCTTGCGCCACACCCTGCATCTGATCGAGCAAGTGGTCGCGCAGCTCGAGCAGGCGCTGCTTTTGCTTCTGCAAGAACGCCTTACGGGCAGCGTTCATCGGCAGCTTCATCGGAGCCGGAGCGTTTTCAGGGATAATGATACGGCGGCCTACCTGAGCGGAAGCGTGTGCATTCTTTCCTTTTCCTGCCGGAACCGACCCAAACTTGCGAAAGGGCGGGAGCGCCGGAAGGATGGTGATGCCCAGAGGGGTTGTCTTCTTGCGTCCTTTGGAAGAGGAGGAAGCGCTGGCACGGGACTTGGGCTTGGCTTTCGCCTTCACCTTAACGCTGCGCTGCGGCTTGCGGGCAGGCTTCGCCTTAGTCCGAACGGGGCGCTTGGCGCGCGCCGGCTTGGACTTGGCGGATGCTTTAGGCCGGGGTTGAGAAGTCCGTCCAGAACCCGAGCGGGACGACTTCGCCCGGGAGCGCTTGGCTTTGGGCGGCATAGGAGCCGGGATACATAGCCAAGGGGGGCGCATTTGCAATCATAAAATACAGGCCGAGGTGTAAAAACCCGTTGAGGGCCGTTCCGCGGGCGGCTTCCCCGACTAGGACTTACCGCCGCCCCACCGAGCCAGCGAGGCCTCGTGGAAGTGCTGCCGCCGGGTCCGCCAGCGGCTTGCAACGCCATAACGGGGGCTCACGATGCAGCTAATCAAAAAGGCACTGCCCAAGAGCAGAACGATGCAGGCGCCCGGAGGGATGTCCGTCCAGTAAGAGAGGAGCAGCCCGCCGCACGCCCCGAGCGCGCCCAGAGCCCCGCCTCCCCAGCACAGGCTGCGTGGGTCATTCGAATAGAGAAGAACTGTCGCTGCCGGGGCAATCAGCAAACTCAGCGCGAGGATGACGCCGACGGCCTGCAACGCCGTGAGCATGCACAGCACCAGCACCGTCACCAGTACTGCCCCCAGCGCGCCCACCGGGACTCCCTGGCTTTTCGCGGTCGCAGGCTCCAGCAGCATGAGCAGCAGCGGCCGCTGGAGCGTGATGAGCGTCGCGAGCGCCGCAAAGCTGATCGCATAGCACGTCCACAAATCCGCGTCCTGCACGCCGAGCACGTTGCCAAAAAGATAATGGCCCAGCTCGATCTGCCCCGGCGCGCGCGCGACGAGCGCCAGGCCCAGCGCGAAAACCGTGGTAAAGAGAACTCCGATGGCAATTTCCTCCTTCACCCGGCCGCCCGCGCCAATCAAGACGCCGCCCAGCGCGACGAGCAGTGCTGCAACGAGTCCACCAGCGAGAAGTCCCAGCGGGGCCAGACCAAAGAGCATCCAGCCGACGACGACTCCGGGGAAAAGCGTGTGCGCCAGCGCATCTGTCAGCAGCGCCATCCGCCGCAGCACGACATAGGCGCTCAAGAAGCCGTTCGTAAATCCAACCAGCGCGCAGACCAGCAGCGCACGCTGCAGAAACTCGTGATGGAGCGGTTCGAGGAGCCAGTTCATTTTATAAAACATGTTGCGGCATCGTGCCGGAGAAGACGGGCGTGCCGAATGCGCGCGCAAGTTGCTCGGAGCCGAGCGCTTCTGCTGGCGCTCCAAATGCGATCAGCTCGCCATTGAGCAACGCCGCCGCGTCAAAATGCGCGCGGACGCGGTCCAGGTTATGCTCGGCCGCAATGATCAAATGCCCCGCCTTGGCCAAGTCGCGCAGCATCTTCTCGAGCTGCTCCTGCGTGGGTCGATCGAGCCCGGTGAACGGCTCATCCAACAAAAGAACATGCGCCTGCTGCGCCAGCGCGCGCGCGATGAGCGCCCGCTGTTGCTGCCCGCCCGAGAGAGCGCCGATCGGACGCCGTGCGAAGTCGGCAATCCCAACCGCGGCCAGCGCGCGATCGACCGCCGCGGCGTCCTCCGCTCCGAACGCTCGCCACGCGCCCAGGTGCGCGTACCGGCCCGTCTCCACCAATCCGCGAACAGTGATCGGAAAGTCCCAATCCAACGCCCCACGTTGCGGTAGATACGCAAACGCCGCCTGGCCTGCGCGCGCTGGGCGGCCGTGGAAGAAAATGCTCCCCGTCTCATGCGCAGCCAGTCCCGCAATGGCTTTGAGCAGCGTCGACTTGCCCGCTCCGTTGGGCCCTACAAGCGCGACCATCCGGCCGCATCTCGTTCGCAGGCTGACATGGTGAATCGCCGGAACCCGGTCGTAGCTGACCGTCAGATCCTCGATTACCAGCTCATGCGAATCGGTCACGGCGCGGCTCCTTTCGAGCGTTGTTCCGAAGGCGACGCCGCGACCGCCGGCGCCGGGTCCGGGGCGGGAGCCAGCTGCCGCGTCAGCCGCGTCACCGGCCACAAAAGCGCCGCAAAGACCAAGGCCAGAAGAAGGAGCTGCCGGAGGGGGTGGGAACGCATCGACCAGGAGTGTAGAGCTTGCCCCACAAGAAAAAACAGAAAATCCTCCCCTTAAAAATAAACATTAAATCTTTGCCAATCAGGTAGACGAATCGAAGAAGCGAGGATAATGAGAAGAAATCATCCAAAAGGAAAAATATGTCTACCTCTATAAAATTTGCCCTTCCGTCCCCCGAAGCTTGCGAAGTTGGCGGCGAAGCAACCACAGGCGCCGATCCCAATGGAAACACCCTAAAGCTTGAAGGCTCGTTTACAGAGCGCGCTGCAGTCGCCGTCGGCGTTCTGCTTGTATTACAAGGTAACGACGGTGGACTGGACAAAGTACCGGATCGGAATTTGTGCGGCGCCCTGGGCATAGCTACTGTTGCTCTTATGGAGGGGGCGCTTTTGGATCGTGCTGCGATCTTCTCACGCTTATTACAAATTAAGCCCGGCCTGCCAAAGGACACAGCGGCGAGATATATCGGGTTGGCGGATGCCTTGGAAAGGGGTCCTGCCGCTCGTCGGCTTGAGTCCATTTGCTTACACCAGCGATGCCAGGGCCAAATTACCGTAGGCCCAGAAGAAACCACAAGAATCTGCCGTGAGTTTCGCGCTCAATTCCAGCCTTCGCCAGCTTAAGCAGCAGGCGTCGAGCTCCCTACCGCACCGGGCAGCTAGTTTCCCTTGGCGGGATCTTCCGCCTTTCCGCCCAGAGCGATGACAATCGCGCGGACGTTGGCGCGCATCATCCCTTCGTAGGTTGTAGCGTCGCCTGTCCCGGGAGCGTCGGTGAGCAGCGCCGGGCCCACGCGGGCGCCGGTCTCGCGCGCGAGTGCTTCCAGCTGCCGCGCCTCCCCTTGCGTTTCGGGGAAGAGCGCGCGGACTTTTTCGCGCTTGATCAGCCTCACGAGCCGCGCCATTTCCCCGGCGGAGGGCTCATCCTCGCTCGTCACGCCCCACGCCGGATAAATCACTAAGCTATATTCACGCGCGAAATACTGGAATGCGTCGTGCGAGGTGACCATGCGCCGCGCGTCCGGTGGAATCGTCTCGACCATGCCACGCACCCATTCATCCAGCTCATGCAATCGCATCTGATACGCCGCCGCGCGCTCCTGGTACTGCCGCGCACCGGACGGGTCCGCCGCTTCGAGCGCGCCGCGCACCACATCGACTGCCGCGATCATATTCGGGACGCTGTGCCACCAGTGTGGATCGGGCGTGTTTTCAGATGCGGAACCGAAAGGGTCTTGCGGCTCCAGGCCCGAGCTCGTGTTTTCTTCCTGCTGCGAGTTGGCCGCGGGTCCGTGCGCGCATTTTTCCGAGTGCGTATGTCCCGCGCCTTTCCGGCGGAGCGGATTACCGAACACATCGCCGATTTTGACGATGCGCGCGCGCGACCGGGTGGACGCCTGCCAGCGCTGCAGGCCCGGCTCCATCCCCAGGCCGAGCGCCAGAATTAGTTTGGCATCGGCGATCTTCGCTAGGTCCGCCGACGTGGGCTCGTACTGATGCGGGTCGGAGCCGCTGCGACCGAGCGTGTGAATTTGCACGCGCGCGCCGCCGATCTCCTGTGCTAGCTCTGTCGTAAATTTAGAAAGGCTGACGACGGAAACCGGAGTCGCGTTTTGTGCGCGAACCCAGGCAGCGCTCAGCGCGAGAACAGCCGCCGCCGCCATTCCCATTCCCATTCCCATTCCCGCAGTAAAGCGAAGTGCTTTCCAAAAAAATCGTGCGGCCATCGCGTTGTTATAACACAGGTTCTGCCGAAATCCGATCCCAGAGTTGTGCGAGCGTGCTCTGCGCTTCGCCCTTGCTGGAGCGTCGGGTTTGGGCTAGTGACAGGCATGCGCGCTTTTTCTTTTGCCGGATGGAAACGCGCGGCGCTTGTCGTCGCGCTAGTAGCCGTCGCCGGAATTTTCACCGGCTGCAGCACGATCAACATCGAAGAGCTCGATCGCTCCGAGGCCAAGCTCTCGCCCAATCCGGACCGGATTTACGTCGCGCCGTTTGATACGTCGCACGGCCAGTGGCTCGTCGGCCGGCAAGGCGCCGAGCTGGAGAACTTCAAGCGCGAATACCAGACGCACTTCTCGCGCATCATGGAAGAGCGCCTGATGAAGGTGGCGCCGACCGAGCTACGCTGGACCGACCTGCCCAAGAGCGGGTGGCTCGTCGCGGGCGAATTCGTCAAGGTGTACCAGGGCAGCCGCGCGTTGCGTTACACGGTGGGCATGGGCGTGGGCTCCACGCGGCTGCAGACGATTGTGTATGTGTACGACCTGTCCAAGTCGCGGGATAAATATGTCCTGTGCTTCCGCACGGGCGTTCCCGAGAACGCCCAAGGCAAAGGGGCCGGCAGCGGACAAGAGCCGCCACGTGTGTCCGCCCTCGTCTCAGGCCTGACGTGGGACGCCATCCGCACCGCCCGCCGCGTGCGGGATGTGCTGATGGAGCATCGGTAGAAGCACGCGAAACTCTGTTGCGCTCGATCTCGGCAGCTTAAACCGCCCGCATATTGAGCAGCAGCGCCTGCTGCCCTTGCCACGGAATCAGGTGGCCCCAGACAGAAAAATTGCGGCGGCCGGCGAGCTTGGAGCGGATCGTCTTTTGCTGGCCGATCATCTCGTGGAGCGGCGGCATCTCTTTTTCGACGAAAAGATCGGCCGTGGTAACAATGCCGTTGCCTAGGTCGGCCATCCCGAGCGCCGTTTGCGCCGCGATGTTGGAAGAGATGACCGCGCCTTCGAAGTTGACGACAAAGTTCAGGTCGCTGGGGTGCTCAAAAATCGCATGGAAGCCGCTTTGCGCTGTTTGAACCTGATCGGAAAGCCAGGCCTGTTGATGAAGAAGGAGAATTTGATTGTGCGCGACGGCCAGTCGCACGAGGAGCGCTTGAATTTCAAACGGCTTGGCAAGGTAGTCGTTGGCGCCGGCCTTGAGGATTTCCGTCAGGTCGCGCATGCCGCTGCGGGCCGTGATCGCGAGAATAAATGGAAGGTCGCCGCCGGGTTGCTGCCGAAGCCACCGGCAGACCGAAAGCCCGTCTTGGTCGGGCAAATTGATATCGAGCGTAATCAGATCGTACAGGCCGGGCTGATACGCCTTCTTGGCCTCCGTCGCCGTCATGGCTGTTTTGACCGCCCACTGGGTATCGCGCAGCGCGTCGGCAAAAAGCTCGTTGGCCTGCGGCTCATCCTCAACCACCAGCGCGCGCAGCGTCTTGGCTGGAGTCGGGGCAAGCTGGTCGGCGGCCATAAAGCTAGGGTATTCCACCGCCCCGGGCTCCCAGGCTTGCATATCGGCTTCACCATCCCGGGGAGCATCCATGCGGGAGGTGCTCGTCGGGGGTTTGGCTTTTTTAGGGGGCATGGGGTACGACTGCGATGGGTTGGATGGCAGGCTCATACTACCGCACTATCGGCAGAAAGTCCTGCAAATTTAGAAAAAAGAGAGAAAACAACAAAAAGCGTTCGTCATCCCGAGCTTGTCGAGGGACCTAGCGCCAAGGCATCTTGGATGTGAAGAAAATGAAAAGGGCTTAAAGAGACGCTCTTCTCTTTATCGAAGCAGTAAGAAATAAGCGCAACAACCTTGGCTCGTTGCAACCAGGTCCCTCGACAAGCTCGGGATGACGCGGATGTGTAACGAAGTAAGAAGCGCGCTACCCCGGCTGCCCGCCGTTTTTCATCCCTTTGAGGGCTGCGCGCAGCGGGTCGAGCTGGTTGGCCGAGCCAAGCTTCGTGTTTTTGTGCGCGATGAACTTGGCGTATTCCTCCATGAAGACCTTGCCGGGTGCGCGGAAGTCAAACTCCTGCGGCTTATCGCGGAAGTACTCCCGGTGGACGCGCGTCCAGACCAGGCGTCCGTCGGTATCAATATTCACCTTGGTCACGCCGAGCCGGGCCGCGGGCAGGTACTCTTCCTCGTCCACGCCGCGCGCGCTCGGGTCGAGCTTGCCGCCCGCTTCGTTGATCCGCCGGACTTCTTCAACCGGGACGCTCGAGCTGCCGTGCATGACGATCGGCAGACCGGGGATTTTTTGGCTGATCGCCTCGATCACATCAAAGCGCAGGCTCTGCTTGCCCTTAAATTTGTACGCGCCGTGGCTGGTGCCGATCGCCGCGGCTAGGCAGTCGCAACCGGTTTGTTTGACGAATTCCACCGCTTCGTCGGGATTGGTCAGACACGCGTTGCCTTCGTCGACTTTGATATCCTCCTCCACGCCGCCGAGCATGCCTAGCTCGGCCTCAACGCTGATGCCTTTCGCATGCGCGCGGTCGACGACGCGTTTGGTGATGGCGACGTTCTCCTCGAACGGATCGTGCGACGCGTCGATCATCACCGAGCTGTAGAAGCCCGAGTCGATGCAGTCGTAGCACGTCTGCTCGTCGCCGTGGTCGAGGTGAACGGCGAAAATGCACTCGGGGAAAATTCCGGCCGCCGCGCGGATCATCGCCTCGAGCAATGACTTGTCCGTGTATTTGCGTGCCCCCTTGGAAATTTGGATGATGAACGGCGCCTTCGACCGCGCGCAGCCGCTGAACAGCCCCATGATCTGCTCGGCGTTATTAATGTTGTACGCGCCGACGGCGAACTTTTTGTAAGCGACTTGGTAGAGAGCGGCAGTGGTAACGATCATAATAAGAGCGGGCGCGGGCCCCGAGCTAAGTAAGACCGCGCCCTGCGTTGCGTCGAGAGGAAAACGAGGCAGCAAGTCCACGGGTTGACGCTGCGCTGCTACTGCGGTACTGAGCAGGCAATGAACCGACTTGGCCCTCTTCCCCGCCTGGCCTACGCGCTTGTTTTAGCGGGCGCTGTTGCAGGATGTCCTAAGCCCCCCGCGCCGGAGGGACCAAGCGTTCGGGATCAGCTCACGCTGTTATGTCCCGAGTCCGGCGAAGGAGCGCCCGGGGTGATCGTGTCCATGCCCCACCCGGCACGCGGCAAAGTGGTCATCGTCACCGATTGTGGAAGCGTGCGCCAAGTCCTGGCGGCAACAGAGCCGGCTCCCCAGCCTAGCGGCAGCGGCCGCGAAGTTAATGTTTCAGCGCGGTCCCGCAGGGGTGTTGCCACGGCGCCCGGCAGCAGGGTTTTTTTAGCTGCCGGCAATCTGTCCCACGAGCCCATTAGCACAAGTGCCGAAGTGGCGCGGGAGAGCCTGGGCGTCTTGGTTGAGTCCGTCGAGGGCGGAACTTCACCGCAGCTTACGGCCCGGCGGGTCGAGGGCGCTGCCCGCGAATTGATGCGCGGCCCCGCAGGGTTTTAGCGAGCGCCTACCCCCTTGCTCCTCGGCCCACTTTAAAAAAGGGATGGCGCGCGGACGCGCGGGCGGCTAGAACTTGAGGCCCGCTCTCTTTTATGACCTCCGCCGATTCCCTTCCTGCGCTTCCGCCGCAACAGCTGGTAAAGACCCTACTCGATCATTTGGGTTACGATGCTGAAGTGGATGCCGCCGACCGCGGCGGACACGCAGTGCTCAACGTCCGCATCGCCGACTCCCGCCGCCTCATCGGGCGCGAAGGCCGGGCGCTCGAAGATTTGCAGTACCTCGTCAACCGGATGCTTGGCGGCCGGGAAGAGTCCACTGCGCGTGTCATCGTGGATATCGAAGGCTACCGCAACCGGCAGGAGACCGATTTGGTCGCGCAGGCCAAACAGCGCGCCGACACCGTCCGGCAGACAGGCCGCCCGCAGCCGCTCGAACCAATGAACGCATACGATCGGTGGCTCATTCACCAAGCATTCGCGGAAGATCCGGAAGTCTCCACCCGCAGCGAAGAAACCGGCGGAAAATACAAACGCGTGATCCTCGAGCTGCGCGACAGTTCCGCAGCAGCTTAAGCGGCTCTCTTTTATGCGCCGCGCGCTCGTTACCGGCATTACGGGCCAAGATGGCTCGTACCTGGCCGAGCTGCTCCTAGGCAAAGGGTACGAGGTGCACGGCCTGATGCGCCGCGCGAGCACATTCAACACACAACGGATCGATCACCTCTACCGCGATCCGCACGAGAAGGGCGCGCGGCTTTTCCTCCATTACGCCGACCTGGCCGACGGCGCGTGCCTGGCGCGACTGCTGCACGAGCTCCAGCCCGATGAAGTTTACAACCTCGGCGCGCAGAGCCACGTCCGCGCGAGCTTCGATATCCCGGAGTATACCGGCAGCATCACTGGCCTGGGCGCGCTGCGATTGCTTGAGGCGGCCCGGCACGCCGTCCCCACGGCGCGCATTTATCAGGCGTCCAGCAGCGAAATGTTTGGCAAAGCGCACGCCGTGCCGCAGGACGAACAGACGCCCTTCCACCCGCGCAGTCCGTACGGCGTCGCGAAGGTGTATGCTTTTTGGGCAGGCGTCAATTACCGGGAGAGCTACCGCATGCACATCTCCAACGGCATTCTCTTTAATCACGAATCCCCCCGCCGCGGCGAAACATTTGTGACGCGCAAAATCACCCGGGCGCTTGCGCGCATCAAGGCCGGACTGCAAGAGACGCTTTACCTGGGCAACCTGGACGCAAAGCGCGACTGGGGTTATGCACCTGAGTATGTCGAGGCGATGTGGCGCATGCTCCAGCAGGAAGAGCCCGATGACTACGTCGTCGCCACCGGAGAGACGCATACCGTGCGGGAATTTTTGGATGAAGCGTTCACCTGCGCCGGTCTCGAGTGGAAGAAATACGTCAAGATCGACCCGCGCTATAACCGCCCGGCCGAAGTGGATCTGCTCGTGGGCAACGCGGCCAAGGCCAAGCGCGCCCTGGGCTGGCAGCCGCGCGTGCAGTTCAAAGATCTGGTCCGCCTAATGGTCGATGCCGACATTGCGCTCTTGGAAAAAGAACGCCAGGGCCTCCCCTGCGGCGTCGCCGATGTACCCGAAGATCTCGAAGCGATCTTGCGCGGCGAGAAGGCAGCGGTTTAGGGCTCGGCGCCAGCTATCGAACTTCCTGCACCGGCGTCGCCCGGGTCACGCCGTCGCTTCTTGCTTCAACCGCCGCCGCGTCCGGCAATACTGAATCGCGCGCCGCAGGAGCCATCGGCACGCTCGTCGGTCCGACCCAGACGGCCCGCGGCACCAGACGTTTCTCTGGCAGTTCCATTTCCAAGTCTGTAATCCCCAGCTCCTTGATCCGCTGCCGCGCGGAGCCCTCCGCTAAATGCACCCATGTAGGCTTGGCTGTGCCCCCGGGCGCATGACGATATACAACTTCTCCAGCATCGAGCGTTTGGAATTCAAAAGCATGTTCACCGTCGTCGGCTCTCACCTTCACGGAGCACAAGGAATGCGGCAAGCCAAGAGCACGGCGGCGATAGACGATAAGATAGTCCGCGTCGGGTTCCATTCCTGCGCCGTTTGGTTTGAAGCCCCCCTTAAAAACCAGGCGAGGCGCTTCGTCTCCGGCGTCTAACACGACCGCAAGGGGATCGCCGTTATGCGTTCCGATAAAATCAATGCCCCAAGCCTTGCGCGCATGGAACGTCGCCCCTACTCCGATTTGTCCGGCCCATGAACGTTGCGTCAAATCTCTCACCCCTTCCCGCGCAAGCTGCTGACGCGTGTTCCTAGCTGCCCCATCTAAAGACATCATGTATCCTGATGTACCCCGATGTGCTCCTTTTGCTAGGCTAATCTTGCATCAATGCCCTGCCTGCGGAATTAGCTCAAGCCGCATTCCCAAGCTTGCCCGAGCGGCTGGGGCACCGCATGCTCCGACCGGCGCGTACTCTTCTCTGAATGCGCGCCCTTGGTATGACTCCCCAGACCAAAATCTACGTCGCAGGCCACCGCGGAATGGTCGGCTCGGCGCTGGTCCGGGCGCTCGAGGCACGCGGGCACAAAAACCTGGTGCTGCGGACGCGGCAGGAGCTCGATCTGCGCGACGCGAAAGCCACGCAGGAGTTTTTTCAGCACGAAAAGCCTGAAGTCGTCCTGCTGGCCGCCGCGCGCGTGGGCGGGATCCTGGCCAACTGGCGCGAACCGGTGGAGTTTTTGCTGCAGAACCTGCAGATCCAAAACAACGCGATCGCCGCCGCGTTCGACGCGGGCGTGCAGCGGCTCCTCTTCCTGGGCAGTTCGTGCATCTACCCCAAGCACGCGCCGCAGCCGATCCCCGAGTCGGCGCTGCTCTCGGGCGCGCTCGAGCCGACCAATGAGCCGTACGCGCTGGCCAAAATCGCGGGCATCCGCCTCTGCCAGGCGTACCGGCGCCAATATGGCGCTCGGTTTATTTCGGCGATGCCGTGCAACTTGTACGGGCCGCAGGATAATTTTGATCTGGAGACCGCGCACGTGCTGCCGGCGCTGCTGCGCAAATTCCACGAAGCAAAGGAACGCGGTGAGAATCGCGTGGCGCTCTGGGGAACAGGCACGCCGCGCCGGGAATTCCTCCACGTCGACGACCTGGCCGACGCATGCCTATTCCTGCTCGAGAAATACGACGCGGACGAGCCAATCAACGTCGGCGCGGGGGACGACCTCACCGTCGCCGAGCTCGCCGCACAGATTGCTCAGATCACCGGATTTTCCGGCGCGATCGAGTGGGACACCTCCAAGCCCGACGGTACGCCGCGCAAGTTGCTGGATATTTCCCGCATCCAAAAACTCGGCTGGTCGCCGAAGATCCCGCTGCCGGGCGGGATCGAGCGCACCTACGCGTGGTGGAAAGCTAGCGGGCGGTAAGCCGCCGCGTTTTTTCTATTCCGGCGCTTGCCCGCGCTTGCCCGCGTTCGGTTCCTGACCGCCGGCCGGTGCCGTTGGCTCGCCTGCCGCTGCATCGACCGCTGCAGTTGCTTCACGTCCCGCGGGCACAACGCCTGCTCCGCCATTTGAATTGAGCGGGATGGGCCTGCGCCATTCTGCGGGAAGCGCGCCTGCGCTTTCCTGAAACCGTTCTATGGGGAGGGCTTGATCGAAGGGAAAAGAGGATGGTGGGCCGTCCAATTTGCACCGGCGCCCAGAGGCCAGCTCGGGCCCGCCCGTGGTTGCGTAGCCATCATCAACGTCCACCGCCGCGGTTGCATAGACCGGATGGGGTCCGAAGGGCCCGCTTGGTGTCGTCGTGCGCGCAAGATCAAAGCGCAGCTCCTCGAGCCGGGCGGTTTGCCCGTCTGCATCGATATCAAAAGTGGCGCTGCTCAAATAAAAACCCGGATCGGCAGAGGCCGCTTCAGCGCCTGCGGCCATCGCTGGCTCTTCTTCGCTCGCCGGCGGCACAGCAACTTCATCCGGCGCGTTGAGCCATCCTGCCGCGTCGTCTTGGCTGAAGCGGCTGCGTGCTTCGGCCAGCCGCGCGCGAAGAACGGGGTTCTCCTCCAAGCGGGGATCGTGTTGGTAAAGAAGACGGACCTGCGAAGGGCTGGTAGTGCTCGCGCGCATTCGATAGCCGATGCCCACGAGAATCGGCCCATCTATAATAGCCGTGGGGGCGTCGTCTTGTGTTGCCGCTTGAGCGGCCGCGATCGCGCGGGCGTTGAGCACCTTAAAGTCTTGGCCCTTCCCATGAGGCGCGGCACAGTCGATTGAGTGATAAGCGCCGTCCGCGACCGCATCCACAACAGCCCCCGCACCGAGCCGCCGGGCCCAAGCTTCAACTGTTTCTGGAAGAGTAAAAAATGCGCTGGAGGTCGCCATACCTCGGAGCAATGCCGCACAGCAGCGCTGGCGTCTAGTTAATTTTGAGCGGATAAATATTCGGGCGTTCCAATGCGACGGCGCGTCCTTACGATCCCCGCTTGCGCGCGGCGGCGGGGTTCGGGCACAATCCCCCTCCCGCCGCCCCAACTTCCTTCGAGAAGCGCGGCGAATTGGAATATCGTCATGCGCCTCAGCCTCGACCTGCACTGTCACTCGCATTTTTCTGCGGACGGCGTCGCCGAGCCAGAGGAGATGGTCGCGCGCGCACGCGTGCTCGGCCTGCACGGCTTTGCGATCACCGATCACAACACCAGCGCCTGCTACGACTATTTTATCGAGAAAGGCTTCGCGCGCTCGGATGGTCACGCAGTCGACGGCCTGCTCATCATCCCCGGGCAAGAAATCACCACCGCCGCAGGGCACCTGCTCGCGATCGGCGTTTCGCTGCCGGATAATTTGAAGGGAATCGATCCGGCCAAAGCGGTCGCGCTCATCCACGAAAAGGGCGGCCTGGCAATTCCGCCGCACCCGTTTGATTATTTCCGCGCGGGGATTCGCGAAGCCATTTTAGATGTTCTGCCCGTTGATGCGATTGAAGTGTTCAACGCCGCAACCACGCTCCGCCGCTGCAACCGGCAAGCGCTCGCGTACGCGCACCGGCGCGGGCTCCCGATGACGGCCGCGAGCGACGCGCATCACGCGGACGCGCTCGGCGTCGCCTACACGATGATCGATGTAGAAGAATTTTCCGTCGCCGGCGTCTTGCGCGGCATCACCGGCGGCACGTCGCTGCAGCAGCGCTACCTCAGCCCGCTCGCCGCGATCAAAAAAACGTGGAGCAACTGGATGCGCTTGCGGCGCCGTACGATCCCCGGCTCGGCGGCGTAGCTCGCGGGAATTTCTCCTCGAATATTCTGCGCTACCGGGGCATTAAAACGTTGGCCAACTTATAACAATCGGCGAGCGGGCCGGGGGGCGCCTCCCCAAACACCCCCGCTTCTATGAGAGAGTAGGTTAAAGCCGCGGTCTTATCGTTCCCGCGGCTAAGCAGCAAGTTGGCAAAAAGTTTTCTACCGGCCCAGTCAGCCCGCCGCGCGGGGGAAACGCTTTTGGTTTTTCGCGTGCTCGGAGCAAAGCTTCGGACGGGATCCAAAATGCCGAATTGCTCGGGCGTAGCGCACATTGGCGTGATATTAATGCGCGAATAACTCTCCTCTCCCAATGGAACCGGACCTTCCATCACCTTTGCGGCGCACTCCAACGCAAAATCAGCCAGTGGTTTTGGAACAATCAATTCCTTCGGCTCCAGCCCATGTTCCGGATCGGTGGAATATCCGCCATCGAAAAGTGATACATGCACCGCTTCGGTGCAGGCCGCGGTCGGTGTGGCGGTTGGCGTCACGCTGGGGCCAGCCGTTTCTTGTGCCCCGAGATTTCTCGGCAACACCACCGCGCCCACAACCAAAAGCGCCGCGGCCCAGAGGTGCGGCAAGCGGCGAGCGAGCGGATTCCGCCCGCCTCTCTCAGAGGCACTGGTTCGAACATCTGCAGCAAGAGCGTCGCGTCGCATAAGAAGCCTGTAGTGCCGCGCGCGCGTCCTGTTGTCAACCGCGGTTCGGAGCGGCCGCGCGCGCAAGGCTTCCCATACGGAGATAAATGCGCGAGAGTTGCGCCTGGGCCTCCTCGCTCTCTTTTATATGACAACGCTCCCCGAACAAATTGAAGCCGACCTCAAAACCGCGATGCGCGCCAAAGACGCACTGCGGCTACAGGTCCTGCGCATGCTCAAGTCCGCCATCGCCTACGCCGGGATGGAAAAATCCGGCGCGGCCGCGGCTCCGGCAGATGCCGACGTGATCGCGGCGATCCGCAAGGAAGTCAAAAAGCGCGAAGAGGCCGCCACCAGCTTCGACCAGGCCGGCCGCAAAGAGCTCGCCGATAAAGAACGCGCTGAGCTGGAAATTTTGGCCGCTTATCTTCCTCCCGCGCTTTCCGCAGAACAAATCGACGCGCTCGTGCGCGAAGCAATCGCGCAGACCGGAGCTTCGGCTCCCGCGCAAATGGGCGTCGTCATCAAAGCCGTCCAAGCCAAAGCGGGCGGCGCGGTCGACGGCAAGACGCTCAGTGATGCTGTTCGGCGCGCACTGGCGGGGTGAGTGCTCGTGCCGCACTTTTACTGATTCTTTAAAGTCGCGCCCTATTCCCCGTGCTCGATCACCTTTTCGGCTGGTCGAGCAAAAAGCAGGCGTGAGAGAAGCTGCTCCCGCTCAAAAATCAGTTCCTTGGGCAGCGAGTCGTAGATCTTCAAGATCAGATCGTCGCCCGAGCCGACTTCTTTCACCCACTCCTGCGCGTCGATGGTCTGTGCTTCTTCAAACTGTGCGTGAGAGAAATTTTCCATCCCTTCCAGGTCGAAGTCTTCCGCGTGCGGCACCCAGCCCAGCGCCGTCTCCATCGCATTCGCGTGGCCGTGGCACCGTTGGACGATCCACTGCAACACGCGCATGTTCTCGCCAAAGCCCGGCCAGAGATATTCGCCCGCCGAATTCTTACGGAACCAGTTGACCTGGAATATGCGCGGCGCGTGCTTGAGGTAGCGGCGCATCCGGATCCAGTGCTGAAAGTAATCGCCCATGTTGTATCCGCAAAACGGCAGCATCGCCATCGGGTCGCGCCGCACGACGCCCGCCGCGCCAGTCGCGGCCGCGGTTGTCTCTGAGCCCATCGTCGCGCCCAGGTAAACGCCGTGCACCCAGTTGAAGGCTTGGAAAACGATCGGCAGCGTCGTCGCGCGCCGCCCGCCAAAGATAATTGCAGAGATCGGCACGCCCTTGGGGTTGTCCGCATCCACGTCGAGCACCGGGTTGTTGCGCATCGGCGCAGCGAAGCGGCTGTTGGGATGGGCGGCCTTTTCTTTCGACTCGGGCGTCCACTTGCGCCCTTGCCAATCCAAGCACTCCGCGGGCGGCGGGCCGTCTTTGCCCTCCCACCAGATATCGCCGCCGGGCAGCAGCGCGACGTTGGTGAAGATCGTGTCGCGCGCGATCGTCTTCATCGCGTTGGGGTTGGACTTGCTGTTGGTCCCGGGCATGACGCCGAAGTAGCCGTTCTCCGGGTTGATGGCATAGAGCTGTCCGTCGGGGCCCGGCTTCATCCAGGCGATGTCGTCGCCGACCGTCCACACCTTCCACCCGGCGAAACGCTTCGGCGGGATGAGCATCGCGAAATTGGTTTTGCCGCACGCGCTCGGGAACGCGGCCGCCACGTACGTCTTCTCGCCCTGCGGGGACTCAACGCCGAGGATGAGCATGTGCTCGGCCATCCAGCCTTCGCGTCGGCCCAGGTAAGAGCCGATGCGCAGCGCCAAGCATTTTTTGCCCAGCAGCACGTTGCCGCCGTAGTTGGAGTTGAGCGAGATGATCGCGTTGTCCTGCGGGAAATGGGCGATGTACCGGCTGTCCGCGTTGAGGTCGAGCATGCTGTGCAGCCCGCGATTGAAGTGGGTGTCGGCGCCCAGGTGCTGGTAGGCGACTTGGCCCATGCGCGTCATGATGCGCATGCTCAGCACGACGTAGATCGAGTCGGTTACTTCAATCCCGACCTTCGTCAGCGGCGAGCCCTTCGGGCCCATCAGGTACGGAACGACGTACATCGTCCGGCCCTTCATGCCGCCGCGCGCCAGCGCGTGGAGCCGGTGGTACATCGCCTCCGGATCGGCCCAGTTGTTAGTCGGTCCCGCCTCGTGTTGGGAGGGCGTGCAGATAAAAGTCCGGTCCTCAACCCGGGCGACATCTTTCGGATGCGAGCGATGGTAATAGCAGCCAGGCCATTTCTTCTGGTCGAGTTCAATCAAGATCCCCTGCTCCACCGCTTGGGCAGTCAGCTGCTCCTTCTCGGCCTCGGACCCGTCGCACCAGTAAACGGTGTCAGGCTGGCAGAGCCGAACCATCTCCTTGACCCAGCCTTTGACAGCGGAGTTGGTGGTGTTGGGCTCTCCCAAAACGCGGGACTGCAACCGGGTTGGCATAGGCAAGGCGGTATGGTGGCAAAATCGGCTGCGGGCGCAACTTGTTTTTCCGTGTTTAGATGGAAAAACGGGCCTCTGATTTTTCCTGCAAAACAGGCTTAATTGATTGCGCCCGAGCAGCTTTTGAGAAGGCCGGGCCTCCGCCTATTTCCAAAGCCCGGCCGCCGCTTCGTGCACGGATGCCGTAGGGAGCTGATCGATCTTGGCTGCCAGCTGGTGGTCTTTGTCTGTTACCCCGTTGGCATCGTGGGTTAAGAGATAGAGCGTCACCCGATTGTAGCGCAGGTCGATGTCCGGGTGATGGCCGGCCTCTTCGGCCAGCGCGCCGACTTGGACGACAAACGCCACGGCTTCCGTAAAATCCTTCCAGGTAAAGGTTCTGCGCAGGCCCGCTGGCGTTACATCCCAGTTCGGCGAACAGCTGGTGGTCATAAGAGGTCCATTCAAGCGCAAATCCGGTCTTGGGGCAAGGGATTGAAACAGGAGGGCGGGGTCCTACTCCTCCACCTCGACGACATCGCGAGCGTGCGCGCGGTGATAATCATTCCACAGCTGCGCGAAGGCGGGGCTTTGCTCCATGAGCTCGGTGAACGTCCCGCGCGCGGTGGCGCGGCCGGCTTCGATCCAGATGATCTGATCGAAGCTGGGTAAAAGATGCAGCCGATGGACCGAGGCGACAACGCACCAACCGCGTCCGGCTGAAAGCAGGCGGCGGTAGACCTCCGCCTCCGTCACCGCGTCGACGCTGCTGGTAGGTTCGTCCAACAGCAAGAGCTCGCTCTGCGCGTGACGCGCTGCAAAAAATCCGCGGGCGAGCGCGAGGCGCTGCTTTTGTCCGCCGGAAAGATTGACGCCTCGCTCCCGGATGTTCGTCTCAAGCCCCTTGGGCAACTCGGCGAGGACGCGCTCCAAACAGGCGAGCCGGACAGCTTCCTGGATTTCCTCTTCGGTGTGCTCAACGCCGGCGCAGATGTTGTAGCGCAGCGTGTCCTCAAAAATCTCCGGGTCCTGCGGGATGAGCGTGGAGACGCTCGAGAGCGCAGCGAGCGGCTCTGTGCTTGCGCCGATTTGCAATTTTCCCTTGTCCGGGATGTAGATCCCGCGCAAGCAGGCCAGCAGCGTGCTTTTGCCGGCACCGCTGGTCCCGATGAGCGCTGTCGCGCGGCCGCGCTCGAGCACAATTCCATCTACTGCCAATGTCTGGCGGTGGTGCCGTTTGTCTTCGTAAGAGAATTCCAGCCCGTCAATCCTCAGCGCGGTCCACCCGGCGGGGAGCGGCGGCGGCTCCTGCCGCACGAAGCGGCGCTCGGCTTCCAGGATTGGCTCAATCGCGCCGACGTCCGTCCATTGCAGAATTGCTCCGTTATGGATTTGCGCAAACCAGTCGAAGCTGCGCCGCAGTTCCTGCAAGTATTGATACAGCATGACCGCACTTCCCAAAAGCACGCCGTGCTGCGGGTCCCAGTGCCGCGCGATATACAGAAGGAGCGCAATTGCTTCGCCGATGACGATCAGCACGCCCATGGTGCACCACTTGCACTCGATCCCAGTAATAAGTTTTCGCAGCGGCGCGAACGCGGTGGCTAGCCGTTTGCCCAGCTCGGTAGAAGTCAGTTTTTCGAGGCGAAGCGTGAGAACCGTCGTGATGTTGCTGACGTAATCGAAAAGCGTTGCGGCCGCGCCGTGCTCGCGCTCGTTGAATTCCCGCCGCTGGAGGCGGTTCTTCCGGTCGAATAAGTGCAGTATGAAAAAATTGACCGCTCCGATGCCCAGCACCGCTATTCCCACAACCGGATCGATGCATAACACGATCACCATCGGCGCGATAAAGCGCACGGTCATCTCAATCCAGCCAAATTGCTCGTCAGCGAAAGAGTACAAGCTGCCGGCCGCTTTATTGATGCGGTTGATGGTGTCGCCGGAGTGATGGTCCTGGTGCCACGCCATCGGCAGAGACGTCACCGCGCGATAGAGGCGGTCGGTAAAGTTCTTGCGCACCCAAAACGCCAGCCGCCGCTCAATCACGCGCGAGGGTCCGTGGAAGCACCAAAAAAGCAGCGTCCCGCACAAAAAGAGACCCAAAAACTTAATGCAGTTTGCCATCACCTCGGGCCCGCCGCGCTGCAGCACGTTGAAGATCTGGCCCAGCGCATACGGTTGAACCAAAATAGCTAAGTTGGCCGCGACGCTCAGCGCGTAGAAGATGATCATCCCCCGGCGGCCGTTGCCGGCGTGCTCCCACACCGTGCGCACCAGCGAATACCAGGCGACTCCTTTTTGTGGCGGGCGGCTCATCTATTCCTCGAAGCCAGCGAGCCTAGGGCCTTTGGCAACCTGTTGAAAACTACGAATAACCTGTCGGCAACTCTTTTACGCGGGGCGTTATCCTGGACTTTAGGCGCTCTTATCTCCTATTTACCCCGCGTAAAAAGCCAGTGCATAGATGCCTTTCTGAAGAGCTTGCGCGATCTGCCGCCAGTTATTCACACCCGTTACTGCTGTTATATTTATCTCTTAGATAAAGAACTATTAAGCAGGTGGCTTGCTTGTGAAGAAGCCTCTCGCGTCCGTCATCCCGAGCGCAGTCGAGGGATCTGGGTTCTGTAGGTGGCGCATCACCCAGCTGGCGAAGATTTCTCGACTTCGGCTTCGCCTCCGCTCGAAATGACGTTTCTTCCAAGGCAAGCTACTAGTAACTGCACGCTTGAGTTTTGCTCGTGCGCTCGCTACTACTACGGCGCAATGGAATGTATCTTGTCGCGAGAAGCGTTGGTCGAAGGACTTCAAAACAACGTCGTGAGCGGCCGGCCCACTACGCTGCCGATTCTGGCCAATGCGCTGCTCCAGGCCAAGGACGGCAAGCTGGTGATTTCCACAACCGATTTGGATACGGGCCTGCGCACCAGCGTCGAGGCCAAGGTTGAGAAACCGGGCGCGACGACGCTCCCCGCTCGCCGCTTACTGGCGATTGTGCGCGAGCTGCCCGGAACCGAGCTGACGCTTAAGGTGGATTCTAAAAACACCGCGACCATTCAGTCGGGCAATTCCGTCTTCAAAATCCTCGGCCTGCCGGCGGAAGATTTCCCGACGTTCCCCAAGCCCGAGGGCGGCCGCGTTTTCAAGCTCAAGCAGGCCACGCTGCGCGACATGTTCAAAAAAACGTCGTACGCGATTTCGATGGACGAGAGCCGGTACGTGCTCAACGGCGTTCTCCTTTCGCTGCACGATGGCAAGATGATGATGGTCGCGACCGACGGTCGGCGCCTGGCGCTGGTGGAGGAAGAGCTCGAGTTTCCCAAAAGCAGCGAGTGCGACGCGATCTTGCCGACCAAGGCGGTGCAGGAGCTGCTGCGCTCTCTCGAGGGCGACGGAACAGTGACGCTCACGCTGACTGATAGCCAAGCCTCGTTTGATCTGGGCAGCGTTTATCTTGTCTCGAAATTGATCGAGGGTAACTATCCGAACTACCGCCAGGTCATACCCGCTGAAACCAAAGAGCGCGTGGCGCTCGAGCGCGAAACGTTGCACAACGCGGTGCGCCGCGTGGCGCTGCTCTCCAGCGATAAATCCAGCTCGGTCAAACTACACTTCACGCGCGGTCAGCTGGATATTACTGCCAATACCCCGGAAGTCGGCGAAGCCAAAGAGAGCCTGCCCACCGCGTACAAGGGCAAGGACCTGACGATCGCGTTCAACCCAGAATTTTTAATGGATCCGCTGCGCGCGCTGGATGTGGATGAGGTCTCTTTCGATCTGATTGATGAGACGAGCCCCGGCGTTCTGCGCACGGCCAAACCGTTTTTGTACGTGATCATGCCGATGCGCACCGCGTAGCGTGGGTGACGTGACGCCCGCCTCCACGCATCGTTCCGAGCCACTGCGCGAACTAGTTCTGCGGCTGCGCGCGTTCCGGTGTCATCCCACGCTCGAGCTCGCGCTGTCGCCGGGCCGGACGCTGCTTGTCGGAAGCAACGGCTGCGGCAAGACATCGATCCTGGAGGCGTTGTATCTCGTGGGCCGCCTCCGCTCGTTTCGGACGCAGCAACCGCGCGAACTGCTTTCGTGGGGCGCGGACGCGCTGTACGTCGAGGCTCGACTGGACCAGGGGTCGCCGCTGGGGCCCGAAGCGTTGGCATATATTTGGAAAGACGGCGCGCGCCGGTTGGAGCACAACGGCTCGTCCGAACCGAGCGCGGCCGCATTTTGGGGCCGCCTGCCCGTCGTCCTTTTTTCATCCGCGGATCGGTTGTTAGTCGCGGGCCCCGCAGCGATTCGACGGCGGTGGATAGACGCTCTCCTGGCGCTGCGGGATCCCGGCTACTTGCTTCTGGCGCGGCGCTACCAGCGGGCTCTCTCGCAGCGCAACGCGACGTTGCGCGCTCGCACGCTCGACACGCGGCTCCTCAGCGCCATCAGCGAACAGCTCAATGCATTAGGAAGGGAAGTGACGGCAACACGCGCAGCGCTTTTGCCGCAGATTCAACAGACGTTGCGCGCGCAGCTGCAGGCGCTGGGCGGACCGAACCCGGCGTCGGCTGAGACTGCGAGCCGCTTGGAAACTATTTATAAGCAAGGGAACTCCGCCGACGCTTCATCCGTCCACGGGCGCGCGCTATTGGAAAGAGAGCGCCGGATGGGGGCGACGCTCACCGGGCCGCATCGGGATGAGTGGGCGCTTTTGTGGGACGGCAAGCCGCTGGCGCGGTTTGGATCGGAAGGGGAACAGCGGCTGGCGGCACTCGCGCTGCGCTTGGCCGAGGCGACGCTCATTGAGCGGGCGCGCGGGTGCTGGCCCGTGCTCTTGCTCGACGACGTGCTGGCGCCGCTCGATGCGGTGCGGCGGGAGCGCTTTCTGGCGCAGATCCCGGCTGCGGCGATCAGCCTCTTTGCCGCGCCGACGCTTTCAGGAGAAGATTCGGACGGGCTCGCAGCGCCGGCACGCATCTACAGCGTTGAGCCGGGTCAGGTAAGGGAGATTTCGCAGGGCGCCTAGCGTCCACCGCGCTCGAGCTGGCGGCGCCGCTGCCGCT
Source organism: uncultured Verrucomicrobiaceae bacterium (assembly GCA_964473925.1). Classification (GTDB taxonomy): domain Bacteria; phylum Verrucomicrobiota; class Verrucomicrobiia; order Methylacidiphilales; family CAYYVW01; genus CAYYVW01. Next base: position 78,524 of record CAYYVW010000002.1, read on the forward strand.
CCTTGCGATTCTGAACGGTCGCCACCACCCCAAAAGCCGCCGCATCACGAGCGGCAGAGGTGACAGGGCCGGCAACGCGGGCGACGGCGCCCCCAACCCCGCGGAATACAGCAGCAGCAGCTCTAACGAAAGGCATAGGTAATTTCCCGGGGTGTAAAATAGGTCTCCAACGAGAAAGTAATACGGGTGCGGGTGTTTGTCATATTAATTTTTATCTTTTTTTAAGATATGGGCTGGGCTGGGCAAAAGGCCCGAGGGGGCAGGCTTCGGCATAAAGGCATCCCGCAATGAACCACAGCCGAGAACAGCAGGAGACTGCTCGGCCGCCTTCAAGGAAGCCAAAACATATGTAACGCATTTATAATGAGCTATAAACAAAAAACACGCGCTGTATTTAGATTGCTTTTCTTTTGAAACACACTAAAAAGAAATACAGCGAAACACAGAAAGTCCTAAAATAAATAGGCCGCCAGCCGAACGCTACATCCCACGGGACCTCTTCTCGAGATCCCGCACTTAAAAAACCAAAAGAAAGGGACACCGTCATGATGGCACGAGGCGTAATCAAATGGTTCGACAACCGCAAGGGATTCGGCTTCATCGCTCAGGAGGGGGGGTCGGATATTTTTGTCCACTACACCTCTCTGGCAGGGGCGGGCTACAAAACGCTCGATGAAGGAGACTTGGTCCAATACGAGCTACAGCAGACAGGCAAAGGGCCGAAGGCGACGAACGTCGTCCGCGTTGCCCAAGCGCTGGAAGCAGCTCAACGCCAGCAGGATGGCGATAATGTAGAAAGCTCGCGTGCCCGCACTCCCGCCGCCGCTGCGCCTGTGCTGGAAGAGTTGTCCGCCGAATCTGCCTAGGCCCGCGTCTCATTTAGGTGCCTGTCTCCCTGGCCGCATTCGGTCAGGGCGGGCTGCTTAGAATGCGGAAAGAGGAGGCGCGGCTTAGGGCACAACATTCCCTTGCGGACCACAAGCGGCTTGCGGTAAGTTCCCCGTCCCTCAGAGTTCGCTGGCTGCCCGGGCCAGCGCTCCGCGCCGCCTTGAAAAGGGTGGAGAGGCCCACCCGGCAGATGCTTTTTTCCGGAGTAGCTCAGTGGTAGAGCGGTCGGCTGTTAACCGATTGGTCGTAGGTTCGAGCCCTACCTCCGGAGCGTTGACGCCACTAATACTACGTCATCAAGCCTCATCCAAGATGGCTCGCATGGCCTTGAGCAAGGCTCTCGCTGTATAAGGTTTCCTCAGAAAGTGTTTAAGGCTGACCCCAGACGTCTTGTTCGTACTGCCGTTGGCGTGCAGGCCGCTTGCCGCGATGATTTTGATCCGCGGATTTATTTTTGTCAGGGCGCGAATAACGGACGCGCCATCCATGATCGGCATCGCCATGTCGGTCAGAACCGCGGCGATTTCGTTCTTGTGCTCCAGGTAAATGGCCACGGCCTCCGCGCCATCGGTGGCGGTCAAAACTCGGTAGCCGAATTCCTCCAGGGTCTGGCGGGTGATGGTAATGATGGGGATTTCGTCATCGATCACCAGAATCGTCTCGCCGTTTCCACGCAGCAGGCCAACTTCCGGCGTCGCCTCGCTTTGTCCTTTGCCGGCAGCTTCCATTACGGGCAGATACACTCGGAAGGTCGTGCCTTTGCCCGGTTCGCTGTAAACATTGATGATCCCCTCATGACTCTTCACGATGGCCATGACCGTCGACAGACCAAGGCCGGTGCCTTTGTTGAGCTCTTTGGTGGTGAAGAACGGCTCGAAGATTTTGTCGAGCAGGTCCGGCGGGATGCCCGTTCCAGAATCGGTCACGCAGATCTTGATGTAACGCCCTACTTTGGCCTGGATATTCATCGCGACGTACTGCGCATCCAACGTGCAGTTTTCAACGCTGATGGTTAAAGTGCCGCCGTTGGGCATCGCATCGCGGGCATTGACGCAAAGATTCAGCAGTATCTGATGGAGCTGCGTGGGGTCACCCAAAACCGTCCATAGGTCATTGGGAATGGAGAACCGCAGCTGGATGTCTTTGGGGAAGGTGTCCTTGATAATGCTTTCGAGATCCTTCATCAAATGCTTGGGCTGCACTTCGATTCGCTCGCCGTCGACGCCGCGGCCAAACGAGAGTACCTGCCGCACGATGTCGGCGCCCCGTTTCGCGCTGACTTCGATGGTTTCCAAAATGCTCTTTGACTGCGGATCGGTGGTTTTGGCCTGGAGCATCTCGATCGACATCATGATGGGGGCCAGGATGTTGTTTAGGTCGTGAGCAATGCCGCCGGCCAACCGGCCAATACTTTCCATGCGCTGCGCGCGCAGAAACTGATGCTCGAGTTTTTGGCGTTCGGTCAGATCGAGCACGAAACACACGCCTTCGTCCGGGCTGTCCTCGAAAGCCGCTAGGCCCAGAAGGATTGGCACGCGCGAGCCGTCTTTGCAGATGAATTCCTTCTCATACGGTAAGCCGGTGCCGCTCGCGGCGATTTCTTGCAGGGCTTTGCGGTCGAGTCCGGCGTATTCCAGCGGCGTCATCGCCACCCAATTGAGGCGCTTTGCTTCCAGATCCTCGCGACTGTAGCGCACGAGGCGCAGGAAGGCATCGTTGGCCTCGGTAATGTCACCCTGGGTGTTCCAAAACATCACGCCCTGCACGTTGGAGTTCACTAGTCGGCGGAAGCGCGCTTCGCTTCGCTTGCGTTCGGTGATATCGCGGATATTGCACTGGATGAGCCGCTGCTGGTCCACGAGATACGCGTTGCTGATGAACTCGACCTCGACGCGCACGCCATCCTTTGTCTCCAGGGCCAGCGCTTCGTAGCGAATGCGGTCGGCGTGCTGCAATTCCGCGAAAGCGATTTTGGAAGCCGCTACGCCTTTGAACGGCCCGATTTCCCACAGTTTTTTCCCCAGGAATTCTTCCTCCGAATAGCCAAGCAAGTCTTTCATGAACGGGTTGGCGTCCACCACCTGCCCGGTCTTGGCGTCGAGAATCAGAATGCCGTCCTGCGCCGTTTCGAACAATCGTCTGTAACATAGCTCAGACGCGAGAATCGCCTCAACGGTCCTGGCCTCCGCCTGCTGCGTCCGGGTATTGGCTTGATCGGTCCGCGCCTCCGCCTCCTTAACGCGCGGGTCTTGCCGAGGCCGGCCGCCATTCTGGCCGTTCTTTATCTCGACTACATCAAGGGCGACGGCTTTACCTGGGGCCATGGCCAGCGACGGCGGTCCCTTTGGGATTAAGGAGGTTTTGAATTTCATGGGGGATCCTCTCCACAGAGAAACTCTGTGATGAATATGGGTGGCATCCCATGGATCGTCCCCGACGTGTTGCCCCTTCAACAATTACAACAGTTACAGACAGAGGGAATAGGTATTTAGAGAATAGGCTGGGCTGGAATCCGAGTGTAACACGCGTTCCACCTTTAGCAATAGCTGCGTTAATAGCTGTTAGAGAGCCGACATAAGCCCTTCCAGGTGAATAGGAAGAGATCGAAGCCGCACTCCAAAATCCACAATCTCCTGGTAATGCCGGGTTCGTAATGTGGCCACCAAGTGGAGCTTTGCAAACCGGGACACAGCTAAAAATTCTTAAAGAAACTTCGGCTAGGAATTCCGTATTTGACAATATACCCCCAGTGGGTATATTGGCTTGTGAAAAGTTTATTCACTTCGATACTGGCGGTTATGCTTCTCTTCGATGGCGAAGCCTGGGCACAAGCCGTAACCGCTAAGGGAACTACGCAATGGCGTTCTTATCTTGCGCCTGAAATTCAGCAAACCACCGCCGCTTATTCTTTCAGTCCCACTCAGTCCATTGGCATTACGGGGCTGCGAATTGATAAGGGCGATGCCGATGTCCACCGGCTCATTGGGCTCGTGGAGTATGCTCACTTGCTGAAGCGCTGGTACGGAGAGGATTATCAAGCGAATATCTATGCCGGAGCAGGAATTGGCGGCGGGGCAGGAGATTTTGACGGCAGCGAGCCCGCCGGCTCTGCTTTTTTGCAAGCGGACTGGGAAACGCGCCGTTGGTTCGCGATGGCCAGCCTGCACGATTACGTCGGCCAGAGCTTCAATCATTTGGTGATGACCGGCCAAGTTGCGTGGGCTCCTTACAAGGCGGACTATCAGGATTTAGCCACGTGGTTTGTGCTACAAGCCGAGTACATCACCGAAACAGACGCCCGCTTGCGGATCACGCCGATGCTTCGCTTTATGAAGGGAAATTATTTTGTCGAAGTGGGCAGCAGTCTAATGGGCGAGCCGCAATTGAATTTCCGAATTACTTTTTAACAACATCAATCACCATACTCTATGAAAACACACATACGGCATTCCATCATCGCCGTCGGGCTTGCGCTCGCGCTTCTCACGACAGGTTGGGCGCAATCGAAACCTCAAACCATTCAAGTCTCTGTACAAGGAATGGTCTGTAACTTTTGCGCGGTCGGCATTGAAAAGTCGCTTCGCAAGGTCAATGGCGTTGACGGCATTTACATCAATCTCGACAAGCGGCTGGTGGCCGTCACGACCAAGCCCGGAGCCACTGTGACAACCGACCAAATTGCCAAGACGGTGAAGGATTCAGGTTTCAAAGTGGTAAAGATCGAAACTACAGACAAAGCACTCGATCAAATCAAGAAGGAGACAAACAAATGAGCAAATCATCACAGCAAGGCGTTCTTTCGTGGTTTATTCTAATTAGCAGTTCCAGCACGCTTCTCTGCTGCGCCCTCCCGGCGCTTATGGTGGCGCTCGGGGCGGGGGCAGTCTTTGGTTCATTTGTGGCGCAAGTTCCGGGCCTCATTTGGATTAGTGAGCACAAGACAGGCGTGTTCATTTTCGCAGGCGTCATGCTCACGCTTGGCGGCTTCGCCCGCTGGCAAGCAGCGCGCCGCCCATGCCCCACAGATCCCAAGCTTGCCCATGCCTGCCAAGCGAGCCGTGGTTGGTCAAAATGGATCTATTTTGCTTCGTTGTCCGCCTACGGGACGGGACTTTTTTTCGCCTATGTCGCGCCTCTACTTTTCGCTTAAATAAATTATGAAGAAACGCAACAGCTGCCCCCCTCCAACGGACATTCATCCCGACCATGGCGCCGAGCATGCCCGCCTGAATCGCATCGTCGGTCAGATCGAAGGCATCCGCCGCATGATTGACGAACGGCGTTACTGCCCGGAAATCCTCGGGCAAGTGGCTGCCGCCCGTGCCGCGCTCCAAGGCTTAGCGGCGTCCCTTTTAGAGAGGCATTTGTCCCACTGTGTAAATAGCGCCATGTCTAAAGGGCAAGACACTAAAAAGGCGGTCAATGAAGTAGTAGAAATTTTTCGGAAGTATTCGGAATGAGGCACGCCACATCTCTTGGGTTAGCAGCTATAACCAGCATGAATTATGGGCGAGCGAGGCAAAAACGATTGATTTCAAACGCTTCACACAAGATCAAAACTCTTTGGTACCCGCCTCAGCCGCACCACAGAACCCACAAGCTCCTGATAATGCCGGGTTCGTAATGTGGCCACCAAGTGGAGCGGCAGCCTTTGATTCAGCGCAATCGCTACTACTTTTTGCAGTTGAGCATCCACTGAAAGCCAAAGCGGTCGACAAGCATGCCGAAATAGGCGCCCCAGAACATATCGGCCAGGGGCATGGTGACCTTGCCGCCATCGCTGAGCGCTGCAAAAAGCTTGTCGGTTTCGGCGACGGTTTCGGGGTGAACGCTGATGGAAACGCTGTCGCCCATTACCGGAACGCCCTGGCAGTTGTCCGAGGCCATGAGGCAGAAATCTCCCTGGGTCAGGCACGCGTGCATGATTTTGTCTTTGTCCGCCGGAGAAGCAGAGCCCGGGTCAGGCGCGTCGCCATAGGTCACCAACTCTAATTTGCCCCCGAAGCACTGCCTGTAAAAGCCCATCGCGTCGCGGCAATTCCCGTTGAAGAACAGATAGGGAACAAGCGGCTTCATAACTTTGTCGTATTAGAATGGCGGGAAAGGATAAAAACTTATTTACGTTTCTGTGCGCCGGCGATGACTTTAAACCCGCCACAGGCCATGCGCTTGCAATCAAACGGCATGCTACCCACGCACTGTTTTTTGATGCGAGGATCTGCCATGACCTTCGCATTCACTCGGTCGCGGTCTCGCCGGGATTTATATACGATGTATGAAAAGACAACCGTCTCGTTCTTTTTTGTGCGGATGACTTTGGAAAAAGGAATCGCGCCACCCTGAACGCGGAGGTCTTCTGCCAAACACTCGTTGAAATCCAGGGCGCCATGTTCGATCCAGATTTTGCCCGCGGACGCCGCGAGCTTTTGATAGGCTTTAATTTTACTTTTGGACAAGGGAAGCAAAAAACCATCAACGTATGCCATGGGGATTCTCCTTTATAATAGGGTTGCTCAAGAAGATCGGTTTTTCTTGGGGATTAAGGCGGCATTTTTGTTTTGCGCGCGGCCTAGGCTTTGAGTGACGCCATGTCGATGCAGAAGCGGTACTTCACGTCCGACTTGAGCAGGCGCTCGTAAGCCTCGTTGACTTTCTGGATGGGGATGATCTCCACGTCGGCGGTGATGTTGTGCTTGCCGCAAAAGTCGAGCATCTCCTGCGTCTCCGCGATGCCGCCGATCCCGGAGCCGGCGAAACTGCGGCGGCCCGTAATCAGTGGGAACGCGCCTACGGAAAGCGGGTGCTCCGGCGCGCCGACGAGCGTCAGCGTTCCGTCGAGCTTCAGCAGGTTCAAGTACGCGTTGATATCGTGCTGGGCGGAAACAGTATCCAAAATGAAGTCGAAGCTGCGGGCCTGTTGCTTCATGGCTTCGGAATCTTTGGAGATCACTACTTCGTGGGCGCCGAGCCGCCGGGCGTCCTCCACTTTGCCGGGAGATGTGGTAAAAAGAACGACCTGCGCGCCGAACGCGTGGGCGAATTTGACCCCCATGTGCCCCAAGCCGCCCAGGCCGACGATGCCGACTTTCTGGCCGGGGCCGACATTCCAGTGGCGCAGCGGAGAGTAAGTGGTGATGCCGGCGCACAAGAGAGGCGCGGTGGCGGCCAAGTCCATTCCTTCCGGCACGCGCAGCACAAAGGCTTCGTCCACCACGATGCGGGTGGAGTATCCGCCGAACGTCTGGCCGCCAAGATGCTTATCCGGACTATTGTAAGTCCAAGTGGGAGCGGCCAAGCAATATTGCTCGAGCCCGGCTACGCAGCTGGAACAGGCGCGGCAGGAATCCACCATACAACCCACCGCGCTTGTATCGCCCGGCTTAAAATTCTTCACACGATTGCCCACACGCGTAACGCGCCCGACAATTTCGTGGCCGGGCACACAGGGATACGAGGTGCCGGACCATTCGTTGCGCGCTATGTGCAGGTCGGAGTGACACACGCCGCAGTATAAAATATCGATCTCAACATCCGAAGGGCCGGGGTCGCGTCGCGGAATAGTGGCGGAAGCCAGGGGTGAGGTGGCGCTGGCGGCGGAGTAAGCTTTGGTGTTGTGCATGATGTGAAAACCCTCGTGGTTAGAGTATTTAATTAAATTTCGTATTGCGCGTCGGTGACTTTTTCCATCCAGTCGGCCATCGTTCCTTCCAGCGGCTCTTGAACGGCGATGTGGGTCATCGCCGTGGTGGGCGCGGCGCCGTGCCAATGCTTTTCGCCGGGGGGAAACCAGATGACGTCGCCCGGCCGGATTTCTTCGACGGGTCCTTCCCAGCGCTGCGCGCGTCCGCAGCCCGCCGTTACGATCAAGGTTTGGCCAAGCGGATGGCTATGCCACGCCGTCCGAGCGCCCGGCTCAAACGTCACACAGACCCCGAACGCTCGAGCCGGAGCTTTGGCTTGGAATAAGGGATCAATACGCACCGTACCTGTAAAATACTCGGCTGGCCCTTTACCGGAAGGTTGTGAGCCGCTGCGTTGAATTTCCATTTTTCAATACTGACGCCCTAAGCTTAAGTTAACAGCCAAAAGCGCCCGCGATTCCGCAAGGAATAATCGCCGCTTCGTGCTAGCGTGCCAGGATCATGTTTTTTACAGGGCTTGGAACGGCAGCCCCTCCGCAGCGTTACACCCAACTCGAATGCCTGGAGGCGATCCGAGCGTGCGGGCTCTGGCGACAATTGGCCCCGCGATCGCAGGAGCTGCTACAGAAAGTTTTCTCAGGCAAAAATGGAATTGAGACGCGCCACCTGGCGATTACCGACTGGGAGAAGTTTTTCGTTCTGAGCCCCGATGTCCTGCAGGCTCGCTTTACAGAGCAAGCGCCAAAATTGGCGACAGAAGCGGCGCAACGCGCGCTTGCCGCAGCGCGGCTTAAGCCAGAAGAAATCGATGCGGTGATTATCAGCACGTGCACGGGGTATCTTTGTCCGGGACTGACAAGTTATGTGAGCGAGCGTTTGGGACTGCGGCCCGACGTTCACGCGCTGGACTTGGTGGGGCAGGGCTGCGGCGCCGCGATGCCAAACGTGCGGACGGCGGAAGCGTTGTTGGCCGGGGGCCGAGCACGCCATGTTTTATCCGTTTGCGTCGAGGTGTGCAGCGCCGCGTTTTATTTGGATGACGACCCGGGCGTGCTCATCAGCGCATGTCTGTTTGGTGACGGAGCCGGAGCCGCGGTGCTTTCCGCCGAGCCGAATCAAAATTCGCGGCGCATCGAATGGAAAACAATGGAGAGCTTTTTAAGTCCGGAAGACCGTGATTGTTTGCGCTTCGAGCATCGCCACGGAATGCTGCGCAATATCCTGACCCGTGAGGTTCCAGTGCTGGCGGGCAAGCAGGTTAAAAAGATTTTGGAGCAAGCGCTCAAGGCCGCCGACTTAAAGCAGGCGGACATCACCGGCTGGATCTTTCATGCGGGCGGCCGCGAAGTGCTCGCCGCGCTGCAAAAATATGTCGGCGTTACCGAGGCAGATTTGCGCCTGAGCGCTTCGGTCCTGCGCGATTTCGGCAACGTGAGCAGCCCGTGCGTATTTTTTGTGCTCGAGCGCGCGCTCCAGCAACAGCAGCCCGGCGGTTGGTGGTGGCTCTCGTCCTTCGGGGCCGGGTTCAGCTGCTACGGGGCGTTATTGAAAGTCGATTAGAAGCCATGCGCCGCATCGTTGAGCCGGAGCTCCTGGACGAATTGCAGCCCGCGGATTTGCGAGCGATCGGCTCTCGCGGAGATCTTCAACGGCTCAATGGAATCATGGGGCACGCGGCCATTCTTGCGCGCGCGCTACGGGGCTGCTTGCGCCTTGAAGCTTCTTCCTCGCGTCGCTTGCAATTGATGGAGCTGGGCGCAGGCGACGGCACGCTGCTTTTGAAAGTAGCGCAACAATGCTCGATGCGCGGATTGAGCGCCGACGTAATTTTGGTGGACCGCCAGAACTTGATTTCAGAACAAACGCAGCGGGCATTTGCCGCGCTCAACTGGTCTATTAAAATCATGACGGCCGATGCGCAGGAAGCGCTGGAGCGCGCACCTCAACGCGTCGACGTAATTTGCGCGAATCTGTTTCTGCATCACTTTGCCGACGATGCGTTGCGCGCTCTTTTGCAGACAGCGGCGCAAAAAACGAATTTGTTTGTCGCGTGTGAACCGCGTCGATGCGTGCGGGGATTGGTAGCGGCGCGGTTCTTGGGACTGATCGGGTGCAACGCGATTACGCGGCATGACGCCCGGGTCAGCGTGCGGGCCGGATTCGCGGGGAAGGAACTCTCTGTTCTGTGGCCGGCCGCAGAGAGCTGGGAGCTGCACGAGCGCTCCGCCGGATTCTTCAGCCATTTTTTTAGCGCCACACGTCATGCGTAAGCCCATTACCGTCGTGGGGGGCGGACTCGCGGGACTGGCCCTCGGGATCGGCCTGCGTCAGCGAGAGGTTCCGGTCGTGCTCTGGGAAGCGGGGCGGTATCCGCGGCATCGCGTCTGCGGCGAGTTTATCAGCGGCCAAGGGCAAGAATCCTTGCGGCGGCTTGGGTTGCTTGAAATGGTGAATCGCGCGCGCGCGCAGCAAGCGACCAGCGCCGCATTTTTCCTCGAGCAGAGAGCGTTTCCCAAGCGCGATCTGCCTGAGCCCGCCCTCTGCATTTCGCGTTTTATCTTGGATGAGCTGCTCGCGGGCGAATTCCAACGCTTGGGTGGAGAACTCCGCGCCGGACAACGTTGGGACGGAAAATATGGCGAAGGAATCGTCCGAGCGAGCGGGCGTCACCCGCGGCCAATCACCGAGGGCTGGAGGCTCTTCGGATTGAAAATCCATGCTAGCAACGTCCCGCTGAAGGCGGACTTGGAAGTTCATTTTACGCCGTCCGGATACGTCGGCCTTTGCCGCTTGGTGGACGGGAAGACGAACATCTGCGGCTTGTTCCGCAGCAAGACGACGGTACCCGATCTCGCGCAGCGTTACCGCGAATGGCTGAGCGGCCCGCCAGGCTCGAGGCTCAGCGCGCGGCTGAGCGCGGCGCAGCTGGACGAGGGGTCGCTTTGTTCGGTCGCGGGCCTTTCCCTTGCTCCCCAACGAGCGGTCGATCGACACGAGTGCTGCGTCGGCGATGCGCTCACGATGATTCCGCCGGTCACCGGCAACGGCATGTCGATGGCGTTTGAGTCGGCAGAGCTGGCAATCGCGCCGTTGGCGAAATTTAGCCGGGGCGAGATGACATGGGCGCAGGCGCAGCGCTCCATCGCGGCGCAGTGTGACGCTCGGTTTGCGCGGCGGTTGCAGTGGGCGGGGCGGCTGCAAACGATTTTGTTTCGGCCGCGTCTGCGCGCGGCGCTTTTATTCCTGGGGGCGCATTCGCAGTGGCTGTGGCGCGCGTGCTTCCATCAAACGCGTTAAAGGGCCCGTGGTGTGCGATTGACAGCGGCCGCCGCGTGCGTAGAGGTTAAAGGCTTCCGATGAGCGACAAACTGACGTGGAAAGATTCCGAAGAAATCGCCTGGGCGCTGGTCGATAAATTCCCGGAGCAGGACCCGCTCAAGCTCAGTTTCCCCAAACTCCATGCGATGATCCTGGAGCTGGAAGATTTTAGCGATGACCCTCAAAAATCGAACGAAGCCGTTCTCGAATCCATTCAGATGGCTTGGTACGAAGAAAAACAGTAACCCCACCCCCCTCCTCCCATTCTATGCAAGCCTGCGACGCCTCCACCGAATGCATCATCAAAAGCGCCGACGCGCCACCCGCGATCGGGCCGTACAGCCAAGCCATCCGTAGCGGCGACTTTGTGTTCTGCTCGGGCGCACTCGGAGTGATCGGCGATACAGGCAAGTTTGCCGGGGATACCATCGAGGCGCAGACCGAGCAGGTGCTCAAAAATCTGCAGCATGTGTTGAAAGCCGCCGGGCTGGGGCTGGAGTCCGTCGTCAAGGCAACGGTCTTTTTGCAGGATATGAATCAGTTTCCGGCGATGAATGAGGTCTACGGAAAATACTTCCCGAAGAATCCGCCGGCGCGCTCGACCGTTCAAGTCGCGCGGTTGCCGAAGGACGCGATGGTGGAGATTGAAGCAATTGCCTGCGCCCGCGCGGCCGCATAAGAAAAAAGAGCCCGCTTTCATGCAAGCCGCGCCAGCTCCTTCAACACAAACAGACGCGACCGAGCGCGTACTGGCGGCGTTCCGCCAAACGGGCGCGCTGCTCGAAGGGCATTTTATCCTGCGCTCGGGGCTGCGGAGCCGGCAGTATTTTCAGTGCGCGCATTTGCTCGAGCACGCGCGGTTCGCCTCCGAGGTCGTGGGCCTGCTCGCGGAAGAAGTGCGGCGGCAGGGGGTGGCGTTTGACCTGGTCGTCTCGCCCGCGATGGGCGGGATCATCGTCGGGCAAGAGCTCGCGCGGCATTTGGATTCGCGCCACGCATTCACCGAAAAGCAGGACGGCAAGCTCGTCCTCCGGCGCTTCCAGCTCAAGCCGGGCGCGCGGGTGCTGATCGCCGAGGACGTCGTCACCACGGGGAGCGCCGTCCGTGAGACGATGGAAGCGGTTCAGGGGGCAGGCGCTGTCCCGGTCGCGGTCGCGGTAATTGTCGACCGAAGCGGCGAGGGCTCCGTTGACTTTGGCGTTCCATTCCTGCCGCTCATTCGCATGAAAGTGGAGACATATCCCGCCGACGCGCTGCCGCCCGACTTAGCCGCGCTTCCTCCTGTGAAGCCGGGGAGCAAGTAGGAGCACGCGCTCTTCTACGAAAGAATTTCCCATGAATGCACGGCCGCGCTCTTTAATTTTAGCGGTGGTAGCAGCTGTCGTGCTCGCCGGGTGCAGCAAGCCAGAGGGCCCGAAGAGCACCGGCAACGGCGCTCCGATCCGCATTGGGGTGGTGACATCGCTGACGAAAATCCCGGTCGTGGGGAACGGCTACCGGCACGGCGTCGAGCTTTTCATCGAGCAGGCGAACGCGCGCGGCGGTGTTTTGGGTCGGAAGCTGGAGGCGGTCGTCCGCGACGACATGGCGGACCCCGGAACGGCGCTGCGCGTTGCCGAGGAGCTGGTGCGCCGCGACAGCGTCTTTGCGGTCACCGGGCCGTTCCTGGATAACGTGACCATGGCGCTGTCGGAATTCGCGCGGCAAAACAAAGTGCTGTTTGTGAACGGCTACGGCGCGACAGATCAACTGACGCAGGAAAAACAGCACGCGTACGCCTTCATCGTTCAGCATGGGCTCACCTTCTGGACCGGCGCGCTTGCGCAAGAGGCGGCGAAACTCCCGGCCAAGCGCTGGGCGACGATTGCGCCCAATTATGTTTTTGGCCGAGACACCGTGGAAGCGTTCCGCCGGCAACTTAAGGCGCTGCGGCCCGACGTGGAGTTTGTCGCGGAAGCGTGGCCGGCCACGCTTAAAATCGACGCGGGCGCAACGCTGCAGGCGCTCAGCCGCGGCAAGCCCGAGGCGGTTTTCAGCGTGTTATTTGGCAGCGACCTCGCGCAGCTGGTCCGTGAAGGCGGCAAGCGTGATTTCTTTGCCGACAAGACCGTTATCAATGTGAACCTAGGCCTGCCCGAAGAGATGAACGCGCTTGGCGCCGACTCCCCTGGCGGCTGGATCTGCAACGGCTATCCATGGCAGTTCATCGAAGGCGCAGAGCATCACGCGTTCGTCGCCGCTTACGAAAACAAATACAACCAGCCGCCGAACTTCTCCGCGCTCGTCGGATACGTGGCGACGCAATTTCTCATTGCGGGAATTGAGAAGGCGGGCGCCGTCGAATCCGAGCGCGTGATTAGAGCGCTCGAAGGCTTGAGCGTCCCCTCCCCTGTCGGGTCTCTCCTGATGCGCGCGCGGGATCATCGCTCGACCCTGGGTGTTTGGGTGGGGCGGACCGCGGTACATGACGGACACGGCGTGATGCGCGATTGGAAATATGTTTCCGGCGAGCAGTAGCCCCTTGCTTAAATTATAATGCGACCTTCTCAACGCCTCTCCATCGCGCTTACTGCCATTATTTGCGCGGGGCTTCTGGCCGCGTGCAGCAAGTCGGCGCTGGAAAAAAGAGCGGCCGCGCATTCTCCTGCGGCACCAATCCGCGTCGGCGAGTTAATGAGCTACACGCAGTACGCCGAAGTAGCGACGCATTGGAAGCGCGGCTGGCAGCTGGCATTGGATGAGGTGAACGCGGCGGGCGGCATCCACGGGCGGCCGCTGGAAGTTGTTTCCCGCGATGACGGCGGCAACCCGAATGACGCCGTGCGCGTGGCCGAAGAGTTGACGCACCGCGACGGGGCCTGCCTGCTTTTCGGCACTATTTTTGACCACGTGAGCTTGGCGGTTTCCGATTTTGCCAAGCGCAGCCGCATTATTTTAATCAAGGGACATGGCGGGACCGATCGACTGATTCGCGAGGCGGGGCATCGGTATTTTTTCAGGATTCAACCGAGCGTCTCGTTTTACGCAGACCTCCTCGCGGAAGAAGCGGCGCGCTGGCCGGCCAAGCGGTGGGCGACGATCGCGCCTAACTATGAGTTTGGCCACGCGAGCGTCGAGTCGTTCCAAAAGGCGCTCACGCGTCTCCGGCCGGATGTGGAGTGGGTCTCCCAAGCGTGGCCTATGCTAGGCAAGCTCGATCCCGGGCCGACCGTGCAGGCGCTCTTGAGCGCTCGGCCCGACGCGATTTTCAACGCAACGTTCACGGGGGACACGATGCGCTTGCTGCGCCAAGGAAAGTCGCGCGGTCTTTTCGAAGGGCGGCCGGTTGCGAGCATGTTTTCGGGCCTCCCTGAGTTTTTGGATCAATTTGGTGCGGAAGTTCCGCAGGACTGGCTGACCTCGGGCTATCCGGCGGAAGAGATCTCCGCGCGCGAACACAAGGCGTTCGCGGAGCGCTATTACAAGCGGTACGGCGAGTCGCCGCGGGAGGGATCGCTGGTGGGCTATGTCACGCTGAAAGCGGTTGCAACGTTGCTAACCCGCGCGAACTCGACTGAGTCAGAACGCCTCGTTGATACGCTTGCCGGAATGCAGTTTGAAACGCCGATCGGACCCCTCACCTTTGATGTGCAAACGCATCAGTCGAACATGGGAACGTGGATCGGCAAGACCGCGCTCGTAGGCGGTAAACCAGCATTCCTTGAGGGGAAGTATCAAGCGCCGAAAAAGTGAGTACGCACACAAGCTCGGGATGACGTGAGGCTGGATACAGCCCCGCCTTGTGTATTGCGACAAGCGTGGCGCGCTGGCTAAAGTTCCCCCTCGAGAGCGGGATATGTTTCACGATCTGGGCTTGTTTTTTGCGGCGGCGGTTCTCGTGATTTGGACGCCCGGGCCGGACACGATTTTGATTGCGGCGCGAACGGGGAGCGAGGGACCGCGCGCAGGCCTATTATCCGTGGGGGGAATTTGCGCCGGCTTTTTAGTTCATGCGCTGGCGGTAGCGCTGGGGGTTTCAGCGGCGGTTGCGGCGTTGCCAGGCGCGCTCAAGCTACTGCAGGCAGCGGGCGGCCTCTATCTCATCTACTTTGGAGCGCAGATGGCTCGCCGGGGATTCTGGCCCCAAGAACTGCAACCTGCTCTTAATGAGCTAGTTGTTACAGAAGAAAAAAGAATTTCGAAGAGATCCTGGGCCGTGGGAGCTTTTGGGCAGGCGCTCATGACCAATCTACTCAATCCCAAGGTGGTTCTATTTTTCATCGCATTTTTGCCCCAATTTATCGCCCCAACAAATTCATGGGGCGTTCGGGCTGTGGGACTTGGAGCATTGGGGGTCAGCTTCCTGATAATGGCAGGACTCTGGGGCCTCTTGATTGTTGGGGCCGTTGCCTACGGGGGCCGATGGGTTTCTGGGATGATGGGGGGCCCGGGGCGCTCTTTCCCCTGGAAACGAGTAATAGCGGGAGCCGGAGGACTCTTTTTTATCCTATTGGGCTTGCGTCTGGTTTTGGGCTGCTTAAACTGAGGACAAGCGAGTTGCGGCATTTATTATCATAAATTAAGGAAAAACTTATTGCCTTTGTGCTACTTTTCATATAGCGTCGCGTGAAAGCTGGCTATTTGTCATTGCAGCAGAGGCTGTTGTCGTGAAAAAGAAATTTCTCAATCCATTTCTGTTAGGGGCCATAGCGCTTGGCGTGATCAGCGTATTTCTGGTCATGAAATATTTGGACGCGCACACGGCGGATCTCAAGCGGGCCAATGATGAGCGCATCGCGGCCCTGCGGCGCGAGTTTGAAGATAAGCTCAAATCCGGCGGCAACGTCGTCCTCGACAAAAAGCCCGAGCGCCCGGTTGTCTACGCGAAGCAGCCCATCGCTGCCAACCAGCGCATCGAAGCCGTCCTCGTTGAAATCAAGCAAACGCCGAAGGAGCTCATCGCGAACGGATTACAGTCGGTTGAAGAAGTGGCCGGCAAGTTCGCTTCCAAGCCGATTGAAATTGGCGAGCCGCTGACCACCGGAAACGTAACGGCTGAAGCGCAGACCATGTCCCAGCGGCTGACGCCCGGCCTGCGCGCGGTCTCCCTTCCGGTGCTTTCGCAGGCGAACGTCTCGGGCGGCTTTATCGCCAGCGGCGACCGCGTTGACCTTCTCTTTACCTACCCCGAGCCCGGCGTGCCGGGGCTGCGGACCGTGACGGCGTTGCAAAATGTGCGAGTGCTGTGGGTCCCTGGAAGCCCGGTTGAAACCAAGCAGACGGCGGGGCTCGCGCCCGCGCAGGCGCAGATTTCCAGCGGCGGCGTCACGTTTGAAGTAACTCCTTCCGAGGCAGAAATTTTGACCAACATGACCACCATCCGCGGCGGCGTCTTCAGCGTCGTGTTGCGATCGAAGACGGATGAGTCGATGGTCCGCACGCCTGGTCAGCGCCAGTCCGAGTTCCTGGAAAATCCGGGCGCGGTGCAACGCAAGTCCGATCGGTCGCAGGCGCAGACCCGCGAATTTTTAAAGCAGCTGGAAGAGCGCCGCGCCCAAGCGCAGGCACAAGAAGCAGCTGCCAGCTCTACCAACGCCGCACCCGCGGTTGAGGCGGCGGCGCCTACTGCTCCTGCCTCTGCTCCGACCGGAGAATCTCCCCAATGAAAATAACTATACGATTGTGCAAACGTGAGCCAAAGGCCCGCGCCCGACAGTGGATCGCGGCCGGTTTGGTTGCCGGATTTGCGGGCCTTGTCGCGGTTGTGGGCTTGAGCGGGGCGCTTGCGCCTTCCGCACACGCTCAGGCCGATGCAGGTCCGGCTATCCGCACCGAGCATCTGGATATTGGCCTCACCGAAACTAAAACGCTGACGTTCGATCACGCGGTGGAAGATTTTACTGTCTCCGCGCCGGCGTTCGTAAATGTGGATCGCGCGGAAGGCAGTCAATCGCAGCTGACAGTCAGCGGGTTGGTGCTTGGCAGCGCGAACGTGCGCGTGCGCGTCGGCGGGCAGACGATCGATTATCTAGTCACGGTCACGCCGCAACCGGAACGCATTTACATCAACATCCCCGAGTCCAAGCGGCTGACGTTCGCCAAACCGGTGGACGATGTTGCTGCATCCAAGGCGGGAGTAGTGCGGATCGTCCAGCCGAACGACAACGTAGTTCTTTTAGAAGCGCTCGATGGCGGACAAGGCAATGCCAAGACGACGGTGACGGTTCAATCGGGCGGGCAGCTGTACCGGTACTTCGTTTCAACGCTGGAGAATCGCGGCGCGGACATGCTGGAAATCCAGAACGCATTTGCAGCCAAGGGATACAAAAATCTGGTTGTCGCGTTTGACCGGGATCAGGTGACGATCACTGGGTCGGTCCCCACGCAGGAAGAACTCGATGATGCCGTGCGGATCGTCAAGCAGTACACTCCGTACGTAATTGTCCGGGCGGCGCTCGGCACGCCGACGGTCAGCGGACAGTTCGAGCAGGAAGAAGCGTTTATCGTCAACAGCATCAAGCGCATCTCGGGCGTGCCGAAGCTGACGGTGGTGGTGCAGTTCCCGCCGCCGCAGGTGGTGGAATCTTTTGAAGAGCGCTTCCAGGGGGGTGATACTTTTAATGCAGGCGACACGGTGATTGGACAGTCGGGGGTGACAACGACTTCCAGCGGCCGGTTTGATTCGCCGCGCGACGACGAAGGCAACAACCGTCCGCCGCCAAGGCCGCGGGCGGGGACCGAGCGTCGCCGCGCGACGACGATCAACCGGACAGTGCCGCAAAAGATTTTTTTGTATGGTGAGCTCGAAGACGATTTGCAGGAAGCCCGCGTGCTGCGCGTGGCGCGGACGTTTTGCCCGTACGTGGTCTCGTTCCTGCAGGTGAAAGACCCCATCCAGTTACGCGTTCGCCTTTCGTTCATCGAAGTGGACCTCACCCGCGGCCGCGAGATGGGCGTGCTCTGGTTTAACTCGAACTCTGGAACTGATCCGGTAACCGGTCTGCCCGTTTTTTCCGGCCCCAATGTTTCGCTGGATAATTTGAGCACCAGCTACTCGAATTTGGCGTCGGGCTCATTCGGTTCGCAGCTCTTGAGCAACCTGACGTACGGCCTGACGATGGATTGGTCGGCGACCTTGCGCTTTACTGAGTCGCGCGGGATTACCAAGACGGTGCAGTCGGCGACGCTCTTTTTGCTCAACGGCCAGCCGGGGACCTATCAAGACGGCGGTAACGTGCCCGTTGTGATTGGCTTTACCTCGGGCGGTCCGGGATCTCCACCCGTGCCAGTGGTGGGCCAGCAGGAAGTGGGCATTACCGTCCTCATCCAACCGCTGACGGCCGAGCGCGGCCAGCAGGCGGCGGTGACGGGCGGGGCGCGGTCGGATCTGGTGGTCAATTTCCCTAACAGTTTGAGCAACACCAACCTCGGAGAGGTCGCGTCGCTGGGCAAGTACATGAACTTGCTGACGGCTCCTTACAACGGCCAGATCGACGAGAGCGTCAAATACGTCGGCGAGAACGGGCTGATCGGCATGAACGTGCGCACGCAGATTGCCGCGCCCGCCGGGAATGTGCTAGTCGCAGGGCAAGAGACCTCTTCGTTTAGCGTACGCAACGTCAATACGCGCGCGTTCGTCAACAACGGCCAATCCGTCGTTGTGTCGGGCTTGAATGACAAATCCCGCCGGATCTCTTCCAATGAGATTCCGTGGGTGAGCCGCATTCCAATTTTGGGTTACCTCTTCAAAAATCCGTCACGCAGCGAACGCGACCGGGAAATTTTGCTGGTGGTCTCTCCCGAGATTGTTCGGATGAAGGGCCCGCAGAGCGGATTTACACCTAAGCCAACCCTGCCCGAAACGCAGGAGCAAATGACCGAGCAAGGACCCGATGGCGTCGTGCCGGTGGCTTCAGGGGTCGAGCGGTATGAGCCGCCGCGGCCCAAGGCGCGTCCTTCCAAGAGGACCAAGACCGTCGCGAGCGCTTCTACTCGCCGCAAATCGACGACGGCTGCTCCCGCACTGCGTTCCGGGGTGGAGCCGACGGCCACGATTACTTTACCTGCTCCGGAAGGATCCACTGAGCCAGCGCCGACAATTGCGCCGATCGCTATCGATCGTGCTCCCGTGCGCCCGCGCCCACCCGAGCCCGAGCCCGAGCCCGAGCCCGCTGCCGCTCCTCCTGAACCGCAGGCCCCGCCCTCGGGAACGGTGATTGATGCGGCCGCCGCCGCGCCGCCTTCTTCTCCTGCTTCCAGCGCTCCAGCTGCAGACGCGAACCAGAACGGGGCCGCGGCGGATGCGCCGGACCCTGCTGGAACGCTGCCATGATTGATGTTTTTCTCGTTTGCGACGACGTCGACCGGGCGTCCGCCGTGCGCGCCGCCATCGCGGCGGACTCCGAGTTTGCGCTCGCTAGCGACGTACGAACAGGACGGGAAGGGATCTTCGCCACCTCATCCATCGCGCGCGGGCACCCACGCCTTTTGGTAGTCCGCCTCGCGCTGGGCGACATGAACGGGTTGGAGGTAATTTCCCAAGTCCGCCAGAAATCGCCGGACATGTGGGTCGTTCCTATTTTGGAAGGGAACGAAGGCGGGCAGACGTGGCAGAGCCTGCTTCAGATGGAATTGCGTGACGTGATTGTCGGTCCGATGCCGCCCGCGGAGATGCTCAAAGTCCTCCGCGCGGCAGGCGCACACGCGCAGGAGCTTTACAACGCCAACCGTGGGGTGCACGGCCCGATGACGGGAGAGGCGTATATCATCACGGTGGCCGGCGCGCGTTCCGGCGTTGGCAAATCCGTCATCGCCTGCAACTTGGCCGCTGTCTTGGCACGGCATAATCCCAACACTGCCTTTTTGGACTTTAGCCTCCATGCAGGCGACGTGATCGTCATGCTCGATGAGGTGCCGCGCAATACGATTCTGGAAGCGGTCGGCGCGGGCGGTGGGATCGATGCCGAGTTGCTTAACAACCTGCTGGCGACGCATCCCAAGTACCGGATGCGCTACCTTGCCTGCCCTAATCAAGATTTTGATGCGTCGACCTTTGATTACAACATCGCTCTTTCGATCGTGCAGACGATGCGTCACGTCAGCCAGTACGTGGTGATCGATACTGGCATGGCCTCCGTGGGCCCCACGATTGCAGCAGTGGATGCCAGTGATTTGACGTTTGTCGTCACGACGCGCGACGTGATCCGGCTGCTGGCGACTCAGCGCTTCCTCAAATATTTGAAAACCGACCGCAACGTTCCGAATGAGAAGATCAAGGTTCTGGTGAACCAGTCTGAGATCGGGGCGGAGATCTCCGAGAGTGAAATCGAGGCGCTGCTGGAACACCCAGTGGCGGCTTACCTGCCCTCAAACCCGGTCCCGGTTGCATTCTCAGTCAATAGCGGCAGCCCCATTACGATTGCCGAGCCGCAATATCCTATTTCCGTCGTGCTCAGCAAGCTGGCTGAGCTCTGTCTGCACCGTTGGCAGGAGCCGGTGAAGGGTTCGACTGCCAGTGGGGGACGAAGCGCCGGCGGAGGGCGGACGGGGCTTCCAACAAAGATAAATTTACGTTAATCAAACGCGGATGGTCTTGTTGGATAAGAAGCAATTTGTGTATTAGATTAGATGAGAACAGGGAGAGGGGCAGGCGCAGACCGACAGGCGCGCTTGGCTATTTTCCAACGCCGCTTTTTGCCGGGAGTCTGGGCTAGGCCGACTCACGGCTTGCGATATTTTTTATGACACCGCCACCACCACCGAATTTGGGAAGGCTTGCGCCCCCTCCCCCGCCTAATCTTGGCGGCGGATCTGTGCCGGCGGCGCCGCCTCCTGCAGCAGGAATGGGAATGCGTCCCGCCGCACCTCCGCCGTCTATGCCGTCGAGCTTGTTAAGCGGCGGCGGGCAAGCCGCGGCGTCCGCAGGCGGACATGGCGGCGCGGTCCAAGCGAGTTTTTCCGGAGGACGGGCGGGGAGCAACGCCCACGACCCGGCCCAAGAATTTGTCCATCAATTTAAAAAACAGCTTCTGCCGTATTTGGTTCAAGCCATTGAGCCGCGCCTTCTTGAAAAAGGAAATGAAGCGGCTTTGCGGGCGCGCATCGAGCAGCTGGTCGATGAGCGCTTAACAGCAGACAAGGTGCCAATCGGCCGTCAACTGCGCGTCA
Source organism: uncultured Verrucomicrobiaceae bacterium (assembly GCA_964473925.1). Taxonomy (GTDB): domain Bacteria; phylum Verrucomicrobiota; class Verrucomicrobiia; order Methylacidiphilales; family CAYYVW01; genus CAYYVW01. The sequence goes on from CAYYVW010000002.1 coordinate 99,517, forward strand.
AACTGCTCGGCGATATCATCAACGAAATGATCGGGTATGGCCCTTTGGAGGATTTGCTCAAGGACGACACCGTTTCGGAAATCATGGTCAACTATCCAATTGTTTACACGGAAATAAAGGGCCAAATCCTGCTTTCGCCGGTCCGGTTTGTGGATGAGGAGGGCTGCCGCCGCGTGATCGATCGCATTCTTTCTCCTTTGGGGCGCCGCGTGGATGAATCGAGCCCCATGTGTGACGCGCGCCTGCCGGATGGCTCGCGCGTCAACGTCATCATTCCGCCGCTGGCGCTCAACGGCCCGGTCATAACGATCCGCAAATTCAGCAAGAAGCCGCTGACGATGGAGCGGATGATCGAGTTTAAAACCCTCTCTCAGAGCATGGCGATGTTCCTGCGGGCTTCCGTCCACTGCACGCTCAACATCGTCATTTCAGGCGGCACCGGCTCCGGAAAAACGACGATGCTCAACGCACTCTCGTCCTACATTCCGCCGGCGGACCGCATCATCACAATCGAGGATGCCGCAGAATTACAGCTGCAGCAAGAGCACGTGGTGCGCCTGGAGAGCAAGCCGAAGAACATTGAAGGCAAGGGTGAGGTCACGATTCGTGACTTGGTGCGCAACTCGCTGCGTATGCGCCCCGACCGGATTGTCATCGGGGAGTGCCGCGGCGGAGAAGCGCTCGACATGATTCAAGCGATGAACACGGGCCACGATGGTTCAATGACCACGACGCACGCCAACTCTCCCCGCGACGCGATCGCGCGTCTGGAGACGCTGGTGCTGATGGCAGGCATGGATCTGCCGCAGCTGGCCATCCGTCAGCAGATCGCCGGCGCCGTGCACTTGATCGTTCAGATCAGCCGTCTATCGGACCACTCGCGCAAGATCACGTGCATCAGCGAAGTTCAGGGGATGGAGGGGAACATGGTGACGATGCAGGACATCTTTAAGTACGAGCAGACGGGCGTCACGCCGGAGGGCAAGCTGATTGGCGTCACCCGCGGACTGGGAATTGTGCCTAAGAATCAAGTGCGGTTTAACGCCAACGATTTGAATATTCCCGTCGAGATTTATCAGAGCGTTCTTTATCACAACGATCCCAATCAGGCCTAAACTCTAAACCGCATATGATGATTTTATTGGCCCTTACGGTGGTCGGCACATTTGCGCTAGCCGCGATGGCGATCGTGCAAGCGCAAGGAGCGCCGGGCGTTGATTTGCGCCAGAAACTCAAGAGCCTCACGAGCCAGCCGGAAGGATTGGTCAAAGAGGTTTCCTTGGGAATCGAGGAGCGCAAGCTGCCGCGTTTTGATTTTCGCAAAATCTTTAGTCGTTTCACTGGGCAAGCATATATCGAATCGGTTGAGCGCGCGCTGGTTCAGTCCGACATCCCGATGCGCGCGGGTGAGTTTTTGTTGCTTCGAGTGGGCATGATCCTTGGAGCATTTTTAATTGTGCAGTTTTTTACGGGAGTTTTCGGGTACGCGGTGGCGGCGGCGGCACTGGCGGCGATTATCCACATTCCTTTCATGAGCATTAAGCGCGGAATGCGCATCAATAAATTCGTCGGCCAGCTGGCCGAGTTTTTGATCTTGGTGACCAACTCGCTGCGCGCCGGACAGACATTTTTGCAGGGGGTGGATATTGCCAGTAAAGAGTCGCCCAATCCGATTGGCCTGGAGTTTCGTCAGTTGCTCAAGGAGACAAGCCTGGGTCTGCCGGTCGACCAAGCCTTCACGAACATGCTGCAGCGGGTGCCCAGCGAGGATCTGCAGATTGTGATGAGCGCGTTCACCATTCAGCGCAATATCGGCGGTAATTTGGCGGACATTATGGATCAGGTTGCGGCGACGATTCGCCAGCGCATTCAAATCCAGGGGCAAATTCGCGTGCTTACCACCCAAGGAAAGCTTTCGGGCGCGATCGTCGGCCTTTTGCCAATTGGCTTGGGCACGATTGTCAGTTTCATGAATTACGACTACATGGCGCTTTTGTGGCGGCATGATCCCATCGCCGGCTGGGCCGGGCCCATCATGCTGGGCATCGGCATTTTCATGCAGCTGCTCGGCTGCTTTGTCATTCACAAGATTTGCCAAATTGAAGTTTAGAACCTAACCCATTCATTTTTTTCCATGATGACGCTACTCATCGCGCTGACCTTGCTGGGGGCCTTTGTGCTTCTGGGAATCGGCATGCTTCCGGCGGAGGCGTCGTCGATCGGCAAGCGGCTGGAAGGCTTGCAAGCCGCGGCAGCAGGAACGGACGTCAAAGCCTCCCTGCGGGATGCGGAGGAAATGAACAAGAGCTTCATCGTCCGCGTGATGCTTCCCTTGGCAGACCGGTTTTCAAAAATTTTCTCGACCATCACGCCGGTTGGCATGATGGACCGCGCGCGCAAGGATATCGCCGCGGCTGGGATGATCGGCAAGGTGACGGCTGTTCAGCTCACCACGCTCTCATGGATTTTGATGATCGGCCTACCTGGTATCATGTGGATGGCGACGGCGTCCAAACCGCGCAGTTTTTCGGAATGGGGCTTTATTTTGCTCGCGCTGATGCTGGGCTATCGGCTGCCGATCGGCGTCGTCAAAAGCCGCGCCAAGCGCCGGCAAACCGCGGTTTTGCGGTCACTTCCCTTTACGCTGGATCTGATTTGCATCAGCGTGGAGGCCGGCGTTTCATTTGACGGCGCCATTCAAATCGTAACCGAAAAAACTAAAGGACCGCTGACCGACGAGTTGGCGCTCGCCCTGCGCGAGGTGCGTCTGGGCAAAGGCCGCAACGAAGCGCTCTTGGATATTGCGCAACGGACGGGCGTGGAGGATCTCAGGAACTTTCTTTCGGCAGTGGTCTACATTTCCCGTCTGGGCGGCAGCTTGGTCAACGTCATCCGGATTCAGGCTGACGCGATCCGAATTCGCCGCCGCCAGCGCGCGGAAGAAAAGGCGATGAAAACGCCGGTTAAAATCATGATCCCGCTGGTGCTCTTCATCTTTCCGGCGATGTTCATTGTCATCCTGGGTCCTGCGGGGATTCGCTTGATGCAAAACATGGCCAACTCCGTCTTGTCTCCCTAAAGAGGTCTTTTATGTACAAACTGATTCGCCGCAAAAGTAAGAACGCTGCGGCGCCGCTGCGGGCAGGGACGCGGCGGAGGAACCAGGCGCAGACCACGGTCGAGTTCGCGCTGATCGTCTGGCCATTTCTGCTTTTGCTTTTCGCAACCATTGATTACGCGCAGCTTTATTTCTACGACTCCTCACTGCGCCATGCGCTGCGCGAGGCAGGGCGGTTTGCCACCACGGGCAACGTGATGCGGACCAATTTCGTTCTCTCCAACGGGCCGTTGCAAAGCAGTTACGAGGCCAACAAGCCAATTTCACGGATGGAAAGCATTCGGCGCATCTTTCAGACCAATTGCCTCGTGAACACGCCGATTACTAATATTGTTGTTGAGAGTTGGCCCGGGCTTGCGGAAACGGGGACCGAAGCAGCCCCCAATAAAGGGCCTGGAGACGCGGACGATAATGTGCGCATTAAAGTGAGCGCCGAAGTGCCGATGATTACGCGGCTTTTTTTTACGAATACCAAGTATAAGACAACGGTTACATCTGTGTTTCGCAATGAGCCGTCGCGCAATTTTTTGAACACCATTACAACCAACTACTATGGAGCGGAGCCTTAGGCCATGAAAACGCTTCCTATTTTCATTCGGCAAGGCCGCCGCCGCTGCCGCAGCCAGTCCTTGGTTGAGTTTACGCTGATCCTGCCGATCTTTTTGACGCTGATGTGCGCCGTTTTTGACTACGGCTACATGATTACCAATGCCCAGATTTTGGCGATGGCAGCGCGGGAAGGGGCCAGTACCGCGACCCGGCAGGTTATTTTGCCCATTGAAGCTGGCCTTCAAGCAGTGACCAACGCGGCACATCCCCGCCTTAATCTGGCCGGGCCGACGGGCGCGTGCATCATCACCAAAGTGGTATATGATCCTTCGACCAGCACCAACTATGTGTATGTACCCACCCCGGTTGATTCCTACTGCCTTTACCTGGGCGGGCTTTGGGGCGGCACGGCGAATGATGTCTGCAATAAAAGCCGGATTCTTTCCGCGGACGGGACCGACCCACAGCCATGGAAGTGCCGCCGCCGCCAGCTTCCTTTTGCCGGTTCTTGGCTCGCCACCAACCAAGAGATGTACGTGGTGGAAGTCTTTCTCACCAATCAGTTTGTAACGCCGATTGGAAGATTGATCGGCTTGGTGACGCCCCCCATCCTTTACGACGCTGCTTTCTTCTGACATGTTACAACAGGGCCCAAAATAACTTTTAACGAACGGATTCTTTATGAAGCGCAACCCTCGTTCCAGTCAGACGTTCGTTTTTTTTCTCATCTCGTTCGGAGCCATTTGGCTGCTCTGCGGCCTGGGCCTGGATGGAGCGCTGCTTTATTTATCAAAAGCCCGCATCAGCCGGGCGTGTGACGCCGCGGTTATTTCCGGCGTCAAAAACTTCCCCAAGGGCCGGGATCAAGTGTCGGCCATTATGCGCAATATTGCGGCAGCAAATTACACGGACTTGTCCGTTGTTCCATCAACGCCGACCAGTGTAGCCACCAACAATCTTGCGGGCGGCGACATCGAGTACGTTTATCTTTATACCAACGCAGCGAGAGGCAACAGCGTTACCTGTACGATCGGAACGGGCTCGGCCGGGCAGGTGACGCGGGCCCAATGTGATGCGAGCGTCAAGCAGCGGACGCTCTTTATGTCTTTCACCGGGCTGGACCGGGTGACGAACTTTCGCGTGCATGCGCTTGCCGAAGCGCAGCGGCGCCCGCGCCTGATTATGCTCGTCCTCGACCGCTCGTGGTCCCTCCGGGTTCAGAACACCGGGTATCTGACGCTGCCTCCGGCCGTTTCGAACTTCCTGACGCTTTTTGATACGAATGCGGATCGCATCGGCATGGTTTCCTTCTCCGATTTTGCGCGACTGGAAATGCCGATTACCAACAACTTTATTGTGTTGGGAACTAATAAACTATCGTCAGCAGATTCGATCCTGGCGACAGATAACCCATCGGGCATCAAGTTCGGAGGTTCCACGGCGGCGGAAGAAGGGATGCGCTTGGGGCTCGAAACGCTTAAGGCCGATAGCGGGTACACCGATCCGCGCACGCTTAAGTACATCGTTTTCTTTACGGACGGTGAATTTAACTCCGTCAGATCGTTGTATGCCTCGCCATGCTGGACCAACACCGTGTATGTGCCGTCTGGCGCGACGGGCGCGCAACTCAGGACGAATATTCTCCAAATGCCCAATGTTACTAACATCCCATTTGCAACGGCTGCCCGGATAGGCGCCCCCACAAATTATTTACGGCCTACGACCAATACCGCGACCGGCAGCACCGCCTATTCCACCAATTTGGATATTTGGATGATGCCTGGATCCATCAATTTCACATTCCGTACCGGAAACACAAACCCTGTTATTACGATTAGCCAGCTGACCAACATGAGCATTTCAGTCAAGCTGGTGCCCGGCGAGACCAACATGCTCGTTGTTCCAGGTTTTGTCATCGATGGCGTGGGATATAGCAAGCACGACACAGCAATCAGCCAGTACAGCAGCGCGTCCTTTATTAGGTGGCCTGACACGGCAACCCCCAGCCTGTCAACACTGCGCAGGTATATGGTGCGGCACCCAACCAATCTGTGGGGGGGGCTGCGCGTCTATAAACCGGACGATCCGGATCTGAACGGTGACGGCCAGCCTGACAATCTGAGCGGAAGCAATCAGTATCCGGCGGGAGCCTTTTACTGGCCAATGAACACGGTAAAGCTTCTGAGCAGCTCTTCTTTCGCTGTGGGACAAGTGCCTTGGATGTCGACAAACCTAAGCGAGTCCGATTGGCGCGCCGCGGGCAGCTTATTTTACAACTCGAGCGGCCAAATGGCGGCCGATGCCGCGTGGCAGGTGGACGCGCCAGACTGGGTCACCAACGCATTTGCGAGCATCATGACTAATGATGCAGCGACAAAACAATGGCGGCCCATTTCCTATCGTGGCGTGCCGCTGGCTTCCGTAACGGCGGGGAGCCTGCCCACGCTTTACGGCATCCCCACGGCTACGCGCGGGGCAGTGCTATTGGCGGACGGGACCACGAATGTTAACGCAATGGCATGGGGATGTATGCCGACGCATTTTTATGATGCGGTAAATGCAGGGTGGCGGCCCTTCACTAACTTCACCGATATGTCCATTCAGTTGCTGGCAGTCGGCAACTGGAAGACAAGACGGTACTGCGATGAGGCCCGGCAAGACAGCGTGACGATCTACACGCTTGGGTTCGGAAGCGGCGTGCCGGCGTCCCAGGGCACAGTCCTGCGTGCCATGGCCAATGACCCGACGGTAGGCTCTCCAACATTCCAGGCCGACCAGCCGATCGGAAAGTATTACTTCACGACCAACGCAGCGGATCTCTTTAGTTACTTCAAGGAAATCGCGGAGCGAATCCAGGCAGTCATCACGCAGTAGGCCGGCGCGCGCGGTGGATTGCGACTACGCCGAAAGTGAGACGCTTGACGGAAACGGCTTCATATCCGGCGCACACGAGCTCTTCGGTCAGCGCTGCAGCATTTGGGAAAGCCCGAATCGATCGGCCTAAGTATTCGTAGTCTTCATGCGGCGCGCCCAGCGCGCGGGCAATGTGCGGCAGAACGCGCCGTAAATAAAAAAAGTGCATCGGCCGCAGGAAGCGCCACGGCTGGGAAAACTCCAAGATGTAGAGCCAGCCGCCCGGGGCGAGGCCGCGTTTCCATTCTTTGAGCGCTGCCGTGCGATCGGGCAGATTGCGCAGGCCAAACGCGATGGTGATGGCATCGAGCGATGCATCGGGGAGCCGCAGCGCGGTGGCATCGCCGAGCATCAGCTGTTCATCTGGGAGGCCCTTGGACTTGGCGCGCTCGAGCATATCAGCAGAAAAATCCAGGCCGCGCGGCGGTTCTACGCATGCCTTGGCGCGTTGGAGCGCCAAGAGAACGTCTCCGCTTCCCGTGGCCAGATCCACCAAGCGGCGGGGTCGTTGCTCTGCTACTTGTTGCGCGAGCTGGCGGCGCCAAGCGCGATCCAGGCCGAAACTTAAAACCCGGTTGAGTCGATCGTACCGCTGCGAAACGCGGGCAAACATCTCCCGAACGTTCGGCGCCGGGGCTTGCGGAGCCATAGGAGAAAAAAACGCGGACGCGGTCCAACTACCAACCCGCTTGCCGACGTGCGTGGAATTTTTCCACCAGCGCTTTGGCTTGCGGGAAGAGCGTCGGACAACAGCCGATGGAGTGACAGAATGCTTTGCTAAAGTGGCTGAGGCTGGAGTAGCCGACTTGCAATGCGGCTTCGGTGACGTTGTGCCGTCCTCCGAGAAGCAGCTCGGCGGCGCGCTGCATCCGGACTTCACGGATGTACTGGGAAAGCGTCATGCCAGTCTCTTTCGAGAAAAGCCGGCTCAAGTAGAATGGACTGCAACCGATTTCGCGGCCGAGCGTTTCCAGATCGGGCGGCTCAGCATATTGCGCGCGAAGAATGGAGACGGTTTTTTCAACGCGCTCTTGCGTCAGGCGCTTGTGCCGCTGGCAGAAAAGCTCGTTGGAGGGCGGCGCTGCGAAAAGGAGCTGGCAGAGGAGCTCGAGCGCCTTGCTCTGGTACCACAGCGGATACGCGGCAGGGGCAATCGGCGGCGTGCCCAGCGCCAAGAAGAGAGACCGCATGGCCGGCGTCATCGGCATTACAGAGCCCGCATGGCCCGCGCCGCCGGTCCGGCCCATCCATTTGCGCACGGCAGGGTGAAGGGCATCCGCCGCGCCTTCCAGCTGTTCGGTGATAAACGGCCGGGACATTTCAATGGTGATAAACGCGTGGGCTTGATTGGCTTCGCGGCGGGCGCCCAGATCATGGCGCGCGTTGCAGTAAAAGCCGGCGGTATGCGGCGTGAAGCGGGACTGCCGGGTTTTGTCCTGCACATGCCCGTCGCCGGCGACGTTCAGGCAAATTTCTAGGCTGTGCTCGTGAAAGCTTTGCGACCAATCGACCGGCTCCTGGGCGGAAAACTGATGATGTTCGACGGCCAAACCCAAACGGTTGAAACAGCCAAAGAGGCGCCGCTGGCCGGTTTTGGCGCTGTTCCAGCCGACACACGGTGCCGCACCCGTTGTGGTCTTGGAAAGAACGGGCGTACGCGGCGAGCGGGCGACTCGCGACACGCGCGAAGCCCGAACGGAAGAAATGCCAGCCTTTGTCCTCATAAGCAAATGGGGACCCACGGTATCGCAAAACCCGCTTGGTGCGAGCTAAAATTTTATAAGGAGAGAGCGCAAACCCAAGAGGATTAAAAGAGATTTACAAAGCGCTGCCTGGCTCCAACTGCTTGGCAGGAATTGACTTGCTACAGGCCGGTTGACTTGGCAGACCTGCCCCTGTGTTTCGAGTGCGAATGATAAGCGCGGCAGCCGCGCTGCTACTGTTGGCGGCGGTGAGCGCGCAGGCCGACTGGGAGGTCGTGCAGCATCGTGGGGCCGATTACGTGACGCTGCGTTCTTTCTGTGATTTTTACGGCCTCGCACGCGCATCCGGAGAATCCAGCCGACGAGCGGTTTGCCAAAATGCCCAAGCGACGGTTACGTTTTCCCAAGACAGCCGCGAATGTTGGTACAACGGCAAGCGATACTGGCTGAGTCTGGGAACGGCGCAGACCGAGCAGGGGTGGCTGGTTTCGAAGACGGACGTCATCAAGCTGTTCGATCCGCTTCTGCGTCCGCACGCGATCGAGCCAAAAAAACCGGTGCAAGGCGTGGTGATTGATCCGGGCCACGGCGGCTCGGATAACGGCGCCATCAGCCGCGCACGCAAATACGAAAAAACCTACACGCTGGATACGGCCAAGCGGCTCGAAGCGGTGCTCAAGGCTGCCGGTATACGAACGGTGCTCACGCGTCGGACCGATGTTTTTGTCGACTTATACGAACGAGCCAAGCGGGCCGCGCTCTATCCAGACTATATTTTTGTCAGTATCCATTACAATTCGGCGGACGCGTCTGCGCGCGGGATTGAGACGTACGCCTGTTCGGCGAAGGGAACGCCGTCAACCTCCTCGGGGGAGCGGATCCGCCGGTCCGATTATCAGCGGCTGCCGGGCAATGCCAACGATGCGTATAACGCCTTGCTCGCCTCTGCCATTCATCGAGAGATTACGGGGCTCAATCCAAATGATGCCGAAGGAGATCGCGGGCTCAAGCGCGCGCGGTTCGTCGTGCTCAAACAATGCCAATTGCCCGGCGTGCTCGTGGAGGGCGGTTTTCTCTCCAACCGGCAGGAGGCGGCGCGCATCGAGACGCCGGAATACCGGCAGGCGTTGGCCGAGTCGATCGCGCGTGGCATTTTGAAGTATTCCGCATGGATGAGCGGCAGCGCTTCGGCAGCAACCGCTTCGGCGATCTCCATTTCGGCGCCGGCACCCACACGGACACCAGCAGCTGCAGCTCCGCAAAAAACAGTGCTCGCCGCTCCAGCTGAACCCGAGCCGCCGACGGTCGTGTATCATCCGGAAGCCGCCGGCACCCCGGCCCCAGCTTTTCCGATAGCCCCGCGACCGGACACCGGCCTTGTTCAGGAGCCATCGCCTCCCATAGAAAATCCGCAAGCTGAAGAAGGAGCGGTGCTCATCTACGACGAGTCGGAGCCCGAAGAGCATTAAGCGACCCAGGACGCGCTATAAGAAAAGGCGCGCGATCTGCACGTCTTGAATCGCCAGGCCCGTGAGGTCCGCGATTGAAATCGCATCGGCGGCGCGCTTGGGGCGGCGCGGCTCTTCCAGCAGACGGCCCATTTCAACGAGCTGGTCTTCTTCCACAAAGCCTTCCTTGAGCGCGTAGCTGCTTTCGCCGTGGTCGCGGCATTGCGCGATTGAATCAACCACGCACAACGCGGCTTTGCTAAAGAGCGCCGGATCGAGCTCCTGCTTCCCGCTGCTATCGGCGCCGACAGCGGTGATGTGCGTGCCAGGCTGCACGTCTTCGCTTTGAAGCAGCGGCGTGTGAGAAGACGTGGCGGTGACAATCAAGTTGCAGCTCTTCGCGACCATGCGGACGTCCCGAGTTGTTTCGAGGCGAAATCCTTTGGGCTGCATATGCGCTTGGTACTTGGCCAGGCGCTCGGCACTGCGACCCCACACAATCACTTCGCGGCAGCGGACGGCATGACGCAAATAGTCCAACTGCAAACGCGCTTGAATGCCGGTGCCGATAATCCCGATGCGCTCCACCTTGGCCGGCGCCATGTACTTAGCAGCGATGAGGCCCGCGATTGCGGTGCGGGTGTCGGTCAAATATCCTTGGTCAAGGAGGACAGCCTGCAGGACCCCTGTTTCGCGATCCATCGCCAGCATCAGTCCGTGACTGTTGGGCAGTCCGCGCGAGTTGTTGTCATGAAAGCCGGTCGCGACTTTAATGAGGAAGAAATTATCTCCTTCCAGATAGCCGCACTTCACGTGGCAGTCGCCCGTCGGCCGCTCGAAAGAAAGGTGCGTCACCGGAGGCGCTAACACGCGGCGCTGCGAGTAAGCGACAAAGGCCGTCTCCTGCGCGCGGACCATCACCTCAAACGCGTCTGGCTGCGCGAGGCGGGCTTTTATTTGCTCAAGAGAAATGACGCGCAGTTGCTGTTGACTGGGTTCCATGACGCGAGAAAGTGAAGCCGATGCGGCGGCCATGAATACTGACAGGCTGGGTGCCTTTTTACCAAGGTAAATTCATTAGAGCGCTAGGCCGCCGAAATCTTTTTTTGCAGATTGCGCAGGCCCTGAATAATCCCAGCCGCACGCTCCAGCTGTCGGTCTGCGGGCGGCGCGGCGGACTTGGCCTTCACCAGCGGCACACGGGCCAGAAAAAGCGCGCGCTCTTCTTGTTCGGTGATCGGCGCGATGATGTCGGGCGAAACACCGACCTCATGAATTTTTTGGTGCGAGGGCGTGTAATAATGCGCGGTCGTCAGCCGGAGGCCCACGCCGCCGCCCAAATCTTGCACCGATTGGACGGAGCCTTTGCCAAACGTGGTCTCGCCTAAAAGAACTGCTCGACGCAAATCGCGCAGCGCCCCGGCGATAATCTCGGCACCGCTCGCGCTGTACGCATTGACGAGGATCACGATCGGATACGCCGCCCGCTGTTGACTATTGTGGGAGTGGTACTGGTTGTTGTGCTCGGGCTTGCGGCCTTCGGTGGAGACGACGAGCTGGTTCGGCGGCAAAAATTCTCCGGCGATATCCACCGCCGCATCGAGCAACCCGCCCGGGTTGTTGCGTAGGTCCAACACCAGGCCGTCCATGCCCTTGTCGTCCAATTGATTCAAAGCCCGGTTAAATTCCGCCGCGGTATTTTCTCCGAGCTGCTCGATTCGAATGTAGCCGATGCGCGCGCTGCCGCTGAGCGCGGGAGGGAGCAGCTTGGCGTCGCGCACCGTCGCAACCTTGATGAGTTCGCGCACCAGCTTGACCTCAAACACCTGTCCTGCCGCGGAAGGATCTCCGGCTGCCGACCGGCCGATCGTGAGCGTGACTGGCTCACCTCGTTCTCCGCGCAAGCGTTTGGTCGCTTCATGCAGCGGCATCGTTTCAGTGGTTTTGCCGTCGATTTTGAGAATCCGATCCCCGGGCAGCAACCCGGCGCGAAAGCCGGGCGTGTCTTCCATCGGCGCGCTGACGATGAGCTGGCCGCGCTGCGTTGTGACGACCAGCCCGACACCCGAAAATTCGCCTTTGGTTTCTTTCTGCAGCTCAGCGAGCGCCTCCTCGTCCAAGAACTGGCTGTGCGGATCCAGGTTTTCGAGCATGCCGCGAAGGCCCGCGTAAATGAGGCTGCGATATTCGGTCTTGGAAGGGTCGACATACTCTTGCCGGATCAGCTCCAGCACGCGAGTTGAAAGCCACGTTGCTTCGTATGCCTCTTCGCCTTTTTTGCTCTCTTGTTTACGCCCGGTGTTGGGACGGCCTTCAGCGCTGTGGGCGGCGATTGCAAAAAACAAAATCAGGCAGCACGTCGCAACGCCCCATCCCGCTTTTTTGAACCAAGTGCGCATAAGATTCATGAGGAGGGAATAAGGCAGCTATAGCGCGGCGCAGGTAACGCGCCAAGCAAATGTGCGGCAGCGCGTTACCCGCCTCCGCCGAGTTCTTGAATCAGATGCACGAGCGGCAGGAAGAGCGAGAGAACCACTCCGCCGACGATCACCCCCAACAGCGCGCTGAGCACCGGCTCGACCAGACCCGTGAGCCGAGCGATCGTCGTTTCGACCTGTTGGTCGTACAGGTCCGCCGCGCGCAGCAGCATCTGCCCCAGTCGCCCAGTTTCTTCTCCGACCTGCACCAGACTGGAGACCATCGCCGGGAAGTGGCGGGATGCGGCCAACAGGCGTCCGAGCGGCTGCCCCTGCTGAACTTGCTCCCGCAAATGCGCCAGTGCCCGCGCGAGCTTTGGATCACGGCCCATCGTTTGGGTGATTTCCAGCGCGGATAAGAGCGGCACGCCGGATTCGACGAGCGTTCCGAGCGTGCGCGTAATCTGTGCCAGTGCGATTTTTTCTGCGGCAGGCCCCACGAGCGGTATCCAGCGCGGAATTTGTTGCCCGCTCCATCGAGAGGCCAGCCACGTTCTTCCCAACCAAACGGCAACGATTCCTGCGGACAGGAGGCCCACCACCCAGATAGTTCGCTGCGTGATCCAGTCGCTGGCGCCCAGCACGGTTTGCGTGAGGAGAGGGAGCGGGCGATTTTCAAACGCGCCCAGCAGCAGGCTCTTAAATTCCGGAATAACCCAGACGAGTAAAAAAATAAAAATGAGCGCTGCGGCAATCAGTACAGCAGCGGGATAGAGCAGCGCGGTTACCACGCGTGCGCGGAGCCGCTCCATTCGCTCTTGAAAATCCGCGAGCCGCGCGAGAAGTTCCGGTAACGCTCCGCCCGCTTCTCCGGCGCGCACGAGCGAAACGTAGAGCGGGCCAAACGCGTCGGGCTGCGTTGCGAGCGCTTCGGAGAGCGCGTGCCCCGTCTGCACGAGCCCCGCGACGGAGGCAAGCCGCGCGCGGCGCTCCGGCATTTCTTCCTGCTCGACGAGTAGCTGCAAACTCCGCGCTAGCGGAACCCCCGCGCCGACCAAGACCGCCAACTGGCGCGTGACCAGCGCCGGAATGCGCGCGCGGCTGGCAAATATCATGCCACGGCTCCCAGCACTTCCTCCGCCGTCGTTTCACCAGCGAGCACACGCTGGCGGCCGCTGGACCGGAGAGAATCAAACCCGCATGCTTGCGCCGCCCGGCGCAACTCCACCGCGGGCGCGCGCTCGTGGATCAGCGCGTGCAAGGCCGGCGTGATTGGCCAGAGCTCCACCAGCGGCAAGCGTCCGCGGTAACCGGTGCCATGGCAATCATCGCAGCCGATTCCTTTGTGGAAATGCACGGCCGGCATCCCCGGCGCATCGAATCCGAATTCTTTCAGCAATTCCGGGGACGGCGCGAACGCGTGCCGGCAGGACGGACAAATCCGCCGCACGAGCCGTTGCACGACCACGCCGGTGAGCGTCGCGCAGAGCAAGTACGGCTCAATCCCCAAATCAAGCAGTCGTGCGATCGCCCCGGCGCCATCATGCGTGTGCAATGTGGTGAGGACGAGATGCCCCGTGAGCGCCGCCTGCACCGCCATCTGTGTCGTTTCGGCGTCGCGCATCTCGCCGACCATCAACACGTCTGGGTCGTGTCGCAGGAGAGATCGCAGTGCCTGCGCAAAGCCCAGGCCGATCGCTTCCTCCACTTGCACCTGCACCGCGCCGGGCAGCTCGTATTCGACCGGGTCTTCCACCGTGACGATTTTTGCGCCGGGCCGGTTGAGCGTCTGCAAGTACGCATAGAGCGTCGTCGTTTTGCCAGAGCCGGTCGGTCCGGTCACGACGACCAGCCCATGCGGCCGCTGCGTCCATTTTTCCAGCTGCTCCCGCACCGCGATGGGCAGGCCCAGCGCTTCTGGATCCAGCGCGACCGCCGTTTGATCGAGCACTCGCAACACGGCGCTCTCGCCCCATTGCGTCGGCAGCGTGCTGAGGCGCAAGTCGACCGTGCGTCCTTCCGCGGTGAAAGAGAAGCGACCATCCTGCGGCGCGCGTTGCTCGGCGATATCCAATCGCGCGAGGACCTTTAAACGCGTTGCGATCGTTTTGCCCAGGAACGCGGGCGCAGGCGCCATCTCATGCAGGGCTCCGTCGACGCGGTAGCGAATTTTCAGCTCATGCTCAAACGGTTCGAAATGAATGTCGCTGGCCCGTGCACGGACCGCTTGCGTCAGCACCGCCTCGACCAGCTCCACCAGCGGCGTTCCGGTTTGAGTCGGCGCGTGTTTGCGCCGGGCATCCTTGGGCGCCTTAATGCGGATCCCCTTCATGCCGGTTCCTCCATCGTCGCGCGGAGCACTTCCAGCGGCGTCGTCAATCCTGCGAGCGCTTTGAGCGCACCATCCTCCCGCAGCGTCCGCATGCCACAGGCACGTGCGTGGGAGCGCACCGCCGCCGGGCCAATGCCGGTATGAACGTGCTGTCGCACGGTTTCATCTAGCCGCCACAATTCAAACAGGCCGAGTCGGCCGGAAAATCCGCTGCCCCGGCACTGCGCGCATCCGGCCGGTCGCCGCCACGTTGAGGAGGAGGCAACCTCGTGCGGCAACCCGAGCGCGGCGAGCTCTTGCGCGGACGGGCGATACTTCGCGCCGCACGCCGGGCAAAGTTGTCGTACGAGCCGCTGGCCCAGCACTCCGCGCAGGGAAGAGGCAACCAAGTACGCGGGCACGCCCAGATCGACGAGTCGCAGCGCGGCGCTCGTCGCGTCGTTGGTGTGTAGTGTGGAAAGAATGAGGTGCCCCGTCAGCGCGGCTTGCACGGCGATGCGCGCCGTCTCGCGATCCCGGATTTCACCCACCATAATAATATTAGGAGCTTGCCGCAGCATGGCTCGTAGCGCGCTGGCAAAGGAGAGGCCCGCCGCCTCGTGCACCTGCGCCTGGTTCACGCCCGCGAGTTGATACTCCACCGGATCCTCGACTGTCAGAATCTTGCGGCTGGAAGAATTGAGCGCCTGCAAGCATGCATATAACGTCGTCGTTTTTCCCGCTCCCGTCGGACCGGTTACCAGCAGCAGGCCGTCGGGCAGCGCCAGCAGTTCTTCCAGCGCCTGCCGGTCCTGCGCGCGCAAACCCAGTTGCGAAAGCCCCGGCGCTCCCGCCGCAGGATCGAGCAATCGGAGGGCGACGCTCGGCCCATGCCGTGCCGGCACCACCGACACACGAACGTGCAACGGCTTGCCGTTTTCCAGCTCGAGGAGAATCCGTCCGTCCTGCGGTAGGCGTTGTTGCGCGATATCCAGATGCGCAAGA
The DNA here is from genome assembly GCA_964473925.1 of uncultured Verrucomicrobiaceae bacterium. GTDB lineage: Bacteria > Verrucomicrobiota > Verrucomicrobiia > Methylacidiphilales > CAYYVW01 > CAYYVW01. The sequence continues at coordinate 114,981 of CAYYVW010000002.1, forward strand.
ATCTTGATGCGGTTGATGATCGCCGCCGGATCGAGCTCGTCCGGCCCCGGACGAAATTCCAGCACGCCGTCGATCCGCCGCCGCACCACGAGCCCGCGTGCGGTTGATTCCAGATGAAGATCGCTGGCCCGTTGCTCGTGCGCCTCTTCGATCAGCCGCTGCACCCATCGAATGACCGGGGCTTCTGAGGCGGTGTGGCGCGGCGCGGTGAGCGAAGGCATAGGAAAATTCTAAATAGGCACAATCAGCTGCATCCCATCATACGCAACCTCGATGCCCGCGGGCAGCTCGGAAGATCGCTGGCTGTGCGTTTTTTGATGCGTCAAATGAGTGAGGAACGTGCGGCCCGCGCCAATCGTGCGAGTGGCCTCGATCGCTTCCGGGATCGATTGATGTGTCGGGTGCACTTCATCGCGCAGGCCGTCGAGGATGAGGATCGGAATGCCCGCTAGCTGCGCGCGCACCGCTTGCGGAATCTCTTTGGCATCACAAAAATATCCCAGCAGCGGACGACCCGCCTGCGCAAAAAGATAGCCGACCGTCTGCACATCTGCGTGCGGCACTTCCAGCGGCGTGATCGTCAACCCGCCCAGTTCCAGTGGCGCGCCGGGCGTCAGCTCGTGCGGCGTCACGCGCACATAGCCAGTCCCCTCGGGCGCATCAAAGGCCCAGTAAAAATTCCGGCGCAGCGCGGCGAGTGTCTGCCCGCACGCGTAGATCGGTAGCGCCGTTTTTTGCACTGCGCAAAATTGCCGCAGATCATCGAACCCCGCGATGTGGTCGGCATGCTCGTGGGTGAAGAGAACGGCGTCCACGCGCGTCAGCCGCTCCCGCAGTGCCTGCTGCCGCAGCTCGGGCGACGTATCGACCAGAATCCGCGTGCCGTCCGGCGTCGTCATATAAAGCGAGCAGCGCGTCCGCGAGTCGCGCGGGTCGGGGGAGCGGCAGACCGCGCAGTCGCACGCCACCATCGGCACGCCCTGCGACGTGCCGCAGCCCAAAATGGTCGCCTCCAGTTGCACTCGAATGGTCTACGCTCCGCTTGCTCGGGGCGCAACTCTACTTGCGTGGGCGCTCATGCATCCCAGGAGGTTTTTCCCACCGCCGCCGGATTCCAAATAAAGATTGCGCGGCCAGCCACGCCGTTCGCCACGCCGCCTCAAACGCGATCGCGCCCGACATCTTCGAGTCGCCCGACTGCCGCCCTTCGAACGTGATTGGGTGTTCCGCCATCGGCACGCCCTGCCGCCAGAGGCTGTGGGTAATCTCAATCTGAAAGGCGTAGCCGTTGGCGCGAATCTTCGGCCAGTCGATCTTCTCTAGTGCCGAGCGGCGGAAGCACTTGTATCCGCCCGTCGGATCCGAGAGCGGCATCCCAGTCAGCAGCCGCACGTATTGCGCCGCGGCCAAACTCAGCAGGAGCCGCGCGATCGGCCAATTCACCACGCGCACGCCGCCCGAGAAACGCGAGCCAATCACCGCTTCCACCGCATCCAATCGCTCGAGCATCTTCGGGATCTCCACCGGATCGTGCGACAAGTCCGCGTCCATCTGCACGATTTGCGCGTAGGGCCGCTCCAGCGCCCAGCGAAAGCCCGCCGCGTACGCCGTTCCCAGCCCCTGCTTGCCGGGCCGCGCGATCAGGTGGAGCGTCTTGCCAAAGCCCGGCTGCGCGCGGACCCACGCCGGCGTTCCGTCGCCCGAGGCGTCGTCCACGATCAGCACGTGCGCACGCTCGCGCACCGCATGCAGGCGGCGGAGGAACTCGGGCAAATTTTCCCGCTCGTGGTAAGTCGGGACGATGACCAGGAGAGAATCGTGTTGCATGGGCGGCGCGCGCTAATCCAACGCGCGAGGGGGTTCTGCCGCTCACGCTACCAAAGCTGGGCGGGCCAGGGCGCGCTTTTTTCTTCTCCACGAATGCTGGCTCAGCGCGCGGGTATGCGTTTGACAACCGCCCCCTACCTCGAGAAAGATACGCCCCGCGCGCGCTTCCCGAGAAATCCCGCTAGCGCCGCAATCTAAAAACTACCCGATGGTGTAACGGTAACACAGCGCCCTTTGGAGGCGTTATTCATGGTTCGAATCCATGTCGGGTAAATAGAGCGCGCTATATGTTTAGCGCTGTCGCTCTCTCTCAGCGAGACGCTGCTCGCACGCCGCCATGCATTGCTGCTGTTCCGCTTGAGTTGCGACTACCGAGCCGGTGCGTGTGCACGATCCTACGGCTGCACAGATTTCCGTCCGCTCGCGTTTTGCTGCGCCCTTATGCGTTTCGTTCAGCTGCCATACGCCAAATCCTGCTACCGAAACGCCCGCCGCCAACGTTGCCCAGCGGGTTGCTTTTCTTAGCTGAGCTAATCTCGGATGCGCTTCGCTCCAGTGTTTGTCCAACTTGGCGGTCGCCTCATTTTTCCATGCAGGCCGCAAGGTCAACTCTCTCAAGGCAGGACCGGTAAGCCACTCCGTAAAAGGAGGACGATATTCAGCAGGATTCACATATTCATTCATATTTTCTTCTTATGCCGGCGCTTTCGGTTGCCGCCCATCCGGGCTCGTCAGGGCGTAGGGCAAGGGCAGTGACGCTGTGCTTGCTGTGCCGCCAGAAGCTGTTCGCAATCGGTTGCGGCAGGAACCGCTGAGCCTGTGCGAAGTGAGCTTGTTGCGACAGATTGCTTAGGTACGGAGGACTGAGAAGGGCCGCGGAGACCGAGCCACATTGTTCCTGTGAATGCCAGCGCTACAAGGAAAGGTCCCGCAATTTGGTCTAGAGCGCCCCGGACTGGGTGCGCCTTAAGCCAGGCTTCATGCCGCATCTGTTCTACATATTCGCCACGGGAGCTTGTCATAACAAACCTCGTACCGCACCAAAGGCATCTCGTCCAACCACTTTTTACTTGCTGGAGCGTCCGGCCCAGGGTTGTGTGTGTGGTCTTCCTGTCAAAGCGCCCGTAGCTCAATTGGATAGAGCGTTGGCCTCCGAAGCCAAAGGTTGTGAGTTCGACCCTCGCCGGGCGCAGGTTCAGATCCTCATCGGAGGGGTGGCCTTCCGCGCTAGGACGGATGTTTTTACCGCTTTGTTCGTAAGCATAAGACGCTTATAACCAGATAGTTATGCGAATATAAAGCGACCTTCATATTAATGTGGTATTTTGTTTCAAGGAAGCGGGCCAGGAATATCAGCAGAATTCCTGCCCAGTTCCCCGACTTTTATGAACGCTGAAATTACGCAACAGGCCCTGGGCCTCTTGCTCGGGCACGATCCCGTTGGCGAGCCGAACGCAGCTGCGGCCAGCCTTGAGCGCGCTCTTTTTAGAGGCACTCAGGCTGGCGACGGCCAGCCAAATCCGGCGCCTGTGCTTTTATCTTGGCTGCGTCGCGCACAAGCGGTGGCCAAGCTTGAGGGTCGACGGACCGGGTCGGATTTGGCGGAGAGCTGGGCTGTATTGGCCGGGGCGGCGCAAGGGCTTTCCGTTTTGAACCGGGATCACTCGACCACGTTGGCACCCCACCTCAGACAGCAGGCTAGCGCGTCGAATCGCTTTGGCGTGGATAGCGCCGCTCTAACCGCAGCGGTTGCATGCACAAATGGTCGAGAGTCATTGACGTTAAGCAGGCTAAAAACTGCGCTCAGAGCGCATAGTATCACTCACGCGAACGATACCATCAATCTGAATGGCACAAGCGCTCAGGCGCTCGAAAAATCAACCAATCCTGCGGCGCGGCTGGCGCTCTATCTAATGCGCATGGGCGCGGCAGGCGGGAGCAGCTCCATGCAGTCAGCACATCGATTGCTCGAGCTCGGGGCGCAACGACTTGCAGAGACGCAGGCCACGCCAACAGCCCAAGCCGATTTGAGTCGAAGCTTGATTGGAGGCCTGATGGTTCGCGTTCAGGGTGGAGCGCAGGAATTGCTTCAAAGCGCAAGCGGTTCAATGGAAACCGCATTGAAAACGCAAATAACTCCGTTGAGCATCAGTCTTTTGACTTGGGTGAATCATGTGAGGACGGATCCGGAGATGGGACAGGATCCAGCGGTCGCGGCTCTACATACTGCATGCCGGCGTGAAACACCCACCGGGGTTCATCAGGTGCGACTCACCGCCAGTCCTCCCGGGACGGATCCAGAAGCAGCATTACGTCAGGATGGACCGGCTCACGGCCCCGCGGCGTCAGCATCAAGAGGAGATGTTTCCATTGCAGGGCCCATCCCGGGTAAGGGCGCATCCCCCACGCCGCTGCCGTTCCGTCGGCCGGCGGCGCGCGAAGGCGACCGGCGCTCATGATTTTCGCTCGGCGCGGATACTCCCGGGTCGCTAGCGTTCTCGCGTGGTGAAAAAGCAATCGGGGCTCCGAAAGAAGAAGCGTCCACCGGCAGCAAAGGCCCCTCCTGCATTGCGCCGCCGCGCAGCAGCGATCAACCGGCGGCTCGCGCGCGCCTACCCGGACGCGCGGTGTGAGCTCAATTACTCCGATCCGCTCGAGCTGCTCGTCGCGACAATTCTCTCGGCACAATGCACCGATGTGCAGGTCAACAAAGTCACTTCGGCGCTTTTTACCAAATACCGATCCGCGGCCGATTACGCGCAGTCGCAGCCCGCGGCGTTAGAGCATGATCTGCGCGCCATCAATTTTTTCCGGGCCAAGGCGCGCAACATTCGCGCGTGCATGGCGGTCCTTGTCGAACGTCACTCCGGAAAGGTTCCTGATTCACTCGCGGAGCTTTGCGCGCTCGCCGGCGTCGGGCGCAAAACCGCGAACGTCGTCCTGGGTAACGCGTTCGGGAAGGGCGAAGGCGTCGTCGTCGATACGCACGTCATGCGCCTCTCGCAGCGGTGGGGCTTGACGCGGCAGCGTGAGCCGGAAAAAATCGAGCGGGAGCTTTCTGCGCTACTACCGCGCAATCAATGGACGATTTTCTCTCACCGCGTCATCTGGCATGGGCGGCGCCGCTGCCGTGCGATTCGGCCCGATTGCGTGGGTTGCGAGCTGCTTTCGCTCTGCCCGAGCGGCCCCGTGTTTATCGCGAAGGGCCTTGTTCAAAGAACAATTGGACCCACTCCGCGGGCGAAAGTGCTTCGGGCCGCAGTTGCGCCACGGGGCCGGTGATCTTCAGCGTATTGGCCAGTTTCTTGCGGCGCCCCGCAAACGCGCGCCGAACCCAATCGTAAAAACGGGAACGCACGGCAGAATCTGTCAGCGCTAGATCGTCACGGCGGCGAAAAAGTGCGATGGAAGACTCCACATCCGGCGCAGGGTAGAAAACTTCCGGCGGCACTGCGCGGACAATCTGCGCTTCGTACACCGTCTGCACGAGGACCGAGAGTGCGCCGTACGCTTTGCACGCGGGCGGGCTCGCGAATCGCGCGGCAGCTTCTTTTTGCAGCGTCACAAAAAGCGACGCCGGGGGCGTTGTGTGCAGCGCGAACGTCGCCATGAGCGGCGACGAGATATTGTACGGCCAGTTACCCACGACGCGGTCGAACGCGGCCAAGTCCAGCGCAGGCGCCTTCTCGAGCGCATCGGCTTCGTGTAGGACGAACCGGCTCGCGAGCTCCGGCTGCGCTGCAACGCGCTCGCGCAACGCCTCTGCCATGCCGCGATCTTTTTCAATCGCCGTCACGTGCGCCCCTGCTTCGAGCAGCGGCAGCGTGATCGCGCCCAGGCCCGGACCAATCTCGAGCAGGCGCGGTGTGGGCGGCAACCCTTCCAACGCCGCTTGCACGATCCATTGGATCAAATTCGCATCGTGCAAAAAATTCTGCCCGAATTGCTTGAGCGGGCGCAGGCCGCGGGCTTGCAAATACTCGCGCAGCTGGGCCGGATTCATGAGGCCAATTCTAGAAAAGTTCAACGAGAATCCGGTACAAATCGGTGTTAGAAAGAAATCCGCTAAAGCGCTGACAGTTTCGCCCGCGCGCGACGATCCACGCGGGTGTGTCGGTGGCCGGAGCCAGCGGAGCATACCGGGCGCTGGGCTCGGGCGCTGTCAGCGCGCGAGCGGCGGCATCTGCATTGCGGGGAAGAAGGATCGGCCGGGCGCGCATTCCCGGCCCCGCCATCCAGCGTGCGGGTGAGCGCGTGGCTTCGGCGGTCGCAGGCAGTCGGCCATAACTCACGCCGTCGGTGACCAAGACCAACGCCTCCGGGCCGGCGTATTCAACCGCGGTCCGAATGGCCTCGTCGAGTTCTTGCAATTGACGCAATGCGAGCTGCGTCCGATTTTCACGTGCTGCGGCTTCCACCAAGCCATGTTCCACCACCAGAAAGTAACCACGAATGTCATACGCCAAGCAGCGGATCGCCTGGCGCACCATCGCGGATAAGGACGGCGGCTCCGGAGCCGAAGGCGCGGCGGGCTTGGAAGCAGCAGGAGCAGCGGGCAGCCCGGCGAATCCAAACGGCCCCGGCGCAAACAGGCCTAGCAGGCGACGCGTTCGCCATGTTGGCACGTCTTCCAGCGCATCGCCGTTTTCGACGATGGCAAATCCGTTTTCCTCCGCCTGAGCAACCAGATCACGTTTATCAGGACGGAGAGGAGGCCGCAGACCCGCCGCGCCCGGCTTGGCCGCTTTGGCTTCTTTAATTTTAGGTTCCGGCGCCGCGGTCTTGCCGAAAAACTTCGCATCACCGCCCAGGACGATATCCACGCCCGCCGAATCAATGAGCTCAGCCGCATTGCGCCACGCGGCGTCCGGATCCTGCGGGGCGTGAAGACTCCCGTAGAAAGCCGCAGCGGCGGGCCGCGTCAATCCATCCGTGGTAACAAGCCCCGTCGTGCGGTTCGCCCGCTGCGCGGCATAGAGCAGCGTATCAGTCCTGCGGCCGGACACCTCCAGACCCAGCGTGCCGTTGGAATTTTTTTGCCCGGTCGCGAGCGCAGCCAGAGCCGCGACGGCGTCAGGCGCTGCTCCGTTGAGCCCCGCGACGTCCAGCGTTCCCAACACTGGAAAGCTTTTCAAAAATAAATCGGAAGCCGCGGCATCCTTGCGCGATTCTTTGAGTAATTCCAGCTCAGCACCCGGACAGACGAACAGAATAATCCCGTGCGTTCGCTCGCGCACGTAATGCCGGACGTAAAAGGTGGAAAAGAGCGCGAACAGACCCAGCACCATCACCGCCAAAAAATAAATCCGCCAGTTCATGTAAACGCTCGCTTAAGAAATTTGTACTCAGGCGCTAATCCACGCCGCCCGCCGGGCGTTCGCCGCGTCCCAGCAACACCAGGTTCCGTCCGTGGATAAACGGCAGCGCGGCAAATCCGAGGATGATCGGCAGCTTATCCACGTGCAGCGCGTAGAGCAGGCTGATAATGCTCCCCCAAAAACTCAGCTGCCAAAAGAGCGGCGGCACGACCAGCCGCTTGCTCTTTTCCGAGGCAAGCCACTGCACATAAAAGCGAGCGGCAAACATTCCGTTGCCGATCAGCCCAAACGCCGTCCACCACGACGATTCAATGTACAACCACGGAACGGCGGCGCTGAGGAAAGGGGAGAGAAAACCAGGCTCTTGCATCTGCATAGCCCGAGATCATGCCAAGCCCCGGGGCAAATTGTCGATCTTCGGCCCGCTTTCTTTTTGTTTTGCACCTAAAATTGAATCTGCTCCAATAATCCGCGCGAAAGCGTTGTCGGCGCAGTGCGGGCCCTCTCCGAGCTTTCCAGCCGAATGAGCTTCTTCATTTCTGGGGCCTGCTGCAGCTATTCCCGCCGGGCACGCTCGAAAAATGCGCAGGCTGCTCGGCGCGGGATAGCCCTGCTCGATTTATTGCTCGTGCTGACCATCTCGGGGATTGTCCTTGGGCTCGTCACTTTCGCCGCCAACGGATTTAAACAGCGACAAGATTTTTTACTGCAAGCGCAGCTCATGGCCGAAGTGCTCGAGAAGGCGCAGCGCCACGCCCGCGCCAACGCCGCTCCGGTCTGGGTCGCATTTTATCAAGCCGATGCACAGCAAGCGCTCTGGGTGGCGGCCGTTAAAACGCGCGACGGCACGCGGCAGGCCAGCGCGGCGCAGACGATCAGTCTACAGGACGGCGGTCAGGCGTACCCGGTTGCCGAGGCCGGCTCCAATCTCGAAGTGCTGACCCAGCCGGTGCGACTCAACCAAATCCGCTTGGCGCAGGGGACGAGCATTGTGCCCGCGGCCTCTTCAGCCCAAATGCTTTTGCGGCCGCCGGGAAGCAGCGCGCCAACGACCTTCGGACATCTGATTGAATTTCGCGCCGACGGCGGAGTGGAATCGATCGAAGCTTCGGACGCTTCGACCATCGAGTGCCGCGTTCAGTCCTACCAAACGGTGTTCAATGGAAGCCAACGCGGCCCGCTCGAAAAATCCATCCTCATCGATCGGGCGACGGGTTATGTCCGGATGGAATAACCGCCGCCATGTTCGCGGCTTTGGCTTGGTCGAAGCCGTGATCGCCGTGGGACTCGCCGGCGTGCTTCTTTTCGGCGGACTCACGCTCGCCGCGCAAAGCCAGAAAGAGATTGTCCGCGCCCAAGCGCAGCAAACGCTGGCCCGCGTCGCCTCGGACGCGCTCGCGCAGCGGCGCGCTTCCCCGCTCGCTCCATCCTCGCAAGCGACGGACGCGCTGGCACTCCCTCCCGTATGCGCCGATCCGGCGGAAGATTTTGCCGCGGCAACCGTCGGCCTCGGAGGGGACGCCGCTGCCGTTTGGCTCGATCGCGACGGGAGGCGTGTGCCCGATTCAACGACTGCGGCGTTCCGTCTGGATTACCGTCTCACGTACGCAGCCTCAATGCGCGCCGCGACGATCTGGCTGGTGGTGCATCGTCCGGCAGTTGAGAATCTTCCGGCGGCTCCCTCCCGCACGATCGATCGGTATGAATGCATTTCGCAAATTCCAGTTCCGTGACCAGCAGCGCGGAATTTCCACGCTGAGCCTTCTGGCCGCCGTGGCGATCACGGGGCTGCTCTTGGCGCTTCTAGGACCGGTGCTCGGCACCGCGCAAAAACTGGTGCAACGCGCGCGCGATGGAACGCAAAAGCTGAGTCGCCAAACCACGCTGCTCGATCTGGTGCAGGCCGATCTGCTCGCCATGATCCGTCGGCCTGACGTTCCCTTTTTAGTCGATGCGACGGGCGGCCCCGCGCTTGCGGGGTATGTGCGCCGTGCGGGCGGCAACTCCCAGCGGTCGGTGATCGCGGTTCACTACCTGCATCAGCCCGCCACCCTCACGCTCGAGCGGCGCACGTGGTCAGTCGACTGGACGGAAGAATCCACCACCGGCGCGCCCGAACGTGTCGCATTTGAATCACCAACCACATTTCCTCTCTTGGAAGAACCGCCGGCAGAAAATTCCGCCATTGCTCAGGGCGTCGTCGGATGGGCGGTCCTCGGCGCAAACACGGAAGGCGGCTGGTCCGCAGATTTGGCTGCCGTAGTTTCGCGGGAAGGCACGGGCGCGGCGACTGTTCTAATCGGCGCCGCAATTTTTGATGCGAGCTTGCTTCAAGCGTGGAACCGCGCCGGACGCCCTGCGCTCAGTGGCAACCTCGTCACCGCGCTCGCTGTTCCTACCGAGCTCCCCGCTGGAGAAACGCTCGTCTCGCATTGGCGCCGTGCGCTCACAGCGGTTACCGTTGAACCGTGGCCCGGCGCTCCGAAAGACTGGAAGCAGCGCGTTGAGCTGATCGAGCGCATCACGACGCTTCCATAATAATCTCTCTGCCCGAGGCGGGACTCGAACCCGCACGGCGGTTGCCCGCCACAGGATTTTAAGTCCTGTGTGTCTGCCATTTCACCACTCGGGCGTACAGCCTTAGACGCTACTGCGTGTCCGGCCGGTTTCCGAACAAAAAGTGTGAGCGGTCTAGGAAAGAGCCCTGCGTGTGCTATAGAGAGTGCTTGATCTTATCGACGTTTCCCTCACGCGGCTCGCTCGCGGCCCTGCTGCTGGCCTTGCTACTGGTGCCCAACGCACGCGCGGAATTCATGCCGCCGCAGGCATGGCTCACGCAGGGCCTTCAGGTGCCGCTCGCTCAGGACTGGAGTTTTTCCCTGAGCAGCGAGGAGCGCTTGTCGCCGCGCGACGCGCTCCTGCGCAAGCTCGAGGTGCAGGCGGAAGTCGAATGGAGCCCCAGCCGGCGGTGGGATTTTTCCGCAGGCGCCGAGCTCGATCGCGGCTGGTCGCGGCAAGGAGACTTGGTTAATCGGCACGAGGCGATCGGTGCGGCGACGTTCCACCTTTATCCCGGCGGCGAGGATGCGTGGCGCCTCTCAAGCCGGCAGCGGCTGCAACTCGGTGATGACGAGGAGGACGGCTTTTTTGTGCAAGCGCGACACCGGCTCCGGCTGGAATGGCGCGGCTGGGAGAAGTCCGTGCGCGTGCGCCCGTATCTGGCGACCGAGTGGTTCTACAATTTTGATCCCGGCGCGGTGGAGGAGAACCGCACCGCGCTCGGGTGCCTCATTCGCGCAACGGAAGATTGGGACGTGGACGTCTTTCTCCTCTTCCGCTCCGTTTGGCAGGAGAACGCGGATGATGCCTTCACGCCTGTGCTCGGAATCACCACGACATGGATGTTTTAGGTTCAAGGCGTTACGGAACTTTGTGGTGCGAGCTGCATTCCGAAGTGCTTCTTGTGCTCTGTGGCAGCGGCACGAGCGTCTTCTAGGATTTGAACCAGGAGCGGCTGACTGAGTCTGACAGAAGGCCTTTGGTCGTCTTGATGCCCATGCAAATGCTCCGGATCTGGTAAATCCGATGACCTGTCCGCGAAGGTCAACGCTTGTATTAAGCGCCGTTGCGCTCTTTCCATTGGCTTCCCGAGCGGAGCACGGGCAACTGCGGCCGCTAGGTTCCCAAGATAAACATACGACGACTCAGCAACAACCGTTTGGCCTGGTTGGGTTGGGCGCTCAAAAGCACACATTGCTCCGCACGATTCCGGTCCGCGCTCAAATATCATGGCGTTTCTGCCGCCATTACGCCCTTCGGCCACATAAGTTATCCGTGTACGTTCAAGGCTTTCCCTTTCTGGATACATGCCTTTGCAATGCCGCGGAGGCCGGCTTGTGTCAGCTAGTTGCTGTATTAAGATTAATTAATCCACCGCGACTCCAGCCGGTTGCGGAGCACGCTTGGCGATCGCGGCGGCTTTCTTATCTTCAGCGGCTTGGACGTTGCCCTCGAGCTTGTCGCGCAGCGCCTTCTCGATCCGCTTGACCAATCCCGGGTCGGCCTTGAGCGCGTCGCGCGCGGCATCGCGGCCTTGGGAAAGCTGGTTGCCTTCAAAGAAGAGCCACGCGCCCTTCTTATCGACGACGCCTTCCTCAATGCCCATGTCGACGAGTGCGCCTTCGCGGGAGATCCCCTCATTATAGAGGATGTCGAATTCGCATTCGCGGAACGGCGGCGCCACTTTGTTTTTGACGACTTTGATGCGCGTGCGGTTGCCCAGGACGTTACCCTGCGAATCCTTCAGCGCACCGATGCGGCGGATATCCACCCGCATGGAGGCGTAGAACTTGAGAGCGCGGCCGCCGGGCGTCGTCTCAGGGCTGCCGAACATGACGCCAATCTTCTCGCGGATCTGGTTGGTGAAAATGCAGACTGTCTTGGCCTTGCTGATGAAGGAGGTGAGCTTGCGCATCGCCTGGCTCATGAGCCGCGCCTGCGCGCCGACTGTGGCGTCGCCCATCTGGCCCTCGAGCTCGTTTTTGGTGATGAGCGCCGCGACCGAGTCGAGCACGACGACGTCGACCGCGTTGGATTTGACGAGCGTCTCGACGATCGTCAGCGCTTCTTCGCCCGAGTCGGGCTGGGAGACGAGTAGTTCCTTCATATTCACGCCGAGTTTGGCCGCGTACTGCGGGTCGAGCGCGTGCTCCACGTCGATGAAGGCCGCGACGCCGCCCTGCTTTTGCGCTTGGGCAATCGCGGTGAGCGTGAGCGTCGTTTTGCCGGAAGACTCCGGCCCGAAAATTTCAATGATGCGCCCGCGAGGGAAGCCGCCTGCGCCCAGCGCGTGATCGATGGGGAAGCAGCCGGTGGGAATCGTCTCGATGGTCAGCGGCGATTGATTCTCGCCCATGCGCATAATCGACCCGTCGCCGTACTGCTTGGCGATCGCAGCGAGCGCGAGTTCCAGGTTCTTGTCGCGCGCGGACTGGGCTTTGGCATCGGGCTTGGCTTCAGTTTTATCGGGAGTTTTGGGAGGCATAGGAATGTTCGTGTAGAGTAGTAGAGTGAGGGGGGAAAGGATTATCAGGCTAACGCGGTTTTGCGGTTTGTGCAATCTGCGGATAGGAGCCTCCAGAAATTTCCGAGGCGCGGCAGGAGCGCCGCCGGCTCTAAAAGGGGCATGGAACACTGCCGTGATCCTGTTTTATTTAGAGTAGGCATAGGAGATTTTAGGTGAGGGTTTTTCGCTGCGGATTTAAATTGGGGATGCCATGGATGGATTTTCATTTCATAAAAGAGCGCTGTTTGTTTGGTGTGTTGCTTTAACCGAAAGGCCAGAATTGAAATTCAAAACCCACGGCTAATAACAGCGGACCCCAGGAGGCGATCAACAAGCACGCCATCCAGAGCGCCGTCTTGAGCAGGGCGGGGTTCTTGCGAGTTAAAGCCAAGAGTCCGACCGCCCAGAATGCTGCAGCCAATGCAAAGTAAAGGCGCACTAAGATTTGAACGATGGGGCTGTCTGGGTGGGACCACGCTAGAACAAAACCATTAAAGCCCCATAACTTAACCACTGCCCAGACAGAAGATAGGGGTAGCAGGATGCTCAAAATCAGCAGCGTCTTTTTATTGATGGGGGTTGGCTTGCGCGCTTCGGAAAGACAAACCCAGAGTAAGAGCGCTTGAAAAATGAGGCAGGCTGCAATGGTTGCATTGATAGCGGGAGTGCCTCGGAAATCTTTGACGTAAAAAACAAGACATAGAATAAAAGCGGCGAAGCTCGCCCATGATAAGGCGATGCCTGTCACTGCCAGGCCGGTTGCGATGGTTGATAGTTTTTTCATTTTGAGACTGAAAGATAAATCCAATCAACGCGCCCAGCTGGATAAACTAAGCACGTGTGAAGTTAGCAAGTAGGCCAAAGGCAGCAGTAGAAGCGCCAGATACATGGCTATTTTCTTGGCTGCTTTATAGGAATTTAAAACACCAAACAGGCAAAGTCCTATGAGCGCCGTTTGCACAATGGCATAAGCCGCCGTTAATGTTTCTGCTAATTTTTCCTCTTGGTAGCCGGTGGTTTTAATGATGTCCCACGCGCCTGCGACCATGCCGCTGCCCCAAAGGAGCGCCATGGCATTTGCTGCAAGAGTGGCAGCGGTATCGAGTGATTTTTTCATGGCTTAAAAGAAGCAGTAGGCATGTTCTTATGCCGATCAATATATTTTTGCATTGCACGTCCTCGTTCTCTTTCGCTTTCAAAAACAACTTCCATTTTTTTTCTTACCGAGAAGAAACTCATTACATATTGGTAATTTAATTCCAGCAGCCATTTTCTGTTAAGCTCACGAGCCTCCGAAGTGTTTTCCCAGTCATCAATAGCTCGGCTAATACCAAGTCTTTGATTGTTAAGACCAACAGCTTTGGTTTTTTGATACGCCTGATCCGCTTCCTCCGAACGGCCCTCATTATTCAACTTCTCCAGCCGCGCAAGCTGCTCAAAGTGCTCATACACAAACCGCTGCGCCTCCTCCAACTCCTTCTCCGCGTATTGAGGTTGCGAGTCTTTGGGAAAATTTGGTTGCTTGGGGTTGGATACGGGAGATTGTTGGGGGGTTAAAGGTTTTGGGGAGGGCGAAGGCTTGGGCTGGAGCGCTGGCGCCAGTGATTTTGGCCGAGAGACGGGCTCGGATTGTTTTGCCGCCTCCACAGCCGCGGCATCAGCAAGGCGCACGATCCACAGCCGACGGACAGAGGCTTCGTGTCGCAGCCCCAGCGCAACAAACTTCTCCCTTTCCGATAAGGAAGGAAAGCGAGGCGCTTGGAGAATATGAACGAAGTCTGGCGTTTCGGTGACGCCGAGCTCATGAAAGATTTCCCGCTGAGACTTTTCCTCATCCAGTTTCTCAGTTCTTCCGATAATGATGACGCCTTCGGCTTTAGGCGCGAACTCATCACTCTCCGGATAGCGGGGATGGTCATAGGGGTTCCAGGGCATAAAATCTCCTTTCAAATACTGTAATTTATAGCATTAATCTAACTAAAATAGTATCAATGTCAACAGATATTTCTATATTATTTAGATAAATCGAGCGATTTTCTATAAGAAGCTGGTAGGTAGTGAGTTGCGGTGCCGGAGATGGGGCTGCAGAGTCGTTGAGGCGCTTTCTGCGGGTAAAGGTGGATTGGGAATTGGGCGCTCGAGGAGATCCCTTCTACCGGGCCCCTCGCGGCAGCTCGGGGAACCGACGTGGGGTTTTCAGGCCGCTTTCCTGAGCGAAAGTGCAGCCGAAGCCTTATGAGGAGAGGGCCTGCAGGAGCATTTCGAGCGCTTTGTCTGCTGCCCGGGCTTTGAATGCTTCCCGATCTCCGGGGAGAACGTGATGAATCGTTTCGGGGGTGCCGCCGCCCTTGCGCGCGCGCGCGAGCCAGACGGTCCCGACCGGTTTTTCAGCCGTGCCGCCGCCCGGGCCCGCGATGCCGGTGACGGCGACAGCGAAGTCGGCGGCGCTTTGGTGCAGCGCCCCTGCGGCCATCGCGGCGGCGACCTCTCCGCTGACCGCGCCGTGCGTGTTGATCAGGGCTGCACCGACGCCCAGTTCGCGCGTCTTGGCATCATTCGAATAGACCACCCAGCCGCAGCGAAACACTTCCGAGCTGCCGGGGATGTTGGTGAGTCGGTGCGCGATGAGGCCGCCGGTGCACGACTCGGCCGTGGCAAGCGTGACGCCGCGCGTGCGGGCCAGGTCCAGAACGGCCGCTTCGAGCAGGGGTGAAGCGGAAGCGTTCATTATTTTGCGGGAGCAGAAGTGCGACGAAAGTTGCCGGTCGTGGCGGCGCGGCCCTCGGTCATCCAGTCGGTGAGGACGGCGCAGCGCAGGTTGCGATCGCTGACCGTCAGGTGATCTTGCCGCGTTTCTTGAAGCAGCGCCAGCGCAAGCATCGTGCCCGGAACCAAAATATCCGCGCGGGTGCCTTGGAGGTGAAAATGTTTCTGAAGCTCGCTTACCCGTTTTCCGGCGCATTCGCCTAGGACCCAGCGTAAGTCCTCCTTCGTAATGCGAGTGCCGTTCACTTGATCCGGCTGCTGGCCGGCGTGCCTTTTGCGCAGAACCGCCGCCAGTGTGGTAAAGACGCCGCCGACGCCGATGAGATTGCGGTGGCGCAGTGGGACTTTCTTCATCGCGTCGCGCACGTCTTGGCGAACGGCGCGCAGCAATTTTTCCGCGGTCTTAGGTTTGGTGGGAAACGGGCTGGCCAGATGTTTGCGGCCCAGGGCGATCCACCCCAGCGGCGTGCTTTTGGACCCTCTCAACTTGCCGTGATTGCCCCACGCGCAGTCGACGCTCAGTCCGCCCGCGTCGACGGTCAGAATCTTGCCCTGCTGGCTGTCGCCCGCGACGACGCCGTGGAAAATGAGCTCCGCTTCTTCCTTGCCGGTAAGCAGGCGTACTTCTGGGATGCCCAGCGCTCGGGCCGCGCTGGCGAGAAATTTTTCCTGAACGCGATCGCCCTTTTTACCCGACGGCATGCCGCGCACGGGGCTGGTCGCAACGGCGCGGATGTGGACGGCGCTTTGTTCTCTGCCTTGGGCAAAATGCACGAGCCCTGGCAAGTTTTGTAACGCTGCCTGTACGCGAGGGTCTTGAAGCAAATTTTCAGGCGGAGCGTTTTCTTCGTCTCCTTTCTTCTTTTTGCTGTGTTTGGGCTTCTCTTGCCATTCCAACACCGCTGCGCCGAGCATCGTGCGGCGCTTATCTTCACCGAGAATGCGCAGGCCGCCGGCTTCCGCTTCCACGACCAGCGCCTTGACCGATGTGCTGCCGATATCGACTGAGCAGAGGCGCTGCCCCATCATCTCGGGCGGCACGGGCATAGGAAGCAACTGGCCGACTCGGCTGGACTTGGCAGACATAGAGGGGGAAGAGATCCCCACCCTTTACCGCAAGGAGGCAAAAAAGACCACGTGCCCCGCGAAGATTCTACAAGCTACTACGCGCCTGCCGCGCCGTGGCAGTTCTTGTATTTTTTGCCTGAGCCGCAGGGGCATGGATCGTTACGGCCGACTTTGGGCGTATCCCGGCGCGTGGGGAGGACGAGTTCTTGTGTTGGCTGAGAGGCGGGGCCCGCAGGTGCAGCGCCGGGTTGGCCGCCCATGCCCGCCATTGCGGCGTAGGCGAGGACGTTAGCCGGAACTTCGTGCGTGAGCTTGTGCGGCAGACCGGAGAAGAGCTGCTCGAACGCCGCGAGCGTTGCGCCTGAGCGGAACAGGTTTTGCGCAACCTCTTCCTTGAGGCTGTTCATCAGCTGTTCGAACATGTCGAACGCCTCGCGCTTGTACTCGACGAGCGGATCTTTCTGCCCGAACGCGCGCAGCTGGATGCCGCTGCGCATGCCGTCCATCGCGTAGAGATGCTCTTGCCACAACCGGTCGAGCGCCGAGAGGACCATGAGACGCTCCAGACCACGGACGGTGGCGGCATCTTCAAACTTCACCTTGAGCTCGTACGCGGAGCGGATGCGCGCGAGGACTTGCGTGGCGACGGCGTCCGCCTCGGCGTTCCAGTTGATGTCTCCTTGAGCGAGGCCGATCGGGAAGGTCGCGTTGATCCACGCCAGGAACGCGGGCGGACCGGCTTCGGTATCTGGGAGCATCGTGAGCGCGCGGGCGGTGACGAGCTCTTCCAGGATGTCAAAAATTTCGACGCGCGGCTCTGCGGTATGGAGCACTTGGTTGCGCAGCGCGTAAATGATGGTGCGCTGCTGGTTCATCACGTCGTCGTACTGGAGGACGTGTTTGCGGATGACGTAGTTGCGCTGCTCGACGCGCTTTTGGGCCGTCTCGACCGATTTGTTGAGCCACGGGTGCGCGAGCTCTTCATCGTCGTCCATCCCGAGGCGCGTCATGATGGAGCTGATCTTGCGCGAGTCGGCAAAATTGCGCATGAGGTCGTCCTCGAACGAGACGTAGAAGCGGGACATGCCCGGGTCGCCCTGCCGTGCGCAGCGGCCGCGCAGCTGGCGGTCGATGCGCCGCGCCTCAAACCGCTCGGTGCCTAGGACGTAGAGCCCGCCGACCTCGGCGACGCCTTCCCCGAGTTTGATATCCGTGCCGCGGCCCGCCATGTTTGTGGCAATCGTGACAGCTCCGTGCTGCCCGGCGCGCGCGACGATCTCGGCCTCTTGCTGGTGGTATTTGGCGTTGAGGACGCTGTGGGGAATCCCTTCGCGGCGGAGCATACGCGAAAGCAGCTCGGAGGATTCGACCGAGAGCGTGCCGACGAGCAGCGGCTGTCCGGCGGCGTGGATGACTTTGATTTCTTCGACGATCGCGTTGTATTTGGCGCGGCGCGTTTTGTAGAGGCTGTCGTTTTTATCCGTGCGGCTGATGGGCCGATTGGTTGGGATGCCGACGACGCCCAGCTTGTAGATGTCGTGGAACTCGTGCGCCTCGGTCTCTGCCGTGCCCGTCATGCCGGCGAGCTTATCGTAGAGGCGGAAATAATTTTGGATCGTGATGGTCGCGAGCGTTTGCTGCTCTTGGTCGATTTTGACGCCTTCCTTTGCTTCGACCGCTTGGTGGAGCCCGTCCGACCAGCGGCGGCCGGACATGAGGCGCCCGGTGAATTCATCGACAATGACAACCTTGTTATCCTGGATGACGTAGTGGACATCTCGCTCAAACAAACAGTAGGCGCGGAGCAGCTGCGCGATGTTGTGCAGGCGCTCGGCGGACTGCTCGTAGTTCTGTTGGGCTTCCTGACGGCGCTCCAATTTCTGCGCTTCGGAAAGGGAAGCATCCATGTCGATCTCGTGGAAGCGGGTGACCAGATCGGGCAGGATGAACGCATCCGGATCTTTCGGATTGAGGAACTCGCGGCCGCGTTCGCTTAAATCCGACTCGCTGGATTTTTCATCCACGGTAAAGAGGGCCTCTTCGCGGAGTTTGTACAGATCGCTCCGGCGCGTGTCTTGATAGAGCGCCAGTTCGGCATCCTCCATCGCGCGGCGGTGGGCAGGCTCTTCGAGTAATTTGAGCAGCTGCTTGTTGCGCGGCATGGACGCTTTGATCTTGTAGAGCGCCCGGCCGGCTTCGCCGACTTTATCCGCTTCGATGAGCGCGCGCGCCTCTTGCGCCCACTGGCTGCACTCGAGGTTCTGCGCCTGGATGAGTCGCTCGAGCTGCGGCTTGTACTTGTTGTACTGCTGCGTCGAGACGGTGGACGGCCCGCTGATGATGAGCGGCGTGCGTGCTTCGTCGATGAGGATGCTGTCGACCTCGTCTACAATCGCGTAGGCGTGGCCGCGCTGCACTTGCTCTTCCGCCGAGGAAGCCATGCCGTTGTCGCGCAGGTAATCGAAGCCAAATTCGCTGTTGGTGCCGTAGGTGATATCGCACGCGTACTGCGCGCGGCGTGCTTCGGGCGCCTGCTCGTTCTGAATGCAGCCGACGGTGAGGCCGAGGAACTGGTAGACCTCGCCCATCCATTCGCTGTCGCGCGCGGCCAGGTAGTCGTTGACCGTGACGATGTGGACGCCGCGGCCGGTGAGCGCGTTGAGGTAGGACGGAAGCGTGGCGACGAGCGTTTTACCTTCACCCGTGGCCATTTCGGCGATCTTGCCCTGGTGCAGGACCATGCCGCCGACGAGCTGCACGTCGAACGGGATCATCTCCCAGAGGATTTTCTGACCGCGGACCTGGATGACGCGCTTGGATTCAGTAAAGCGGCGGCAGGCGTTTTTGACGGCGGCGAATGCCTCAGGCAAGAGCGCGTCGAGCGATTCGCCGGCCTGGTGCCGTTTTTTGAACTCGTCCGTCTTGGCCCGCAGCGCGTCGTCGGAGAGGCTCTGGTACTCACGCTCAAAGGCGTTGATCTTCTCGACCGTCGGCCAGAGACGGCGGACCATCCGCTGATTCTGCGTACCGACGATTTTTTTGACGACCCACTGAAGCATAGAAAAGGAAAGAGTCGGCTAAGGTGCCAGAATCTTCCCTAAGCTGCAAGTGCGGGGCTTTGGTGCTCGGTGCAGAGGACTATACAATAGTCGTGCGAGGAGGGCGCTGACGGCCTAGTTCTCCACCCGCACTTGTCCGAAAAACAACTTCCGGAAGCGGTTGCCGAGTCGCAACGCGTGCTGTCAGTGCTGCGACGTTTTCAGCGTGAGTGGCCACTCCACAAGCCTTCTCCAGCCAACGTGCAGTAGGCCCTCCTGTGGTATTTGGCTCACCCAATCCCAGCGCTGCTTGCAATTGCATCTGTTCTTGTGGGCTCGCTGTGTGCAGAACTTGGCGCGCGGCTTGAGTTAGTATAGTTTTTTCGTTCATGCTCAGCCCCGAGCTAATCCCTACAAACCCCATGGTTGAAAGTGCTCGCCCGCGCGTTTCAAGATCTCCCTGAGGAGTGCCTTCGGCAATAACAGTGCAGTCAGCAAAAAAGCGCGCGCGCGCTTCTGTCTCTGCAGCAACCGGGTCTTGGCCGGCAGGCACGCTTTTGGGGGCGTACGGAGAGGGCAGCGTTTTTAATTCGTAAACGGCCATACGGATACTTTACCGCAACAGGTCCCTTTCAGACTAATTAACCTTTTTTAATTTCTTTTTGCCTAACTTGAGGTGGACGTTTTTGTCCGGTTGCGTGAATAGAGTAGGGATAACATTATTATTTTATGGCAGATGGAGATTGGTTGAGGCATCAGCAAGAGTGCTGTGAACGGTCTGCTCAGATCGGAGTGGATCAGGCGTTAAGCAACCTACGGGACGCGACCTTGACAGGAGCTGACGCGGGAACCCTCATGAGGCGCCGTCTGGATCTTGCCGGAGCAAGCACGCAGTTACGCGAAGCTCGAGAAGGCCGCAATTGGTAAGGCACGGGCTTAATGCCTGAGAAGATGCCGCTCTATCTTGCCGGGAGCAGCAGGCTGTAGCCGCGCTGGCGGACGAAGTTGGCGACGTGCTCGAGCACGACGACGGCAAAGCGGACCTTCTGGCCCGTTGTGACGCGCACCAGATCGCGCGGCAGGGATTCGAGCGTGAGCGCCGGGTAAGTGCCGACCGCGACAATCAGCATGCCGGGCGCGACGCCCGCGCGATCAGCGGGGCTGCCTTTCTCAACTTCGGTGACAAGCAGTCCGCCCTCGACGCGGTAGCCGAGCGCATCCACTTGATCGGGCGAGAGCGTCCGCAGGCCGAGCCCGAAACGCCGGCGCACGATGTCTGAAATAACGACGGGCCGCGGCGCTTCTTTGAGGCCGCGCGCGACTTGGATGGCTTCGAGCGTCCAGGAGGCAACAGCGTCGCCGGGAATCGCAAAGCCGATCCCTTCAATTGCCGCGCCCGCGAACTTGGCCGAGTTGAGGCCGACGAGCGCGCCATTGACGTCCAGCAGCGGGCCGCCGCTGTTGCCGGGGTTGATGGCGGCATCGGTCTGCAGGAGGCCGGTCATCGTCTGCCCTTCCGAGCGGAGCGTCCGGTTCTTGGCGCTGAGGATGCCGTGCGTGACTGAGTTCTGATAGCCGACCGGATTGCCGAGCGCGATGACGGTTTGCCCGAGCAGGTTGGGAGAGAGTTGCTGCAGATCAAACGCGGGGAACTTTTTCTTTTCGTCCGTGATTTTGATGAGCGCGAGGTCTTTATCGGGATCGGTCCCGAGCAAGTTGGCGGCGTAGACCGAGCCGTTGGAGAGGGTGACGCGGATCTTGAGGTTCTCGGCCATCTCGATGACGTGCGAATTGGTGACGATGTGGCCCTCAGCGGTGACGATGAGCCCCGAGCCCAGGCTGCTGACGCGCTTGGGCTCGAGATACAGCCGGCCGAAAAATTCGTTGTAGAGTGCCATGCCGCGCTGCACGACGCCCTCGCAGTTGATGTTGACGACTGAGGGCAGGACGCGGTCGACGACGCGCACGATCGGCTCGTCGGCGGGACTCAGCGGCTTGGCTGCGTGCGCGAGCGCGGGCAGCCAAGCCGCCAGCATGCTGAGCGAGAGAAAGAGGCAGGCGCGATTCATGGCAGCACGCGATTTCAGCATGAAAGTCGGGATTATTCCAGTCGGCGCTTCTGTCACACTAAAGCGTGAAGAAACTACTCGTCTCCCGGCAGCCAGGAGTCGCCTTCAATGACGTCGAGCAGCGGCTTGAGCTCGCGGCGCTCTTCGGCCGGCAAAAGATCAATGAAGAGCTTTCCGTTGAGGTGGTCGACTTCGTGCTGGATCGCGCGGGCAAGCAGGCCGTCGGCTTCAAACTCGAACACGCCGCCCTCGAGCGTGCGCGTTTGCACTTTGACCCGGGCGCTGCGCGGGACGTCTGCCGCAACGCGTGGGATGGAGAGGCAGCCTTCGGTATCCACCTCTTTCGTTTTCACGCCGGTGACGCGCGGATTGATGAGGACCAGCGGCATGTGTGCGTCCAATTTGACAGGAGCGCCATTCACCCGCATCCGGCTGGAAGAGTCTTTGGTGCCCGTGACATCCACGACGGCAACTTGCAGCGAAACGCCGATTTGGGGAGCAGCGAGCCCGATCCCCGGCGCCGCGCGCATCGTATCGACTAAGTTTTCGACAAGCTGCCGGACTTGCTCTGCGCCTGGATCTGCGACATCGGGCGCTTTCTTGCGCAAGACCGGCTGGCCGTAGAGGACGATGGGAACGATCATGGCGTGGTGGCGTTGGAATTTTCCACTGGATCCATAAAGGTGGGGAGATTCTCGAGGCCCGCATCCTTTACCGCATCCATCACTTTGACGATCGTGCCAAAGTCGGCCTGGCGGTCGGCCTTCATCGCGAGTTGGAACTGCGCGTCGGCGGAGCGGCGCTCGCGCACGCGCGCGGGCAGATCGGCGAGCGTGACGGGTTGTTCATCCAAGAAAATCTCGTTGCGTGCCGTGACGTAGACGAGCGTTGGTACCTGGGCGGGCGCGGGTTTGGCGCGGGAGGAATCGGGCAGCTGGATTTTAATCTGTGGCTCGGACTTGCGGAAGACGGTCGTGACGACGAAGAAAATGAGCAAAATACACAGGATATCCACCATCGCGACGATGTTGATCGTGGGCGTGCGCCGGCGAGTGGGGCGAAATCGCATAGGTCGTCAAAGAGGAAGCGAAAGCACGCGGTGGCGCTTATTCCGCAGCGGGAGTTTCTTTCTCCGTGTAAATTTTTCCCAGCAAGTCGACGGTGAGGCTTTCGAGCTCGACGGCAAACGAATCGATCCGCCGGATGTAGATGCTGTGCGCGATGAGGGAGGGAATCGCGACGGCCAAGCCGGCGATGGTGGTGTGCAACGCTTCGGCGATACCGCGTGCGATTTGCAGGCCTTGCGTATCGAGCGGACCGGAGTAGCCGACGTCGGCGAAAATGGTAACGAGACCGGACACCGCGCCGAGCAATCCTAAAAGCGGACCGATGCCGGTGATGATCTCGAGCACGACGAGGCCGCGCTCGAGGCGGCTGACTTCGGCGCGCGCTTTGGTCTGCAGCGCCTCGGCGTTTTCATACTTGGGCCAGGGCAAGTGACGCAGTGCGAATCGGACCAGACGCGCGAGTGTGGTCGATTCTCCCGCTGAAAGTTGTTCGAGCGTGCGAGTGGAGCCGCCGTGGCGCAGCTCGTCGATTGCCTCGGCCAGCGCGGCGGGGATGACGCGCTCGCGCCGCAGTGCGAGTCCGCGCTCGAGCATCAATGCAACCGCAATGACGGACGCCAGGACCAGCGGAACCATGAAGATTCCGCCTTCAGTGAAAAAATTAATGACGTTGCTGAACATGAGATTGAAAAATTAAGTTGAAGCGTTGCAAATTAAGTTGAAGCGTTGCCGGAAGAAGCGCCGCCAGCGAAGGAGGACTCTAACGGGCTCTTCGTGTCGGCGCAACTACGTGGTTTTGTTATGGATTCTAATAAATCGTAAATCCGAATTCCTCCTCGTATCCTTCGCCCAGTTGCGCTTTGAGCTGCTCGGAGAACGGCTCGAACGGACCCGATTCAGTGATGGATTGCCGCGAGAGTGTTCTGAGAACTGCGGTGCGCCCGTCGGCCAGTCCGGAGTCTTCGATGATTTGCAAATTTTCCACCACGCCGTTGGCACGGATAAAAAAGCGGATGCGGACACTTCCGATCGCGAGCGTGCTGAGGTTGGAATTGACTTTGATGTGCCAGCGTCCGCCGACGGCGCGGTAGACTTTGGCTTTGTACCGGCCCAGTTCGGTTTCGCGCGATTCGGGCGAGGGCGCGCCGGAAGCGCCGCCGCCGTGCACGTCCGCGCTAAAAGAGGGAGGCGGCCGCGGGGCTTCAGGATTCGCGGCGGGAGAAGCTTGCGGGCGGTTTTGCGGACGCGCGGCTTCTTGCTGTGCGGCGGTCGGCGACGGTTGCGCGGGAAGAACGGCGAGCGCGGCAGCGTCGGGCTGTGGCGTGGGGCGCGGTGACGCGTCCGGCGTCGAAGGCTTGGGTGATGGCGGCAGTGGAGGTTGCGCGGGCGGAGCGGGGGGCTGCGCGGGAGCAGGCTTTGCTGAGGCGAGTGCGGCGGTCGTGGGCTTGGCGCCGGGCGTATCCCGCTCCATGTAGCTGGCGCTGGCTTCGTGGCGGCCTTTCATTTCGGGCAAGTTGCTCGACGGATCGCGCGCGTCGGCGACGTTGCTGCGCTGGCGAGTGTTGCGCTCCGATTCGAGAACGGCGTTCGGATTTTCATCCGGAGCGCGCTGCGATTCCACGGTCGGTACAAATCGCGGCGTGCGCATCGCGGGTTTTGGAGCAGCTTGCGGCGGCGGTACGAGCGTGAGGGCCATCACAGCCGCTGGCTTTTCTGGCAGCCGGGGCTTGATCCACTGATCCGCGCCGAGCGCCCAGAGCAGCAAGAGCAACAAATGCACCACGACGGACGTGATGATACAGATCCAGAGGCGGCGGTTGTCGGGAGGCATGTTGCGAAATTAAAAAGGTCGAGCGGTAAAGCTTAACTCAATTCGCGCGCGCAGTACAACTCGGAGGGAATGCATTTGAGCTTCATAACCCCGTCATCCTGAGCGAGCGATAGCGAGGCCCTGGCTTCAAACATTCACTGGCTTAGGAAGTCGCTGATGTTGCGTCGACATCAACCGCTCCAGCAATCCTTCCACGTTTGAATCGACGGTCAGCATGGCATGGTGTGCGGGCGTGAGAAATCCTTGATCGCGCATGCGCTCGAGCATTGCCAGCAGCGGATCATAATAACCGTGAGCATTGAGAAGGCCGACGGGTTTGAGGTGGAGGCCGAGCTGCAGCCACGTGAACACTTCGGTCACTTCTTCCAGCGTGCCGACGCCTCCCGGCAACGCGATGAACGCGTCGGCGAGCTCGGCCATGCGGTATTTGCGCTCATGCATCGATTCCACAATGATGAGCTCGGTGAGTCCCAAATGCTGTCGCTCTTCGGCGATCATGGCGCGGGGAATAATGCCGGTCACTTTTCCTCCGGCTGCCAGCGCCGCATCCGCCGCCACGCCCATCAGGCCCACGCGGCCTCCGCCATAGACAAGACCCAGGCCCCGCTGCCCGCACGCCGTTCCGAAAGCTTTCGCAACCGCTGCATAGTCGGCAGAAACACCAAAACTGGAGCCAGCGTAGAGACAGATTTTACGCATGTTGGACCGGAGCCTAGTTTTGTCGCGTCAGGAGGAAGCGCGCGATGGCGTCGAGGGCTGCGGCGCGCGGGCCCAGGCCGTTCAATGCGCCTAAACTTGCGCGCGTGAGCCGGGCTGCTTCTGCTTGCGCTTTTTTCATCCCCAGCACGGCCGGATACGTCGACTTGCCCGAGGCGACATCTTTCCCAGCGCTTTTGCCGAGCTGCTCGCTCGTCTGCGTGATATCCAAAATGTCGTCGATGACTTGGAAGGCCAGACCCAAATTGCGGCCGAATACTGTCAGTTGTTTGAGCAGCGCCGGCGGCGCGCCGGCGGACATCGCGCCGAGGCGAATGGATGTCGTGATGAGCGCCGCAGTTTTGTTTTCGTGAATGGATCGCAGCGCCGCGTGCGTGATGCGGGCCGCTTTTCCTTCATTCTCCAGATCGACAACCTGGCCTGCGATCAGGCGGCGGCTGCCGGCGGCGTGCGCGAGCTCGAGCACGAGCTCGGCGGTGGAGTAGCGACGTGCCGGGCGGGCCTTCGCGGCCATCTCAAACGCGACGGTCAGCAGCGCGTCGCCCGCGAGCACGGCCATGCCTTCGCCAAAAACTTTGTGGCACGTCGGCTTGCCGCGCCGCCAGTCGTCGTTGTCCATGCACGGCAAATCGTCGTGGATGAGAGAGTAGGTGTGGATGCATTCGACTGCGCATGCGAGAGGGAGCGCCGCGTCTGCTTTTCCCCCTGCTGCTTCCGCTGCGGCCAGGCACAGGAGCGGGCGCAGTCGCTTGCCGCCGGCAAAGAGGCTGTAGCGCATCGCGCGGTGGATGGTCGCCGGTGCGGTGGACGCCGAGGGCAGCAGGCGGCCGAGCGCGGCGTCGATCCGTCGCTGCTGTTTTTTCCAGTAGGCTTTTAAGTCCATTCCTTGCCGGAAGCTTTTGGCGGACCCGGCCGCATTTCGCAAGCTTTCTACTCGCGGGGGCGCAGCTTGCGGACCTCTTCGTCGGAGGGCATGTAGGTGTCGCTGCGCTTGTACGTCCAGTCCACCAGCGTGGGCTTTCCGTTCACAAATCCCGTTTTTCCGATGAAGGCGCCAACGGTGGATTGATGATCGATTGCGCGATACGTGACGGGGCCGAGCGGTGTTTGGACCTTCAATTGTTCCATCGCGGTGACGAGTGCTTCGGTCTCCGTCGTTCCTGCCTGGGCAATGGCGGCGGCGACAGACTTGAGCGTGCAGTAGCCGACGATAGAGGACCAGCGGGGGTCTTTGCCAAAGCGCGCGCGGTAAGCTTGTAGGAATTTTTTATGCTCGGGCGCGGTGATCGCGTCGTAAGGATAGCCCTGCGTGATCCAGCCGACGGGCGCTTCAGCGCCGAGCACTTCGAGTTCTTCCGGCCAGCCGGCGATGGCGGCAACCTGCGGGCACTTTTCAAAACCGCGTGCCCGTGCTTCGCGCAGAAAATTAATCAAATTCGATCCGTAGAGCACGTTGAGCATCGCGTCTGGCTTGGCGCGCATCATCGCCTGGACTTCGGCGCCGCCGGTGATTTGATCGAGCGCTGGCCAGCTTTCCCGGACAAAGACCGCCGCCGGTCGGCGCTTGGCCAGGGCACGCTTGAATTCCTCCACAAACGAGTGTCCGAACTCGATGTTGGGGGCGATCGACACCCAGCGCGTGCCGGGAAGCTTTGCCGCTTCTTCTGCAAGCACTTCGGCATAAAAATAGTTGCAAGCGTCGAAACGAAACGCGTAGCGGTGGCCCAGCTGCCAGATATGACGGTTGGTGCCGTTGACGCCTTTCAGGAAGAGAATCCGATTGCGCTTGGCAAAATCCGAAACCGCCAGCCCAACGTGATCGTGAAAAGTTCCTGTTAAAAGTGCGACGCGATCGCGGGAAACCAGCTCTTGCGCCACCTGCACCGCTTTGCCCGGGTCGCCGAAGTCGTCGCGCGCAAGAACTCGTAGCGGCCGGCCCCACGCGCCGCCTGCGGCGTTCACTTCCTCCAGCGCTAGGGCGTACCCATTCGCATAGGCTCGCGCGCCTTCCGCATAGCGCGTCACGGGCGTGAGGTCGCCAATCACGATCGGTTCGGCTGCGCGTGCCGGCGGCAGGGGGAGTAAAAGAAGCGCGGCGGTAAGGCCAACTGCGGCGGAAATGATCTTGATTGGCATAAGGCTACTCCTGGGGCTGCACGCATTTTCCGAAGCTTTCGAGCACGATGTCAAACGCGCGGGCGGCGTTTTGCAATTTTTCCATCACGTGCACGGAGCCGCTTGCGTTTGGAGTAAAATCCGCGCGGCCCCGGTCCGGGCCATTGGTCGTGACACGCACCGCACCGCGCCGGCCTTCGTAGATCTCTGGGCGGAGCAAGAAAAGCGCGGTGTGGACGTCGTGCATCGTTGGCGAAAGGTTGAACTTGCGCCGGTCGATTTCGGCGGGCGCGCGCAGGAGTGCAATCACCTTCTCAGCCGCGTCCGGTATCCGCGCGAGCCGGGAACGGAGCGCCGCTTCCCGCTCGGGCGTGAAGGTCATTTGCTGAGTGCAATTCATCGGTAGGAGCGTGATCGGCAGCCCGCTTTGCATGACGGCCTGTGCGTCGCGCGGGGCCATGTAGAAGTTAAACTCGGCGTGCGGCGTGATGTTTCCTCGGCGCGTGGGCATGTCCGTGGCGGGCATCTCTTGTGTGCAGCCGCCCATGACGATGAGACTCTGGATGCGCGCCATCGTTGCGGGCTCGCGTGCGATTGCTTGCGCGATGTTGGTGAGTGGACCCGTCGCGGTGATCGTGACGCTGTTAGCAGGCTCCCGGCGGAGCGTCTCCAAAATGAAATCGACCGCGTGCCCCTGTTGCGGAGGCCAAGAGTTGCGCTGCAAGACCACGCCGCCGACGCCGTCCGCGCCAAACGCGTCGTCACCTGCGGGTGCCGGTTCGCCCGTGGGACCCTCCGCGCCTGCATAACGCGGCACCTGCGGCACGCCCAAAAGATACAGCACGTCGCCCGCGTTGCGCAGTACATCCGCCAGCGGTGCATTCCCAAAGCACGCGGTCGCGCCCAGGACGCGCGCTTTATCCGGATGCGCTAAGAGCACCGCCGCCAGCTGCATCTCGTCCCCGCCCCAGTCACCGTCCATGATGACCGCGTGTGGAGCAGCGCCCGTGTTCGGAGAAGCGTGCATGATGATCTTGTGCCTATTCCTGCGGCCGCAGTGCGCGGACTTCTTCGTCGGGAGGGAAGTAAGATTCGCCGGGCAGATATTTCCAAGGCTGCATCACGCCCTTGCCGCGGATGACGGCGCTGGTGCCGATCCAGGCGCCCAGCGTGGAGCGTTGATCGATCGCCCGCATCGCGACTGGGCCGATCGGTGTTTCAAGAGAAAGCCTGCGCAGAGCTGCCGCGACGCCGGCCGGTTCGACCGTTTGAGCTCGATCGAAGGCGGTGAGCAAGAACTCTCCGGCCAGCCATCCCCAGAGCGCTGAGAGCGTCGGCTCGGTGGTGTCGCCGGCTTGCGCGCGGTATTCCCGGACGAACTGTTCATGGGCGGGTGTTTTTATATCCTGCCAGGGATAGCCGCTGCAGATCCACCCGACGGGTGTTTGGGCGCCGAGGGTGCGCAGCTCTTCCGGGAAGCCGAGCGTGACGCTCACTACCCGGCGATTCTCAAACAAGCCGCGTTTGCCGCCTTCACGAATAAACTGGGCGTTGTCCGATCCGAAAAGAGAATCGAAAATCGCGTCCGGTTTGGCATGGGCGAGCGCTTGCGCGACCGGGCCCGCATCTATTTTGCCAAAAGCGGGCCACTGCTGGGCAACAAACTCCACATCGGGCCGCATTTCTTTCAAGCGTCGGCAAAACAGCGCCGTCGTGTCGCGCCCAAAGACATAATTGGGGGCAACGGTGGCCCAACGCTTGGCGGGGAGCTTCGCCGCCGCATCGGCCAGCCCGCGTGTCAGGCCGTACATTCCTTGCTGGACGATGAAAGTGTAGGGGCTGCCCTTCTCCCACGTGAGCTGATCGGTCGCGCCGATGGTGACAAACGGAACCTGCCGGCGTTTCGCGAATTCGGACACCGCCATCGTGATGTTATCCAAATACGTACCAGTGAGCGCCACGACCCGGTCGCGCGCGACCAGCTCCTCGGCCAGACGCACTGCCAGCGCCGGATCTCCCTGATCATCACGCTCGATTAGCTCCACCGACCGCCCGAGCACGCCGCCGCTGGCGTTCCAGCGATGGACGACTCCGCGCAGCGCGCTGGCGTAAGCGCGGGTAGATTCAGGGATTTTGCTAAAACTTGAAATCACCCCGATGCGCAACGGCTCGGCGGCGCGCGCCGGGTCAACCTGTAGCAAAAGGACAGCTGCGACAAAGAGCGCGGCGAGTTTCATCTTCATGCGCGTCTCCTTAATCCTGCGGCCGCAATTTGCGAACCTCTTCGTCGGTGGGCATGTAGTCCGCGCCGGGGAGGAACTTCACGTCGACCATCCGCGGCTTGCCGTCGACGAGTGCGGTCTTGCCGATCCAAACGCCCATGTCCGATTGATTGTCCTGCGTGCGGAAGGTGATTCTACCCACGGGAGTTTCAAGCGAGAGCCCGCGCAATGCTTCGGTGATCTTCTCGCGGTCGTCGCTCCCGGCTTTTTCAATCGCGGCGGCGAGGGCTTTGACGGCGATGTACTCGACCAGGGCATAAGAATGCGGATCGCGCCCGTATTTGGCACGGTACTTCGCTGCAAAATCCCGATGCGCAGGCCATTCGATGGCATACGGCGGATAGCCGTGCACCAGCCAGCCTTGCGGCGTTTCTTGACCCATCGGCTCTAGAAATTCGGGCCAGCCGAAATAAGGAGCGACCACCAATAAGTTTTGTGTGAGAAATGTTCGCTGACGCCCTGCGCGGATAAATTCATACAGGTCCTGCGAAAACAGCAGACAAAGTAACGCTTCGGGCTTTTCTTTTGCCAAGGCTTGGACTGTGGCACCGGCGTCGATTTTTCCGTACGCGGGCGATTGTTCCGCGACCCATACGACGTCAGACCGCAACTTGGCTAATTGCTCTTTAAACGATTGATACATCGCGTGGCCGTATTCGTAATTGGGCAGGACGACCGCCCAGCGCTTCGCGGGATTTTTTGCTGCCTCCGCTGCCAAGGCCTTAGCAATGGTGTAGGTGCTGGCATCGAGGCGAAAAGCGTACCGGTGTCCGCGCTGCCAGATATAGTTCACCGTTCCGCTGACGGGTTTGAGAAACGGTACGCGGTAGTGATGCGCAACTGCCGAAACCGCCAAGCCGACATGATCGAGGGCCGCGCCCATCAGCGCGCAGACTTTATCTTCCAAAATCAGCCGCTGCGCTGCTTGCGTCGCATCGCCTGGGGTGTTGCGGTCGTCGCGCGTGAGCAGCTCCAACGGCCGGCCCAGCACGCCGCCTGCGGCGTTGATTTCTTCCAACGCTAGCTGAGCGCCCTCGCGCGCAGGCCTGGCTTGGACGGGCAATCCGGTGTCCGAGACAAGCTCTCCAATGCGGATCGGTGCTTTGCCTGTCTTCTTTGGCATCCCCGACCGGCTGCAGCCGATCAACGCAAACGCCGCGACAGCCAGCAGGGCCAAAACCGCGCATCCCTTTTTCATAAGGAGAAAAATCCTAATAGGACGAGCTTCCGGCTTCCTTCTGCACCGGATCATCGAACCGGGTGTAGTACGGGTGGAAGAGCAGGTCGAGCTTGTCGGTGGGGCCGTTACGCTGCTTGGCGATGTTGAGCGAGTACGGAACGCTGAAGGCGCCGGTGGGCCGTTCGCCGCCGTCCTCGTCGCTGCCGCTTTCGGGACGGTGGAGCAGGAGGACGACGTCGGCATCCTGCTCGATCGCGCCCGATTCGCGCAAGTTGTGCAGCGCGGGTTCGGTCTTGCCCTCTTCCGAACGGCGGTTGAGCTGCGCCAGGACGATGATCGGGATCTCGAGCTCCTTGGCCAGCGCCTTGATGCCGCGGGAAATTTCAGCGACTTCGTTCTGCCGGTTGTCGCGCGCCTGCTCGGACTCGGAGCGCAAGAGCTGCAGGTAGTCGACGATGAGCAGCTCAATCTTGTAGAGGTCTTTCATGCGCCGCGCTTTGCCGCGCAGCTGGTGGATGGTGAGGTAGCTGGAGTCGTCTAGGACCAGCGGCCACTCCTTCATGTCCTCGCCGACCATCTGCAGTTTTTTGAGCGCCTGCTCGTCGAGCTCGCCCTGGCGGATTTTCTGCAGGCTTTCGTTGGAGTAGGAGGCGAGCAAGCGGAGCATCAGCTGCTCGTTGGTCATTTCGAGGCTGAAGAAGCCGACGGCGTGCCCGGGCTTGACCCACGCGTCGAGCTCCTTGTCGTACCGCGCGTCGAGCGCGTGCCGCGCGAAGGTGAGCGCCAGCGCCGTTTTGCCGACGCCGGGTCGCGCCGCCAGAACGATCATATCGCCCTTTTGCCAACCGGTCGTCATCTCGTTGAGACGGCGGAAGCCGGTCGGAATACCGAAGAGCTGCCCCCGGTGCTTCTGGAACTGCTCGACCATCTCAACCGCGCGCGCGATTTCGTCCTTGGCTGCGACGGTCGTGTTGACCAGCCCCGTGTTGGTGATCTGGAAAATCGCCTGCTCGGCTTGGTCGAGCACTGCCGCCGCGCCGTCAGTCCCCTCCGCGATTTGCTGAGCGATGGCGGCGCACGCCTCTTGCAGTGAACGCAGCACGCTTTTCTCGCGAACGATGTTGATATAGGTGCCGACGTTCAGGTGCGAGGGGACGCCCGCGACGACTTGCGCGATGATCCCCGGCGAGCCAACCGCATCCGCCAACTTTTGGTCGGTCAGGTGCTGGTGCAGCGTCGTGATATCGATCGCGGATTGATTGTCGTGCAGCGTGTTGACGGCGGTAAAGAGCGTCCGGTGCGCCGGGACGAAGAAGTCGGCTTCGCGCAGTCGCTCGTTGACTTGAGCGATCACCACTTCGGGTCGCGCGATCATCGAGCCTAAAACCGCCTGCTCGGCCTCGGCGCTGTAAAGGGGGGTGAGGGGAATTCCGCCGGCGATCGTGGCGGCCTTGGCGGCGGCGATCTCTTCATTCGAGCGCTTGCCGCGGATGCGGCCGGAGCTGGGCGGATTGGGTTGGCGGGGGGCGATCATAATAAAGTGGGCAAGACGCGGGCGAACGTTCTTCCCGACTATTAACTTTCGCGGCCCGCCCACAAGTGAAACTTCTTCACGAAGTTATTCAGAAGTTATTCGCCGGACGAATGGAGTTTTGCTCCGGAAGAACCTGTCAATTGACCGGCGTTACTTGGCGGTAAATACCAATTCTTCGCCCTTGAGGTCCACTTGCACCTTCGCATGGTCGGTGATATCGCCGGTGAGGAGCTTGCGTGAGAGGGGCGTCTCGACGTGCCGCTGGAGGAAGCGCTTCAAGGGACGCGCGCCGTAGACCGGATCGTAGCCGGAGCGGGCGATCCACTCCCGCGCTTTCCCGGTGATTTCGAGCGTGATGAACCGCGGTGCCAGGCGCGCGCGGAGGTCTTCGAGTTGCAGGTCCACGATCCGCTCGATCTCAGCTAGGGTGAGCTGCTTGAACAGAACCACCTCGTCGACCCGGTTTAAGAACTCCGGCCGGAAGTGCCCGCGCAGTTCGCCTATCACCTGCTCCCGGACGCGCGGTGGAATCTGCCCCTGATCGCTGCCGGCTTCCAGGAGGAGTGGACTGCCGATGTTGGAAGTCATAATAATGAGCGTGTTCTTGAAATTGACCGTCCGCCCTTGCGCATCGGTCAATCGTCCGTCGTCGAGGATTTGGAGGAAGATGTTGAAGGCGTCGGGGTGCGCCTTTTCGATTTCGTCGAAGAGAATCACGGCGTACGGACGGCGGCGGACCGCTTCGGTCAACTGTCCGCCCTCTTCGTAGCCGACGTACCCGGGCGGCGCGCCCACGAGCCGTGAGACGGCGTGTTTTTCCATGTACTCGGAGAGGTCGATGCGGACCAGGCTCTCCTCGCTGTCGAAGAGCGCCTCGGCCAAGGCGCGCGCCAGCTCGGTTTTGCCGACGCCCGTCGGTCCCAAAAAGATGAACGAGCCGATCGGCCGCTTCGGATCCTTCAGGCCCGACCGCGCGCGGATCACCGCGTCGGCGACGGCCTGCACCGCTTCGTCCTGACCGATGACGCGCTGGTGTAAGATATCTTCCAGCCGGAGGAGCTTTTCTTTTTCCCCTTCGACGAGCCGTGCCACGGGGACGCCGGTCCAACGCGCGACGACTTGGGCCACTTCTTCGGCTGTTACTTCTTCTTGGATGAGACGCGCGCCGCCTTTGGTCCCGGCGAGCTTCTTCTCCTCGTCCTGGATTTTTTTCTCCAGCTCGGGCAGCTTGCTGTAACGGAGCTCGGCCGCGGCCGCCAATTCGTTGTTGCGCTCGGCCAGTTCGATTTTCTGCCGGAGCTGCTCGAGTTCCTGACGCTGTTTGCGCATCCGGTCGATTCCCTCCTTCTCCTGCTGCCAGCGGGCGTGGAGCGCGTCACGTTCTGATTTTGTGTTGGCGAGCTCCTTTTCCAGTTCGGCCAGCCGACGCTTGGAAGGCTCGTCCTTTTCTTTGCGCAGCGCTTCGCGTTCAATTCCGAGCTGAAGCAAGCGCCGTTCGAGCGTTTCGAGTTCTTCGGGCATACTTTCGATTTCCGTGCGCAGCTTGGCGGCTGCCTCGTCCATCAAATCAATTGCTTTGTCGGGCAGGAAGCGATCCGCGACGTACCGGTCGGAGAGGACGGCCGCCGCGACCAGTGCTTCATCCCGGATTCGCACGCCGTGATGCAACTGATAGCGCTCGCTTAAACCGCGGAGAATCGAGATGGTCTCCTCAACGCTGGGCGGCTCGACCATGATCGGCTGGAAGCGCCGCTCCAGCGCGGCGTCCTTCTCGATGTGCTGGCGGTATTCGTCGAGTGTCGTCGCGCCGATGCAGTGCAGCTCGCCGCGCGCGAGCATGGGCTTGAGCATGTTGCCCGCGTCCATGGCGCCTTCGGCCTTTCCGGCGCCGACCATTGTATGCAGCTCGTCGATGAAGAGGATGATGCCGCCCTGTGCGCGCGTCACTTCCTGCAGCACTGCTTTCAAGCGCTCTTCGAACTCGCCGCGGTACTTGGCACCCGCAATCAATGCCGCCAAGTCGAGAGCGACGAGCCGCTTGTCCTTCAAGCTCTCGGGAACGTCGCCTTTGACAATCCGCTGCGCCAGGCCTTCGACGATTGCTGTTTTGCCGACGCCCGGCTCCCCAATGAGCACGGGATTGTTTTTTGTGCGGCGGGATAGGACCTGGATCGCCCGGCGAATCTCCGCGTCGCGGCCAATGACAGGGTCAAGCTTCTGCCGCTCGGCCAGTTTGGTCAAATCTCGACCGTATTTTTCCAGCGCTTCGTAGGTGGCTTCAGGGTTGGCGCTCGTGACACGTTGCCCGCCGCGGACGGAGACGAGCGCCTTGAGCAGTGCGTCGCGCGTGACGCCCGCGGATTTTAACACGCGCCCTACGCCGGTTGAGGCCGGTTCCTGAAACATGGCCAAGAGCAAGTGCTCAACGCTGGTGTAATCGTCCTTGAGCCTCTTGGCCTCGTCTTGCGCCCGGAGAATTAACTGACTGAGCCGCTGCGTCACACCCACGGCGCCTGTTGCGCCGGCCCCCGTCACGCGCGGCAACTTTGCCAGCTCTGCGTCCAAGTTCGCCTTGAGCAGGTCGATTGACGTGCCGGCTTTCTCCAAAAGCCGTGGCACGATTCCGTCCTCTTGATGCAGCAGCGTTTGCAGCAGATGCTCAACATCGATTCCTTGATGCCCCAGCCGCGTGGCCGCATCCTGCGCTTCGGATAACGCGAGCTGGGCCTTTTCTGTAAATTTTGACAAATCCATTGCCCTTAGTTTGGGCCAATTTTGCGGATTGTCAAAAAATGGGTGATAGCCCTGTTTGTTACCGAGGGGCTTCTATTGCCGGGGCGCGCCCGCGGCGGGGCAAAGGCTGTTCTTGGGCAAGGATTATTCCGCCGTCTCTTGTAAGGGACATGAGACGGACGGGGGTGACCGGTTCTACTTGTGGAAGACGAGCTTGAAAGGTAGTATAGAATAAACGGTACGCGCGTTCGGCGAGGACTTGTTCATAGGTTCCGGTGGGGCGACGATCGGTTTCGCTCAGCCTGCACGCGGCTTCTCCCAGAAGCCAGTGTGGGCAATCATCACTTAGCTTGAACCAAGCGGCACGTGCGGTGGCCAGATTAGGCAAGACGGCGCTTTCCAGCTCATCATCGTCCAGGCAATCCCGTTCTGCTTGGGAGCAGTTGACAAGATGGCGCGTTAGATCTACGAGCGCATTTGCCGCAACACCGGCTGCAGGGGCCAGCTCTCCCGGGTCAGATGGTTCGGGGAGTTTTTTGAGCGGCAGTTTATCGCAAACAATGCGAGTGGCGGAGGCAACCGCGCTGGCCAGGGTAGCCCAGTCTCTTGGATCCGCCGAATAAACGGCGGGGTCAAAAAGATCAATCCTCCCGGCGCGGGGCGTGGTCGCAGCGCTCATACTAGCCAGCCGTGCCGCACAAGGGCGGCGGTCCGTCAACCTGTTTTACCACCCCTCGGTGACCATGCTCACGACGTGCTGGGCGAGATCTTCGGTGGCCAGCGGCATCGCCTGACGCTCAACCTCTTGCGAGTCGGCTTGAAGGTAATAATGCGTCCGGCCTGAGACGGGGCGGTTCTCAAAAATCTTTCGCCCGAGACGGCGGTTGGTGAGCGTCGCCACGGCGTGGATCTTCACGTCGTACTGCGCGGCCAAGAGCACATCGTTGCGGGCGTTGCGGACGGGATCGCGCTCAATCCGCGTGATCGTGACTTCGAGCACTGCGTCGGCCTGTGCGTCGCTGGTGTTTTCGAGTGTGCCGTCGTTATCGATGCGCCGCCGGATCGCGTTGGTCGCGAGACCGGGGAGCGCGGGCTCTAGGCTCTTATTGCGCACGGGCGGGACCCAAATAGAGCGGACTCCTTGCAGCTCAGCGCCTGCGATGCTGCCGACGCGGTAGCCTGCACAGCCAGTGAACATCCAGGTGCCGAGCGTCAGCGTGACAATCGCCAGCAGTAAAAGAGAAAACCGCTTCATAGGGAATCTACCGCTTCGCATCGTACCGTGTTACTCATCGTCCGTCGATGCCTTTCGGCGCGGCAGCACATCGTCCTCGTCGCGCACGGACTTCTTTTTGGGTGCGGGCTTTTTCTTGGAGGAAGTTTTCTTTTGCGAGCCCGACGTTTTCTTTTTGCTTTCAGACTGAGCGGCCTTGGGCTCCGCTTTTTTCTCCGAGGAGGACGCTGCGGCTTTCGCCGGAGCTGTTGCGGTTTTCATCGCGGTCGGGTCGCCTGAGGCCCACGGCATTGGCGGAATTCCATCCGGGCCAGCGGGCGGCGGAGTCGGCAGCTTGGGCGCGGGAGGGGGCTCTGGCGGTGGTGGCGGAACCGCAGTTGTCGTCACCGGCGCGGAAGCAGGCGCGGGCGTTGCTTCGGCAGAAGCCTCGGCCGCTTGCGGTGCTTCGGTTTCGGTTGAAGCAACGGGATCGGGCGCGGAGGTTGGCTCCGGCAGCTTTTCTTCGGGCGATGTTGGACCGCCGTCCGCAGCATCCTTCACCTCGGGCGCGTCAGCGGATACGTCTTGTACTGCTGCTACTTCGGGCGCTGGGCCCGCGAGCTCACCGGGCTTGAGCAGCGGCGCTTCTTTCTTTCCTTCGAGTGCCGGCTTGAGATCGGCCAGACGTTTCTTGGCATCCTGCGCTTGCTTGGAGTTGGGCTGCTGACGGATCACCTCATTATAATAGATGGCGGCTGCCGCGTAGTTTTTTTGTCGCTCGTAAAATTGCGCGATTGTGAACGCGCCTTGCGTTTGCCGATTGGCGAGCATTCCGATGTGCTCTTTGGCCTGCGCTGCTTTTTCGCTACCAGGATAGCGTACCAAGAAATCTTCAAACGCCTCGATCGCCTTTTGCGCGGCGCTCTGATCGTACTCGGGCTGGCTGGAGGCGCGCAGCCACGCGAAGCCGATCTGATATTGCGCATCGTCGACTAAATCATGCCCGGGGTACCGGTCGATGAGCGCTGTGTACGCAGCGACCGCCAGCGAGTACTTGCCCTGCCGCTCGCGCGTCAGCCCGATCGCGAACTGCGCCTGCGGGGCGAGCTTGCCATAGGGCGCGTTCTTGATCACTTGCTCAAACGCTTGTGCCGCCTTTTCGGTGGCTGGTGCGATTGGAATTTTCCACAACTTCTCTTTCTCGCCGGCCAGATACAAATTACCGATTGCAAATTGTCGCTCCAGCGCTTGGTCGAAAAATTCGCTGGCCGGATATTTCTCGACCATCTTCTGGTAGCTTTTGAATGCGCGCCAGAAATCTCCACGGCGCTCCTCGAGCTTGCCTGAGCGGAACTGCGCCTCCGAAGCAAAGAAGGAAAGCGGCCAGCGGCGTACCAACGCCCGGTACGCCTGATAGGATCCTTTAATGTCTCCTTGCGCTTCGAGTTTTTTGGCCAGCGCTAATTGATCACGTGAGCTGGAGGCCGAGGCCTGGCCGCCCTTCTCATCCGTCCATCCCTCACCCGGTCGCCATGAAAGCACCGCGTGGGCCGGCGTCAAAAAGCCGCCCAGGATGCCTATTAATAGAAGCACTAAGATTGCACGGAGGCGCGCGATAAAAGGAAGGAAGCCGCCCGGCCGGTGCAAAGGCATAGAAAGACTGACGCTAGAAGCCTCCTGCCCCTGCGGTCAAGAACGGGGAGAGGAAGATGCGCCCAGTCTTGCGTTCCGCTAGTGGCAATATTACGTTGGATGCATCATGTCGCGGCCCGATCCTTTTGCTACGCTGCGCGAACTTTCTTTGCCCGGCAGCGGGAAGGTTGATTACTACAGTCTGCCGGCGCTCGAAACAGCAGGGGTGGGCCCGATTAGCCGGCTGCCGATCTCACTGCGCATTGTGCTCGAGAGCGTGCTCCGGCATTGCGACGGGACGCGCGTTACTGAAAAGGACGTCCGCGCGCTCGCCTCGTGGAACGCGCAGGAGCCTGCACAGGTGGAAATTCCATTCGTGGTCGCGCGGATCGTGTTGCAAGATTTTACCGGCGTGCCGCTTTTGGTGGATCTGGCGGCGATGCGCCATGCCTTTTCACGCATGGGGAAAGATCCAAGTAAAATCGAGCCGTTGGTGCCGGTGGATCTGGTGATCGATCACTCGGTCCAAGTGGACGTGGCGGGGACGCCGTATGCGTTTGAGCGGAATTTGGAGATCGAGTTTATCCGCAACCGGGAACGGTACGAATTTCTCAAGTGGGGTCAGCAGGCGTTTAAGACGTTCAAGGTTGTTCCGCCTGGCGTGGGGATTGTCCATCAAGTCAATTTGGAATATTTAGCCAAGGGTGTGCTGACGCAGGAGCGCGGCGGACGGCGGTTGGCATTCCCCGACACGCTGGTCGGGACCGATTCGCACACGACGATGATCAATGGGCTGGGTGTCGTCGGCTGGGGCGTCGGCGGGATCGAAGCGGAGGCGGGGATGCTGGGCCAGCCGGTTTATTTTCTGACGCCCGAAGTGGTCGGCGTGCATTTATCCGGCGCGCTGCGCGAAGGCGTCACGGCAACCGACTTGGTGCTGCACATCACCGAGCTGCTCCGGCGCGCGAAGGTGGTTGGTAAGTTCGTTGAGTTTTTTGGGCCAGGCGCGGCCAGTTTGTCGGTGCCGGATCGCGCGACGATCGCCAACATGGCGCCGGAATATGGCGCAACGATGGGCTTTTTCCCGGTCGACGCCGAGTCGGTTGAGTATCTGCGCAGCACGGGCCGCACTGAGGAAGAGTGTGCGCTTTTCGAGCACTACTTCCGCGCGCAAGGAATGTTTGGCATGCCTACGCGTGAAGACAAGATCGCCTACTCGGTACTGCTGGATGTGGCGCTGGATGCGATCGAGCCGAGCGTGGCGGGACCCAAGCGCCCGCAGGACCGGATACAGCTGCCGGAACTTAAAGAAAAGTTCCGCGCGCTGCTGGCCCAACCTGTTGCGGACGGAGGCTACGGCCGGAGCGCCAAGCAAGTGCCGCATGCTTACTCCGTCATCTTAGAAGAAAAGCCGCCTGCGACGATTACCGACGGCAGCGTCGTCATCGCGGCGATCACCAGCTGCACCAACACGAGCAATCCGACTGTTATGTTGGCCGCGGGGCTCCTCGCGAAAAATGCGGTTGAGCGTGGACTGACAATCAGTCCGCTCGTTAAGACGTCGCTGGCGCCGGGCTCGCGCATCGTGACTGATTATCTCGAGAAGGCCGGCCTGCAGCCGTACCTGGATCGCCTTGGTTTTCAGTTGGTCGGTTATGGCTGCACCACTTGCATCGGCAACTCAGGCCCGCTTGCTGCGCCGATCGAAGAGGCAATTATCGGTCACGACATCATCGCGGCCAGCGTTCTGTCGGGCAATCGGAATTTTGAAGCGCGTGTCCATGTGAGCGTGAGGGCCAACTTCTTGATGTCGCCGCCGTTGGTTGTTGCGTTCGCGCTCGCGGGACGCGTGGATATTGATTTGACGCGCGAGTCGCTGGGCCTGGATGCGAGCGGCAATCCGGTTTTCTTACATGAGATTTGGCCAACATTAGCGCAGGTGCGGGACACGTTGCGCGCGAGTTTGAGTCCCGAATCTTTCCGCCGTCTTTACCGCGACGTTGAAGCGCAAAATCCGGCGTGGAATAAAATCCCAGCGCCTACCGGAACGCTCTACGCTTGGAATGCCGAGAGCACGTATATTCAGGAACCGCCGTTTTTCACTGACTTTCCGCCACAGCCCGCGCCCGTCAGCGATATTGCGGGCGCGCGGGCGCTGGCGATTTTCGGCGACTCTATCACAACCGACCACATTTCGCCCGCGGGCTCCATCAATGTTGATTCTCCTGCTGGTATTTATTTGCGTGAGCACGGGGTGGAGCACGCTTCGTTTAACAGTTACGGCGCGCGTCGCGGCAATGACCGCATCATGACCCGCGGGACGTTTGCGAATGTTCGCATTAAAAACCAGATGGTTCCCGATGTTGAAGGCGGCGTGACGCGCATTCAGCCCGGCGGCGACTTGCTGCCCATTTATGAGGCGGCGATGCACTATCAGGCGCAGGGTGTTCCGCTGATTATTTTAGCCGGACGCGAGTACGGAACAGGAAGCTCACGCGATTGGGCCGCCAAGGGGACGCGGCTGCTAGGGGTGCGCGCGGTGATTGCGCAGAGCTTCGAGCGAATTCATCGCAGCAATCTGATCGGCATGGGCGTTCTCCCTTGTCTTTTTGAGGCGGATGCAAATGCGCATTCGCTTTTGCTCGATGGAACGGAGACGTTTGCAATCACAGGGATCGAGCAGTTGCGCGAGCCGCGTCAGCAGCTCATGCTCGAAATTCTTCGGGCGGGCGGCGCACGGCGCTCCGTGCCCATCATCGCACAAATCGAAACGCCGATTGAAATCGAGTACTACCGCCACGGCGGCATCCTGCCGTATGTGCTGCGGCAGCTTGCCGCTGCTTCTTAGTGAGTATGGGCGCCGCGGTCAAAATCTGCTGTATTCAGAGCGTTGAAGAAGCAGCGCTGGCAGCGCGCTACGGTGCGCGAGCGCTGGGCTTGGTCGGTGCGATGCCCAGTGGCCCGGGTGTGCTGACGGAAGAGAAGA
Source organism: uncultured Verrucomicrobiaceae bacterium (assembly GCA_964473925.1). GTDB lineage: Bacteria > Verrucomicrobiota > Verrucomicrobiia > Methylacidiphilales > CAYYVW01 > CAYYVW01. Next base: position 155,422 of record CAYYVW010000002.1, read on the forward strand.
TCGCCGAAATCACGCGCACGGTGCCGTCGGCAGTGGAAACATTTTTACTCACGAGTGAATCGACCGCCGCAGGAATCGTGGTACAGCACGCGCGGTGCAGCACGACGATGATTCAACTTTGTCGAAAACTGGCGCTGGAAGATTATTCGGTGCTGCGTCACGCGCTCCCTGGCGTGCGCTTGGTGCAGGTGGTGCATGTGACGGGGCCAGAGGCGGTGACGCTTGTAAAGGAATTGGAGTCGCACGTCGATGCGCTACTGTTAGATTCTTTTATTGAAGCGGGCGGTGTGCCGCAACTAGGCGGAACAGGGCGGACGCACGATTGGGAAGTGAGCCGTGCGATTTGCGAGCGCGCTAAAAAGCCGGTTTATTTGGCGGGCGGACTCAATGCCGGGAACGTGGCAGAAGCATACGCGCGCGTCCGTCCGTTCGGTGTGGATGTGTGCAGCGGCGTCCGGACGAATGATCGGTTGGACGAAGTAAAGCTGGCCGCTTTTTTTGCGGCGATTGAAAATTCCCAGTTGCCATCCGGCGCGGGCTTGGCTTGAGTCTGCCGATCTAGGGCAGTCCTGCTCGGGGCTCCCCAGATGCCTATATATATAGGCATGCCGTTTTCCTTTAAAACCATTCCCTTATGCCCAAAGCCCTGATCATCGCGGAAAAGCCGAGCGTGGCGGCGGATATCGCCAAGGCGCTGGGCGGCTTCAAAAAGCAGAGCGAGTATTTCGAGAGCGACGAGTACGTCCTCTCTTCGGCGGTGGGGCATTTGCTCGAGCTGTGCCTACCGGGTGATGGCAAGCGGCCGAGCTGGAAGTTTGAGAGCCTGCCGCTGATGCCCGATGCCTTCGGCCTGCGCCCGATCGAGCGGAGTGAGGCCCGGCTCAAGGTGCTTATCAAGCTGATCGCGCGCAAAGACGTGAACCGGCTGATCAACGCTTGCGATGCCGGCCGAGAGGGCGAGCTGATTTTCCGTTACATCGTGCAACATACGGAGACCAAGAAGCCGATTCAGCGGCTGTGGCTTCAGTCGATGACGGCCGAGTCGATTCGCGCGGGCTTTGAATCGCTCCGTCCGGGCACCGAGCTGCAGAATTTAGCAAACGCCGCCGTCTGCCGATCGGAAAGTGACTGGCTGGTGGGGATCAACGGAACGCGAGCGCTCACGGCGTTCAATTCGCAAAACGGCGGATTTCAACTGACGCCGGTGGGTCGCGTGCAAACGCCGACACTGGCGTTGGTGGTGGAGCGCGAAGAAGAGATCAAAGCATTCAAGCCGCGTGATTACTGGGAGGTGCATGGCACGTTCGGCGCGAAAGCGGGAGAATATCCGGGCCGCTGGTTCAACGAAGAGCTGGCCAAGGCGCTCAAAGCGAAATCGGCAAAAGAGAAAGAGGAAGAAGGCGATCCGCACGCCAAACCCGAGCGGCTCTGGTCGCAGGCCGAAGCGGAGGCAATCCGCGCTAAGTGCGAAGGCAAACCGGGCGTTGTCACCGAGGAGAAAAAGCCAACAACGCAGCTCTCGCCACTGCTCTTTGATTTAACGTCGCTCCAGCGTGAAGCCAACGGACGTTTCGGCCTTTCCGCGCGGCGCACGCTGCAACTGGCGCAGGCGCTTTACGAGCGGCACAAGCTACTAACGTATCCTCGTACTGACTCGCGCTACCTGCCGGAAGATTATGTGAAGACCGTTCGCGGTTCGCTGCGAGCGCTCAAAGAGACGACGCTGGCGCCGTTTGCGGGACGCGTACTCGACGAAGGCTGGGTGCGCCCGAATAAGCGCATTTTCAACAACGCGAAAGTTTCGGATCACTTCGCGATCATTCCAACAGATAAGACGCCGCCGCCAACGCTTGATCCGATGGAGGCGAAACTCTACGAATTGGTCGCCAAGCGCTTCCTGGCCGTGTTTTATCCGGCCGCTGAGTTTGAGGTGACGACGCGCATCACGCGCGTGCAAGAGGAAGCGTTTAGGAGCGAAGGCAAAATTTTACGCAAGCCCGGCTGGCTGGAGATTTACGGCCGCGAGGAACGGGAAGACGGCGCCGGGGACGACGAGCGCGACAAGACACTGGTTGCGGTGGATGAAGGGGAGCGGGTCCGGACGGATGCGGTTGAGGTCAAACCATTCCAGACCAAGCCGCCCGCGCGTTTTACTGAAGCGACGCTGCTTTCCGCGATGGAAGGCGCTGGCAAGCATTTGGATGATGAAGAATTACGTGAGGCGATGGCAGCCAAAGGCTTGGGCACGCCCGCGACGCGCGCAGCAATTATTGAAGGACTGTTGCATGAAGAGTACCTGGTGCGCGACGGTCGGGAACTGATTCCCCGGCCCAAGGCAGCGGCACTCTTCGAGCTTCTGCAAGCGCTGGAGGTCCGGACGCTGCGCTCCGCTGAAATGACGGGTGAGTGGGAGCACAAGCTCAAGCTCATCGAACAGGGGCAGATGACGCGCGAGGAATTCATGAAAGAGATCCGCGAGCTGACGCTGCGTCTGGTCGACCGGGTGAAAAAATTCGACGAGGGTAAGACAGCGCCGCGGCTTTTGGGCTTTTCGCATCCCCAGAGCGGCAGTCCGTTCATTGAGACGTTGCGCGAATATCGGACGCAGGATGGTGCGTTTAAAATGCGCAAGGTGATCGGCGGACGGTTGCTTGAGCCGGCCGAAGTGCAGACGCTGCTGGCGCAAGGTGTCATCGGGCCGCTCTCGGGCTTCCGCAGCCGGCTGGGCCGGCCGTTTAGCGCGGCGCTCAAACTGAAGGAGGACGGTACCGTGGAATTTGTTTTTGATGCGACGCCGGTGGATGCGAGCGGGAATGCGATCGATCCGGCAACACAGGAATCCGTAGGCCCGTGTCCAGTAGACAAGGGGCGCGTCATCGAGACGATGATGTCCTATGCGTGTGAGCATGCGCTGGGCGAAGCACCCACGTGCAAGTTCAAGCTGGGCAAAAAAATCCTGAATCAGGAAATTTCGCGCGAGCAAGCGGCGAAACTCCTTGAGACGCGGCGGACTGATTTATTGCCAAAATTTATTTCGCAGCGGACCAAGCGTCCGTTCGGGGCATTTCTGACGTTGCAGGAAGATGGGAAGATCGCGTTTGAATTTCCGCCGCGTGCAGAAAAACCCGGCGGCAAAAAGTTTTTCAGCAAGCGTCCGAACGCGGAAAACTTAAAAACCGGCGCGATTGAGGCAACGCTCAAGAAGGAGAAAGACCCGGCGGCCAAAGGCAAGACGAAGCCAGCCCGCTTGAAAGAAGAGGCGGCGCCTATGAAAGCAGCAGCACGTCCGCGCGCAACCAAGTCCCGGAAAGCGCCCGCGAAAAAATCAAAAACCAAGTAAGCTACTGCTTACTTGCGGGGGCGTTTGGCGCGCGCTGCAGGTCGCGACTTCGCTTTGGCACGAGCAGTTTTAGGGGACGGGCCGGTTTCTGTTAGGCTGCCGGCCATTTCTTCTCCGGCGGCAAAAAGGATGTGCTTTTTATCCGGAGCGGCTTTGCCCGTTCCATCCGACGATTCAAGAAAGAGCTCATAATCTTCAATCACCGGATTGGAGAGAAAATTGCGGCATGCTTCCTCGAGCTTGCGGCGGAGTACCGCAGTTGGCTTGGCCGCGAGCGTCAGCCGGATGTGCTTGCCCACATGCACGTTCTGGATTTCTTCTAGGCCGAGCCCTTCGAGCGCGCCGCGGACGGCTTCTCCTTGCGGATCAAAAACGCTGGCTTTGGGGGTGACGATGATGGTCGCGTGCATAGGAGGGGAGTATCCAAAACGCCCGATGCGCGTGTGGCAAGAGATTTTGCTGCTCGCCCACAAGGCGCGGCGAGGTTAGAAGCGAATTGTGAGCATGGAACAGCCGCTCGTTTCGATCGTTATTCCGTCCTACAACGACGGAGAATTTTTACCAGACGCAATCGCAAGCGCGGCGCCCTGCCGCGCCGCCGGGCATGAGGTGATTGTGGTGGATGACGGCTCTACGGACCTTCATACGCTGCAGGTGCTCGACCAAATTCGGCGAGACGGCATTCAGGTGCTTCAGCAAGAGCAGGCCGGTCCTGGCGTCGCGCGGAACACGGCGATTGCGGCAGCCCGGGGTGAATTTATTTTGCCGCTGGATAGCGACAACAAAATCGAGTCTGCGCTGATCGATCGAGCGCTAGAGGTGTTTGCACGGCATCCGCGAGTGGGCGTGGTCTACAGCGACTTGTATCTTTTCGGAAACGCCAGCGGCGTCCATCGGGTCGGCCCGTTTGATTTGAAGGCGATGTATTTCGCGAACAAGGTGGATAACTGCGCGGTGTTTCGGCGGGCCGTGTGGGAGGAGCAAGGCGGTTATGATGCGGCAATCCGTCTTCTGGGAGATTGGGATTTTTGGCTTAGCGTTGCCAAGCGTGGGTGGGAGTTTCATTACATTCCCGAGCCGCTTTTTCATTACCGAGTGCGGCATGGGTCGATTTCGGCTGATTATAAATTCGCGGAAAAAATGCGCCGTGGCGTGCGGCAGATTTATCGCAAGCATGTGACCGATCCGGAGATAATCGCTGACGCGTTGACGGAGCGGCTGATCGAGCGGGTGCAGCTGGAGGACCGCCTGCGAATGCTTGGGCATTGGATCAACCGCTGGCGCGGATCATGGTGGACGCGGCTGGGGAGAAAGTTGGGTTTGGTGCCTGATTTGCGAGCGCGCGTGGAGGTCCAGCCAGGCTACGAGCTGTCGCTCGAACGACCGGACGCTCTCGCGCCGCTGCTAGTGACGGTGGAAGTGCGTGGCCGGTGTCAGCGAAAAGATCGAAAGCTTATTCGGGGAATGCGCATCCGGACGGGGACCGGCGAATGGGCGCTGACATGCACCCCGCTGCCTGCAGAAACGACCGTGTCGGAATTTCACGGCTGGGCGCTTGCGCCGCCGGTCGGAGGATTTTGGCAGATGGAAGCGCAGCGCGAAGATGGCGAGTGGGAATTTTGTGCTCGCGTGGCGCTTCCATCTAAATAAAACGAAATCTTGCCGAGGCGTAAACAGAGCCGCATTCTTTGTAGCGTATTCCTATGCCTTCCCGCGCTGGTTCTTCATCTCGTACAAACTTCAGCGTTAAGAAATCTGCAAAGCGTGCAAACAGCCTGACCGATCCGGCAATCACGCCACAGCTCATCGAAGAGCATGGATTGACGCCGGAAGAATTTGATCGGATCAAAAAGATTCTAGGGCGGGCGCCCAACTTCACCGAGCTGGGGATTTTCTCGGTGATGTGGAGTGAGCACTGCTCGTACAAAAGCAGCCGGCCGCAGCTAAAGAAATTCCCGACAACGGGTGAGCGCGTGCTCGTGCGCGCGGGCGAGGAGAACGCCGGCGTGATCGATGTGGGCGACGGCTGGGGAGTTGCGTTCAAGATCGAGTCGCATAATCACCCAAGCGCGGTCGAGCCGTTCCAGGGCGCGGCAACGGGCGTCGGCGGCATTTTGCGAGATATCTTTACGATGGGCGCGCGGCCGATTTTTAATTTGAACTCACTGCGCTTCGGCGAAATCCGCGGCCACACGCCGCAGGCGCGGACTAATCGGCGATTGTTGGCCGGGGTCGTATCGGGCATCGGCCACTACGGCAATTGCATCGGCGTGCCGACCGTGGGGGGCGAGGTCTGTTTTGATTCGAGCTACGACGGAAATCCGCTCGTGAACGCATTCTCTCTCGGGATTTTGCGCCACGACCAAATCCGGCGCGGTGCAGCTGAGGGGATTGGTAACCCAATTTTTTACGTTGGCGCACGCACGGGGCGGGATGGGCTGGCGGCCGCGGCGTTCGCGTCGCGCGACTTGGATGAAAACTCGCATGAAGATCGGCCAGCGGTCCAGGTGGGCGATCCGTTCATGGAGAAGCTGCTGCTCGAAGCGTGCTTGGAGCTTTTTGAACATCCTGAAGCGGTGGTCGGCGTGCAGGATATGGGCGCGGCGGGCCTGACGTGCTCCACCTGTGAAACAGCGGCGCGCGGCGGAACGGGGGTGGAGATCGACTTGATGCATGTGCCGCGGCGTGAGGATGGGATGACGCCGTATGAAACCATGCTCTCCGAATCGCAGGAGCGAATGCTCATCATCGTGCGCAAGGGGCATGAGAAAACTGTGCAGCGAATTTTCCAGAAGTGGGACTTGCCTGTAGCCGAGATTGGGAAGGTGACGGCTGATGGCGTGATGCGCGTGAAGGACTACGGCCGCGTCGTGTCCGAAATTCCTGCCAAGCAGTTGGCCGACGAAGCGCCGATTTATCATCGCCCCTCCAAGCGACCGGCGGGCCTGGACGTGGCGCAGCAGTTTGACTTAGCGTCAATTCCAGAGCCTTCCTCGGGCCAAGTCCGTGGTATTTTGCTGCGGATGATTGGCAGTCCAAATCTTTGCTCCCGCCGTTGGATTTATCGGCAATACGATCATACTGTGCGCGCGGGGACGATTGTGGCGCCGGGGAGCGACGCCGCGGTCGTGCGCTTTGCGACGGGCAATCCCGACCACCCGTGGAAGTATCTGGCCTCCACCGTTGACGGCAACGGCCGGTACTGCGCGCTCGATCCGTACCTGGGCGGCAAGATCGCCGTCGCCGAGGCAGCCCGGAACTTGGCGGTGACCGGCGCGGTGCCGATCGCTGCGACGGATAATCTTAACTTCGGCAATCCGATGCAGCCGGAGATTTTCTGGCAGCTGGAGCAAGCCGTCGATGGAATTGCGGAAGCCTGTCGCGCGTTCGGTACGCCCGTGACGGGCGGGAATGTCAGTCTGTATAATCAATCCCCGGCTGGCGCGATTGATCCAACGCCCACGTTGGGCATGGTCGGCTTGATTGAGGATGAGCGGCACATCACTACAGCGTTTTTTAAGAATGAAGGTGATGAAATCGTTCTTTTAGGTGATTGGGGATGGGAAATTGCAGCCAGCAACTACCTGCAGGAAATTCATGGCCTCAAACGCGGCCGCCCGCCGGAGATGGATTTGGAGCGGGAGCGGCGACTGCACGACTGCGTGCGAGCAATGATCCGCGCGGGGCTTGTCCGCAGCGCGCACGATCTTTCCGACGGCGGTTTTGCGTCAGCGGTAGTAGAGTCGTGTGTGGGCGCCTATGCGCCGAGCGTGCCGTTGGGGGCGCGAGTCCGGCTTCCTGCGAACGTGCGACTGGACGTGGCGCTTTTCAATGAGACGCAGGGCCGCATTCTCCTTTCGGTTGGTCCCGGACAGCTTGAAGAGCTTTCGGCGCTGGCACGTCAGTATGATATCGCAGTTGATCGGATCGGTGCCGTTGGTGGCTCAGAGCTTGTTCTCGAGCGTGGGAGTCAGAGTTTCGCATGGCCGCTGGAAGAGCTTGTACAGACGTGGGGGCAGGGGCTCGATCGGGTGATGGGGTAGTCCTTAGGTATTCTTTAGCGGCTATTCATTGTGATACCGATCCCGGCAATGGCAGCGACAATCAGCGCGATGAGCAGCCAACGGTGCGGGCCGATTTTTTCTTGATGCCGCCAGCGGCCCAGCAGCGTGACGCAGACCACGCCCACACCGCCGAGCGACTGGGCAATCGTCAGTGGACCAAAAGAGAGTGCTAGCGCCATGCAGCCAGTTCCAATCGCAGTCGGTGCAGACGCTGCACCGATTTTCAGGATGCGCGGCCAGTGGAAGAGAGGTGTTCGACTCTTTTGCCACGCGCGTCGCGCGAGAAAGTAGAAAGCACAGCAGATGCCGATTCCAAACTCCCACAAGTAGCCTGCCAGCAGGGGATGGGTCGTGCGCGCGAGCTGTGCGAGGCTCGTGATACCCAGCGCGACGCAGATGGATCCAGCCAGGCAGAGCATGGCGCCTCGTCCGATATGTGGAGTAAAGGTTGCGGTCGCGTGGTCGCCCGCCGCCAGCCGGCACGCTGCGACGAGCAACACCGCACACCAAAGCAACGCGAGTGGCGGAACGGATTCTCCGAGCCAGAAAATTCCGGTCAGGATACAAACGGTTGTGATGCCCGCCGCCAGGAACGCCACACGTAAGCCGAAGGGGAGCAACCGCGCTGCCGCCTGTACGAGCACGTTGGAAATGGATGTGATGCCGATGGCAAAGGCCAATGCAAACCAGTGCTCTGACAGAGCGCGCCAGGCCGACGCGGGGACCCACAGAAGCAGTGGCAGCATCGTCACGCCCAGCGACAGGCCGCGCCACGCCGCCACCTCGGCAGGATCTTCTTTCCGGGCGAGCTCTCCTGTCAGAATGTCGTTGAACGAATAGCCAATACGCGCAAGCACGCATAAAAAGAGGAACCAACCGAGCGATGAGGTCATGGAAAGAAGCACTTATATTGAGAGCTTAATGGCCAGCCTGCATGCTCCAGCCCAATCCCGCTAGCGCCGCGACGACCAGCGTGATGCACGTCCAACGCCACGGCCCCAATTTTTCTCGGTGCCACCAAAAACCCATCAAAGAAATAAACACCACTTGCAGGCCGCAGGACGCTATCGCAATACTGACCGGACCAAAGGTGACGGCGACACACCACGCGGCAGTTGCGATTGCAGTGGGGCTGGAAGCAACCCCGACCTGCCACGCTCGTTTCCACCAAGGTGGTCCGTTTTTCCGTGGTGGATCAAATAGTAATAAGGGAAGACAGCTCAGCCCTACCACGACTTCGCCGCAATACCCTGCCAGCAATGGATCCGTCGCGCGGACTACTTGAATGAAATAAAAGCTGCCCAGCACGTTGAGCCCGGCATGCACGAGGCACAATGCAATGCCCCAGCGCACACGCGGCGCGTGCAATTCTTCGGTGGCGTGATCGCCGAAGGCGAGCAGGCAGGAGCTCGAGATGAGGAGTGCGCAAAATCCCAATGTGAGGGCAGAGAGATGTTCCTGAAACAAGAAGATCCCCAAGAGCATCCCGCCGACGCTTGCGCCGCCCATCATGAATACGGCGCGAAGCCCGAAGGGCATGAGCGGCGCCGCGCGCATTTCAGACCAAACGCTCAAAGCAAAATACACTCCAGAGAGCAGCAGCGTTCCTGTTTGTGCCGGCAGCGCCTGCCATCCACGTGGGGAAACAAAAAATAGAAACGGCAGCATCGTAATGCCTAGCGTCAGCCCGCGCCACATCGCGACTTCGGCAGGCGAATATTTCCGAGCCAGTCTGCCGGTCCAGATGTCGTTAATCGAATATCCGATGCGTGACACCACGCAGAGCGCTAGAAAAAGACCAAGTGAAGCGCCCATAGGATAGAGTTTTGAGCTTCGAGCGGTGGAAAGCTACCGTTCGATTTTTTTGAGCAGCTTCGCCAGTTCTTCTGTGCGGCGGGAGAAAAGATCGAGCGCGGCTTCAATCGGGGCCGGGCTGGCCATATCGACGCCCGCGTGGCGCAGTGCGTCAATCGGCATGCGGGAGCCGCCGAGGCTGAGGGCCTCCAGGTACCGGTCGCGCGCCGGAGCGCCCTCGCGCAGGACTTTTTCCGAAAGCGCGAGCGCGGCGGCAATGCCGGTGGAGTATTGGTACACGTAGAACGCGTTGTAAAAATGAGGAATGCGCAACGCTTCCAATTCCATCTGCGGATCGATCGCCATGGCATTACCAAAGTAAGCGTTGAGCAAGCCGCGATAGATTTTCTGGAACGCTTCTAGCGTCAACGCTTCGCCGGCTTCGTACCGCTCGTGCGTCAGCTTTTCGAACTCGGCAAACATCGTTTGCCGATGAAGCGTGTTACGAATGTCGTCGAGCTGACGGTTGATTAAATAAGCGCGCCGGCGGGGATCATCGGTGATTGCCAGCAAATGCTCGGTGAGCAGCGCTTCGTTGAACGTTGAGGCAACTTCGGCAATGAAGATGCAATAAGAAGCGTCCTGGTGGCGCTGTTTTTTGCACGCCAGCCACGTGTGCATCGAGTGCCCGGCTTCGTGCGCAAGCGTAAAAACATCCGAGAACACGTCGTCCTTGTAATTCATGAGCAGATATGGCGGGGAGCCGTATGAGCCGCTAGAAAACGCGCCGCTGTGTTTGCCGCGGTTTTCGTACCGGTCGCACCATCGTTCTTTTAAAAGCCCAGCGCGCAGAGTTGCGACGTAGGATTCTCCCAGCGGCTCAAGCGCAGCGAGCACTTGTTCGCACGCCTCATCAAATGAAATGCGAACGCGCACCGTCGGAACCAGCGGCAAATACGAATCGTACGCATGCAGGCGGTCGAGCTTGAGTGCTTTCGCGCGCAACTGGCAATACCCTTGAAATTCTGGCAAGTGCGCGTGCACGGTCGTGATCAGGTTGTCATAGACCGCTTCGGGGACGTCGTGCGCGAAAAGCGCCGCGGCACGGGCGTTGGGATAATTGCGCGCCCGAGCTTCAAAAACGTCCGTCTTGATGGAGTGCGCCAGCAGCGCTGCAAGCGTGTGACGGTGTGCGGAAAATCCTTCGTAGAACTGCTCGAACGCTTGTTTGCGAACTTTGCGGGAAGGTGAAAGAAGCAAAGAAGAATAAGTTGATTGCGTCAGTTCGCGCTTGCTGCCCTTCTCATCGAGAATCGTTCCAAAACGCAGATCAACGTTGGTCAGCTGCTCGAAGCCGGCGTGCATCCCGGCAAGCGGCTCGGCCACCAAGGCCATTAGTCGCTCTTCGGAACCTGAGAGCGTGTGCGGGCGCAGCCGGCGGATCTTCCAGAGGACGGTCTTCCACTCGGCCAGCACGGGATCGACGATAAACCGCTGCCACGTCGTGTCGTTGATGGCCTGCAACTCGGGGATAAAATAAGCGCGTGCCTCTGCCGCCGTTGCCGCCGCGGCGCGGTGGCGCTCCATTCGGTCCATTGCAGCCGAGCTGCCGCCGTCTTCGCACGTCCGCAAGAAAGCATACTCGCCAAGTTGCTCGGCGCGTTGGTCGAACACTTTCCCGGCCTCGAGCGCATCGCGCAGCTGAGTGGCGGATTGCCCGAGCTTGCCTTTCCAGAGACCTAATGACGGAATTTGATGTTTCTGTTTTTCGAAAGCCGTTTCCCATGCGGTTTCGGTATTAAAAAGCGGGGACAAGTCCCAGGTGTCGGCGGCGGCGATATCAGCCCGGGCTGGAATGTCCGCCTGTCCAGATTGAAGCACTTTCTTTTTGGGAGTGGCTTTGTGTTGCGTGGAGCGAGTTTTGGGTTTACGGGAGGCGGGCATAAAGAGGTGCTCGCACGATACGGTAAACATGCGCAGAGGCAATCCGGATGCGGCTTGCCGACAGGAGGCCGGGCCGGTACGATTCAAAACCTCCCTCCAAAAGCTGTATGCTCGACATCAAACGCATCCGAGAAAATCCGGACGAAGCACGCCGGCGTCTGGCCACGCGCGGCAAAGGGGACGAGCAGTCCGTCGACGCATTGCTGGCACTGGATCAGAAGCGGCGGGAACTCTTGGTTCAAGTCGAACAGCTCAAGGCGGAACGCAATCGGGCTAGCAAAGAAATCGGTGCGAAAAAATCCAAGAACGAATCGGCAGATGCGTTGATGGCCGAAATGAAAGCCGTCTCAGATAAAATTGCGGTGCTCGATTCCAAAGTTGCGGACGTCGAATTGCAGCAAGAAGGACTGCTCTTGCGCATTCCTAATCTGCCGCATGCAGATGTGCCAGTGGGATTGGATGAAGCAGCCAATCGTACTGAGCGCGTCTGGGGCCAGCCGCCTGTGTACGCGTTCACGCCCAAGCCGCATTGGGAGATCGGGGCGGCGCTGGATATCTTGGACCTGCCGCGCGCAGCGAAAATTTCCGGCAGCGGGTTCATCGTCTTCAAAGGGCTCGGTGCGAAATTGGAGCGCACGCTTATCAATTTACTGCTCGATTTGCACATTGAGGAGCATGGCTACCTGGAAATCGCGCCGCCCTTTGCCGTTCGTGAATCGTCGATGATCGGGACCGGGCAGCTGCCCAAGTTCGCCGAAGACATGTACCGGATCGCGGAGGAGGACCTATGGCTGGTGCCAACGGCGGAAGTGCCTGTGACCAACTTGCACCGGGAAGAAATTTTGGAAGCTGCCGCGCTGCCGATCCAGTACGTCGCGTACACACCGTGCTTTCGCCGCGAAGCGGGTAGCGCAGGTAAGGATACGCGCGGAATCATTCGCGTGCATCAGTTTGATAAGGTCGAGCTTGTTCACATCGTTCACCCGGATGTTTCCTATGAAACGCTGGAACGGCTTGTCGGCCATGCCGAAAAAGTGCTGCAGCTGCTCGGATTGCATTACCGCGTCGTTTCACTCTCTACGGGCGACCTGGGTTTTGGCGCGGCCCGTTGTTACGACTTAGAGGTCTGGGCGCCGGGCCTGGGCAAGTGGCTCGAAGTTTCCTCCTGCAGCAACTTTGAGGATTTTCAGGCGCGACGGATGGGGCTGCGCTTTAAAAACGGCGCCAAAGGAGAAAACCGATTCTGTCATACACTGAATGGATCGGGCACGGCGCTTGCGCGATTAGTGATCGCTCTTCTTGAAACGTATCAACAAGCCGATGGTTCGGTGTTGCTTCCGGCAGCGCTACATCCGACTTTTGGATCCGATCGGATCGGGCCCGCATGAAGCACTTTCGCGTCGCGGTATTTGTCACGCTAGGACTGGCGCTCCTTTTGCCAATGGCGGGTTCGGGCCGTGCCGAGCTTTTTAAAAACCCGGGCCGGGCCCAAAAAATAACCCAACGTGTGGCGCAAAGTCTCGAGCGATTCCATTATATTCAGCAACCGGTGGATGAAGAGACAAGTCGCCGTCATTTGCGCAGCTACTTGGACGCGCTCGATTATAATCACCTGATTTTTTTCACTAGCGACATCGCCGAATTCGAAGCCCGTTTCGGCGCCACCATTAGTCTCGATGCGCTGCGCGGGGATGTGGAGCCAGCCGAACAAATCTTCCAACGTTTCCTCGTTCGATTAACCGAGAAAGAACAGCTCGTCGATCGATTAATCGGTCAATCTTATGATTTTAATACACCCGAACGTTTTTACTGGGACCGGGACAAGGCGCCATGGCCTAACGATTTTGCGGAGAGTGAACGCCTTTGGAAAAGTCGAATCAAGTTTGAATTGATTCAGGGCCGATTGGACAAAGAAAAACCAGAAGAGACGGTAAAAAAAATCACCAAGCGATACCGAAATTTTTTCAAAACGATGCGTGAACTGGAGCCCGAAGAGGTGCTGAGCGTCTATCTCAGCGCGCTGGCCCATGCATACGATCCGCATTCGGATTATTTAAGTCCCGAGGAAGCGAAAAATTTTGAGATTAATGTGATCGATCTCAAACTCAGCGGGATTGGGGCGGTGCTGCGATCGGAAGACGGCTACGCGACAATTGAAAAACTGGTTCCCGGTGGTCCGGCCGATCTTTCCAAGAAGCTGCACCCAGATGACCGGCTCCTGTCTGTCGGACAGGGCGAGCGCGGAGAATGGGTCGACGTGATCGATATGAAGCTCAACAAAGTGGTCGAGCTGATCCGCGGACCGCGTGGAAGCCGAGTCCGACTTCTGGTCGCGCCGACAGGTCAGCCGGATTCAGCTAAACGTGAGGTAACAATTGTGCGCGATGAAGTTAAGCTGACAGAGCAAAAAGCCAGCGCAGAAATTCTAGAACGCAAAGGCGCGGATCGACGCGTTGGCGTGTTGCGACTCCCACAATTTTACAAGGGAGCCACACTCGATTGCGCTCGACTCATCACGGCCCTCAAGGCGCATCGTGTTGCCGGCATTATCCTGGATTTGCGGAAAAATGGTGGCGGGCTTTTAGAAGAAGCAATTGATTTGACGGGGCTCTTCATTGCACGCGGACCTGTTGTGCAGGTGCGGACGGCCGGCGGCAGGACCGAGGTGCTCAGCGACCAGGATGATGGGTTGGTGCTCTACCCGGGTCCGCTTGTAGTGCTGGTAGGGCATCTGAGCGCGTCGGCCTCAGAGATCGTCGCGGGCGCGCTGCAAGATTATGGCCGCGCCGTAATCATCGGCGACCGCAGCACGCACGGTAAGGGAACGGTGCAAACGTGGACGGCGCTCGACCGGGGTCCTTTCGGCCTAGATGGTGATCTGGGTCGGCTCAAGCTGACTGTGCAAAAATTCTATCGCATTGCCGGCGGTTCCACACAGGTGCGTGGCGTAATCCCCGAAATACAACTGCCTTCGCTGTATGATCATCTCGATATCGGAGAAAGCAAACTGCCTAATGCGTTGCCGTACGATGAAGTGGCTCCGGCGCAATTTGAAACGATGAACTTGGCCGCGCCGTATTTGCCGCAGCTCAAACAACAGAGCCAAACGCGCATCGCCCGCGATCCTGAGTTCCGGTATTTGCTCGAGGATGTAGCGAAGTTAGAAGAGCGACAAAAAAATAAATGGGTTTCATTAAATGAAAGCGAGCGCATTCAGGAACGTGACGTGCAAGAAGCGCGGACTCAATCCCGTAAAAAAGAACGCGATGCCTTGCGGGCGCAAGACCCCGGCCAACGTGTGTGGGAATTAACGCTTGAGCAACTGGACCAGCATCAGCCGCCAGTTGAACGCATTCGCAAAACCAGCCCGGAGAACGTTTCTGAATCTGCTGTCGCCAAACGCAAAAAGAATGCAGCTTCACCCGGCGCCGACTTGGATTTAGATGAAGATTCAGGCTTTTCCTGGATTGATCCACAGCGGGATGAAGCGGGATCAATCCTGCTCGATTATGCCAACGCGCTCGGGCGCGGAAAACCGGATATCGGACAGTAACCGTTGTTTTGTAAGTTATAAAAGCGGCTGAATGACCAGCTCGACGCGGCGGTTGCGCTCTTGCTCAGAAATATTGCCGCGCGGATTCACGAGCGGCCGGGTTCGGCCAAAGCCACGCGGCTGAAATTGATAATCATCACCACGATCCGACGGTAATTGGCCGCGCAGCCAAATCGCGACATTGCCCGCACGGCGCTCCGAAAGACCTTGATTGTAGCTGTCGGTCCCAAACGTGTCGGTGTGACCGTCCACTTGAACTCGCGCGCGAGGCGAACGCAAAATCAATTCTAGCGCTTGTCTCAAGAGCGGCGTAGCGCTCGAGCGAATGCGATCAGAATCAAAATCAAAAACGAAATCACTAGGTAGGCGCACGAGCACCGGCTCCGGAAGCCGGGGACCGAGGCCTCCCTCAAGATTGCGAAAATCGGCACGCACATCATCAAATGAAGGAAGAGCTCCTTGACCGGGCGCGCCGGCTCCCGGGAGCGCCGCACCGCGCACACCTGTTCCCGCTTCATTTCCCGTGCTGGATGCCGGAGGGTTGCCTGCAGCCGGCTCTCCGGAAAGATTTCCCTGCGAAAGCCGCTCGAATTCAGCGCGGATTAGTGCCTGCTCATCGGAAGAGCGGGCAATAATCGTCTGAGCCGCGCGTGCCGATTCTTGCGCCAAGTCGGGCAGCTTTTGTATAGGCGGCGCGATTGCTGGCAGGGTGATTTGTGGCCGAGTTGCTTGCAACGCGGCTTCCAGCGTTTGTCCGTCCGCGACCGGAACCGAGCGCAACACCGCATCACGCGCAAGCGGGAGCGACTTCCAATCAACTGCGGGTCGGGCGACGACGGCTGTTTGAGGGCGAACTTGGGCTCGTCGGATTTCAAACGGCCGGCGCGCTTCCAGAGAGGGGGCCGTCCACCGATGTACTTGCCACTGTTCTAATCCAAAAATCAACGCTGCATGAGATGCAAGCGCGGCGAGCAAGGCTAACATCCACATGCTTCGGGAAGAGCCCCATGACCGAGACGCAGGAGCAGCGGCGGTGAATTTCATGGAGTGGATGTTTGCGATGATGTGGAGCCGCGCGCCTTCACGGTTGATTTTTAACAGTCGTAGCATTTTTCTGCCGCCATGCTTCTAGTTGTCGGCGAGATTCGGTGGCGCCAGCAACATCTCCCGCTTTTTCGTAAGCACGCGCAGCTTTCTCAAGTGCGTCGGGCGTTAGTTTGGAGTCATCATACAAAAGCGCGAGCGCGGAAAAAGCTTTGCCAGCTGCAGCGTATTCGCCTTGCGCGAAGAGCAATTCACCCAGTTGCCGTCGCGCCTGGGCGTTAAACTTGCCTTCCGGTTGAGTGATGAGGACGCGGTCGATAATCGCCCGTGCCGCGGCCCAGTCTCGATTGCCGGTATGCGCCGCGGCCAGTTCAAGCAATACTTCCGGATGGTTTGCCGACTCAGGTGTTAGGCGTTGATATTCCGCGTAGGCTTCAATCGCGGCTTTCCACTGGCCTTGTTCCCGTTGCGCCTGAGCGAGGCCCCACCACGCGGTCGGCCGCAGCGGACTGCGGTCGATTGCCGCACCGGCCTCCGCTTCCGGGTCCTGCGTGACAATGGTGAAAAAGCGCGCCGCTTTCTCCCAGTCGTGGCGTTCCTGCCATTGTCGTGCGAGCCAAAACCAGAGCGCGGCGGGCAGCGGCTTGGCGGATGTTCCTCGCGCTTGCCGTGTTGTTTCGTATTCAAAGGCATAACGGGTCGCGTCTTCCAGTCGACGAGCGGCAAACGCAAGCCGGGCGAGGGCTTCGGTTGCGGGCAATTGCCAGGCGCTCGCATCCCATCGGCGTGCGTTTTCCAGCGCAGTAACGGCTTTGGCATCATCCTTAGCTTCGATCGCGGCAGCTCCAATCGTGTAGCTCGCAAGCGCGCGTACCGAAGTATCGGGGAATTCTCGCAACAGCAGTTCGAACGTTTCCGCCGCTGGAGCCGTTTTATTCTGACGAAGTAGTAGTAGTAGTCCAATTTGCTCAAGCGCAGAGCGACGTTCTGAGCTCGCGGCAGGCGCGAGCTGCTGCACCATTTTCCAAGAGGTAAGGGCTTCTGGAATTTGTTCTGATTTTTCCAGCGCGCCTGCTTCCCGAACGCGCGCCTGCAGTGCCAGCGGCGCATTATTTTTAGTGGAAGCGGCTTCCGAAAGCTGACCCCAAACAGTAGCGGCCTCTTTCCACTGTCCTAGTTCTTGGCGCGTGCGGGCAAACTCCTGCAAAACGGTCTCCGCAGAAATTGCAGGGGCTGCTGGATCCGCGGGATATTCCAATCGCCGAGCGAGCGATTGCCACAGAGGGAGCGCCTCACTCCATTTGGATTGCCGACTCAGTTCCTGCGCGCGCAAAAGACGTGTCGAGTCAGCCCACCTGGCATCGGGATATCGCTGGAGATATTCTTCGGTCGAACGATCAACGGCGCGCGGGTCGAGCTGTGCTGATGCTTGAAGCCGCTGATATGCGGCGAGCGCTGCTTGTTCGCGCGGAGGGTTCGCCGCCAGAAACCGGTCAAACGCCGCCGCCGCTGCGTCCCACTGTCGCAACGCATAATAGGCGTACGCCTCTGCGTACAATCGCTCGCGTCCGCTGCTTTCTAAAAATTCTTCCTTTTCTGTTTGCAGTAGTTCGAGCAGTCGCTTGGGCTGATCGCGTCGGAGCCAGACGCGTACCAAGCCCGAATTAGCGGCCTTGCGCCACACACGCACCTTTACGTCGGCAGCTGTGTTTTGTGTCAGTTGCCGCACCTTTTCAAAGAGCGATTCCGCTTTTTCCCATGATTCGAGCGCCACAGCAGTCCATCCGCCGCGTGCCGCGGCAAATACTTGGGCAGCGGGTTCCTGAGCGGTCGCGACCGCCCGCTGCCACCATTTGAGCGCCGCCTCATTCTGATTTTGCTGCTCACAGGCTTGCGCAAGCTCCGCTGCGGCTCCCGCTGTGACAGAGGTGGGCGGCTCGGCGGCAGCAAGTTGCTCGAGCGCAGCCCGGCCTGCGGCTTGCTGTGCGCCATCTTCACTGGCCATCTGTGCGCGAGCACGTGTCCACGCAATTGCGGGACGCAGCGCCGCTTCCGCCTTAGCCTCTACCTTTTCCAGCAAGGCAGCGGCTTCGGCCGGACGTTTTTGAGCGATTAAAATTTCGGCTAACTGCAAGCGTGCACGACCTGCAAAGACAGAGTCGGGATAGCGTTCTAATGCAAAACGAGAAGCTTTAATCGCATCTGCAGATTGCCCCAGCGCCTGATAACATTCGGCAATGCGAAAGCACGCTTCCTCCGCGCGAGCGGTCGTGGGGAAATCTCGAACCAATGCAGCAAAACCGGTCAGCGCCTCTTTCCATTCGCTCTTATGATAATGCCCAAGTGCTTCATCGAACAGTGACGCAACGGGAGAGGTGATTTGCAGCCCCTCAGTCGAAGCGGCGCTGGCCGCGCAAGGCGCAGCTAAGCCAACCGCGAAGATCGCTCCCGCCAAAAGCCATCGATGCGTCCATTGCATAATTAGACTGTGTATTGTGCCCCTACTGCGCCGCCGCATGCAATCCTCTTGCAGATTGACCCCTGGCCCGGGCGCGACGTAGTCTGCCGCCTATGCGCTCGATTTTCTCTGCTTTGATTATTTTCACTGCTGCGGCAACTGCGTTTGCCCAACCGGTTGAACCTCTACGCCCGCTTCCGTGGCCGCCGCTGATTAATGTTTCAGCCAACGGACAGGTTAAAGTGACGCCGGACGAGGCGATTGTGCAGATGGGGATTGAGGCGCGCGACCAGTCGCTTGAAGAGGCTAAACTCCAGCACGATACCAAATTGGCGGATGTGATGAGGTTCCTGCAAGAAAACGGCGTCGAGGCCAAAGATGTTCAGACCGACTACGTGCGCATCCAGCCCAACTATCAGTACGAATTCTCGCGCGTGCGCCCCATCCTCTACATCGTCGAGCGAACGCTGACGGTGCGACTGCGTGATCTCTCCAAGTTCGACGTGATCTTGACCGGTCTTCTTAAAAATGGCGCGCAGATGGTTCACAACACCGAATTCCGCAGCACGCAGCTTGAGAAGCATCAGGAAGAAGCACGGCAGCAGGCGCTGCGGGGCGCGAAGAAAAAAGCGGAGCAAATTGCGCAAGAGCTAGGCTTCAAAGTCGGCCGCGTTTATGCGGTTGAAGAGACGGGCGGCGGCGCAGTCCTCCTGCCTCGTGCGGGCCGCTTTGGCGCGATGATGTCGAAGAGCCGCGCGATGGTTGCCGAATCGGTCAGCGCCGAGAGTGTCAACGTGCCGTCAGAATTTGCGATCGGCCAGATGACCGTCATGGCGAGCGTCGACGTGAGTTTCCTCATCGAGCAGTAATCGTTTTCGATACGCCGCTTCGAGCAAGTCGGCGCAGCGATCGAGATCGTAGTGCTGCGCCGTGGCGTGTGCGGCGCGCTGCCAGCGTGGGATGGGCGACGCATCGGCCAGCAGTTGCTGCAGAATTCCGGCGAGCGCTTCGGCGCTGCCATTCCAGAGCCGGCCTTCATGGCCGTCCGTGACCAAATCCGCAGCCGCGCTACCTGGCGCGGGCGGCGGCGGTTGCGCGGCGAGAATTCCACAGCCGGCTGCCATCGCTTCCAGCGTGGAGATCGAGAATCCTTCGCGTAACGAAGGCAAAACGAAAAGATCCATGCGCTCCAAGAGCGCGTACTTTTCCATTTCTGAGATGGGACCAAGAAATTTTACAATCTCCGTTTGCTCGAACTCCAGCATTTTTACCTGCATGCGGAGCGCTGCAGCGCATCCGCCGTCGCCTGCGATGGTCAGTCGAAATTTTTTTGCATCGGGTCCCAGTTGTGCCAGCGCGTCTAGCAGCACTTCCACCCGTTTGGCGGGAACCAGTCGGCCGATAAAACAAATCTCTAGGGGTCGGTCGGCGGTGATGGGAGGCTTGAAGGGGAATGGCAGGCTTTTAAGTCCTTCCAAGCCGCACGGCACAACCGCGGCGATCTTCCAGGCTTCGCGCTCCAGATTGCGACGTGTCGTTTCGGAAATCGCGATCGTCGCTCCAGCGGCGCGCATACCGGTTCGATAAAGCAGGCGCAGTATTCCCGCGAAGCCTTGAACAAAGATGCCACGCTTCCATCCGCGCTCGGTCGCGTAATCAGCTAGACTCGCATCCAATCCTTCCATCGCTGTGACGAGGAACGCGACCCCGCGCATACGGCAAATCCATTTCAAAATCGGCAAATGCAAAAACGGCGTTGCGGTCGCGTCCAAGAGGGCTGGAAGCTTTCGCCGCCAAAGAAGCCGAAACGTTGCCAAGGCAAAAAGCACATCCGCCCATCCGTTGCGCACACCGCGCGTGTTGAAGTAGGGCAGCTGGAATAAGAGCGGCACGAACTGCACGCTCTCGATTGTCTGCGGCGCGTTGCACGAGGTGAAGATCGTCACATCGTGCCCCCGTTGCGCGAGCGTTTTTGCAAGCGCCCACGCCCGCGCTTCATACCCGCCACGGTAGAACGGCTCGCAGGTATTGAGGATCATCCCGATGGGCGGCAGCGGACGCATAACCGCTGTTCTAACGCGCGGGAGGGATCCAAGTCAAAGCGTCGGTTGCCGGAGGGATCGGAAATTCTTCGGCGACCCGCTTGTGGCCTGGAATAATTCATGGCATGGTGCACGTCCTGTGACGCCGCCGCTTCTTTCCCACGCTTCCACAAAAGCGGGCCAGGATTTTGGCGCGAGGATCGAGGCGATTTTTTCCGCTACAGGCCCATTGGCGCGCGCGAAAAACTTTGAGCATCGGCCGCAGCAAGCCTCAATGGCCCGTGCCGTCGCCGAGACGCTTGCTACGCACGGCTCTTTGGTAGTTGAAGCGGGCACCGGTGTCGGCAAAAGCCTTGGTTACCTCGTGCCTGCTGTCACCTTTGCGCTCGAAACGGGATGCAAAGCGGTGATCAGCACACACACGATCCATCTGCAGGAGCAGCTTCTTTCGAAAGACCTCCCGCTGCTGCGTAAAGGATTGGACCTGGATTTTGAAGCAGTGCTCCTCAAAGGCCGCGCGAACTATCTGTGCCCTCGTCGCCTGGCGCGCTCGCTTGAGCAACCGGCGGATCTGTTCGCAAGCGCAGAGGTCGAGCAGCTCAAGCGCCTGTGGGAATGGAGCCGGGACCACCCTGGCGCAACACTCTCCGAGCTTAGCTTCCCACTCGACTCCAAAGTCTGGGCGCAAGTCTGCAGCGAGCCGCATATTTGCACGCCACGCACTTGCGGTTCGGATCCCAGCTGCGGCTTTCAACGCACGAAAGCGCGCGCCGCGCAGGCGCCGGTTGTCATCCTTAATCACTCACTGTTTTTCACGCATCTGGCCGGCGGGGAATCGGAAGGGACGCTGCCGGAGGACGGCCTGCTTTTCGCGAACGACTTCGCGGTCTTCGACGAAGCGCACACGCTGGAGGCGGTAGCCGCGCGCCATTTGGGCCTCAGTCTGCCGCACTCCGAGTTGCGCCGTTTGCTGGGTCGGCTCTACCAATCTAAAACGCAGAAAGGACTGCTCGCGCTTGTACACGATGGCGAAGCGGCACGCTGCTGCACCGAAGCGCAGGAAGCGCTTGAGGCAACGTTCAAAAGTTTGAATCGCGCACTCAAATTTAGTCGCGGCAAGGAATCCCGCGTTCGGGAAGCGCTGCCGCTTGAGCCGCAGGAAACGCCGCTGCCGCTCGCGCTGGCCCGGCTGCAAGTTGCCCTTCAAACGCGCGCGCGCGACCTTGCTGATGAGGATTGGAAGGCGGAGCTGCTCGACTTTGCGGGTCGGGTGGGTGATTTCGCGCTGGGCTTCGCCGACTGGCTGCGGCAATCGCGCGAGGGTCATGTCTACTGGGCCGAGCGTCCGCCCGAGGGCGTCGCCGCGCCGCACGCGCTCGAGCTCATCGCCGCGCCGATCGATGTCGCGCCGCGCCTCCAGCAGCTCCTCTTTGAAAAAGGCAGGTCGGTCATCATGACCAGCGCCACGCTCACCGCGGACGAAAAAAGTGGGCTGGCGTATTTCCAACAACGCGTCGGCGCGACGGACGCCGCGGCGCTGCGACTCGACTCACCTTTCAACTACGCCGAGCAGATGCGCGTTTACCTCCCCAAAGAGATGCCCGAACCTGGCGACGGCGCGGCGTATGAGGATGCGCTCGAAAAATGGATCCTCTATTTCCTAGCGCACACGAAGGGCCACGCATTCGTCCTCTTCACTAGTCATCAAACGCTCAAAAAACTCGCTGAGCGCCTTGCGCCCGCACTGGAAAAAAAAGGCTGGCCGATGCTCGTGCAAGGGCAGGACCTCTCACGGCACAAACTTTTGCAAACGTTCCGCGACACCAAGCACGCCGTCCTCCTCGGGACCGATAGCTTTTGGCAGGGCGTGGATGTCCCCGGCGAAGCGCTCTCTAACGTCATCATCACGCGGCTGCCCTTTGCGGTGCCCGATGCGCCGCTGGTCCAGGCGCGCTCGGAGTGGCTGGAGGATCAGGGCCGCAACGCATTCTTCGAATACAGCTTGCCCGAGGCGCTGCTCAAGTTCCGCCAGGGCGTCGGACGGCTCGTCCGCACGAGTGCCGACCGCGGCATCATCGCCATCCTCGATGCTCGCATCCGCACCAAGCGCTACGGCAAAGCCTTCCTCAACGCCCTGCCGAAGTGCCCAGTCGAGGTGGTGGAGTAATCAGCGGCTTTTGCCGGTAAGCAGACGGACCGCAGCGCCTCTCACGTCTTCATTGCAATACACAATGGTTGTTTTGCGTCCGTGAAGATCTGTTCCTTCCAGGCGCGTGCGATGAGAATAAGAAGGCGGCAAAGACGCGATCTCTACCGCATCGCCGGGACACACCAGCGGAGCGTCTTCGCAGCGATCACCTGCAATGAGAGGAGCGGTCCGGGTGATGCTCCTGATGCTTATTTCCATAGCTGACGCAATGTCGCAAAGCAAAAGCAGCGTCAACTTGGTTTGTTAAATTTATTACGCCGTCATCCCGCGCTGGCGGAGGGCTTCTTCGAGCGCCGCATCCATGAGCAGGTTCGCCAAGTTCTGCGTCCCTTGATCGAGCGCGGTGTTGGCGGCTTTGAGGCGGGGAAGTTCGTTCGTCGCGAGTGCGGCTTCAACCGCGGCCATCAGTTTTTGAATCTGCGCGCGCTCGTCGGCGGGCAAGTTGACGCCCAAGCGATCCAATCCCGTGCGCGTCGCCTCGACGAGCGTCTTGGATTTTTGCGACGTCTCAATCCACTGCCGCTGCGCCATGTCATCGAACGCGTGCTCCAAAGA
Source organism: uncultured Verrucomicrobiaceae bacterium (assembly GCA_964473925.1). Lineage (GTDB taxonomy): Bacteria > Verrucomicrobiota > Verrucomicrobiia > Methylacidiphilales > CAYYVW01 > CAYYVW01. The sequence goes on from CAYYVW010000002.1 coordinate 178,425, forward strand.
TTCGGCGACCATCTGCTCGACTTTTTCGTCCGAAACATCGACGGCGGATTTGAGTTCGAGGATTTTCTCCTGCCCCGTTTTCACGTCGCGCGCCAGCACGGTAAGGATCCCATTGGCATCGATCGCAAACTGCACGCCGACGCGCGGCACGCCCTTGGGCGCCGACTCAAACTCAATCTCGAACGCGCCGAGCGACCAGTTGTCGCGCGCCAGCTCGCGCTCGCCCTGCAGCACATGGATTTTCATCGAGCGCTGGTTATTGACTGCCGTCGTGAACATCTCCCCTGCTTTCGTCGGGATGGTCGTGTTGCGCGTGATGAGCACGTTCATCAGTCCGCCGAACGTTTCAATGCCCAGCGAGAGCGGCGTCACATCCAGTAGCACGACACTGGTGAGCGCTCCGGAAAGAATCCCTGCCTGAATGCCCGCGCCGAGCGCCACCGCTTCGTCCGGGTTCGCGCTGGTGTTAGGCTCTTGGCCGAACGCGTCGCGCACGAGTGCGCGCACCAGCGGCATACGCGTCTGCCCGCCGACCAAAATCACCGCGTCCAAGTCTGCGGCCTGCAGCTTCGCATCCGAAAGCGCTCGCAGGCACGAGCCGCGCGTCTTCTCGACAATCGGTTTGGCTAGCGTCTCCAAATCCGAGCGCGTAATGGTCGTTTTGAAGCTTTTCTCTCCCTGCACAAATGGCAGTTCGATCTCGATCGACTCCGCATCCGACAGTTTGATCTTCGCACGCTCCGCCTCCTCGCGCAGTCGTGCGAGCAGCGACGCCGGAACATCCATCCGCAGCTCGTGTGCCACACGTCGGGCGAGTTCATCGGTTAATGCTAAATCAATATCATCCCCGCCGAGCTTCGTGTTGCCGTGGGTGGAGAGGACCTCGAAAACCCCGTCGCGCAATTCCAAAATCGAAATATCAAACGTCCCGCCGCCTAAGTCATACACCGCAATTTTCGCGTGGGTCTTGAGTTTATCCAGTCCGTACGCCAGCGCGGCTGCGGTGGGCTCGTTGAGGATCCGCTCGACCGTCAGCCCGGCCAGCTCGCCGGCGCGCTTGGTTGCGCTGCGCTGCGCGTCGTTGAAATACGCCGGCACGGTGATGACGGCGCGGCTTACTGTAGTCCCGAGCACGCGCTCGGCATCAGCCTTCAATTTCTTGAGGATCTCCGCCGAAATTTCTTCCGGCAACAGCGCCTTGCCGTGGAGAGCCACGCGCACCGGCTCGGCCCTCGTTCCCTGCAACGGGTAACCAATCGCGCGCTCGTCCTGGGCAAGATCTTGGCCGCGGCGCCCCATGAACCGCTTGACCGACGCGACCGTCGTCTCCGGATGGAGCGCGCGCATTCGCCGAGCGGGCTCACCCACGAGGGGCGATGCATCCGCGCTCGAATAATGCACGACTGACGGCGTCAGGCGCCGTCCCTCTGCGTCGGCCAGCACGATCGGAAAGCCCGAATCGAGCACTGCGACGAGCGAATTGGTCGTGCCCAAATCAATACCGATGAGAGGAGTGGAAGCTTGCATTGAAGAAAAGCGAGTTAGATTTGCGGAAGCGGCAAAAGCACGACTCCCCGATCACTATGCCGCGGCGAAAAAGATTCGCCCATATTTTTTTCCATCAACCGTCATCTTACAAAGCGTGCATGCGCCCAGCGGTGCGAAGCTGTTCTCGCAGCCACTCCCAGAGCGGCGCGCGGGCCGGATCTTCTAGCTCATCGTCGAGAGGGCGATTTAAGCGGACCGTCCAGTTGACGGCTCGGCCAGGCTCGTTGAAGTGATGGGTCGTTCCCAGGAGATCATTGGCTTGTAAGACTGCGACGGCACATGGACTTTCCAGCAAGCGAGCCATGAGCGCGCGGTGGAGCTCAGGCGTCCATGTCGCGGGTGGTAGGTGAGGATTCCAGCCGATAAAGCGCATCCAGCGGCCAAGTTCCTGGCGCGCATCCATGTCTTCCGGATTGGCTAAGCGCGCGGCAAGGTGTTCATACTGTGCGCGCAGCGCCGGGTGATCGTGAGTCGTGTAAGCGGCAAGCGCCGGTTCAGGGAGCGTCGAAATGGAATTGATTTCATGCGTCACGCCGTCGCGCTCGAAAAACGGCATGACGAGTCGCAGAAACCCCAGCCGCAGCAACGCGGGCCGAACATAGTCGGGCACGCATCCCAAATCTTCGGCGACAATCAGGCCGCCCGCATCACGCGCTGCTCCGAAGATCGTTTCGAGAATCGCCGTTCCTTGCCGGTCATTTTCCGCCGCTGTTTCCACGATGTCGTCCCCATTGGGTTGAAAGCTGGGCGTCCGGCCCGCGTGGCGCTCCGCCGCTTCTTCCCAAGAGAGCGACAGGTGCGCATCATTTTGCTCCGGCCGCCACGGAAAGGCATAAATGCGAAAAAATCCCAGCACGTGATCGATGCGCAGCCCCGAAAAAACTTCCGTCTCCTGCGCGATGCGCCGGCGCCACCACGCAAAGCCTTCCGCCGCGTGCGCGTTCCAGTTGTAAAGCGGAATGCCCCAGTTTTGACCCCAGCGCCGTGTAAACTCATCCGCGCCGAATGCTGGTTCGGGCGGCGCGCCGCCGGACCACGTCAGGTCAAAAAGCTCCGGCCGCGCCCACACGTCGGCGCTGGTGCGTGCCACGCCAAACGGGACGTCTCCCAAAAGACGGACTCCGCGCGCCTGCGCATGTGCTCGCACACTGCGCCATTGCTCGTGCGCGACCCATTGGACCCATACAAAGAAATCAACGTAAGCGACGATCCCGGGCGACAGCTCTTGTGCGTGCCATCGTTCACGAACACGCGCTGCATCGTGATATTCGTCGGGCCACGCTTCAAAATCCGCATTGCCGTCATGGAATTCAACCAGCGCGCGAAAGAGCGCATAGTCGCGCAGCCAGTCTGCGTGCTGCTGCTCAAAATATTCGAAAGCTGTTGCTTCTTGCGGTGAAGGGTCGCTGCGCCAATTTTGATGCGCGGCCTCCAGCAGTGCCCGCTTGACCGCCTTCACGGCCGAATAATCCACCTCCGCATCGCCTTCAAACGCCGCGCGCAGTTCGGGCGGGGCAATCTTTTCCAGCAGCGCTTCGGTCAATCCGGGGACGGACTGCGGCGTCATTTCTAGAAGTGCCGGGTCCAGCGCGAACGCACTCAGCGCATTGTACGGACTATGATCGCCGCCGGTCTCGTGAATCGGGAGCACTTGCAGCCACCCCAATCCCAACTCCGTGCAAAAATCGATCGCTTCCCGAACGGCCGCCGTATCGCCGATCCCCAGTCCACCACTCTGCGAACGCAGTGCGAAGATCGGTGCGGCCAGACCTGCCAGCCGAGTCGCAGTTCCTCGATGGCTTTGCTGTTCTTCTGCGCACATAGATCTCAAAGTAAACGCACCACATTCCTCAGGCAAGTGTCTCGCCGTTTATTTATAACGGAAGAATCAGCAATACGCTTGAGACAAAGGCGCAACTAACTCTGTCTTAACCCGCCTCTCTTTTTTCCCCCACCCAATATGAAAACCGTGCGCCCATCATCTCCGGATGGACGAGGGTTTTGAGCGCGGCGGCATCTACGTGTGATTCATGCTGCGTGAGCAGCGGCGCAGCGCGGCGCATCAGGTAGCGCTCTTGATCCACGAGCTCAATTTGTGTGAGGCCCGCCGCTTCTGCCGCTTGCCCGAGCGCCGTCCATTCGACATGCGTCGTCATATCAAACTGGCCGATGCGGTCCAGCGGCAAGGCGAGCGGATCGGGCAGCGCTTGATGGTCGAGATACGCCCGCAGCGTTCCATCGGTACGCGCTGGCTCATAATACCGTTCGCGCGGCAGGCCGTAATCGATCACCGTCCAGAAGCCGCGGCCCAAAAGTGCGGCAGCCGACTCCATCCACGGACGTATCTGCGTACAAATCTCGGTCGTGTATCCTTCCACGAGCGGAAGCAGCGGGCCTAGTCGCCCCAGCTCTTGCACTAATAGAGGGCTGGTTGGCGGTCCCTCTAGCCAAACGAACCGGCCATCTTGCCAATCCACGTACAACTCCATCCAAAACCCGGCGCGGCGACGGATGCGATGCACCGGAAAGCTATCGACCAGCTCGTGGCAGAAGAAGACGCCGGGTCTTGAGTCGACCCGACCGGAAGCCGCAGCAGGATCGGTCCACGAAGCTTTGCCGAGAAGCCCTGCCGCTTCCAACGTCACGCCCTGCGCTTGGCGTGCGACCACCGCATCTCCCGGCTCGATCAATCCATAGCGCGCGGCGGCAAAACAATCGGGCGCATCTTGGGCAAGCGCGGTCAGAATGTCCGCTGCCAGCTGGCCGTTATGTGCGCCCTGTTCCAAAATCCAAAACGGCTGCGGCCGTCCCAGCTTCTCCCACGCCTCAGCCCACGCACCCGCCAGCAGTCTTCCGTAGAGGGAACTGACACTGACATTCGTATAAAAATCTCCACCGCGGCCGATGGTCACCAGCGGCGCTCGCCGGTAGTACCCCAGCGTTGGATGATAGAGCGCATGCCCCATCCACGCTTCAAACGGCATTGGTCCGCGCGCGCGGATCGCATCGCGCAGCAGCTCAAATAAACTCAACATGGAAGCAGGCATGAGAAGTGCAGCAGATTGAAAATTAACCGATCCCCGAAGTTTTGGCTAGGGCAGCGTAGAAGCGCAAACCAGCGCTGCGCGCGCGTCAGTCCAGAGTTGTGCCGCGCGCGCGCTTTTGGTTAGCTCGCTGGTAGGTCTAGATTCGATTCCAGCCCTCCCCCCCGATGCGGTCTTCCATGAAACACGCCTCCCTTCCACCGTCGGATTGGCAAACGGGTTCTTTATTTGATGCCACCCTTCCTTCGACGCGCTGGGCCGATGGTCCGCAAGATCGCGCCAGCCTCCCTGAATGGGCCTCACGTTCAACCGTTTCGACGAGCGCGGCCCCTATTTCCGCCGCTCCTCCACTTCGGCCGGAAGTAGCGGCTCCCGCTCGCCGTCGCGGTGTGCCGGCCACGATGCCGCTTACCCCTGCGCTAGAACCTTCGATCGATGCAGGAGCTGCTCCGCTCCCGCTGGTTCCGCGGGAAGGGCTGCCGGTGCTGCATCTCTTTTACCGGCTCAATCGCAGCGTTTGGGAAAGCCTGCCCGCCTCCGAACGCGCGGCCGGAAAGGTGCGACTCGAAGAAATTCTCACTCAAGCACGCGAGCGCCAGAACATGCAGGTCGCTGCGCTCTCCATGATTGCCGCTGCCGATCTCGCTTTCGTCGTCGTGGGGCATGATCTGCATTTAATCAACGCATTGGAAAAGCGGCTGGCCTCGGCCCTCGGTCCGGATGTGCTCTCGCCGGTGTACCAATATTTTTCACTCACAGAAAAGCCCGAGCATCTTTCGACCGAAGAAGAATATCTGCAAGAACTCGCCAAGAAAGAGGGCGTCCGCGCCGGCCACCCCGAGTTTGAAAAAAAGCGCGCCGCGTTCCGCGAGCAAGCGCGGCATTCCGCCACAGGCCAAATGCACCCCAAATTGCCCGAGTGGGAATTTTTCTGCTTCTATCCCATTCGTCAGCGCCGCGACCCGGGCGCGAATTGGTACGCGTTGGATGCAGCCCGTCGTCGTGAGCTGATGACGGCACGTGGCAAAATCGGAGAGGAATTTTCTGGCCGCGTCTGGGAGCTCGTCACCGCTTCGGCCGGGATCGACGATTGGGAGTGGGGCGTCACCCTATTCGCGCACGATCCGGCGGACGTCAAAGCCATGGCCTCCCAAGCCCGCTTCGATACCGTCGCGCAGCAGTACACCGAGTTCGGCCCCTGCTACATCGGCATGCCGCTCCCGCTGCCCGCGATCTACGAGCGGTTGGGGATGTAATCCGACGACAGCCTAGAGGCTGCATTTTAAGCATGCTACTCTCTGACAAAGGTCAGCGCGCGCGATAGTACAAGTGGGTGAAGTCCGCCCCGTCCAATGAAGCGCTTGAGCCGCCCGATGAGCCCGTATCCCTCGTGGCGCTCTCTCATGCTTTCCCAAAAAAGAGTCTTTTGAGCGGCTGCAATGCGATTTTGCACGCGAGTGCAATCGTTCCTATCGATCTTCAGGGCATGCCAGCTTCTGTTTTTGTGGCACGAATATTGATGCAGCTGGGTGAGAAGGTGAGAATGGTGCTGCCGGAAGAATGCCAACTGAAACCAAAAGCGGTGCGTGCAGCGCGGCGTCTTATGGAAACTCTCAATGAACGCGGCTCGAAGGAAGCGATCTACGCGCTCGCAGCGGCACGGCACGCCGATCGATTGACTGAAGAAGGATTTGTCTTTGTCTGCAGTGCATTGGGCCAAGATCCAGCGATTGCTAAAAATCCAGAGGAGCATTTGCCCGGAAGAGCTACTACTCCTCGTACGGTAAGTCTTATAAGAGCGCTTGGAAAAGTCGGTGTGTTGGATAGGCCTCGAGGTCGTCACAAGCGATCCTGGCACTTGGTGCCAAATGACGGGGAAAAACCCTAACGGCGCAATCCCCCCTCTACAAAACCATTTGCCAATGGCGTGCATCAGGCGCATGATTTCTTTCCAGGATGACGCCCGCCTCTTCAACGCACGGCCACCGCGCGCGCGCAAACCCGGCAGAAAACGAGCTCGCGCTCCGCTGGGAACCAGATGCCGTCGCTCCTGCGGCAGTTCCAACGGCGAGTGAAACAGTCTCAGCTTCTTCCGTTCCTGCGACGCCGCAGCCCGCCTCACCCGCCGCGCCGCTTGCTACTGTCGTCATCAAGCCAGCGCCGGTTTCTTCTGTGCAAACCGCTCCGCCGTGCCCGCAGGCGCCTGCCCCCACTTTCTCTCCTACGCCGGCTTCCACCCCCCGCACCACTCCATCCTCCTCTATGATCACCTCCACGCCCCCTCCCTCCACCGCGCACCCCAGCGTGTCCGACCTGCGTCGCAACGCCGAGCGTCAGTCGCGCGAACAAACCTCCGTCACGCGCGTGCTGGCCATCTTCGGCTACTCGCTCCTGGCGGCGATCATTTTGCTGGCGGCGCTGGCAAGCTACGGCGGTTACATCCTCTACAGCCAGCTGCAGGATCAAAGCGCCACCATCGCGCAGCTCGAGTCCCGCGTGCAGCGCGAGAACGGAGAGATCAAAACCCTTCTCCAAGGCACGCAGGAAGAGCTCGCCTCCACCAAGCGCACGATCGTCCAGCAGCAGACCGCCCTCACGCGCCAGCAAGAGCAGCTCACGCGTCTGGATGCCGCCAACCGCTCCCGCGCGCGAGAAATCTCCGACCTGCGCAGCCGCCTGCGCTAGCAGCGCACCGCTCCCCAGTGCGACATGGCTTCCTGGACCGAGCTGCGGCGCATTCTCGAAGAATGGAAGACGCGCTTCTCGCGCATCCAGGCCATCCTCCAGCCCCCGCAGTGGGATGAGCCGCAGTGGCGGCAATTCTCCCAAGCACTCGCGCTCCTGGTCCGGCAATACGGCGCCAGCTGGGTGATCGACCCATCCGTCTACTGGGATCTGCGGTGGCAACTCCAAGGCGGCGGCGATCTCATCTGCCAGCTCGAGCACGTCCCCAGCGAGCGCACCACCCTCATCGTTGCGCAGACGGGCGGGTTTGCGGCGCAGCTTGAGTCGGGCAGCTACACGTGGCTCTGGGCCGAGTTTGATCCACACGGCCGCTTCGCGCGTGATCCGTATTGGGTGGATGGAACATGGAAGGACGCGCTCGCCTCGCTTCTCATGCCGCTGCAGCATCACTTCGGTCAATACCTCATGGGCCCAGCCGCCACACCCACAGCGCTCCTGCTCCAACCCGGCGCACGGCCAAATCCCGATGCGCCGTCCAATCGTGGCGGCGCGCCGCTGGGCCTCGGCTGGAGTCACGCCGCCGTCTGGGAGACGACATTCGGGCCGCAAGCTTCCGACTCCCACCACGCGACGCCTCAGGAAGAGTTACCGGCCAATTCAGAGGGCGCGCTCGATCCCAACGCTCACGCTCACGATCCCTCCTCAGAAGAACCCGCCGCCTGGGCTGCATGGCGGTAGCAGTGTAAGAAAAAATCGCAGCGCTACATTCCGCCGCTGCGAGTACAGATTGCCGCAGGTGTCCGATGGCCGGCGGCACGCAAGTCCCTTAAGGCTCCCGGCTCAATCATCACTCGCTGTAAGTTATCAGCTGCAAGAAGCGTTGCTTGGCGTACTCTACAGTCGAACACTGAACGAGTTGGCTCTCCGCCTTGTTGTGGAGACGCACCCGGATTAGGCGGACAGTCTACATTGTCTAACGAGGTACCCCTGCCATGTTCGTCTCTGTAGCGTGTCCCCATACTACGTGGCATTATCGGTTCGTTTGTGACGTGCATTCCGCCGCGATATGAACCTAGTGGAGAAATTTGTTCCGGGGGCACTCCCGCTTTGGTCGCTTGGGTAGAAATGCATTGAGCCAGTTCATTAGCCTTGTCAGCGGGCAGGGTGACGGCGTCTCCCTCCTTGCCTCCGGGTTTTCGAGGAAAGAACAATCTTGTGCCAGGCATCGGTGTTCTTGCCATTGGAGCTTCCTGCGCATTGGGATTGAGGGCAGGCGCAGCAATTGCAACGGAAGGTGCGGGTGGCGCGGGAGTGGTTATTGCGGCAGGAGCGCTCGCTGCCGTTGTGGTTTCCGGAGCAGGAGTTGCAGAGGCGCTTGCGTCAGCCTGCTGGGCTGGAGCAAAATCGCTGGCTTTTCGGGCAGCCACAATAGCTGCTCCTACTTGCTGAAAACGCGAACGATGCACCGGGGCGGTGGAATCGGCGGAGACCACAGGTTTATTCTGATCCACAAAGGGCGTAGCACCCTGTGCAATAACAGTGGGCGGCGCTTCGGTCAGCGGCGCCGCCGGTTGGCTTGCGCTAAACACCATATAACCCTTTGCGGCTCAGTCTTTTTACAGCACTTCCCATAAAAGGAGTGCTGCTAGTCTAAGATAATCTCACTCCAAAAGCACCGCAACGGACGGAGCAGCGATTGTGCGTGAAGAGTTTTTAATTTTTCCAAACCCCCTCCGTCCGTTGCTGAGAAAAGACCGATTTTCTTGCTTTGCTTTTTAAATAGAGAAGTAAAAAAATCAGCCCCGAGCTTTCCCGTCTTTTTTGGTCGACGTGGCGATCGGCCTCGTGCTCTTAGCCTGCGCACGGCAATCCCGGCAGCGCGGCTGGCTGGCCAATTGCCTGTCGCAGCAGCAGCGACCGTTTGTTTAAAAAAAGCACAAGCTACTTGCGACGCCGGGATTTTTTTAGCGTCGTGGGTTCGGTCGGCGGCTTGGGCGGCGCTACCTCTTCCTTCGGAGGGAGCGTTGGAAACGTATCGAGTTGTGCGTTCAGTTTGAGCACGTGAACATAGGTTCGGCCGAAAAGGGCTGAATCTTCAGTGTGCTCCTCGATAAGTTGCTGGACCGCTTCCAAAGAAACACCGCGTTCGCGCGCGATGCGTCCGGCTTGCAGCTGGGCGTTGCGAATGGAGATATGCGGATCCAACCCGCTGGCCGAGGCTGTCACCGCATCAGCGGGAACAGGAGCGTCGGCAGGCAGTCCGTTCTCGGTGCGGTATTGCGCCACGCGCCGGGCGATTTGGTTGTAGAGCTTGCGCGAGCTGGGCGCGAGATTGCTGCCGCCCGATTGCTCGGCGTCGTAGCCTTCTCCCGCGGCGGATGGACGCGGATGGAAATACCGCGCCAACGCAAAGGATTGTCCAATCAAATCGGAGCCCCGCACCGCGCCTGACCCATCCACACGCAGGCTTCCACTCGCTTCTTTGGGAAAGATTAATTGAGAGGCGCCCGACACCAGCAGCGGATAAATGCCGCCGCAGATCACGCCCAGCAAAACCAGAGCCAAGAGTGCTGCGCGAAGTTGAGAGGTCCAGGAGTTCATAAAGCTACACCAAGTTCAGACGCGTGATGATCCAATCGATGAGTTTAATCGCCACGAAGGGAATCGTGAGTCCGCCTGCGCCGTAGATGAAGAGGTTCCGCCTCAAAATCGCCGGGGCGCCCAGCGGCAGGTACGGGACGCCGCGGAGCGCCAGCGGGATCAGCGCTATGATGATCAGCGCGTTGAAGATCACCGCGCTCAAGATCGCGCTGCGCGGACTGTGAAGCGCCATGATGTTGAGCGCTTCCGTCGGGAAGGTGCCCACGAGCAGCGCGGGCAGGATGGCGAAATATTTTGCGATGTCGTTGGCGACGCTGAAGGTGGTGAGCGCGCCGCGCGTCATGAGCAATTGTTTGCCAATCTCGACAATCTCGATGAGCTTAGTCGGGTTGCTGTCCAGGTCGATCATGTTGCCGGCTTCGCGCGCGGCCTGCGTGCCGGTGTTGAGCGCCACGCCCACGTCTGCCTGCGCGAGCGCGGGCGCGTCATTGGTTCCATCGCCAGTCATCGCGATGAGGTGCCCAGCGGCTTGCTCCTGCCGGATGCGTTCGAGTTTTTGCTCGGGCGTCGCTTGCGCCAAAAAATCATCCACGCCGACTTCGTGCGCGATCGCCGCCGCTGTCAGTGGATGATCGCCAGTGATCATGATGGTGCGAATTCCCATCGCGCGCAGGCGGGCGAAGCGCTCGCGAATGCCGCCCTTGATGATGTCCTTCAAGTGCACGACGCCCAGCGCCTTCCCATCTTCCGCAACAACCAGCGCTGTCGCGCCTTGCTGGGAAATTTCTTCAACCGCGCGGACGAGTTCTGGCGGGAACGCGCCGCCGGATTGCTCAACATGCTTTTGAATCGCGTCGTTGGCACCCTTGCGGATGGAGCGTGCGGGGTTCGCGCCAATCGCCGGAAAATCAACGCCGCTCATCCGTGTTTTCGCGGTGAAAGGAACGAATTGCGCCTGAGGTTCGGCGACCTCGCGGCCGCGTAGCCCGAAGAGCTCCTTGGCCAGCACGACGATTGAGCGGCCCTCGGGCGTTTCGTCCGCCAGCGACGCGAGCTGCGCTGCGTCGACCAACTGCTCAGGTGTCACGCCCGGCGCGGGGATAAACGCCACCGCTTCCCGGCTGCCGAGCGTAATCGTTCCGGTTTTGTCGAGCATCAGCACATCCACATCTCCCGCCGCTTCTACCGCGCGGCCGCTGGTCGCCAGCACGTTGCGGCGCACAAGCCGATCGATGCCGCTAATGCCGATCGCGCTGAGCAAGCCGCCGATGGTCGTCGGGATTAGGCAGACGAGCAACGCCGTGAGCACCGGCGTCGGAAAATAGATGCCCGAATAAATCCCCAGCGGCCGGAGCGTCACGCAGACCAGCAGGAAGACGAGCGAGAGCGCCGAGAGCAAAACCGTCAGCGCGATTTCATTGGGCGTTTTTTGCCGGCGCGCGCCCTCCACCAAGCTGATCATCCGGTCGAGGAACGCCTCTCCTTTTTCGGACGTGACGGAGATGATGATGCGGTCGCTGATCACGCGCGTGCCGCCGGTCGCTGCACTCCGGTCGCCGCCGCCTTCGCGGATGACGGGCGCGGATTCACCCGTGATGGCCGATTCATCGACCGTCGCAATTCCTTCCACGACTTCGCCGTCCGCCGGAACAATATCTCCCGCTTCGCAGACGACGCGGTCGCCGCGATGCAGTTCCTGCGCTGGCACACGTTCTTCCCGGTTGCCGATGAGGCGACGGGCCTGCACCTCCTGCCGCGCTTTGCGCAGCGAAGCCGCCTGCGTTTTGCCGCGCCCTTCGGCCATCGCCTCCGCAAAATTGGCGAAGAGCACCGTGAACCAAAGCCAGAGCGTTAGTTGCAGAATAAACCCGCGGTCCGTCTGTGCCGCAGTGAAAATGCACGCGGTCGTCACAAGCGCGCCGACGAGCGTCACCAGCATCACCGGATTTTTCACCATCGACTGCGGATGCAGTTTGCCAACGGCCGCGCGCATCGCGGGGCCGGCGATTTTCCAATCCAGAAGCGAAGGAGGTTGGTGCGGCATGACAGAATTAAAAAAGAGTACCCCGCAGGACGAGGAAGTGCTCGACGACCGGCCCCAGTGCGAGGGCGGGCAGGTAGCTGAGTGCGCCGACCAGAACCAGCGTTCCGAGAAGCAGCCCGACGAAAAGTCCGCCGTGCACCGGGAAAGTGCCGATGCCCGGCGGGCTGGACTTCTTCTGCGCGAGCGAACCGGCGAGCGCGAGCACGGCGAGGATCGGCGCGCAGCGCCCGATGAGCATCGCAAGCGCGAGCGTCATATTATACCACGGCGTGTTCGCCGCGAGTCCGGCAAACGCGCTGCCGTTGTTGGAGCTCGCCGAGGCGTACGCGTACAGCATCTGCGAGAGGCCATGCGGCCCGGCGTTGCTCAAGCCCGAAACGCCCCACCGGCTGACAGCCGCGCAAGCGCACAGGCTCAGCGTTGACGCACAGACGGCCAGCAGCGCGAGCAGCGCCATCTTCACTTCATGCACTTGAATTTTTTTACCGAGATACTCGGGCGTCCGACCCACCATCAGTCCGGCCAGAAAAACCGTCAGCACGACAAACAGCAGCATGTGATAAAGCCCCGAGCCCACGCCGCCAAACGCAACGCCGCCCAGCAGCATGTTTACCAGCGGCACCATTCCGCCCAACGGCGTGAAGGAATCGTGCATCGCATTGACCGCGCCGCACGAAGCGGACGTGGTCGCCGCCGCAAAAACGGCGGAATTAAAAACGCCCACGCGGACTTCCTTCCCTTCCAAGTTGCCATCCTCCGCGGCAACGCCGAGCGCGCGGTGGAGCGGATTGCCGGATTGCTCAGCCCGCACGCACAGCACGGCGCTCACGATAAAAATCAGCAGCATCGCCGTCCAGATCGCGCGACCGTGCGCCGGGTTCTCCGTTGCGCGTCCCAAGTGATACGTCAGCCCCGCACCGATCGCGAGGAACGCGAGCAGCTGAATAAAATTGGAGAGCGGCGTCGGATTTTCAAACGGATGCGCCGCGTTTGCATTCGTGTAACCACCGCCGTTGGTGCCGAGCATCTTGATGGCAACCTGGGACGCGACCGGCCCCTGCGGCAAAACTTGGCTGCCGCCCTCAAGCGTCTGCGCGCGCACGTACGGCTCAAAATTCTGCAGCACGCCCTGCGAAACGAGGAAGACCGCCAGCGCCAGACACAGCGGCACCAGCAGGTAATAGGTGATGCGCGTCACATCCACCCAAAAGCTGCCGATCGTTCGCGCCGACTGCCGCGCGATCCCGCGAATGAGCGCCGCCGCCGCTGCCAGCCCCATCGCCGCCGAGACAAAGCTCCCCAGCCCCAGCGCCACCATCTGCGAAAAGTAGGAGAGCGTCGTCTCACCCGCATAGCTCTGCCAGTTGGTCCCCGTTGCAAAGCTTGCCGCGATATTCAGCGCCAGATCGTGGCCGATCGCGCTGCGTCCCTGCGGATTGAGCGGGAGCAGCGGCTGCAATCGCAGTACGGTGTAAATAAACAGAAAGATCATCGCGCCAAAAAGAAACAGCGCGCCCGCATATTGCTTCCACGTTTGCTCTTGGTCTGCGCGCACGCCCAGCACGCGATAGGTCAGTCGCTCGAACGGCGCGATGAGCGGATCAAACAGCGTTTTGCCCAGCGGGCTGAGCACTTGGCCCAGATACAAGCCCAGCGGCTTGGTGACGGCGGTCAGCGCGCCAATGAGCAACGCGAGTTGAAGCCAGTACGAAGCTTGCATGCGAAGGCTAGAATTTTTCAGGCAACGCCAGTGCGGCGATCAAATATCCGGCGAGCAGGAGCGCAATCAGGCCGACAATCCAGGTTTCCATACCGCGGCCAAATCCTATTCGAGCCACGCCGATTAAACAAGCCCGGGGGCGAAGGCGACGCGCATCACGTTTTGTTCGGAGTGAGCCGCGCCAAGTAACGGCCGTCGAGCTCCGCGCCGAGCTGCTCGCAGCCCCATCCCGCTTGTGCGCCGTGTCGTGTGAGCGACTCAAAATCCAGATGCAGCCACGGAAACGGTGCGGTCTTTTGTTTTTCAAACTCGATTTGCAGCCATTGCTGCCCCATCGCGCGGCCTAGCTCCTGATTACGTTCGCGATACGTCACATGATCCGGGTCTTTTGTCACGCGCACGTCGTAAGAATCGCATAAAATCTGCCCGCCCGGCTTTACTAGTTTTCGCGCGTGCGCAAGAAACTCGTCCAGGCGCTCCGGCGTGCCGACCAGTCCGATTCCGTTCATCAGCATCAACACGGTATCAAACGGGCGTTCCTGCCACTGAAAGATGTCGGCCAGGATCGGGCGCCTTGCCCCGCGCGCGGCCAGGATGCGCACGGCCTCAGGCAGGATATCCAGCGACCAAACTTCCAGCCCGCGGCGTTGCAGCGCGAGCGAATGCCGGCCCGCCGCCGCACCCACATCCAGCACCTCGCCCCGGCACAGCTCCAGCGCGCGCTCATCCAGTCGCAAAAATTCGTGCGCTTCAAAAAACCCATGGAGCGGAACCGCTTCTTCCAATCCGTCATCCCGGTGGATGATGAAGCACGCCTCTTCATCCCCGGCATGATAAGCTGCCAGCGCGGCTTCAAAAGGAGTCATGTGTGAAAGGCGCAAGCGAGGCGCTTGTATTTTTCCTTCGGCAGTCCGCACGATACGGCAGATATTCCACGCGACAAATCAAAAGGCTGACTTAAACTACAAGCGCAGTGAAGCGTGATTTTGATGTAATCGTGATTGGTCTCGGCGCGTTTGGAAGCGCCGCCATTTGGCAATTGGCGCAGCGCGAGCAGCACGTTTTGGGGTTGGATCAATATCGGCCGCCGCACGCGCTCGGTTCCAGTCACGGCAAGACACGGATCATCCGGCAGGCGATCGGTGAGGGAGAGCTCTACACCCCGCTGGCGGCCCGCTCTTACGAACTCTGGGACGCGCTGGAAAAAGCATCCGGCCGGCAGCTCACCTTGCGGACGGGCGGTTTAATCCTCTCGAGTGAAAATAAAACCAGTATCAACCACGTTCCCGACTTTTTCCAGAATACCGTTGCAGCCGCACGCGAACACGGCATTGCGCACGAGCTGCTCGATGCCGCACAAATCCGCAGCCGCTTCCCCGCGTTTCAAATTCAGGAAGACGAGTTCGGTTATTACGAGCCCGGCGCCGGCATCGCATTTCCGGAAGCGGTGATCGAAGCGCAGCTGGCGCAAGCGCGCGCTCACGGAGCAGAGCTTCACTTTGACGAGCGACTTCTTGAAATCGGCGCGACCCCGCAGGGCAGCGTTCGCATTCGCACAGATGCGGGCGTCTACGAAGCCGGACAGCTCCTCCTCTGCGCCGGTCCATGGCTGCCGCAATTTCTGCCAGAAGCGTGGCTGCCGTTTTTCCGCGTCTACCGGCAGGTGCTCTACTGGTTTGAGATCGCACAAGATCCTGCTGCGTTTGCGCCCGGCAATTTTCCTGTTTTTGTCTGGGAGCTTCAAGGCGCGCGGCAAGCGATCTACGGCTTCCCCGCTGTCGATGGCCCGAGCGGGGGCGTCAAAATCGCGACCGAGCAATACGAAACGCCGACGACTCCCGAGGCAATGCGGCGAGACGTCTCGCCCGAAGAAATCGCGCGCATGCACCGAGAATCCGTCGCTCCATTTTTTCCGGGGCTTTCCAGCCATGGCCTCCAAGCGGCCGCGTGCCTCTACACCGTCACGCCCGACGCCGGATTTGTCATTGACCGTCATCCCGAGGTGCCCGGTGCGCTCATCTGCTCCGCCTGCTCCGGGCATGGCTTCAAGCACTCGGCCGCAATCGGGGAAGCGCTGGCGGACGTGTTGACCGGCCGCGCGCTGCAGCGCGATTTGTCTGCGTTTGCGATGCGGCGATTTCTCTAAAATTTTTCCTGCTATCTTCAGGAGAGAAACGCCAGCATCCGCTCTTCGAGCTGCTGCCGCCAGCGGGCCAGATAGCTGTAGCGGCGATAGAGCGCCTCCAGCTTTTCCAAATCCTTTTTGCCGGTGCGCCAGTCCGCGTCGAGCGCGGCAAGCTCTTGCTCTAGATTTTCAGCCCAGGCCCCCAGCTTCTGCTGCAGTGCCTGTACTTTTTCCTGCGCCTGCATTTCCTCCACTGCCAGCCCCGCCTTCTCCACTGCGCTGGCCATTTTCGCGCGCGCGGCCAAAAACGTGTCCACCTCCCGGCAGCCGGTCCCGATTTCCACAAAAAGCTCCATCGTGCCGGGCGCGAGCTTGACGATGTCCGGCGGCGGCGCGCCCGTCGCCAGCTCGTACAAATGTGCCAGCCGCGCCTTGGGTTCGCGCAGGGTCTGGTACGCGCGGTTGATCGCCTGCGACGACGCTTCGGCCGCCGCCCGCGCTTCCGGTGCCGCGCGGTCGGGGTGATGCTCGCCCGCCAGCGCGCTGTAGCGCTGCTTCAACGCATCCGCCTCCACCATTGGCGCCGCTTCAATCCCCAGCAGCGCAAACGCGTTCTTCGCGTCGAGCGTCAGATCCGCGCTCACGTCCTTTTTTCCTCCGCGGGGATGGAAAAATAAAACAGCCGCGGATCCTCCAGGCACGGCGCTCCAAGCTTCCGGTAAAAATCAACCGCCGGCCGGTTCCAAGCGAGCGTCAGCCCGGTCACCCCGGCGCAGCCGCGTTCGCGCCCCACCGCCGCGACGCGCTCAAAGAGCTGCCGGCCATAGCCGCGCGTTCGGTGCGATTCCCGTACATATAGATCATGCAAGTACAGATTGAATTTGCCCAATCGCGTTGAGAAGTGAGCGAAGTACGTCGCGACTCCCACCGGAACTCCGTCCACGCAGCCAAACACCGTCTCAAACGCTGGCGGCGTTGCGCTCAGCGCGGCGCGCATTCCCGCTTCCGTTGCTTTCATGATGCGCGGCACCTTCTCGTACGCGGAGAGCTCATGCAAAAATTCCAGCAGCAGCCCCGCATCCTCCGGCCCGGCTGGGCGAATCTGCAGCGGCTCCATTGGCGCACTCCCCGCGCTCACGCGCTAAAGCTCTCCCCGCACGAGCAATGCGCCGTCGCATTCGGGTTGGTGATCTTAAAGCCGCCCTTCTGCTCGTCGTGGCTGTAATCGAGCTCCGAGCCGCTCACAAAAAGGGCGCTCTTGGGGTCGACCACCACGTGTACCCCATCGCGCGGCACGACGATATCCCGCGCCGCCGGGCCGTCCACTAAGTCCATCTTATATTGCAGCCCCGAGCATCCGCCCCCCACCACCGACACACGCAGCGCCCCGCGGATCCGCGCCACCGCCGCGTCCGCCTGGCCGCTCCCGGACCCGTTTTGATTCTCGGAATCCTCGCTGCCGTCCTGCTTGCGACGCCCCGTCTTTTCCAGCAGCTCGCGTATCTTCTCAGCGGCAGATTCCGTCACGCGGCAAAACTTCTCGTTGCCGAACTTGTAAGCGGGAGCGGCAGTCGGCGAACCGGAGGCAGCGGGTAGTGTGTCCATGAGAGCAAAAGAGTGCGCTTGAACCTAAGCCAACTCCGCGTCAGGTCAAGGAGGCCGCGGCTGGCATCAATTCTTCAAAAAAGCTCCAAAAATCCCATTTCCCCGAAAATTTAATGTTCATGCGGTGCACCTAGCGCTCTAATTTTTGAGAGGTTTGTGGGAAGATCAGGGTTCTTGAAGGCCCGTTTTATGCACTTCAAGCAGAAGAAAAGCAGAAGCAATCCACCCAGAGAACAGCGAGATTACCTGCGAGCAAAGCGCGCTTTGGCAAAAGTCTTGGTCGATCCTTCTGCCCGGTTGCCGTATGATTCATTCCTGAAGAAGGGGGTAAAAGCTTCGCGGTTACGCGCTTCGACCAAGAACGATTGGCGGGAATTACATTTTTTATCGTGGGAGGGGAAACTCCAATTGAGAGAAAAAATGAACTTCGCCTTTACTAATCAGAACCTCTCGCGATGGGCCAAAAAATTCTGGCGCATCTTCGTGCTGCTCGTTTGCGTCGGCATTTTGTATGTGCTGAGCATCGGACCGATGGCTGTGTGGCACTGTCGCGTCTATGAGCCCGCTGCTTTAACGGGGCTCTCCGAAGAAGCGCAATACTGGAGAAGCGCGTTTTACACTGCTTTCTATGATCCGCTGATTCGACTGATATTTTGGGAGGCCGAGACATTCAACACCCAGGCGATTTATGATTTTTTAATGGAATATGTCGGATGGTAGCAATCGCACCCTTTCCCTTGGTTTGCAAGTTACGGTGGTAGTCTGGAAGAAGAACAAAACACGCAAGAAGGGCTCCACCAAATGGCGCCCATCATGGCATGCACGTGGCTGGCCGGCGCGCTTGTCATTGGCAGCACCTGGTTTTATCGCCGCAACCCCAACAACCCAACACGCGGCAGGATTTTGTCGGCTTGCTTTTCGCGCGCGCGCGCGGGATCGTAAAATTCTATGAGCAGCATTCTGATTTTGATTCTCGTCGGCGTGATCGTCGTTCTCACGATGATGTGGGCGGTCGGCATTTACAACCGCCTGGTGTCTTTGCGCAACCGGTACCAGAACGCCTACTCGCAGATCGATGTGCAGCTCAAGCGACGGTACGACCTCATTCCTAATTTGGTTGAGACGGCTAAGGCCTACCTCGCGCATGAGCGGCAGACGCTCGAGGCGGTGATCGCGGCGCGCAACCAAGCCGTGGCGGCAAGTCGCGACGCAGCGAGTGCGGTTGGCAACAAACAAGCGATGGCCGGACTGATTCAAGCGGAGGGCGTCCTCTCCGGCACGCTCGGGCGTCTCTTTGCCGTGGCCGAGGCGTACCCCGATCTCAAAGCGAATCAGAATATGGCGCAGCTTTCGGAAGAACTCACCTCGACCGAGAACAAGATCGCCTTCGCGCGTCAGGCGTACAACGACAGCGTCATGACCTACAACACCGCGCGGGAGCTGTTCCCTGCCAGCACGATTGCGGGCCCGTTTGGCTTCGGCCCGGCGGAGCTCTTCACTGTGGGCGCGGAGGCGGAACGTCAGGCGCCGAAGGTCTCCTTCAAGTGAGCCCGCGGTAATGTGTGAATAACTGCGGACTTATTCGCAAGTTGTTCACCGCGCTATGAAAATCCTCATTATCAAGCCGAGCGCGTTTGGCGATGTGGTCCAGGCGCTGCCAGTCGCGATGAGCCTGCGCGCGCACTGGCCCGAGGCGCAGATCGACTGGGTGGTGGGAGACGCATATGCCTCTCTCTTGGAAGGACATCCGGCGATTGATCGGCTGGTGATCTATCCCCGCAAGCGCTGGACAGGGCTGCGTGCGCTGCCGGAGATGTGGCGGTGGCGGGAGGAGCTACGATCACGTAAGTACGATATTGCCATCGACTTACAAGGACTCCTGCGCAGCGGACTGATGACCTGGGCCAGCGGTGCCCGGCGCAAGATCGGTTTGGCCAGTGCGCGCGAGGGGGCTGGGGTTTTCTATGACGAGCGCGTCACTGACACGCAAGTCCATGCGGCTGAACGCTATTTGGCGACTCTGGAGTATCTCAGTGTACCAGCGCGTCCCCATGACTTTGGCCTCCGCGCGCGCGCGCCGATGCCCGCCCAGATCGGCTCGGAGCCGTATGTCGTGTTCCATCCCTACACCCGGTGGGAGACCAAGCTCTGGCCGTGGCGGTACTATGCAGAGCTCGCGCAACTCATTCCCAGTCAGCGAGTTGTCATCGTGGGGCAGGGGCCCTGGTTCCCGCTTTCAGGTGAGAACATCATCGACCTGCGCGGGAAGACGGACTTGCAGACGCTCATCACCGTTCTCGCTGGGGCGCAAGCGGTGCTCAGTCCCGACTCTGGGCCGGCGCATCTGGCCGGCGCGCTCGGGGTGCCGACGCTCGTTCTCTTTGGCGCAACCGACTGGCGCAAGACCCGGCCCGCCGGTCCGCGCGTGACCATCGCGACTGCGAACCTGCTGTGCTCTCCCTGCCTGCTGCGCGAGTGCCCGCTCCCACTCCCCGTCGAGTGCATGAGCGCACAGACGCCCACGCAAATTGCGGCGCGACTCGAAACAGTTCTGGCAGGTGCTTAAAAAAGAATCCGACAAATGACCCTGCCTGCGGTAAACGCTTCTCCTATGAGTGGAAGAAAATTTGCCGTTTCTGGTTTTGATCATCCCGATGGGTACCCGGAAGCAGAGCTGAGACAGCTGGCAGTAGAAAATGAAATGCCGAGAACAACGCTTCGCGTGGTTAAAGCAAAATTTGGACGGACTCGGCCCGCCGAGGGAGTGCCACCAGCTCCGGCGCTTGCCAGGGCTCTTGACCAATTGCTGAATTTAAAGTCGGAGCTTGCACTTCCTTTAAATGGAACTCCACGTCAGGAGGAGGCAGGAACGGGCTGTTGGTGGGTTGCTTGGGCGGCCGGCGGCAACGATACGTTGGCCGTCAATCAAACCCAAGCTGGGAACCAAACCCCGAATTTAATGGTTTTCATGCCGGAAAGCAAAGCGTTGAGTACCGCCACAAATGTAGCAAACCGGCAAGGGCAGTACGTGGTGGTGCGCGCAGCCGCAGATGGTACCTTGGGCAGCGCCCATCCTCAGCAGCTTGGAGTGGAGGTGCATAGCTTTGTTGCTCCTCCTCGTGGTGGCGCATCCAGGCATACGGTAACAGGATACAGAGTCGCAGGACCTGGTTTGGCGCCAGCGACGCCTGATCTGCCTAACTGCGTTGAGACAGAAGGAGTAGGCTCGGCTGAAGCGGCAAGCAGCACTCGTCCGGGCAATGGCCGCAGAAGTCTGCCTGCCCAAGCGCTTGCAAGCGGTGAGTTGGGTGGAAATCGCGGCCGGACACCCCAATTGAAAGCTCGGCGGCAAGAAATGGCCTAGCCCAAATTGAACAGAAGCTCTGCGGACAGACAGAGGCTTATTTTGGCCTGAACATGTTTCGAGCGTTGCTACGAAAGCCCGCGCGCGGCTAGGGTGAGGGGACGATGTCTGGCGATCATTCGAATCCCGTTCAGCGGCAATTCGCCAGCGACACGGCGGGTGGGGTGCATCCGGAAGTTTTTGCGGCACTGGCGGCGGCGAACGCGGGGCCTGCGATCGGATACGGGGATGACCGGTGGACCAAAGCGGCGGCCGAGAAGCTGCGCGCGGTGTTTGGCCCGACGACGGAGGCATTTTTTGTTTTTGCGGGAACGGGCGCCAACGTGCTCGCGGTCCGTGCGCTGACGCAGCAGGCGCAGGCGGTGTTCTGCGCGCCCGAAGCGCACATCCACGTCGACGAGTGCGGCGCGCCCGAGGCATTCGCGCGTTGCAAGCTCGTGCCGGTTCCGTCGACGCACGGGAAGATCACGCCGGCGGCGATCGAGCCGTACATGGGTTGGCGTGGGAGCCCGCATCACCCGCAGCCGGCCGCGATCTCGATCTCGCAGCCGACCGAAGTAGGAACTGTCTACACGGTGCAAGAAATGCGCGCGCTGGCCGATTTTGCGCACGCGAACGGAATGCGACTGCATGTGGACGGCGCGCGGCTGGCCAATGCGGCGGTGAGTTTGGGCGTAGAGCTGGCCGCGACCTCGCGCGAAGCGGGCGCGGACGTCGTCTGTTTTGGCGGCACGAAAAATGGACTGATGTTTGGCGAAGCGGTGCTGTTTTTTGATCCGGCGGCGGCGGAAGGTTTTGAATTTATCCGCAAGCAAGGAGCGCAGCTGGCCTCAAAGATGCGATTTATTTCAGCGCAGTTCTCGGCGATTTTGGAAAATGATTTGTGGCGCCGGAACGCTGCGCACGCCAACGCGATGGCGCGGCGATTGGAGGAAGCGGTGCGCAAAATCCCTCAGGTGAAGATCCTCCATCCGGTGGAGACCAACGCGATCTTCGCGCAGATTCCGCCGGAGTGGATCGCGCCGCTGCAAAAGCACGCGTTTTTTTATCCGTGGAATCCGGCGCAGGGCGTCGTGCGTTGGATGACGGTGTTTGATACCAAGCCAGAAGATGTGGATGCATTTGCCGAGGCGATTGGCGTGTTGGCGGAATCTGGGAAGTAGTGTGGATCTGCGAGGATCGTTGTCTGTGCTCAGAATAACCTGCCGTCATCCCGAGCCTGTCGAGGGATCTGGGTGCGTGGTGTTGCAAATCGATTGTTGTGGGCCGCTTCAAAAATCCAAGTTCACAGAAGCCAGATTTGCCTTCCCAAGGCGCCGCCAGTTAGTTTCCCGGAAGTAAATTATCGCTTACGCGATCTGCAGTCTCAACTCCGCGCACGGTCGTTCGCTCCGTTCGGGATGACGGCCGTTTGGAGCAGGAAGGATGAATTGGAACCCTACTGATTCTTTGTAAGCAGGTCCTGCGACCTCGGCCTTGCCTCCGCTCAGGAAAACGATCTGAAAATGTGTTAGATTACGAAGGAGTTCGCAGTTGCTTCTGTGCGCGACGTAGCCAGGGAAGATCAAGCTGGTCCCAGCGGTCGCGGCGGTATGCTTTAAGCGCGATCTGTTTTTCGAGCGTGGGGATGCGTAGCGTGCGACCTTGCCACTTAAGGGAGATGGTTTGCTCCCAATCAGCGGGCGCCCACTCCCACCGTGTGTGAGAATTGGGGCGGCGGAAGTAAGACTCGGCCGCGCCCAGGTCGATCTCTTGCCCGCGGTAGCGCAGGATCATGCCATGGTAGACCGTGAGCGGATAGCGTTGCAGGTCGAGCGGGCGATGAACCCATCGCCGGAGCTTGGGCGCGAGCGCTTGGAGCGCTTCAGCGGGCATATCGATATCAATGTCGCGCAGCGGACGCGGGCTGCCGAAGTAACGCGCAGTGAGTCCGCCAATGAGCAGGAAGGGGATGCGATGTTTTGTCAGCAAATCCACGATCCATTCGAGCGCGCGGCGTTGCGGGGGTGAGAGGGTGTCGGCGCACGCGTCAAAAGACGGAAGACGTGGTCGCGCGCGCGTGAGCGGCGCAAGGGATGTTGAGCTTGGTAGTCGGCTTGAAGCCTTGGTTCCCCGCAGATTTTTGACGAGCGTGCGTAGGTCTTTTTTGTCTTTTGCTTCATTGCGCCGCCGCTTGTGCGCAATGAGCGCGGGCAGACCGAGGATGGGCAGCCAGCGATTTTTCCAACGGACCGAGCATTTCCCCTCCAGCGGCGTGGGGGATAGACGCCACGGGGAGCCGGGACCAGAGCGGCGCCAGTAAAGGCTGCTCGCGGTTAGCTCGATCTGCTCCCCTCGATATGTTGCAACCATGCCGAAATAACAGATGGTTTTGTAACGATAAAAATTGAGCGGCTCTTTAAGGAAGCGGCGCAGGAGTTGGGCGAGGGCGACGATCTTTTTCTGCGGCACATCGATATCGATATCCCGCGGCGCGCGCGTGACTCCCCAGCACCGGGCGGCGAGGCTGCCGGTGATGACGTAGGGAATGCGATTGCGTTCGAGCAGTCGGGTGATCCAGTCGAGCGCGTTGCGTTGCCGCGCCGGGAGATCATCAAAGGCCGCGCATGGAAGGGAGCGCGGCATATTAGAGTGGGGTTGGCGTCTCTATTGAGAGCGTGCGGGCCGTTCTTGCGGCGGGCCGATATCGGAAGAAGCGACCCAGCCGGCATGGCCATCCACGGTTTGCACGTGCATCATCCCGCCGGAGGCGTCGAGGACGCGGATGCGCGTGCCGGGATCAAGATAGCTGTCGGGCGTTTGTTGTGCCGGACCTTGGGTGAGGAAAGCGGTGCGCTGCGTCGTCATCAGCGTGTACATCGGATCGGGCCCCGCGGCGCTGCGACTGCCCGAGGCGCAGCCGGCAAGGAAGAGGGTGCCGGCGAGGCAGAGGAGGGCCACCCAGGCTCCCCATTTATTCAATTGCTTGCGATGCATGCAGTTAGCCTACAAAAAGACGGCTGGAGGAGCAAGCTGGGGCGCGCCCAGTTTTTATTCACAGGATTACAGATTTTGCTTGGCTTGACTGCGGGCGAGGACGAGAATGCTGGTTCCTCTGGCGCCGGGTAAATTTTTGGAGCGCTGGCTGGAATTTTCCATCAACTCATCTCCCCTATCTTAATTATGAAGCACGCTCGCATTATTTTTGGCTGCGGACTTTGGCTGGCGCTCACCGCGGCGGCTTGGTCGCAGGCTCCCGCAAAAGCCTACATCGCAACCGTCTCCGGCTCGGCAGAGTACGCGACAAAACGGGGCGCCGAACGCCAAACGCTTCGCGCTGGGGCCACGGTTCCGATCGGCAGCGTCATCTATACGGGTGAGAAAAGCGTGGTGCAGGTTCGTCCCTACCCGGGTGCCGCATTTCGTATTAACCCGAAGTCGGAAATCACGATTGTCGATCTACGTGTTGGCACGAGCGGGAATGAACTCACGAGCCGTAAAACAATTTTGGACATAAAGAAGGGTGCGCTGGGCGCGGTCCTGGTGACCAACCCGGGCCCTAATCATGTTTTTGAAGTGCGCACGCCGCAGGGAGTGGTGGCGGCCCGCGGGACGATTTTCGCGCTGGCCATTGGGCGTGAGTCCAAGAGCGACTCACGGACGTATGTGGGCCTCAAGAAAGGCAAGGTGGATTGCCGCGCCCGTTACATCAGCACCAAAAAAGGAAATCTGCCGTCCACCTAATCGGAGACTTCGCCTTCTATGAAACTTATTTCTTATCTTCCCATGAAACGCACTCATCTCATCATTCTGCTGGCGGCCTGCCTGTTTGTTGCGGCTGGAACACTCGGTATTGCGCAGTCGTTGCAAAACTACCTGCTCTCTAAGGGCGGGGTGATCGTGTTGATGCTCGACAAGAAGCTTGATTCGAATCCGAAAGAAGACCCTCAGCTGGAAGTCGAAGACTTGCTGCGCGACGGCGTCACCGATGAGCTCGATACGATCGCGCGTGGTGGAACTCCTGGCGGCACCGGCCCGGGCGCTCCTCCTCCGGCGGGCTCCACCCCTGGCGGTGGCGTGAACCCGGCGAACGTGGCGGGCGATACCGTCTCACCGCTGACTCCGTAAGGGGGGTGTAGCCACGCATCGTGCGGCCCGAATCCCTTGCGTATTAGCAGGGGTCCGGGCCGTTCGCTTTTTTGGAAGTGCCCGAGGGCCTGCCCCGTGTTGATTTACTCTTCCGACTCTTCGGCGGCGTCTTCGAACGCATCGCCGGAGCGCCGGGCGCGGGCTTCGATGATTGCTTCGTCCACCGGCAGCGTTGCGAGCGGATAGTCAGCGCCGGGGCCGTGCTGGGGCCGGACAGCGCCCCGCATGCCCAGGACGCCGCGCGAGAGTTTCCGCCGGACTTCGGCAGTTGCGGGATGTGAATCGAGCGGCAGCAGCGCCTCGGGCGCTGGCTTGATGTCGCCGTTGTGATTTACCTGTAGCGCGGCCGTGACTTCAAACTTGCAGCGCCGCCACGCGTCCACCTGCAGCGCGAGCGGCCAGATCGAATCGGCGTGCGGGGCGCCGGGAGCGGTGAGCTTCCATTGAACGAGCACGAGGCTTCCGAAATTGGAAGGTTCGGAAGGAGGCGCGTAGAAAACCAGATCGCTCGTGACGCTTTGAGGCGCGCCGAAGTTGGAATCGGAAGCTGAGGACGTTTCTGGTGTGTCGCTCCCTAAAGGAGCAGACACTGTGCTTGCCCAGCGAGATGCAGGGTTTGTGGCGGCGGTGATCTGCTCGG
Organism: uncultured Verrucomicrobiaceae bacterium; assembly: GCA_964473925.1. Classification (GTDB taxonomy): domain Bacteria; phylum Verrucomicrobiota; class Verrucomicrobiia; order Methylacidiphilales; family CAYYVW01; genus CAYYVW01. The sequence goes on from CAYYVW010000002.1 coordinate 203,929, forward strand.
CTAGCGGAGCGAGAATGCTGCGCGCGCCGGCGCGGGCTTCTTCCCACAAGGCATCCCACCATCGGGGCACAGGTTGCCCGGAGTGACGCCATGCCGCGTGTGTGCGAGCCCGATCGCGCTCGGCCACGGATTCGAGCCGCGCGAGCCAGTCGGCGGATTGAGCGGGAAGGCTCGGCCAGCGGCTTGCAAAATTCGCCGGCGTGGAAGGGAGCGCTGAATCTTCCGCAGTTAAAGGCGCCAAGCGCGCGAGCCACCGGCGTATCCAGCGGCGAGGAACTCTGGCCCAATCGACCGGCGTTTCAAACGATTGCCGCGAGGAGGCGCCGATGATGCGATTGAACCAGACGTCGGCCGGCTCGGTGCGCAGCCGGTCCCAGTTGCGCGCGGAGAGATGAACGGTTGTGTGTCGAGCGGAACTAAGCGCGAAATCGTACGGGCCGAAGGGAGCGGTGGAGTCTCGCCGCGCTTGGTACGCGCGCTGCGTGTGTTGCAGCGAGTTTACCGAATCAGAAATCGCAGCGGGCGCGAGCGCTTCGAGTGGGTCGGAAATTTTTGTAGCTTCGAGCCAGCGCGCCGTTTCATCGCAGAGCGCTTGGATGGCATCGGCATCGAGCGCGCGGCCGTGCGTCCACCCGTATGCACGGGAGAAAAGCTCGCCGGGCCAGCGCGTCTCGGCGCTGTAGGGCTCGGGTGTGAAGCTGGCAGTGAGGGCGAGTGCGCCGCTCGTGTTTTCTACCAGGCCGAACCACGCGGCGCGGGCCAGCGCGCGTTCGTGGCGCGGTTCGAGCAGGAGGGCGGTGCCGGGCTGGACGGTGGAGTGGCCTTCGCCTTGAGCGCCGGGTTGCTCGGTGGCGCGGCGGTTGAGACGAGCCAGACGGCTGTTGAGTTGCGCGCGTTCGACGTTGGAGAGAAACGCTTCGTCCGCTTCCAGCGATGCGTTTTCGGCTGACGAAGACGATTCTGTTCCCGCGCCCCAACCCGCGCGCGGCCAGCCTCCTTCGTGCAGTCCCGAGCAAATCAGGTGTGTCCACTGGTGGTGCTTGGCTTGTTCGTACGCAAGCAGGTGGACGGCGCCGTAAAACGCTTTGCCGTGCGCGGACCGACTGCGATGGAGTGGCCGGCCCAGTGCGCCGAGCCAGTTGCAAAAACTCTCGCGGGTGCCGACGGAGTGGAGTTGCGTCAGCGCGGCGATTTCTTCCCGGTGCGCGTCGAGCCAAACGCGGCCGGCGGGCCACTCCCATTGCTCAAAACTTGCGCGCGCGGCTTCGAGCATTTGCGCGAAGGTTCCTTCGACGGGAAGGCGCACGGAGCTTTGCATTTGCTCACCGATGGCACGAGTAGAAGCGTCACCAGCGGCGGCGAGCCACGCACCCACGGTCTGCGTCTCTTCACACAGGACCGCTTCGCGCGCGCGGCGGACGTGCAAATCGACTTCTGAAAGCGAGAGCTGTGGCTTGGCGGTGTCGTTGATTTTTTGCACGCGCTGCTCACGCGCCAGCGCCAACCATTGCGCGGGATTGCCGGTGCGCTGCCACTCAAGCCAATGAAATCCGAAATTGTCGTCGAAGATCCCCGGATCGCTCTGGCCGAAGTGATCGGCGTGATCGAGCTCGAGCTGAGCGAGTCCATCCGCGACCGCGCGCGCCAAGGGACCGGATCCGTCGAACAGGACTCCGATGCGTAGGGGCGGCGTGTCTGGGGGATTTGAAGTTGCGAAGGCAGCATCCACCAGCGTTTTCGTGATCCAGGCGAGAATGACGCGCGCTTCGGCGGCGGGATCTTGCGCCAAGAAAAATTCGACCGGAGCGGGCGCGGCAGCGCTTTCTCCGGATTCCCAAGCAGCGGCGGCGTCACGCAACGAGGCGGAGGGTGTCTGAATAGGCGACGATTGCGTCGTAGCGACGGACTGCGCGGCGCCGACTTTTTCTTCCCAGCTGCCGACCCAGAGTGCGTCGGCCTCAAAACCGTCTGCGCGCGGAGCGATCAGGCAGACATCGACTTGTGCGCTTGCGGCGGCTGCGTTTTGCAGTGCGCGCCATTGCGGCCAGTGTGCGCCGTCAAACCCGAGGATGAGCAGCGAGCCGATGCAGGGGGGTGCGTGCGCGGTCCATGTTGCTAGTTCTCCGTCGAGCTGCGTGGGCGTTGCGAGTGTTGCGGCGCGTAACGAATCTTGCCACAGGCGCTGCAATGCGTCGGGAACGCTGCCCGGCGAAGCGTCTGCAAAGGACCAGCCGGCGGCTTCCAATCGTTCGCATGCGTGGACGAGCCCCGCCGGTGCGCGGGCGATGCCACTGGCAATCGGAGCGGCAGCCGGATTTTCTTCTGCGAGCTCGGCTGCGGCGTGCGCCATGAGCCACTCTCGCGTCGCGCGCGACGCTTGCGTCCATTCGAGGGCGGCGCGTTCCGCCAGAAAGCGCCGGCACTGCGGCGGCGTCCAGACGCGCAGACCGAAGAACGAGAGGCCCAGGCGCAGCAAGCGCTCCTGCACAAACAGCACGTGCGGCCGGGAGGGGACGAGGACCACTGCGGGCTCGGCGCGCTTCCACGCTTCCGCCGCGGCGCGAGCAAGCCACGGCAGCGCGATCGCCTCCCAATGGGATTGAAAATCCGAGGCAAGCCAGGCGCGGTGGGAAGAGGCGGACATGCGGTAGCCCCAGCGTACGCGCGCGTTGCGAGGGGGCCAAGCGCGCACTTGCGTGCGGACGCGGGCCGGGACAGATTCAAGGAATGGCGTATGCTTCCACGCGCGAATGGATTGAGCGGCTCGAACGTGAGGGCGAGCTTGTGCGCATCGTTGAGCCGCTTTCTACGCGGCTTGAAATTACCGCGCTGGCGGATGCGGAGATGAAAAAGCCCGGCGGCGGCAAGGCGCTGCTGATTGAAAAGGCGCTCTTGGCCGACGGGAGCGTGGCGAAGTTCCCCGTGCTCATCAACGCGTACGGCTCGCACCGGCGGATGGCGTTGGCGTTGAACGTGGAAAGTGTAGAGCAGGTTGCGCAGCAGATCGCGTACCTGCTCAAGGCCAAGCCGCCGACGGGCTGGCGTGAAACGTGGGAACTGGTGAAGAACGGCATTCAGGTATTGCATGCCAAGCCATCGAAGGCGGCCTCGGGATCTTGCAAGGACGTCATCGTGCGGTTGGATGAAAAAAATCCGGCGCTGGATCTGACGCACTTGCCCGTGCTCCATTGCTGGCCCAAGGACGGCGGACCGTTCGTCACGCTGCCGAACGTATATACGCAAGACCCCGATACCGGCGCGCGCAACGTGGGCATGTACCGGATGCAGATTTTTGATGGGAGGACGACGGCAATGCACTGGCAGGTGCACAAAGTCGGTGCGCGGCATGGCAAGCGGTACTACGAGAGCGGCACGCGGATGCCGGTGGCGGTCTGCCTGGGCGGAGACCCCGCGCTGACGTTCGCCGCGACCGCGCCGATGCCGGACGGATTAGACGAGGTGATGCTTGCGGGCTTTCTGCGGAAAAAATCGGTCACGCTGGTGAAGTGCGAGACGAATGAGTTGATGGTCCCAGCGGATTCCGACTTTGTGATCGAAGGCTACGTTGACCCGACCGAGCCATTGCGCGACGAGGGACCGTTCGGCGATCACACGGGGTTTTATACGCCGGTAGATAAGTACCCTGCGTTTCATGTCACCTGCATCACGCATCGCAAAGACGCGGTGTATCCGGCGACGATCGTGGGCAAGCCGCCGATGGAGGATTTTTACCTCGGCCACGCGAGCGCGCGGATTTTTCTGCCGATCTTCAAGATGAACTTCCCGGAGATCGTCGATATGGCGCTGCCGGCGGAGGGCGTCTTCCACAATCTGGTTTTTGTGAGCATTAAGAAGCAGTACCCATATCAAGCGTACAAAATCATGCATGCGCTCTGGGGAATGGGGCAGATGATGTTTGCCAAGGTGATCGTCGTCGTCGACGCGCACGTAAATGTGCACGACACGAAGGAAGTACTGTTTTATCTGGGCGCAAACATCGACCCGCAGCGCGACATGCTCTTGACTAAAAATCCGTCTGATAGTCTGGACCACGGCCCGACGCACGCGAACGTCGGCTCGCATGTGGGGATCGACGCCACTTCAAAGCTCGCTGAAGAGGGCTACGCACGCGGGTGGCCTGAGGAGATGAAAATGCCGGAAGCGGTGGCGGCTCGTGTGCGCGGGGTCCAATCTCAGGGCTGACACAACTCGCTTATTGAAAAGATTCCGCGGAAGCGTTCCTAGAGCTACGATCTTATTTTAATCTAATTGTTTATGTCTCAACTACGCAAAGATCCAGTTTCAGGGCGGTGGGTGGTGTTCGCGCCGGAGCGGCAGGAGCGGCCGCAGGATTTTGCCAGAACCAAGGCGGTGGGGCCGATGCTCGACGCGTTCCTGCCGGGCAACGAGCACCTGACGCCGCCGGAGGTGTTTGCGATCCGTGAGCCGGGGACGGCGCCCAACACGCCGGGATGGCGTGTGCGCGTAGTGCCCAACCGGTTTCCGGCGCTGCGAGTGGAGGAGGAGCTGAGACGGGAAGCGTTCGGTCTGTACGAGAAGGCGAGCGGCCTGGGCGCGCATGAGGTAATCATTGAGACGCCGGACCCGCGTCAGGAATTGGGCCATCAGCCGCTGGAGAACGTGCTCAATGTGTTGCGGGCGTGGCGGCAGCGAATCGTCGATTTGGCGCAGGACGTCCGGTTTGAGCACATTCTGATCTTTAAAAATGTCGGCTGGATTGCAGGCGCATCAGTTGCGCATCCGCACTCGCAGCTGGTCGCGTTGCCGATTCTCCCGCGGGCGGTGAAAGAGAAGACACATAACGCGTGCGAGTATTATCAACGTACCGGCGAGAGCCTTTTTGCGGAGCTGCTGCGGGGCGAGCTGGCCGAGGGGGTGCGGATTGTGCATGAGAACGACGGCTTTTTGGTATTTTGTCCGTTTGCGAGCCGGATGCCGTTCGAGCTTTGCGTGTTGCCCAAGCGGCAGAGCCCGGACTTCCACGTGCAATCGGATGTCGAGCTGGCGTTGTGCGCGGACGCACTCCGCACGGGACTGGCGAAAATCGCAAGCGCGGTGGAGGATCCTGCGTACAATCTGGCGCTCACGATTGGCCCGCTGCGGCGCGATGCTTCCAAGAATGGAGAATTCATCCAAGCCGGATTTTGCTGGCACATTGAAATTTTGCCGCGCCTCTCGGGCATCGCAGGGTTTGAGCTGGGGACGGGCTTTTATATGAACACGGTTTTCCCGGAGGAAGCCGCTGCGACGCTGCGTGCTGCGCCTGTGTCATGAACGTCGTCCTGCTTTGGCATTTACATCAGCCCGATTACGTCGACGCGCACACGCAGACGGCGCTGATGCCGTGGGTGCGGCTGCACGCGGTGCAGGGGTATGCCGACATGCTCGAGATGATGGCGCGCGTGCCGGAGATGCGCGCGACGTTCAATATCACGCCGATTCTCGCGCGGCAGCTGGAGCAGTACAGCCGGGGCGAAGTGACCGATTTGTGGGAGACGTGGAGCCGCATGCCGGCGGACGCGCTTTCTTTAGAGGTGCGACGGAGTCTGCTGGAAAATTTCTTCAAGATTCATTGGATCCATCGGTTGGAGCCGGTGCCGCGGTATCGTGAGTTGCTTGAGCGTCGCGGGCGGCGCTGGACGGAGGAATCGCTGGACGCGGCGGCACAGAGTTTTTCGCCGAGCGATTGGCGGGACTTGCAGACGTGGTTCAATCTGGCGTGGTGCGGGTTTTCGGCGCGGCGGGAATATCCGGAGCTGGAGGAGCTGCGCCGGCAGGGCAGAGATTTTTCGGAAGAGCAAAAACTGCGCGTGCTCGATCTCCACCGGCAGATCGCATCGGGGATTTTGCCCGGCTACCGCGCCGCTGCGCAGCGTGGGCAGATTGAGCTGAGCACGTCGCCGTTTTTCCATCCGATCTTGCCGCTGGTGTATGACACGAATCTCGCGAGGCGCTGCCAGCCGCAAGCGGCGCTCCCCGCTCGGTTCTCCGCGCCGGACGACGCGCGAGCGCACCTCGTGCGTGCGCAGGCGTCGCACCTTCGACTGTTCGGCAAGCCGGCGACGGGACTCTGGCCGTCGGAAGGATCCGTGGCGCCGGAAATTATTCCGCTGGCGGTCGAGGCAGGGTTCAAGTCGCTCTGTACGGACGAGGGGATTTTGTGGGAAACGTTGGCGCGGCAAACCGGGCGTGCGGTGGATCCGAGTCGACGCGACATTTTGCATCAGGGCTGGCAGGTGAACGCGGGCGGCACGAGCATGCGGGTTCTTTTCCGCGACCACGGCCTTTCCGATTTTATCGGGTTTGAAGCGGCGCGCATGCCGGCTGAGCAGTCCGCGGAATATTTGCTCGAAGCGTTGCGAGCCGCGGCGGTTGGCCGCCCGGAGTCGGCGGTCGTGACACTGGCGCTGGACGGAGAGAATGCGTGGGAATCGTTCCCCGATTTAGGCGAGCGATTTCTGCAGCTTTTTTATGAAGGACTTGTCAGCGCGTCCGAGTTGACCCCGCAGACCATGGAAGGGCAGTGGCAGCAGTTTCCGCCTGCCGCAACGCTCGAGACGCTGCACACAGGCTCTTGGATCAACAGTGATTTTGATATTTGGATCGGCGACCCGGAGGAGAACAAGGCGTGGGAATGGCTGGGCCGCGCGCGGGCATTTCTTAAAACCGCGGAGGCATCCGCCGAGGCGGTTGCGGCGGCGTGGGATTCTCTCTACGCGGCGGAGGGCAGCGACTGGTTCTGGTGGTATGGGCCGGATTTTTCTACGGATTCAGATTTGCTTTTCGATCAGCTCTTTCGCGGCCACTTGCAGCATGTTTACCGCGTGCTGGGCGTCGAGCCGCCCGATTATCTGCAGATGCCGATTTGCCTGCCGACGATGACAGGGGCAGGGCTTGGGCCGCGTGGATGGATTTCGCCCTCAATTGCTGATGCGGGGTCCTTTTTTGATTGGGCAGGGGCTGCGGAGGTGGAGCTGGCCGGTGGGCGCGGGGGGGCGATGCATCGGGGGCGCTCGATTGGGCAGCGGTTGCGGTATGGCTTTAGTCCGACGACGTTTTATTTGCGGCTTAATTGGGCCGTACCGCCGGACGAGGTGACGATCTATTGGATCAGTCCGCGAACGTGCCGGGCCCGTCTGACGCCGACGGTTGCTACGGCTGCGGGACTTTCGCGTGCCGGGGCCGTTGCGTTGGGAATGGGGGCGGGGGTATGGGGGCAATGTCATTCGACTTTTGAAACTACCCCGGACGGCATTCATTTTGAGCCACTGGGTGCCTCGGCTGATTTGAATGCTTCGTGGAGCGGCTTTGCTCTTTCTGTGGCTGCTTCGACGGAGGTGTTAGGATGGAAGCAGGGGAAAGAAGCTGCCTTTTTTGTTCAGGCACTCGTGAAGGGGCAGGTTGTAGAACGTTATCCCGCAGAAGGGGCGATCGCGTTTCTTTGTCCGGAACCGGACTTTGGGAAAAAGCAGTGGATTGTGTAGTGTGGGCCGCCCGCCTTGTATTTTTAAGAGTTGAAGCCGCTTAATTTTGTGGCATGAGTAATGGCCACCCCAACCCCCGTCCTCTCTCCTTTTATGAAACAATCCTCTTTCATTTTCCCCCACGCCGCGTTGTTGGCATTCGCCGTGTTCGTGCTGGTTTTGACCGGCTGCGCCTCCGGCGGATCAAACCATCAGAGCGCCACGACTGATACGGCAACCCCGGCGGCGGATATGCCCGAGCCCGCACAGGTGACCATCCAGAACAGCTCGACCACTGCTTCCCCCGCGGTGCAAAGCCGCTCGCAGGAAAATGCTTCGCCTTCAGCCTCTAGCAAATCGTCCACAACGGCCAAATGGCCCAAGGGGATCCCCGTGGCCGGCAAGAAGGGCTTTGTGAAAAGCCCGTACGCGGAGTTCGCCGGGCTCGTTGACGTGCGCGGCTTTCCTTCCGGAACTGAGGTCAAGTGCCCGTACACCCAGAAGATCTTTCTGGTTCCTTAATCCTCTTCGCGCATCCAACTCAATGCGCGCAAGTGCCGTGGACAGTGGCTGCTCCCAAGCAGCTCATCGCGCTACGCTTTGCCAGTTACTCGGATGAAAACGTATCTCGATCTTCTGCGGTTGGTGCTTGAGCAGGGCAAGCCTCGCCCCAATCGGACTGGGACCGGGACGATCTCCGTTTTCGGAGCGCAGGCGCGGTTTGATCTGCGGGCTGGCTTTCCGTTGCTGACGACCAAGAAAGTGCATTTGAAATCCATCGTCTACGAACTGCTCTGGTTCCTCCGCGGCGAGACGAACGTCCGCTGGCTGCAGGAGCGCGGCGTGACGATTTGGGATGAGTGGGCCGATAAGGATGGGAACTTGGGCCGCGTTTACGGTGCGCAGTGGCGCGACTGGCGTGCGGCGGACGGACGCTCCATCGATCAGATCGCACGCTTGATCGAAGGAATCAAAAACGATCCGTACAGCCGGCGGCATATCGTGAGCGCGTGGAATCCGGGTGAGGTGGACCAAATGGCGCTGCCGCCCTGCCACAGTTTCATGCATTTTTTTGTGCAAGAGGGCTCGCTGAGCTGCCAGATGTACCAGCGCAGCGCAGATCTTTTTCTCGGCGTGCCGTTCAACATCGCGTCGTATGCATTGCTGAACCATCTGATCGCGCAAGCGTGCGGATTGCAGGCGGGGGATTTTATCCACACGTTTGGCGACCTGCACTTGTATGAAAATCATCTGGATCAGGCGCGGCAGCAGTTGGCGCGCGAGCCGCGTCCGCTGCCGCGGCTGGAGCTCAACCCGGCGGTGAAGAACATCGACGACTTTACGTACGAAGACATCAAGATCGTCGGCTACGATCCGCACCCGGCAATCAAAGCGCCGATCGCCGTTTGACGCGGCGGCGCAGCTTCGGTAGTACGAGTTCCCGCCTCTTTTTTTGCCATGCCTCCTTCCGATGAATATCCTTTTGTCGCCATTGCGGCGATGGCCTCTAATCGGGTCATCGGACGCGATGGGCAACTGGCGTGGGAGCCGGAAGACGCGCCGGGGGAGCTGGATTGGTTTCGCGAAAAAACGAACGGGCACGTGATTATCATGGGCCGCACGACGTATGAGTCGATCGGCCGACTACTCCCAGGACGTGAGAGCGTCATCCTCACGCGCAATCCGAAATACGAGGTGCGCGGCGCGAGCATCGTGCATCAGCTCGATAAAGTGACGCTGGCGCGTTTCCCGGGAAAGACGCTCTTTATTATCGGTGGCGAGCAAGTGTATCGAGCGGCGTTGCCCAGCTGTCATCGCGTGCTGCTCACGACGTTGCATCAGTCATTTCCCGGGGATGCTTATTTCCCGGAATTTGAGAGAGATTTTCTTCCGCCTACTGAGCTGCGCAAAACGTCGCAGTATACGATCTGGCAGTATGACCGCCTGCCTTGACAGGGCGATCCGGCAGGGTTAAGGGTGAGGGCAACTTTCACCCAAAGGAACTCCATGGATAAAAAATTTGTCGTCTCCATCGTTTTGGTTTTTGTGGTGCTGGTGTTGCTCAGTTATTTAGTGCACGGCGTTTTGCTGATGGAGGAATACAACGCATCGGCGCCCGGCGTTTGGCGCTCGCTTCCGGATATGCAGCAGCATCATTTGGTTCTTTATGTCGCGCAGTTTTTAGCGGCAGGTGCGATCGTTTGGATTTATCGCCGCGGCCGGGAAACCAAGCCGTTCGTCGGACAGGGACTGCGCTTTGGTGTGGCGCTGGCGGTACTCCTTTCCGTGAGCACCTATTTGATCTACTTCGCAATCCAGCCGATTACCTGGAGTTTGGCATCCAAGCAAATTGTTTACGATTCGTGCGCGATGCTGCTTGTCGGCATTCTTGTCGCATGGCGCGAGCAGTAATTTTTTTAAAAAGTTGCACGCGAATCCGCACACACATCCGAACGTTTGCCCTCGGGCTGCAGGGATTTGAACCCTGGACCTCTTCGTCCCGAACGAAGCGCGCTACCAGACTGCGCTACAGCCCGCGGCAAAATGCTCGGCGCAACTCTTGCCATCCGAGCCTGTCATGCTAGGTTTACATTCGATGCTCTGACAAGGAAAGTTTAACCGAGCTATAGCTCGCGAATAAAGTTTCCGAAAGTTCCACGGTGTAAATTTTCGCCGTTGAAAGGACGAGCAGCCCCCGGGGTCACCTCCGGGCAATACCATTCAATCAAGGGAGATTGCCTCATGAAATCACAAACCATCCTTAGACCTCTTCTCGTCGTGACGGCCGGATTAGCTGTAGCTCTCACCGGCTGCCAATCCAAAGAAAAACGCCCCACGATGGAAAACTTGGAAACGCAGCGCGCGCAGCAAGAGATCAATCAATATGCCGATCAAGCTGCGGCCAGTGGCAACACGCAAGCGACCAAAGCGAGCGCCGAGCAGGTGAACATCGCGTTTGCGGCGCTTGATAAAGAAATCGCCGAGCTCGAAGCCATTGCTTCCGACAGCTCAGACAGCCGTCAAGCTGAAGCAGCGCGCAAGCTGGAAGCCTTGCGTAACCGCCGCGCCGAATTGCGCAGCGAGTTCAACCAGTCGAAGTTCGACGCGCTCGTGACCGACGTGAAGGACGCGCTGGGTTCGCTCAAGCCGTAATCGTCTAAAAAGAAGAGCGTGGGCGGTCAACGCTCACGCTCTTTTTGTTTTGCAAGAGGTTCTCTCCATGTGGATCGACCCGGCGCTGCTTGTGCAATTCGCGCGCGAAGAGACGACCGCGCATCGGCTGGCGACGACCTCCGAAGGATGGGTTGAGCGGTTGGGCGCGGATCTGCTGATCAGCAGTCGCACGTCGGGGCACTTGACGCAACTCACCGAGCAGGCGCGCGCGTGGATGCAACAGCACGGCGTTGCGTGCGAGCGCATCTTCAATCGGCTTTTGGTCCGTGATGCGCAGGAGCAGCAGGCGCCGCGCTTGGTGTTTGGGCCCACGGACGCCTTGCGCCAAACACAAGTGCAAGAAGCAGGACTGAATTTTTGTGTCGATTTTGAGGCGGGCTACTCCACCGGCCTTTTTTTGGATCAGCGGACCAATCGAACGTTTCTGCGAAGCCAGGCGCCGACTCGTGCACTCAACTGTTTTGCTTACACGTGCTCTTTTTCTGTCGCGGCTGCTGCCGCTGGCGCGGAAACGATGAGCGTCGATCTTTCCAAGAAATCGCTCACGTGGGGACGGCGCAACTTTGAGGCGAACGGAATTGCAGGCGCGGGGCATCGCTTTCTAGCCGATGACGTATTTGCAGTGTTGCCACGTCTTGCGCGCCGTGGAGAAACATTTGACGCGATCGTGCTCGATCCGCCCACGTTCTCCCGCAATGCGAAGGGAAAGGTGTTTCATGCGCAGCGGGATTGGCCGCGTCTTCTGGAAGCGGCGCTCGCCGTCGCGGCACCGAAGGCGCGGTTGCTGCTTTCAACCAATTGTGCGGAGTTGCGTACGGTGGATTTGGAACGGGTGGCTCGGAAAGTGCTCCAACAGGCGGATCGCAGTGGACGCTTTGACAGGCCGATCCCGTTGCGTGATTTTCCTCAAGGAGCTGGGGCAGCGACGGTGTGGCTTACAGTGGGTTGAAAAGGTCTGGGAGCGCCCGGCTTTCGCGCTTTTACAACCCGGCCCGGCCGGGGTAGAGTGCGGGCTCTTGCTCGATTAGAAGAAGGACGGGTCGCATAGCGGTCTAGTGCGTTCGCCTGGAAAGCGAATATGGGTAACACCATCGAGGGTTCGAATCCCTCCCCGTCCGGATTTTTTATTTTGTTGAGCGCGTTGTCGCTGCTTCTGAGCTCCGAATGTGTTCGGGCCGGGGGCCGATGCCCATGAGATGCGCGACAACGATGCGTGCCAGCGGCGCCAAGATTCCGAGCAGTTTGCGGGCGATCCACGGTAAGGCGAAGAGTTGCCGCTGATCCCGAAACATACGCCGATGCAGAAAAACCTGACCGGCTTGAATAAGGCGGACCGGCCACTCTCGTCGTCGCTGGACGCGCACGAGATCTTTATCCCCACAGGTTCCATTTCGAATTTTTTCTGCAAGTAGATTGGCCGTTGCGACCGCGTCCTGAATTGCAAGGTTAATGCCGACACCCCCCGCGGGGGACATCGCATGCGCCGCGTCGCCGATGCAAAGGAGCCCCGGTCGGTGCCACTGCGGCAGTCGGTTGATTTGCACGGTGAGGAGTTTGATTTTGTCCCAAGAATCAAGCGCCGCCGTTCCTTCGCGTAAGTCGGGTGCGAGCGCGGCGATTTCCTCTCGCAATTGCAAAAGGCCCCGTGCTTGCAGCTCGGGCAGTGATCCTTTTCGGATGATCCAGCCGCACTGGTAATAGTCTCCGCGATCAATCGTAACGAGCATGCGGCCGTTGGCGAAGCGTCCGAGGGAAGCAGGGATATCGGCGGCGTTGTTTTTATTGATGCGAAACCAAAGCACATCGATGGGCACGCCGTAGTCACGCGGCACCAGATTCGCGCGCTGACGGACGATCGAATGCCGGCCGTCGGTTCCGAACACCCAGTCAGCGTGTACCGTCAATTCTCCCGCAGGGGTCTTGGCACGAACGCCGACCACGCGGCCGCGCGCTTTCAACAAATCGACGACTTCCGTCTGCATGCGCAGCTCAAACGTGGGATACGCACGCGCCCGCTCGGATAAAAAATTCAAGAAATCCCATTGCGGCATGAACGCAATGTAAGGGGAGCGGACTGGCAGCCGCGAAAAATCCGGTCCTTGGAAAACTTGTCCGTTGAGCGTGATCTGGAGCTTGCTGAGTTTTTGATGCGGTAGTTTGAGCAAGTCGTCCAAAATCCCCAGCTCGTGCATCAGCTCGAGCGTGGAGGGGTGGATCGTATCGCCGCGAAAATCGCGGAAAAAGTCGGCGTGCTTTTCGAGCACGATGACGCCGATGCCGGCGCGGGCCAGCAGCAGGCCGAGCATCACGCCCGCCGGACCCCCGCCGACAATGCAGCAGGTGGTCCGGCGGGCTTGGCTTTCTTGCAGCGCGTTCATCACGCCAAGAGCGTGTGCGCCCCGCGCATTAATTTACAGAATTAAACGCCTTTGCGGCCACCGCTGTAAACGAGCACCGCACCGCCGAGAATGGCAGCCACGCCCAGGATGGGCGGAAGGTAGACATGCTTTTCTTTATCCGCGTGCGCTTCGATGGGGCCGATATCGAGAACTTTTTCACGTTGAGTATACGTGAAGCCTTGAAACGCGAGAGCGAGGACTCCAGCGACGATGAGGATAATGCCGAATGTTTTCATATTCATGGAAGAGTATACGCAGGACGCGAGCCCCGCAGGTGGGTTTAATATTAGGCCGATAGTACGCCGATTGTTTCCGGCGAGGCAATCTCTTCCGGCCTAACTCTATTTTGGTTCGAGCAGGACAAAGAGCGTATGCGCGTACCGGTTGAGATACGAGAGCTGTCGCGGGTAGCGCGCCCGACGTAACGCGGAGAGGAGCGGGTTGCGTGATTTGAGGACTGCGACGGTTTCACACGCCCGCCAGCCGGCGGCTGCGGCACGGTGTTGAAAAAAATGATGTGCTTCTTCCAGCGAGAAAAACCACTTGTGGCGATCTACAGGCGGATCGACGGGCAGGCCGTAATGTCCGATCGCGCCGCGGCCGCGCGCGATGGGCTTGCGCGCATTGGCCCAGTTGTTGGGCAGCGACGCGAGGACCCGGCCGCGTGTGACGCGGAGCAGTTCGCCAAAAATCTGGTGCAGGTTGTCGAGATGCTCGAGCACTTCGCAGCAGATCGTGATCTCGAACGCGCGATCATCAAATGGGAGGCGCGGTTCTTTTTCCAGATTGATGACCAGATCCGGCGTCCCGCCGATATCGATGCCGAGGTAAGAATCAAACGGGACGAGCTGCTTGAGGTACGCCCGGTCGCAGCCGACATCGAGCGCTTTGCCTTTCAGATGTGGGGCAAACCGCTCGGCAATAAATTGGCAGCGGTCTTCGCGTTGACGGAAAGCGGCGTGGGCAACTTGCATCGAGGGCTCAGGCTATAACAAGAGAGGCGCTGCGACGCAAGGAGCGGTTGGAGGCAAGTTCACGCCTGCCTTGCCGATCTGCCGCTAAGTATGGCAGGCTTTGCTTTATCTGATGTCGGAATCTTCGCCGAATTCGTCGCGCCTGCTGACGCGTTGTCTTTTGTGGCTGCGGGGCCCGGCGCCGACGCGTCCGTGGGTCTGGTCGCTTTGGCGTTTGGCGGCGGGTTGGCTGCTTTGGCTCAATCATTTGTGCTGGCGTGGATGGCGTGCCCGAGGATGGAAGCGTACGCATGCGGGGCCTTTCCGACTGCATTTGGGTTGCGGGCCCTATTATTTGCCAGGATGGCTGAACATCGACTGGTTGCCCGTTTGGAAAACAGATGCATGGCTCGATGCGCGGCAGGGATTGCCTTTTCCGTCTGGATTCGCGCAGGAAATTTACACCAAAGAGATGCTCGAGCACCTGCCTGCGGATGCGATTATTCAACTGCTCGCCGAGTGTCATCGCGTGCTGGCGCCCGGAGGACGCTTGTGGATTGCCGTGCCCGGATTCGAACAAACGCTCGTGGCGTATCAGCAGCGTCAGAAGGAAGCTTTTGCCGGCCTGCCTTCGCGCGCACGCTGGAAAAGCCTGGCTGCGGTCGCCGGTGATTTTCTTTTGTGCGACGGACATCACCGCAGTTTGCTCGACGGCGAATTTTTACAGGAATTGCTCCGTGCTGCCGGCGCTTGGGAATCAATCACTCTTTGCACGCCGGAGTCGTGTCCTCCCTTGTCGCAAAGCATGCCCGCGGACGCGCCGGGCCGATCGCTTCTGCTCGTTGTGGAAACGGTTAAGTGATAGAATCCCATTCTCTCTTCTATGTCCGCTGCGCCTCCTGTTCCTCCTACGCCGCCGCGTCGTTCCCGGTTACGAGCGCGTTTGCCGCAAGCGCTCAAATGGACGCAGCGCAATTTCGTGACGGAAGTTTTACTCCCTTCGTTATTCGTTAAAAAGAAAGGCGTTCAGGAATGGCCCGTCTTTCCAAAGCTCGCGGCGGGAGAAATCGCGATCACGTGGATCGGGCACGCCTCGTTTCTCGTGCAGCTGGGGCCGCTCAATATTCTCATTGATCCGATCTGGGCCAATTGGCTTTTGGTGATGCGCCGGCTGCGCCGCGTTGGTTTTGCGCTCGAGCGTCTGCCCAATATTGACTTGGTGCTCATCACGCACGCGCACTTCGATCATCTCAATCGCCGCACGCTGCGCAAAGTCGCTGCACGCCAGCCGATCATCGTCCCCAAAGGCGTTGGCGATTTGGTGCATGATTTGGGTTTTGAGCAGGTGCGAGAAATGGAATGGTGGCAGAGCTGGCGTTTTCGCGGGATGGAGTTGACTTTCACGCCCGCCAAACACTGGGGCGCGCGCCGGGTGACGGACCGCCATCGCGGGTACGGTGGTTACAATATCCAATACCGGGGCCGCAGCGTCTATCACGCGGGAGATACTGCGGAGTTTGACGGGTTTGCGGAAATTGGCAGCCGCTTCAAGCCCGAGATCGCGCTCCTGCCGATTGGGGCTTACGAGCCGCCGTCCTTCCGCGATGTGCACATGAATCCGGAGCAGGCGGTGGAGGCCTTTCAGGTTCTGGGCTCGCGGCTGTTAATTCCGATGCACTATGGCACCTACCGCCTGAGCTATGAGCCCATGCAAGAACCGGCGGAGCGGCTTCGCGTAGCCGGCGCCAAAGCGGGCATCTTGGAGAAGATTCGGTTTCTAGCCGAAGGTGTGCCGCAGATCGTCTGAAACTAACGCATTACGATTTTTCTAATCTTGAGGGGAGGCTTGCCGATAGAGCAGTGCAGACACGCATCCCTTCTTGTTTTCTTAAGTGTGAATTGTGAAGATTAATTTAGTCTGTACGCATTTCTTTCATTATCAATAAGTTGCATAAAACAAAGCTCGTGCCAAACTTCCAATCATTCGTTGACGATGCGGGGCAAGCGCGGCACTGCATCCGTAGGCGCGCGCCGTCCGCACGAAATTTTCCCTCCCGATGAAAGGATTGCCGGTTCATTATCACAGCCCAGCGCTGGCCGCGTGCCGCGCTTCGGGCGGCGGAGCATCTGCCGGATGGGTGGATGCGTCTTTTCAGCAGGTCAAGCCGTTCACGACCTGGGGCGATGTTCCGTCCGGGTGCCCGCAGAGCAAAGTACAGTTTCATCGTTTCCCTGGCGAAGCGCAGGCCCGGCCCGCGTATCAATATATTTATCCGGATGGAACGTTGGGAGGATGGTACGATGTCCAGACCGTCGTCGCGCCGGGCGTGACCGTGCCGGCAGGGACCGAAATCTGTCACAGCTTCATCGGCGCCGGGACGATTTTCTCCGGGATGAAAAACATTCTCGCGAACGTGCAGATCAAAGCGCCGACGCGGATCCGGCAGTGTGAGATTTATGGCGGGGAGCTGCGGGGCGGGGTGGTCGCCAATTCGATCATCATCAACGCGGGCCGTTTAGAGCAGGTGGATTTGGATGGAATCGTCATCGATGGCGCAGCGCGGCTCGTCAACGTGAAGGCACGCGGCGGTCAGGGTTATGGCGGAACGCCCTGCTTTTTAACCGGAACCGAATTGATGGGCGAGGCTTCCGGCTCCATTTTAATCACAGGAGATACAGACGCGACGGGCGTGCGTTTTCGCGGATCACTCAGTGCGGCGAGCTCGCATGAGTTGGCGCGAGCGCTCGTGGGTCGCGGCAAAGGGAGCAGCGCTACGCCAGCGAGCGATCCCAATCCGGGCCGCTCTTCTGTGGTTTCGCGAGACGGAATCAATCCTTCCGATCTGTATCGCCGTCGCCGGAACTAGCGTCCCGCCGCTGATAAAGTTCTCGCTGTCGGAATGCGGCCTGAGCTTGCGTGGTTCGCGCCGTATCATATGCTCGTGCATTGAAGTTCCATGACAGAGACGCCTTCGGAGTTACCTGCGCCAGAGCAAAAGCCCGCGTCGCCCGCGGACGTTGCGCCGTCTTCGCCTGTTCCTGCCACGCCTCCAGAAAAGCCAGCCGCTCCGACGACGCGTCCGCTACTCAAGCCTCCGGTTGAGAAGCCTGCCAAATCAACGGAAACAGCATCATCCACGCAAACACATCCGCCCCATCCTGCGGGGCATCGCCGTCGTCGCCATCGCCACCGGAGCCGTCGGCGCAAATGGCAAACGCAAGTGGCGGCGTGGCGCCGGAATCGCCGCAGTCGTGTTTTGCCTGCTTGGGTGGGGCGCCTCCAGGCATTTACCCGCCGATGGGTTCGCCGCACGTTGATCGGGGCGGCAAGCGTTGTCGCGCTCGTGGCCATTGGCTTTATGTTAGGCCGGTGGGACGGGCAGGGCCTTCGTCAGCAGCTTGGCCAAGCGCTTCACGAGAAACAAAAACAACTGGATGACTCGCTGACGCATCTCGATCGTCAGACGCGCGAAGCAGCCGATTGGAAGCGGCAGTTTGGAGAGGTGCGCCAAAAGGTAGATAAACTGCAGCGCGACCGGGATGAAGCGCAGCGGCAAGTCAGTCGGTTGGATGGCGTGCGCGGGGCGCTGCGCGTGAACACGCAGCCTGCGGGTGCGACCGTGCGTCTCGGCGGGGAGGCTTCCGCCGTGACGCCTGCGGTATTCGAGAGTGTGCTGGCGGGCAAATATCCCGTTACCATTCAGCTCGACGGATATGAGCCGATTGAGCTTCCTGTTGAAGTCAAAGCGCAGCTCTACACTGATTTGGGAACGCTGCGTCTTGTGCGCAGCAAGGGCAACTTGGTCCTGCACACTGATCCGGAAGGCGCACGCTTTGAGCTCGTGGGGCGCGATCGTAACCGGCGGCAAGGGGTCACGCCGGCGCTGTTGGCCGATCTTCCGGCGGGTCCGTATCGACTGAAGATCACGCAGCCATCGTATCCAGATTTACAGACTGACATCCGCGTTGAGCGGAACACCAACACGCCGTTCCGCTGGGCTTTTGGCGAAGGCGTGCTCGCAGTCAACACCAGTCCTCCTGGCGCCGCAATTCGCGTGAACGGCACGGCGATGGGGCAAACTCCGACGCAGCTCCGTCTTCCTGCGGGCACATACGCGGTTGCGCTGCAATACTCCGCCTGGCCCGAAAAAACACAGAATATCAACGTTGCCAAAGGCGAGACCGCTGCACTCGATTGGATCTTTCAAGTCGCGACGCTCGAGATTCAATCAGAGCGTCCGGGCACGCTCATTTGGACCGGCAACACATTTTTAGGAATGGCGCCGCTAGTAATAGACCTTCCCTCGGGACCGCATGAGCTCTGGGCTCTCCAGCCAGGGCGTGTGGCCGAAAAACAAGCGCTCGATCTGGCTCCTGGCGAGCGCCGCGTGGCCCGGTTTACGCTTTCGACAAGTTTGGGGTTGAAGGTGGACAAAGCGTCCGCGCACGCCGATCAGTATTTAGACATCTATTTATTGATGCAGCTGGCGGATCGAGAAATGGCGGCTGGCCAGTGGCGTTCAGCCTACGACAAATTTCAGCAAGTCGCCGAGCGGCTGCAGCTTTTTCAGAAAGCGTTCCCCGATTACGAAGTCGCGCTGGTGTCCAGCCGGCTGGAGCATGTGCGCCGGCAACTGGCTGAGCTCGAGAAGAAGGCTGCGCCCAAGGCGTTCCTGAAAACTCCGTAACTGATCCGCTCGCTATTGCGTCGGCAGGAGATCGTCGTTGGGGGCGGGCGGCGCTGGTTTTGGAGCAACGCCTTTATTTTTAAACGCGGAAAAAAGAATCCCTTGTTCGGCGAGCTTGAGCCATGGCCCATCGGGCACTTCCCGGTCTTCGACAAAGCGCCATTGCGTGCGGTCGAGACCCTGCAGGCCCAGGTAATCGCGCACCGCCGGAGAAACATCGAGCCCGGCGCCCGAATGCTCGCTCGTCGGCCGTGCGTTGCCGAAGACGTACGCGGCGTGATCGTATCGCAACGGGCCCACGTCTTCCCACTGCGCGAAGCACGCGAGGCCCTGATACTCGATCATCACCCACCGGCCCTTGCATTGGGATTGGAAGCGGCTTTGGCGAAATAGTTTTTCGTTCCACCACGGGACGTATTGCCGAGCCAGATCGGGGTAGCGAATGTCATTGAAAGGAAGCGCGACGTAAAACGGGTTGGCAGTGGGCGCGAATTTTTTTGGCAGCGGCACGGGACTGTTGCGAAACGCCGCGCGTGTTTCGGGCGCGTCGGTCCCGCCGAAGTTGCGGGTCCAGTCGCTATCCCATGCGCTCTTGTAGTTGGTCGTGTCGTTGTACCCGGACGCGCCTTGGCCGATCCAGAAGTACGTCGTCATGATGTCCCGCTTGACGGGATATTGAGACTGCAACTGCACTTCACTTGCCCGAAGGCGGCGCACTCCATCGGGGATGGATGTTGCTGCTTGCGCATCCGTTGCACGAACGGGCGACAGCGCTAAAAGTGCACTCGCGCTGAAAGCCAAAATGAACAGAAGCGATTTCATGGGACCTTTTTAATTTGCCTCATAATTCGAGCGGCAACAAGTCGAAGCGTGGATCTATCGCAGCGGCATCGGAATGGAAGAAGGCACCAATTTTTCTTCCGTGGACGTTTCGGGTGCTGCAGGGGGAGTGCTTTCTGCTGTTTCGGATTTTTCAGGAGTGCGGTCGGAACGGCCTTCCAGCCAATCCCGGGTCGCCTGTAAGAACGGGCGCGCAGCGCTTCCGGCATCCGCGCCGCCGTGCAAGTCTTCACCTTCGCCGCCTTCGATCATCACAGCAAACGCCACGCGGGGCGCATTTGAAGGGCAGTAACCTACCAGCCACGCAATCTGCCGCGGCTTGTCCTTGCTCCCGATTTGCGCGGTGCCGGTTTTCGCGGCAATCGGCCAGCCTTTGATTTTAGCCGGCGCTCCGGTTCCTTGCTCAACGACTTGCACCATCGCTTCTTTCAGATAATCGATGTTGGCGGGCAATTGGATTTGCACGCCCAGTTGTGGATCAAACGTTTTGACGGCGCGGCCGCTGGCGTCTTCGAGCGCTGCGGCCAGCCGCGGCTGATAGAGCTTGCCGTCGTGGGCAATAAGGGCCGCCAGTTGCGCAGCCTGCAGCGGCGTTGTCAGCACGTCTCCCTGGCCGATCGCGATGTTAGCCAAGTCGCCGCCGCTCATCACGCGCCCGTGTGCCTGCTGAATGAACGTCGGGTCGGGCATGCGTCCGGCAAGTTCACCCGGCAGCCCGAGCCCAGTCCGCTGGCCGATGCCCACGCGCTTGGCGACCGTGACCAGTGGTGCGCGTCCGATCTTGAGCGCGAGATTGAAAAAGTATGTGTTAATCGAGCGGACAAATGCGTCGTTGAAATTAAATGTGCCCACTTCTTTGGGCAGTTGGTAGACGACGTCGCCGATGGTATAGCGGCCGGTGCCGGTCACTTCGTACGATGGATCAAACTCGGCGGCATCCATCGCCGCGAGCGTCGTGACAATTTTGAAGACCGAGCCAGGCGGATACTGCGCCTGGAATGTTCGGTTGAGAAGCGGCGCGGCGGGATCTTTGCACAGCCCCTCCCAATGCGCCGCTTCGACGCCTTGCGCAAAAGCGTTCGGATTAAATGCCGGTGTGGACGCCATTGCCAGCACGCCGCCATTTGTTACATCCAGCGCCACGAGGGCCGCCGTCTTACGCTCGGCGAGCGCTGCTTCAGCCGCTTGCTGCAACGGCCAAACGAGCGTCGTGCGCAGGTTCAGTCCGCGTTCAGCCGCTTTTTGCACCTGCGCTTGGCGTGCAAAACCTTCAGTGGTCGTCCGGATGACAAATTCACCATCGCGGCCGGCTAGCATTTTTTCAAATGCCTGCTCCAGGCCCGCGACTCCGCCGAACCGGTCGCAGATTACCTCGCCGGCTTGATAGGCGCCTGCGCCGTGCCGCTGGGCCCGGCCCAGGTAGCCAAGCGCATGTGCGGCTGCGGTCCCTTTCGGATAAACACGCTTTGGATATCCTTCGAGTGAAAATCCGATCCGGTGCAGATCACTCTGCCGCCAGCGCATCAGCGTCGGCTCCGAAAGATCGGTCGCCACTAAAACGGGTTGAAAGCGGCGTAGACGGAACAGCGTCGTGAGCTGCTCGCTCGTCAATTCTCCCGGCAACGCCAGGACTTCCCGCGCGTGGCCGAGTCGATCTCGCATCCAGTCGATAGCATCCGCTTCGGTTGCCGCTTCCTGTGCAGAAGGCCACGCAAGTACGAGCTGGTAGGTTTGCGCGAGTGAAGCGAGAGCCACGTTGTCTTGTGTGCGGATTTCGCCACGTAGTCCGGGAATGGCCAGAGTCAGGGCCGCGGGTATTTCTTTCGGACGCTCAAATCGGGCGGCAGGCGCAGACTCCGCGGTTGTGCGCGTTGTCGGCAGGAGCGTTGTGAGCCAGCTCAGTCCGCTGCTGGGCGCTTGCACCTGCGCGGCTGTGAGCGGAGCGTCCGTGCTGTCCACGGCGATGGCTTTTTGTGGAAACGTCCGCTGAGCTTGGTTGATTTGTTCCTGCGTGAGCCAAGCGAAGACGTGCCCTTGTCCGGGCGTCATCCAACCCAGTCCGGATAACTCGCCGGTGCGGGGATCGACCTCTACCTTGATGAGTCCTTCCGTTGTCACTGGCTCAGTGAGTGCTGTGCGCGCTTCTTTCTGGCTGTCATTTTCCTTGGCGGCAAGTAGGCATGCGGTGCCGATCGTGCGTGCGATTGCTTCTCCTGGCTGCGCAATTCCGATGGGGCGGGCATCATCAAAGCCCACCCATGTGCCCACGACTAGATCAGGAGCGGAGCCAATCCACCAGCCATCCCGTCCATTACTCGACGCAGTGGCAAAGCTTGCCAGCTTTTCCCGCGTTGGCGCGGTTATCGTTCCGCCCACCGTCAGGAGCGTCTGGCGCATTTGTTGCGCGGTTTGCGCAGAGATGAGTTGTCCGCCTGCAGTGGTGGGGCGGCGGCTTGTCGATTGTGTCTCCTGATATAAAATCCGGCCGTCGCGGCTGACGACCGATTCAATAAGATAAAGCGATTTACGAAGTCCTTGATTGGCCAATGCCTGATAGAGGCCTACCGCTTCGTAAAGACTGACAACTTCTCCGTCCAAATTACCTGTGGCGGCGATCGGTTTGCGGCGTGACAGCCCGCCGCGGCCCAGCCATGAGGTGAGCTTGTCAGCGCCCAAACGCGTTGTGACCCGCATCGCGACGTTTGGATTTTGCGTGCGGAGCGCTTCTTGTAAAATCAGCGTTCGCCGGTCCGTAGAGGCGGCAACGCCCACCTGCAAATCTTGTCCCGCGAGCGGCTGCGAAAAATCAAGCGCTGCCGCATTCATACGCGATGCGGGATGCAGGCCCAATTGTTCGAATGCCAGCGCATAAACAGGCGGCTCCAAAAGGCCCCCGTTTTCTCGAAGCGCCATCACAACGCGGTCAAACTGGCTCTCCTCAAACTTGCGACCGCCAATCCATACCCGAATGGCCCCGGTTGCCGCATCCGCCGCCAGAAAACTTGCTTGTAAGGGGCCTTCCGAATCTTTCTTTTCATCCGACAGCGCTGCCTTCTTCGCAAGCTTCGCGAGTTCTTGGCGAAGCGCGGGCTCCGCTTTTTTCTGCCATTCGTTGTCGAGCGTTGTGACAACGCGCAGGCCTTGCGGTGGTTCTTCTCCGCCTTGGAGTTCGAGCACGCGATCGAGCTCTTTAAGCACTTGGGCGGTTACATAATCGCGTGCGCCAGCCGGCCGCGGCGGCACTAAATGGACTTCTTGCGCTTTTGCGCGCAGAACGTCTCCGGGCGCGGCATATCCAATTGCCTGCATCGCATCGAGCACCTGGTTACGGCGCCGGATTGCACCCGGGAGATTCTGGTTGAGCGAGTAGGTGGTGGGGGCGCGGATGATGCCGGCCAACAGAGCCGACTCAGCGAGCGTCAGCTCTCCAATTTTTTTGCCGAAATATCCGCGCGCGGCGGCGCCCACTCCGTAATGTCCGCGTCCAAAATAAATCCGGTTAAGGTAGTAGGTGAGAATTTCATCCTTCGAATACTGCCGCTCGAGCCGGCGTGCCAAAAATGCCTCCAATAATTTGCGTTCGAATCGACGACTGAAGTCAGCCAACAGGTGCTTGGCCAATTGCTGCGTGATGGTGCTGCCTCCTTCAACGCTGGTTCCTGCACGAAGATTGCGCACAACCGCGCGGCCGATGGCTTTATAATCCACGCCACGATGCTCGTAGAACCGCCGATCCTCCGCGGAGATCACCGCGCGGCGCATCTGTGCAGGAATTTGTTCGCCTGGGACCCAAATGCGATCCTCCACAAAAAATCGCGCCAGCTCTTTGCCGTTGCGATCTACCACCGAGGTAGTGACGTTTAAGTGCTCGAGCTGTGATAAATCGTACGAGGCGGCTCGCGCTTCAAACTCCCGCCCAATTTTATAACCGAAGTAGCAGGCAATCGTCAAAGCCAGCCATCCGGCGAAAAGCAGCAATTGCAGCAGGCGCTTAAGCCACCGGCCAAAATTGAAAAACCGTTGAGAAGGCAACAGCTCGCGCGTCGAGGCTTCCGAACGCCATCCTCGCGCCGGACCCGAAGGCGGCATTGCAGCCGGAGGCAAATCCGGAGTCGAACCGGGCGAGAAACGAAGCGGCATAAGGCGACAGTAACCCGAAGGCTACGGCGCCGGTGCAGATTCGCGAGCTTCTTCTGCGACGGAAGAATCGGGCTCGGGCGGGGGAAGATCTTGAGAGGGTTCAGGAGCAGAAGACGTGCTCGGCTCTGCTGCGTTTTCAACCGGTGCGGGCGCTGTTGCGTGCGTGGGAGTTTCTGGTTCTGGTGCAGGCTTAGGTGCAGGTGTAATTGCTCCGGCAGTTATAGCGGCTTTTACCGGCGGCGTTTCAATGGGTGGCTTCCAGGTCAACTGATCGATCAAAGAGCCAAGCAGTGCGCAGCGCCAAAATTCGGAGAGCGCCTCGAGCTGTTGTAACGGTTGCGCGACGCCGCGGAGGTAAGACGCCCGCTCGAAGATCAGCGCCAGCGCCGTTGTCTCCACGCCTGCCCGTTGTGCCAGTGCAATGCCTTCGCGTGCGCCCCCTTCGGCCGTCTCCAACATCATCTGCAGCATGGCGCGCCGATCCATTTGCCAGCGGCGGGCATTTGCGTCCCACTGGCCGCCGAGTTGCAAGTACTGCACATTTAAACGGCTGAGCGTTGCAGCCGCGTTGGCCCACGTCAGGCATTCCATCCATTCGCTTGTCGTCTGTGCCTTGAGCGCTGGGGGTGGCTCGGGTGGCGCATATGCGGCGGCGCTCGGAGCGAAGCCAACAAGGCCTCCCGGAGTTCCGGAAGCCGGTGTGGGCGCTGCTTGGGACTGGCGATATTCTTGCGCCGTCTTGACATCACGCAGGCGACGCAGTTGTGCGAGCAGTTCCAGGTTCTCAAGAAGCGCAGGCTGCAGTCCGCCGGCCCGGCGTCGGATTCCGTCGGCCAGAAATTCCGCTGTTGCCAGTTGCGCCGAGACGAGCTGCGGCACCAGCGTTGCGGCATGCAGAATCGGGCGAGGCGCGAGGCGCGAGGCTTCAGTCGCAACAATCTCGCGGAGGCCTTTCCAGAAGCTGTCGTTCTCGGCGGCGTATTGCGCGGCTTCAATCGAGCGGGCAAGCATTTCGCGGGCGTGCGCACGTTGTGTCGCGTCGGCCGGAGACTCCGTCCCGTACACCTGTCGTGCCAAAAGCTGCGCGCCTTCCAGCGGATCTTCGATCAGGTCAATCTGGCGCTGCTCCTCTGCAGCCAAAAGTGCAAGAGCCACGTTGCCATCGTCCGATGCCGCGAGCCGCTTCATGCGCAGACGCTGCCGGGCCTGCGCCGCTTGCTCGTCGTACGTCTTGAGATCCCCGTCGGGCGGGGGATTTCCTACCCACCGCAGCCCGCGCAGATGCGCGTTGGCGCTGCGCAGTAAGGTATAAGCGGCGTAGAGACGTCCGGCGCGGTACGCATCGTCCGCGGCGTTTTGTAATTCTGTTTGTTCCTGCCATGCGGCTTGCACGGCAGCAGGTGCTTGGGCCAGGGCATCCGGAGCAGGACGCTGCGCACGCGCTTTTTCCAGAATGCTGCGCTCTTCCTGGCAGAACCGGTCCAAGTAATTAAATACCGCGGGCGAATAGGTAATGCGATCGGCTGCAACAGGCAGCGGCGGTAGCGTTCGGAGAATCGCTTTTAAAATATCGGAGAGACGATCTGCGGGCACACACTCCAGCCCCAGCGCTTGGGCCTTTTGCACCGTATTGATCGCCGGGCCTTCTCCTAGCTCACCACCGTCGAGCCGTTGCACGCTCGGAATAAAAACGCGGCGGTATCCCGCCTTCGCAACCGCCTCCAAACGCGGGAGCAATTGTCGCACGGGCGCCAGGCCGCCGTCGGGCGTTACGTCCGCGAGGATGACGGTGTCCTGCGGATAAAGTTCGCGTGCCGCCGTCGTCATCAGTCCCGCAGTGAGCGCTCCGCCCAGGCCAGTTCCATCGGTTGCTGGGACATGCTTTATCTCCCACTTTCCGCCCCGCCACGGCTCCTGCCATAAACGCGCACCAGCGAGCGACGCGTTCCAAAGCTGTGCGCGTACTAGGCCGAGTTGTTCGGGTGCCGCCGATTCGACAAATTCAAACTCGAGCGGTACGGGCGCTGTTGAATCGGCCGCCGGCGGATTCCACCGGAGTCGAATTTTTGTCACGACCGCCTTCTTGCCGTCCGGGCTTAGGACAGCGATGGGTATTCCCTGCTCCGTCACCAGCGTCGTTTTAGTCGGCGCGGGCGGGGCTGGATTTTCCGCTGCATACGCGGGGCTCGCGATGCAAAGCAATGCTACCAGCAGTGTGGCAGCCGACCGCGCAAAAAGAGAATTCACGGCGGAGCTCTAAGCCGGGTTAAAAATTAGGAGTATCGGACATCCTTGCCTGGCTCCATCTCATACTCATAAACCACGGCCTTGGCTACTTGCGGATTCAAAATCTGCTTTTCGAACTGCGTGAAAATGGCGCTGTCGTGCACATACCGAACTTTATCGGTGTTTTCTGTCTCAAAGGAATAGAAGCACGCATGCGGATTGCGCTCGGTATCGATTCGCTTGCCCACGCGCAGGTTGGTGATCTCGGGCAGTTTGAGCAGGCGGATGCGTGTCTCCACCATCAGGTTTTCGATTTGTTCGGGAGTGACGCTGGGTTTGAGTTGCAGCAAGCAAAGATGATGGACCATACAAAAAGGAAGAAGGCATGAGTCTGCGAATCGAGACCGTCGTGTGTCAAGCAGGCACTCTTGATTGCCATTGCGGCACTTCCATACACTTGAGTCCGCGCCTCCCTTCGAATCCAATTTGGCGCTTGCGTCAAAAGATAGCCATTCCCTAACAGAGACACCATGAATCGCGTTTTACTTTTTGTTTCGATTGCCGCCGCTGCCCTGCTCCTGGCGGCAGCGCCGGATGCTGCCGTCGCGGCCGACAAGCAGTCCCGTTCTTCTTGCGTCGGACGGGGATCGAGCAAGAAGGCCCTGCTGGATTCTTCGCGCGGTAAGGGCCGCATGCGGACGCACTTGGCTGCGGTGACAACGTACTGGCAGCGTGGGAGCGGCGTCGACCGGTGGACGCGCCGGGGCGTCACGGCGACAGGTCGTCCGTTGCGCCGCGGTGTGGTGGCGGTGGATCCCCACGTCATTCCGTTTGGCAGCACGGTCAAGCTCGACGGTGTGCCAGGCACTTTCCTGGCTGCCGATACGGGCGGCGCTGTCATCAGCCGCAGGGCAGCTCGCCGGACGGGGCGCACTGCCGCTGAACGCAGCGCGATTGTCATCGATGTCTTTTTCCCGACTGAACGTGAGGCCCGTGCATTTGATGCACGCATCCCTCGGTTCGTCCGCGTGCATCATTACCCGCCCGCGCGCGGGTAGGAGCCCTTTTATCTCTCACCAAAACAGTTGAAGCGGCTTTCGGCCGGAGTATACTAGTTGGATGAAATCCTCTTTTCTGGCAGCGACACTTTTTGCAGTTCTCACCCTGACGACAACGCACGCGGCAGAAAACACCGCAGCAGATGCGTTCCAGCTCGCCCGCCAAACCAATGCCAGTTTGGCCGAGCGCCCCTTGGTCGGTGTCGAACGGACCGAAGAACCCGGCAACGAGGCGGTCTGGAAGCTTCAATTCGAGGATGAAAACTACAAAGGCAATTACCGCCTCGTGACGATCCAAAACGGCAAAGTAGTTTCCGATAAAGCAGGTCTCGCCTCCGCATTTGCAGTCGGCGAGTACGCGCCGCTCGAGCCGGGCGATCTCACCCGGCCCCTTCTGGGGTTGCGGCGTCAGGTGGATGAAATGGCTGCGGCCAACGATGTCAAAGTGCACTCGGTTCGTTACGCGCTCGGTCACCGCGAAGATGCGGACAAAGCCGTCTGGCGCATTTTGGCGTGGAATGAAAAAGGCGTGCGCATTGGCCGCATGACGCTCGATGCGCGGACGGGTGCGGTGATGAGCGCCAAGTGGGGCCCTTCGGTGGCGAAGATGCGTGAGGCCGATTCGGGCTTCGAGCAATTCGGCCGTGATGTTGAGTCCACCTTCCGCGGCGTCGGTGCGGATCTCGAAGAATTTTTTACGGGCAAGCGGACTGTCGATCAGGATTAGAATCTCGGCAGGTATTCTTCGCAAAGGCGCGCCATGCGGATTCCGGCGCCCTATATAATGCCATGGCTGGTCCGGTTGGGGCAGCGCCGCTGGCCGCAGGCGCTTTGGAACGGGAATTCTTCCCGTCCGCAAATCGCGCTCACGTTTGACGACGGACCGAGCCGGTTCACGCCGGCGCTTCTCGCGGTGCTGGCAGAAGAAAACGTCTGTGCGACGTTCTTCGTCCTCGGCGATCGCGCGCAAAAATATCCAGAGCTGGTTCGGCAGATGCACGACGCGGGCCATCTTCTCGCGCTACACGGAAATCGTCATCAAGCATGGACGCGCCTTACGGCCAGCGCATTGACGGAAGATCTAGATCGCTGCGCCAAAAGTGTCCGCCGTGCATTAGGAGATGACGTTTTCACATTTGAGTACTGCCGCCCGCCGTATGGCCGCTGCAACCGTCGCGTGCTTGATGTTGTAGCGCAAAACGGTCTGCGCGCTGTCATGCTCAACATCATGCCGGGCGAGCAACTCCTTCCCGCGGGCTGGCGAGAACTTCCCGCGCGGACGCTCCGGCGTGTGCTGCGAGAAGCGCGGCCTGGTGCGATTGTTGCACTGCACGACGGAGAGCGCGGCGCTGCCTCCGACGGTGTTTACGATAATCCGCATGCGGCGGAGAACGCGCGCGCGATAATCCGCGCGCTTCGGGCCCGCGGGTATGAATTTGTCACGGTCGAGGCGTTTGATTTACAATCGCCGCGTTAGATTTCAAAAGTATGCCGCGCCCACTTTCTCCTTCGCCGCTCTGGCGCGTTTGGCTGGCGACGGCTGCACGGCACAAAGGTCGCCCTGCGCTCATTGGGGCAGAAACGGGTGAGGCGCTTTCCTTTGAAGCGCTCACTCTGCGCGCGCTTGAGATGGCTCGGGCGGATCTCGCAGGCGCGCATCGCCGCGTCGTTGCATTTTGTTTGCGCAACAGCGGCGACTGGCTGGCGTGCTTCCTCGCGTGCCAGGCGGTGGGGGCGGCGGCGCTTCCGCTGGACCCGGATCTGCCGCCCGCGGCTCGCGCAGCGGCTGCGCAGCGCCTCGGTGCGCATTTCTTCTGGCAGGAAGACAAGCTGCAGAAGATCGGCCGCGGGCCCGCACTTTCCGCGTCGGTCGCGTTTGTCAAAGTCAGCTCGGGCAGTTCGGGAGAGCCCGCGCCTATTCACTGCCGCGCTTCCCACTTGCTGGCCGATGGAGAAAATATTCTGGCCACGATGAAGATCCGGCCGCGCGATCGCAACCTGGGCCTGATTCCTTTCGGGCACTCGTATGGCTTGGGTAATCTGGTGATGCCGCTCCTCTTGCAAGGGACGCCGATTGTCGCGGCGGAAGAATTCGTCCTGTCACAGATTCCGCGCTGGATTGCCCAACATGCGATTACCGTCTACCCTACCGTCCCCAGCGTTCTGCGCGCACTCGCGGAGCTCCCCGGCAGCACAAAGCTCAAGCCACTTCGACTTGTCGTATCAGCGGGCGCGGTCCTCTCGCCAGAAACAGCGCGGGCATTCCACCGGCGCTTCGCCGTCCGTGTGCACAATCTCTACGGATCATCGGAGACCGGCAGCATCGCCTACGACCGCACCGGCGCCGCCACCCTCTCGGGCCGCGCCGTCGGCACTCCGCTGCAAGGCGTCGCGGTTGGCCGACACCGCTCGGGCCGGGTATGGGTGAAGAGCCGCGCCGTCGTCCATCCGGGCGGACGGTTCCTTCTTCCCGATTTTGGTGAGATCAGCGCTCGTGGTCAGCTGCGCCTGCTGGGCCGTGCGCTCGCGGCGGCTAACATAGGTGGCCGCAAAGTGCATCCGGCCGAGGTGGAAGGAATTCTGCGCCAAGTCCCGGGCGTGACGGATGCTTGGGTCGGCGTCGCCCGCGGACCGTCGCGCGACTACCTCATCGCGGGGCTTGAAGGAGCGCCCGCGCCGCACGCGGTCGACCGATTCCTGCAGGAGCGCCTCCCCGCGTGGAAGATCCCCCGCGTGCTGCGCGCCTTGCGCGTGCTCCCCCGGACGGCTCGCGGCAAGATCGACGCCCCAGCCCTGCGCACGCTCCTACTGGCGTAAGGGTGCCTATTAATGGGAGGTTGATGCCTCCACCCGGCTGCGGAAATGGCATGAATTTCCTACTTCTTCAATAACCTCAGCGAATTGAGCACGACGACCAGCGTGCTCCCCTCATGCCCCAGGACGCCGAGAGGCAGCGGAACCTTTGCCCCCAAGGCGCCGATGACGAGCGCGAGGATAACTCCGAGCGAAATCGTTAAATTCTGGTGGATAATCGCCCGAGCACGGCGGCTCAGTGTGTAGGCCTTCCAAAAATTCTCCAGCCGGTCCTGCACCAGAACCAAATCCGCCTCGGCCAGTGCCGCGTCCGAGCCGCGCAGCCCCATCGCCACGCCGACATCCGCCGCGGCCAAGCTCGGCGCGTCGTTCACCCCGTCGCCGATCATTGCCACGCGCTCGCCCGCCGCGCGCCAGGCACGAATCGCCGCCACCTTCTGCGCGGGAGAAAGGCCGCCGTGGCATTCCTCCGACGATAGGCCCACCTGCGCGCCCACACCCTGCGCGGCCTCGGACCGGTCGCCGGTGAGCATCGCCACGTCCAGGCCTGCTTCCCGCAGCGTCAATAGGAGTGGAGCGCTTGCATGGCGAATCTCATCTTCGAGCAAAATCTGACCGCGAAGAACTTCACCGAGTGCGCCTTTCCCGCTGGCCTCCACCGAAGCCTGTTCGGCGCGCGCTTCCACGATCACTTCACTGGCTCCCACGGGAGCCGTTGGCAGGGTGCGCAGCCAATCGGCCGCTCCAAAAAGTCCGCGCCGCCCGAGCCGGACGCGCCAGCGTCCCGCGGGCGTCGGCACGGCGCCCTCAATGCCCATCCCCGTCGTCGCCCGGAATCCCTCTACCGGCATCAGCGTAAGCCCGGCGGACTTGGCCGCTTGTACGATTCCGCGCGCGATCGGATGTTCGGAGTGCGCCTCAAGCGCTGCGGCCAGTTCCAGGACACGCTGCTCCTGCCCCGGCGTCATGGCCGCCGTGCGGGTGACGCGCATCCGGCCTTCAGTGAGTGTTCCGGTTTTGTCCATCGCCACACGTGTGACGCCGCCGAGCAGTTCGACCGCCGCCCCGCCCCGAAACAAGATCCCCTGCCGCGCCCCCGAAGCGATCGACGCGAGCACTGCCGACGGAATCGAGAGGACAAGCGCGCATGGGGATGCAACTACCAGCAGTGTCATCGTCCGGTAGAACGCCTCAGACGCAGGTAGTGGCGCGCCCCAGTGCCACCAGCAAAACATTCCGGCCGAGAGCAGCAAAATCCCTTGCGTGTACCATGTCCCGAACCGGTCAGTGAGTCGCTGCGCGGGGGCCTTCTGCTCCTGCGCCGAAGTGACGAGCCGAATGATCTGCGACAAGTGGCTCTCCTGCGCGGGCCGCAGCGTTCGTACATCCACCCGGCCCCAGGTATTGAGCGTCCCGGCAAGGACGTGGCTACCGACATTTTTATCTACCGGCGTCGCTTCCCCCGTCAGCGTAGACTCATCCACAGCGGTTTCCCCCTCCACCACAACGCCGTCCACCGGAAATTGTTCTCCGGGGCGCACCCGGACGCGGAGATTCGCAATCAGTTCCTCGACCGCCACATTTGATTCCTGGCCCGCGTCATTCACCACGACCGCTTGCTTGGGAGCGAGCCGCATGAGCGCGTCAATCGCGCCGCGCGTCTTGGTCATCGCGAAACTTTCCAGTGCGCCACTGAGCGAAAAAAGGAAGAGCAGTACCACCCCTTCGCTCCAATGTCCGATGCTGGCCGCGCCGACTGCAACGGCGAGCATTAAGAAGTGCACTTCCAGCACGCCGTGGCGGATGCGCTCGAACGTTTCCCGCGCAGCGAACCAGCCGCCGGCGAGATAGCTGGCGATATAAAGAATTTGCTGGAGCAGTCCATGCATTGGCCACGGTCCCCACGCCGCGGCAATCCCGAGCACGCCGCAGAGAGTGGCGGCAGCCAGCGCTGCTTTCCATCCGTGCTCATCCAAATCGTGGTGCCGATGACAGTCCCTGCAACCGATGCGGGCAGGGCTTGGTGTCGGGTGGCGCTTCATAAGGGAGACAACTTGGCTCAAAATTTTGAAAACGCCACCTGCCAAAATTCGTTGAACGCGCGGTCCCAGCTGCGTGCTGCGTGCGTCTTCGCGGCGAGCGCTGTCCGTGCCGCGTTGGATGGAGGATGTTCGAGTCTCTCTATGATGGCGCGCGTCCAGGCGGCGGCATCATCTGCCGGAAGAACCTGCCCATCCTCGGGCGCGCGAATCAGCTCCTGGGGTCCGCCGACGTTGGTGACGAGCGCTGGAATCCCGCATGCGTGTGCTTCTACAATGACGTTGCCAAAAGTGTCTGTTGTGCTCGGAAAGACAAATAGATCAGCAGAAGCATACGCCCGGGCCAGTTCCTCTCCCGCCAGAACGCCGGTGAAAATCGCGCCTGGCATTTGCGTTTCCAGTGCCGCGCGGTGCGGGCCGTCACCGACCAGCGCCAGCGTCACGTCCGGGCGCTCGGCCCGAGTTCGGGCATACACCTCCGCGAGAAAATCGAGGCCCTTCTCTTTCGACAGCCGCCCCACATACAAAGCAACCGGACCTCGCGCTTCCCTATTAGGCCAGAATGTGGCGTTGCGTCGTGTAGGACAAAATGTCTCGCTATCCACTCCCCGCGGAAGGAGGCAGAGGCGGTCCGCTGCGATACCGCGCGTGGTCCATGCGGCCCGATAAGCTTCAGAATTAACAAGGATTGTATCACATTTTCCATAGAAACAATGCATATAGTTCCATGCCAATGAGTTGAGCTGATTTTCACCAGAGAGTCGTGCTACATATTCAGGGAAGTCCGTATGATAGATTCCACACGCTGGGAGCCCGAGCGCCTTTGCGGCCGCGAGCCCCGCCAATCCCATTGGCCCTGGTGTACTGATGATGATCTCCGTAACTCCTTGGTTGCGAATGTAATCCAAGACTTCCAAAAAACACGGGAACGAGATCTGCTGCTGTGGGTATTCGGGGGCTGTGAATGCACCCTGTGGTGTGAATAACTTTGTCCGCATCCCAGGAAATTCACCGGATTGTTCACAAGCGAGGACGGTCAGGTCGGCGCCAGCCGTCTGAGCTGCGCGGGCCAGGGCTTGGATGGTGCGAGTGACTCCGTTGAGATCGTTCATGGTGTCCGTAACCCACACGCGGCGAGGAAGATCTGGCCGAATTAGGGTTGGAGTCAGGCGCCGATAGATCCAGGCCAACGGATGAAAACAGACCGCTCCGATCCATAGCAAGTATTTGGCTGCCAGTGGAATGCGGAGATTTTGCTTCCATCCCAGGGCTCGGGCTCGGCTGAGAGCGCGTTCCGCCAGCGCGCACACCGCCCGGCTCGCCGCACGTGACACGGAGCCGAGCATCCGCCGCGCTAGCGATGGGGGGGGTATATTACAGGCTAGATGAGTGCGTGACATAATGGGCGTACGAGGTGGAAACATAGCCACGATCAAGGATGCCGCGAACGAGGCGTTCGATCTGCGCGCGGAGGGCGCAATATTCCAGATCAGCCGGATGCAGCGCGAGCCGAATGCAGCCGAGCGGGGGCGTTTTTTCCAGGAGGCGTCGTGCGAGCAGCGCATTCCATCCGCGGGAAACGAAACGCCGCCACATCGAGCGTACGCTGTAGCAAAGCGTGGGAGAGCGCTCGAGCTGCGCTGGGGCGCCCTCATTATTTTTTCCGGGCCAGGTGACAATGCCGCCCCAGAGTGTCGTGTAAGAAAAACCGGCTGCGGAGAGTGTTGGGAAAAGCGTGGGCTCAATGAGCCAGCCCGGCGCAATAAAGCCAGAGGCTCGCCATCCGCAGTCTGCGAAGAGTTGCTGGCCTTGCGCAAGACGCTGCGTAGCCGTGTGTACGGTGAGCTTCCAAAACTCCGCCTCGCGATTGGTGTAGAGCCGCGTCCAGAAAAGATCCTGCCACCGGTCGCGTTCTTCCCGGCGATCGTGATAGTAGCCGTGCAAAACAATTTCATCGCCCATCGCCTGCCAAGTGGTGAGAGCGGCGCGCGCGGTGGGGTCGGCATCGAGCCGCGGGCCGTGATGAAATTGCGGAACCGCAAGAATGCTGCATTGGGTGACGCCCCACGCACGCAAAAAATCTCGCTGCACTTGCACTTGCCGGCGACTGCCAGGGTGAAAGTCGTGCAGTGAGACGATGAGGGCGGGGGCGGCGGCGTTCATGCGCTTTAGGTGTCCGCGGGTTCGGATTTGGCGCGGTGCAGGTCAAGGCCGTAGAGCTTGGTGTTGGCGGTAAGGTCTTTGTAAATCGTGTAGAGAGAAATGCGCGCGCCGGTGAAATTCTCGAATTTGGTGACGAGCTTCTTATCGAGGACCTGAAAGCCGTAACGAGCGAAGACGCGCTCGCCGCGGCGGTCGTCGGTGGCGACAACTTGGCCGTACACGTTGCGTTGGCCGTGCCGGGAAAGAAACTCCAGGAAGACGTCAACGAGCTGCCGCGTCCCGGCGACGCTGCGCGCTTCAGGCAGGACATTGAAGTGAAAGTGTGGCGTGTTCGGCGGAGTGACGGGGGTTTGGCGACCGGCGCGAAAGACGAGCCAGAAAAGAAAGCGGCGGGAGGCGGCGTTGTACCGCGTGAATGCGCGCCAGAGTGCCCGCAGGGCGAGCGGCGCGCAGAGCCAAAGTCGGCGCCACGTGTACTGACGCGGACGGCGGCAGCCCATCAAGTACCCGCAGACGCGCCCGTCGATTTCGCAGACCCACGTGGCGTCGGGTTCGTCGGTGAGGTAGTACGTCGTCCAAAAATCGGCGAAGAGTTCGCGGTCTTCAAACACGGGATCAATGGGTCTGCCGAGGAAGCCCGTGTCGGCGCAGATGGCGCGCACCGCTTCTCGATCTTGCGGCTGATACGGCCGGACGATCGTCCGTGGTTTGACGGGAGGCGGCGCGGGGTCGGGCGTCATGCGCACAGCAGGATACGCGCACGCGGTTGGCAATCAATGGAGAACGCGGGGGAAAGAGGGCGTGCAACTGGCTCCAAACAAAACTGGCGCTGTAGAGGCGCCGGTCTTATTTTGCGGTGAACCCTATGCATTTGATTTTAGGCATTGAAACTTCCTGTGATGAGACGGCGGTGGCGCTGGCGCGTGCGCATGCGGATGGAAAATGCGAAGTCGTGGCGAGTCTCGTCAGTTCGCAGACTCGGTTGCATGAGCCGCTAGGCGGAATCGTTCCTGATCTGGCAGCGCGCGCGCATGTGCGCAACTTGCCAGTCTTGGTTGCGGAATTGAAGAAGCAGACGCAGCTCGAATGGTCTGACCTAGGCGCGATTGCGGCGACGGCGGGGCCGGGACTGGCGCCATGTTTGCTGATTGGCCACACGTTTGCGCGGACACTGGGACTTGCGCTGGGCAAGCCGGTCTGGAGTTTGAATCATCTGGAGGGCCATTTGCTCTCACCCTGGCTGGCGACGGGTGGCGCGCCGGAGTATCCATTTGTTGGCTTGATTGTGAGCGGAGGGCATACGCTCTTGATTCATGCGACGGCGCCGGGCGAGTATGAGCGACTGGGCGGGACGGTAGACGACGCGGCTGGCGAGGCATTTGACAAAATTGCGCGCCTGTTAGATCTGCCGTATCCCGGCGGTCCGCATTTGGAGCGATGCGCGCACGAAGGGAAGGGTGACGCGGCGGCGCATGCATTTCCGCAGGCGTTCCCGGCGGGTGGGGATTTGAATTTTAGTTTCAGTGGCCTCAAGACGGCGGTGCGGTATTTCTTGGAAAAAAATCCGGAAGCAGTAACGGATGCAAAACGACGCGCGGATGTATGCGCCTCGGTGCAGGCAGCGATTGTCGGCGCACTCACGCGCAAGACGCTGGAAGCGTGCGCACAGACCGGAGTGCGTGTGCTTTCGGTCTCCGGCGGCGTTGCATGTAATAGTGAATTGCGACGCGCGCTGGAAGCCAAGTGTCGCAAGGCGGGAGTTGCACTCAGGATGGCGCCCGCCGAGCTTTGCACCGATAACGCCGCGATGATTGCGTTTGCTGCGACGCATCGACAGGCGGCGGGGCTCGCCGTGCAGGCGCGTGCGGATATTAATCCGTCATGGCCGCTGGCGGCAGGGACGAGCGCCAATCGCGTTGCGATGCGACGCGATCGCGTGAAGCAAAAGCGCGCGTGATTTTTTTTCGCTCTTAGAACAGAGCCGCATTTGACCGGCACGCAGACCGGTTGTAGGTTGGAAGCCGTATGCGGATTTCTTTCTCACCAATTTTCCGCAGAGCTGTTGCAGCAACGCTCGCGCTTGGCGTGGGTATGCTTTTGGGTCAGGCTCTTTCCGTGAATGCCGCGAGCTCTCCTTCGGACGCGAAATCGGGACCGAAGGTGGAGGCGCGGCTCATCGCGCCGGTGCGTGGAATGCAGCCCGGCAAGTCGGTGACGGTGGGCGTGCATCTGAAGACACCGCCGGATTGGCACACGTATTGGAAGAACCCGGGCGAGTCAGGCCTGGAGACGCATGTGCGGTGGCGCTTGCCTGAGGGATTCTCTGCGGGGCCGCTGCAATGGCCCGCGCCGCATCGGTTTGAATTCGGCGGAGTAGTCGGGTACGGCTATCCAGGCGAAGTGCTCCTGACGGCTGAGATTACGACGCCGGCAGATCTTCGTGCGGGCACAAGCGTGAATCTGGAGGCGGATGTCGACTGGCTGGCGTGCCGCGAGGCGTGCGTGCCGGGCCGCGCGACGGTGGCGCTTGCGTTGCCTGTTGCAAATGCACCTCCGGCGCGTTCTGTCGATGCGGCGCTCTTCGAAAAAAATCAGGCGCGCCTTCCGCATACAACAGGAGCGTGGGACATGCATGTGCAAGCAGACTCCGGCGCTCCGACGCGGATGGAGCTACGGCTTACTCCGCGAGCGCTTCCTTTCAGCCTGGAGCAAATCACGAGCGCAGAATTTTTCCCGGACGCAACGGGGCTTGTGGTTGTAAGCAAGCCCACGGCGGTTCGTCATAAAAATGGCCAACTCATGCTGACGCTTGAATTTCCCCCGGAAGCGCAAGTCTCCACCGAGAAGCTTTCCGGAATTCTCGTGGTCCAGACGCGCGACGGGTTGACGCGCGTGGATGAAATTGAAGCAAAGCAAGCGGGTCCGGGATTGATGCGCGCGCGCGCCAGCGGTGGAAAATCTGGAGCGGCGAGCCTTCCGATTCTCATAACAACTGCGGGCTTCGCGTTTCTTGGCGGACTACTTTTGAATCTGATGCCGTGCGTGCTGCCGGTGCTTTCGCTCAAGGTGCTCGCTCTTGTGGAACAAGCGGGACAATCGCCCCGGGCAGCGCTGCGGCAGGCGGGGGCGTACACGATTGGAGTCGTGGCGTCGTGTTGGGTGCTGGCGGGAGCGTTGCTTTTTCTGCGCGCGGCGGGCGAGCCCTTAGGGTGGGGCTTCCAGATGCAGTCGCCAATTTTTGTCGGACTTTTGGCGGCGCTTTTTTGGGTGCTCGCGCTCAATTTTCTCGGCGTCTTTGAGATCGGCGCAAGCTTGGTCGGCGTCGACGCGAATGTTGCGGGAGTCGCGCGGGAGAAAAGCCCGCTTTTGGGCGCGTTTGCAACCGGAGCGCTAGCGGTTGTCGCCGCGACGCCTTGCACAGCGCCTTTCATGGGGTCGGCGCTTGGGCTTGCCGCAAGCCAGCCCGCGATTGTTGCCTTGGCGCTTTTCACCTGCTTGGGATTGGGACTCGCGGCGCCGTACCTGGTGCTCGCGCGTTTCCCGGCGCTGCTGCGCTGGGTGCCCAAGCCCGGAGCATGGATGGAGACGCTTAAAAATATTTTCGGATTCGTTCTCGCTGCAACAGTTCTTTATTTGGCGTGGGTTGTGGGCGTGGAAGCGGGAACTGGTGCTGTGGTGCAACTTCTGGGCGCGCTTTGGATTATCGGCCTGGCCGCTTGGAGCTACGGCCGGTGGGCGACGCCGGTGCGCACGGCTCGGACGCGGTGGACGGCGCGCGGAGTTGCGCTGCTGCTTTTGATCGGCGCGGTGATGCTCGTGAGCTCTATCACGCCCGAGAAAGCGGTGCAAGAAAGTGGTGCCGGATATCTTTCGCCGAGCGGTCGCGTGATGTGGGAGCCGTATTCGCACGCGCGCGTCGATGCGCTGCGGGCGGAAGGCCGGCCGGTGTTCGTCGATTTTACCGCGGCGTGGTGCTTGACGTGCCAAGTCAACAAGCGCGTCGCTTTATATATGCCTTCTGTCGAGGAGGCGTTTGTTCGTGGGAATGTCGCCGCACTGCGTGCGGACTGGACGCGGCAGGATCCGACGATCACGCGTGCACTTTCGGAATTTGGCCGCAACGGAGTGCCGCTCTATGTGCTCTATCCGGCTGACGCGGCGCGCACACCGGCGCTCTTGCCAGAAGTCTTAAGTCCGGGCATTGTGCTCAAAGCGCTGGAAATTGTGCAGATTCGTTAGCGCGCTTTAATTTATTTTCTTCACCTCACTAACTCTAACCCATCCCCTATGAAAAACTTTTTACTTCTTATGGCTCTTGTCTCTTTTACTTCCGCCGCCGCGCACGCTACTGCCGTTGTTGGAAAATCCGCCCCTGACTTCAACCTTCCTGCCGCGGACGGCAAAACGCATCAACTCGCTGACTTCAAAGGCAAGTATGTCGTCCTGGAATGGACCAACCACCAGTGCCCGTTTGTAGTGAAGCACTACGGTAGCGGCAACATGCAGGCGCTGCAGAAAGAATTTACCGGGAAGGGCGTCGTCTGGCTTTCAGTCGTTTCATCCGCCCCGGGTAAAGAGGGCTATGTGGATGCCGCGCAGGCACAGCAATTAACGGCCGAGCGGGGCGCTGCTCCGACGGCGGTGCTGCTCGATGCAGACGGCAAGATCGGTCAGGCCTACGGCGCGAAGACCACGCCGCATTGCTTTGTGATTAATGCGCAGGGCGTGCTCATTTACGCCGGCGCGATTGATGACCGGCGCTCGGCTGATGCAGCGGATATCCCTGGCGCAACCAATTACGTGCGTGCGGCGCTGGAAGAAGCGATGGCCCGCAAGCCGGTGACGGTGGAGGCGACCCCGCCCTACGGCTGCTCGGTCAAGTACTAGAAGTCTTGCCCATGTAGAAAAACCAAGAATGGGCGCGAGATGGACGCTTCCGATCGGTTGACACAACTCTGGACGGAAGATTTTCATCAGGGCGGCGTGCCTACGTCAGTTCGGCAAAAACCGTCGCACGCCGCTCTCGCCCTGACAGATTTTCTTAACGCGCAGAAAATCCGGACAGGCGGGTTGCTCGATGTGGGCTGCGGGAACGGGCGCAACAGCCTGCACTTTGCGGAGGCGGGGTGGCGCGTCACCTCGGTGGATCTGATTGAGCCGACATTGGAAGCGCTTCGGCAAAAAGCGACAGCGAGCGGACTCGCAGAAAAAATCCAAACGCAGCGTGCAGATCTTTCGCAGGTCTGGCCGTTGCCGGACCGGGCGTTCGACGTCGTCTTCGACAGCTTCTGTTATTTTCATCTGATGACGGAGAACGGGCAGGAATGCTACACGCGAGAGCTTGCGCGTGTGCTCCGCCCGGGCGGATATTTCAGTCTGACTGTCATGGGACGGGATGACGGATATTACGGGCAGCATTTGATCTCGGATGCTTTGCAGGCGGGTGCGATGCGCGACCCGGCCAACGGGCTGGAGGGGATTTTGTATGAACCAGCAGAACTGCTGGCGCGTTTTGGTGCGGGCCGGAAACTTCTCGTGCACGAACATCAGGCGCCCACGAACGTCATTCACGGGCAGGAGCATCGCCGGAGCGTTCACCGGTTTTTATGGCAAACGGAGGCCTAGGCCCTACTAACAAATTTTATGAATGAAAAAATAGAAGCGTGGCTGTTGGAAATTCGGGAACGCAATGCGCGTGTCGAGCGCGATAAGGCATGGGAGACGTCTTGGACCCGGCGACTGTTGATCCTCGGCTTGACGTATCTGGTCTGCACGCTCGCGTTTGTCACGATTGGCGCACCCAATCCCTGGGGGAATGCGATTGTTCCTTCCACGGGCTTTTTTCTTTCCACCTTGACGCTCCGCTGGTGCAAACAGGCATGGCTGCGCTGCCGCTACGGGAAAAAAACGGAAACGCCGTTGCACGGCGCTATTGCGGAATAATCGGCTCAAATTCTTGAGAGGCAACCCAACCGCGCTGGCCGTTGCTGGTTTCTACCAAATAAAAACCGCCATAAGCTTTTTCGATTTGCGCGCTTTGTCCGGCCGTCAATTGCGCGACGGACTGTGCCTGCGCAAACGGTGCCAACCGCGCGACGGTTCGCGGCGCTAGGGCGATGCCGGTTTGGCAGAGTTCCCGTGTTTGCAAGATTGCCCACGCCGACGCCAAGAGAAACAATCCCGCGATACAGGCAACAAGCGCGGCATAACGGAAGCGGCGGCCACGCCACGCGTAAAATTGGAGTAACGTCGCCAGTACAACCGCGCTTGCCAGTGCGGCCAACGTCCATTTGTTGAGTGAGAGCAACTGAGGCCATTTTTTCCACCAGGGCCCAGCCTCCGCCGGTAGTGAAAGGCGTTCACGCAGCCATTCACAACCGCGCACGATTGCGGCGTCACGAGGCTGTAGGAAGCGCGCCCGCTCATACGCAACGAGCGCATGTGCGTAGCGGCCTTGCCGGACATAGGCGTTTCCTTGATTAACGAGTCGCGCTACCGAGTAACCGCCCGGAGATTTTTTTACAGAGGCCGCGCTTCCAATAGGAGTTTGCGCCTGCGTGGGATTTGCGCAGAAGATTCCGCTGAGCGTGAGAAGCGCCGTCATCCAGATCGTGCTGAATATTTTTATGCGCATGGAATTTCTTTTAGCTGCTCAGGCGGGCGAGTTCTTCATCCAGTTCCGCTTTCCAGGAAGCAAGCGATTCGGAAGCTGCGGAACGTCCGGCATAAGCAACCTCATCGGCCTTGGCCAGCCAGCGGCGGAGGGAGACGGGCGCATCGGGCCAGCGGGATTGGATTTCCAGCCAGGTGAGGCTGGCCGCTGTTGAGAAACCGAATTTCGCAACGAGCGCTTCCTGCAAGGCAAGGCGCCCCGCCTGGAAAAATGCCGCCGCATCGTTTTCTTGGAGTGCGCGTTCTGCGGTGGATCGTTGTTGTGTCAGCGCTGCTTGGGATCGCTGTCGCTGCTGCCACACGGCGTCCTGTGTTTTTCGACGGCGCCACATCCCGAGGACTGCGGCAGCGAGCATGAGGATGAGCGCGCCAAGCGTCCATGGCCAAAATGCCGGGCGATAGATCCAGGGCTGGAGTGTGGAAAAAATCGGATCACGGTCAGGGCGATCAACCCAGAGTGTGTTCACAGATTTTGACGTTGCGGCAGGAGCGGATCCCCCCTGTGCCGGTTCGGGTACAGCCGGGGCATTGGCCAAATCCGCGCTGGCAGCGATTGCGATAGGAGGAAGCGATGCTTTGAGCGTTGTGTAATGTTGCGCTTCCGGATCGAAATAAGAGAACTGCAGCGACGGCAACGCACTTACACGGGATTGC
The DNA here is from genome assembly GCA_964473925.1 of uncultured Verrucomicrobiaceae bacterium. Taxonomy (GTDB): domain Bacteria; phylum Verrucomicrobiota; class Verrucomicrobiia; order Methylacidiphilales; family CAYYVW01; genus CAYYVW01. Next base: position 245,233 of record CAYYVW010000002.1, read on the forward strand.
AGCGGTACGAGTGCTTGATCAAAAATTTTCTCGCCGACAATGCCAACGCGAGACGACGCGGCGGTGGACGGCGCAGGATTCGCGGGCTTGAAGCGCTGGCTCGATGGATAGCTTTTCCAGCCCGGCGGAAGCGCGAGGACGGGCGCCTGGACTTGACCAAAGTTGCCCTCTCCCGCAATGCGTGTTTGAAGCGTCACCGGATCGCCTACGTTCGTCCGGTCGGGCTGGACGGTGGCTTCAAGCGTAAATTTTCCGATCGCGCCGGAAAAATCGGCCGGCCGCCCTTGCGCGGGGAGAGGGAGGATTTGCCAGGATTGCATCTCACTCTCAACCCGAAGCGGCGTCGGTTCCCACGCATCGAAAAGTTGTTGGAAGAAGGGGTCGCTTCCAAAAATTCCAGGCAAGTTGCGCGAGCGCCGGCGCATCACTACGCAGTCGACGAGCGCTTGCAATTGAGGGGTGCTCGGTTTGATTGCTGTGACGGTCGCAGGCCATGAGAGAACTTGATAGGTTCCGCCCGAGCGCTCCTGCAGAGATTCCTGCGGCTTTGCGGAGAGACCATCGAGCGCGAGGTCATTGCCTGCAAGTTTGGGCAGGCTCTGCAGCTGTACCTGCGCGCCGACCGGCACGCAGAGGCGCGCCGTAACAGGAATTTGCTGCCCAACATAAAAAGGACCGGATGGAGCAATCAATTCCAGAAAGAGTGGCGCGTTGGCGCTTTGGGCGGCTCGGTGTGCAGGGCTGCTATTTTTGGATGCACTGGGCGGCGGCGGACCGAAGACGGCACGCCCCGGTGTGTTAGCTCCGACGGCGGAAGTAGGATCCATCACGGTGAGCGTCTGCGCCGGAATTTGAACCGGCGGATTTGTTCCTTCCACCGTCCATGGACCCAGCGTGTAGTGGCCCGGCTTGAGACCCGCTACTTGAAAAACATAAGTGACCGTTGAAGAGCCGACGCCGTTGATCCACTGCTGTTGATTTTGCGTATGGACGAGTGTCACGGCCAAACCGTCCGGCGCAAGGATGGAAGGAGCGGGCGCCCGGCCCGCGTCTCGGATTTGAATGATGAGGTCTGTTGCTTGACCCACGGCGATGGAGGGGCCGCCCAGTTCCGAGGAGGCGGAGGGGGTTGCTGCGAAGGCACTTACGCTTGCGATACAAAGCAACAATGCGGCAGGAATCAGAAGGCGCATCTTGTTATAAGCATTACAAAAATTTTCCAAACAACGCATAGGGGAGAGTCATCAGTTTACACCGGCCGGGGCGTTTTACCAATCTCGCTTCGGCGGCTCCTGTGTGCCGCTCGATTGAGAGGCAGGCACGAGGATCGACTCTTCATTTTTCTGCGAATCGAGAAATTGCTCGGCCTCAGCGGCGCTCATTTCCGCAATTCCCCCGGACTGGGCAGATGCCGGCGACTTTTCCTTCCCGGAGCCTGCTTGGCCGGCAGATTCGATCTTGCCGGTTTTATCCGGTGTGCGGCCGCCGCTCTCCTTTGTTCCTGCGGCATTGTCGGGACGCGCAGAAGCTTCCGAAGGTTTGGAATTGGGAGGCGGTGGATTTTGATTTTGAGTTCCAGACGATGCTGGGGAGGAAGGCGCATTGGGGGAGGGAGTATTTCCGCCCGGCGCGTTCTGTGACTGCGATCCAGCGCGAGAGTCCGAGCCCGACGGCGGCGCGCCGGAGGGTTTGTTTTTCTCCTGAGATTCTTGCTCTCCTGGATCCTGCTGCTGTTGATTTTTTTGCTGCGGCTGAGGAGCTTGCTGCTGCGAATCGCTCGATGATTTTGGCTGTGGCGATTTTGATTTTTGCTCGGAAGGCGGCGGGTTCTGCGGCTGTGATGGATTTGGCTGGGGCTGCGGTTTTTGTTTTTGTGGCTGCTGCTCTTGCTGTTGCGGTGGAGGTTGTTTTTGCAGCTCCTCAAGCTTTTTACGAACAAACGCTTCGTTCTCTTTGGCTTGCGTGTCGTCTTTATTGAGTGCCAGTGCAGCGCGATAATATTGAAGTGCTTTTTGCCATTGCGCGATCGTCTGCGTGCGGTTTTGGGCGCCGGTTGACTCTCCGGCGCGATACGCGGCGTTGCCGAGATTATAATAGGCATTTTGCTGCAGCTTCGGATCTTCTGTCTGAAGTGCGCGAGCAAACTGATCTGCCGCTGCTGCCCAGTTTTTTGCCTGATAGGCCGCAGCACCTGCGTTGAACGCCAGCGTGGCTTTGCGATCGCGCGATGAGCCGCCCGTGGTTTCATCAGCCGCTTGGGTAAAAAGCTTTTCCGCGGCGGCAAATTTCTTTTTTCGATAAGCGGCAAGAGCGTCTGATTCTGTCGTTGCGTGGACAGAGGAGGTGCTGACTGCAGCCATCAACGTTCCCATGAGTATCAGCGTGGATCCTCGACGCGCGCGCCACCACCAGCGCTTCTTGCCGGGCGTCGTGCGGGGGCGTTCAACCAGCAGCCACTCGATCATTAAAAGCAGAATGCCGATCGCAAGCGGAATTTGGAAAAGCTCCCGGTAGATTTTTTCGCGGCGTGCGGCGCCCTCCCGCTGCGGCAGTGTGGCGAGTTCCTGCCGGTAGAGCTTTTCCAAGCCGTCGCCGAGCGAACCGAGTGGGAAGTATTTTCCTCGAGCCGCGGCGGCAATCGCTTGCAGCGTCGGCTCGTCCAACCGCGATTTGACGAATTGCCCGCTCGCATCACGCGCAAAATCAACGCCGCCGGATTCGCTGGGCACCGGGATAAGTTCGCCCGCCGACGTCCCGACGCCGACGGTGAAAATGCGGATTCCGTCCCGCCCGGCAGCTTTGGCTGCATCAAGGGCACCGCCCTCCAAGTCCTCGCCGTCGGTCAGCAAGATGACGACCTTCTCCGAGCCGGCCGCTCCGGAAAACGCCCGGCGCGCTTCACTGATCGCGGCGCGCAGATCGGTGCCCCCTCGGGTGATGAGCTCGGGCGAGAGCAGCTCCAGCGTTTGGATAAATGCGTCGTAATCGGATGTCGGCGGACATTGCAGAAACGCCTCGCCCGCAAAGACGATCAGGCCCACTCGATCGCCGTGCAGGCGTTGCACCAAATCAAGAATAGCCAGTCGGGCGCGCTCGAGACGATTCGGGCGGACATCCTGCGCAAGCATGCTTTTGGAGACATCGACGGCGATAAGAAAGTCGATTCCTTTTGAGGAAAACTCTTCCCAGGTGAACCCGCCACGGGGCCGCGCGAGTGCCACGCAAAAGCAGACAATCGCAATGATCCAGCAGGCTTCTTTCACCCGGCGCACGGTGGTGGATGCGCCAATAACCAGGCGCTCCCGCTGACGCTGAGAGACGAGCGCTTCCAGCGCGCGACGCCGTGACCGATTCGTGCGGGTGATGAACCATAGAACGATGCCCAGGAGGATTACTCCCAACCAGAGCCAGAGCGCGTCGCCGAAAAGTTCTATCATAAGAGTTCTAGGGAAGTTGGCGGCCCAGCGTGCGCGAGAAAAGGAGTTCCAGAATCAGCAGCGCAACTGCGGGAACCAGAAACCAGGCGAAAAGCTCCTGCCGCTTTTCCCACTGTCGCGTGCGGCGGATCGTTTTTTCGAGCTGGTCAATTTCGTGATAGATCGCGGCGAGCGAACCGGTGTCCGTCGCGCGATAAAAGCGACCGCCGGTCTTGTCGGCAATTTGCTGCAGCGTCTCCTCATCCACTTGCGGCGGGCCGGTGGGCATTCGCTGCAATTGACGTAACAGCGCCGGAAGGCCGGCCGTTGCGCCCTCGGCTGTGCCGGCGGCGATGGTGTAGACTTTGATCCCGAGCGCGGCGGCGGCCTCGGCGGCGGGAATCGGTGCCACCTTCCCCGCATTGTTGATCCCGTCGGTGAGCAGGACGATGATCTTTGATTTCGATTTGGGGTCGCGCAGCCGGTTCGCGCTGGCAGCGAGTCCCGAGCCGATCGCCGTGCTATCCTTTGCTGGACCGATCGCCAGATGATCGAGCTGTTGGTGCAGCCATGTATGGTTGAGCGTGGGCGGGCTGAGGATGAACGGCCGTCCGCCGAACGCGACCAGGCCGATTCGGTCCCCGGGCCGCGCGTCGATAAACCGCGCAACGACCGCCTTGGCCACTTCCAGCCGCGTGGCCGGGCGTCCGCTGATGGAGAAATCTTGAATCTGCATCGAGCCGGAAATGTCGAGCGTCAGGACGATATCCACGCCGCTAGCCTCCACTTCAGTGTGCGACTGTCGGTATACCGGCCGAGCCAGCGCGAGAATCGCCAGCGCGAGTCCCGTAATGCGCAAAAATCCGGAGATCCATCCAGGCTGCAGCATTTGCGGACGGCCGAGCGCTTCGAGCGCGGCCAGCGATGGAAAACGAATCGCCGGCGCTTGGGCGCGTCGCCCTTTCCAGAGCGCTAGCAGCGGCAGCGCGACCAAAAGCCACAAGAACGCGGGCTGGACAAATTCAATCACGACAGCGAAGGAGTAGGTGAAGATTTTAATGGCGCGGACGAAGCTTCCGCGGTTTGCACGACGAGCTCCCGCGCGCTTTGCAAGAGGGGCTCCATTTGTGCTGTCGTCAAAAGATCTTGTCCGAACTTAGCGCGGTCGCATTCCTGTAAGAAGAGATTCAATTCATGGCAACGTTGCGCAAGCGCGGGCGGCGGCGCTTGGGCAAGTTCTTGTAGAAACTCCTCCGTCGTTTGACGCGTTACGGCAAGCGAGAAGCGCGCCTCCAGATATTGACGGACCGCTTCCGAGACTGCGTCGGCGAACTCCCGCGAACGCTCCGGGCGCATGAGCGAGCGCGCATCTTCCAGTCGGCGCAGCGCTTGCCCGTCGATTGAGAGCGCGATGCGACGCGAACGCCGCCACCGCCAGATTCCATAAATGATCGCCGCCAGCGCAATGGCGCTGAAAAGCGTGAGGAGCCACCACCCCCAGTTGCTCGAATCGATCGCGATCGGCCCGCGAATCTCGTGGATGTCACTCAGCGTCGATGTTGCGGCAGGCGCGGCGGCTCCGCCCGGCGACGGAGTAGTTCGAGGGAGCTGCGCGAGAATCACAGTCGCCATTTTTCACGCAGCGGGCTCAGGCGGCCAGTCTAAACCGACGCTACGGCTGCGATTTCATGGGCTTGCCGCACGCCCGTGCTGCCCGTACTATGCGGCGTTGCCGCTTATGCCGAAGCCCACTGCCATTCAACGCCGTTACCTGGTCCAGGCGCGGCGCGTCATTGCGATCGAAGCCGACGCGTTGCGGCACGTGAGCCGTCGGCTTGATGCGCATTTCGCGCAAGCCGTTGGCTGGACGCTCGAGGCGCTTGCCTCTCGTAATAAAATCATCGTCACCGGAGTCGGCAAGTCGGGCCACATCGCGCAGAAGATCGCGGCCACGCTCACCAGCACCGGCGCGCCCAGCGTTTTTTTGGATCCGCTCAACGCACTGCACGGTGATCTGGGTGTCGTCGCAGAAGGGGACGTCGTCCTGGCGCTCAGCTACAGCGGCCAGACCGAGGAGCTTGCGCGCATCCTCCCGGCGCTGCGGCGGCTGAAGGTCCGGGTGATCTCCATGACCGGCAAGCGGGATTCGAGCCTCGCGCGCCAGGCTGATCTGCACCTGGACGTGCGCGTTCCGAAAGAGGCATGCCCACTCAACCTCGCGCCCACCTCCAGCACGACGGCGATGCTGGCCGTGGGGGATGCGCTGGCGATGGTGCTGCTCTCGGCCCGCGGCTTTCGCAAAGAAGATTTCGCCCGCTTCCATCCTGGCGGCACGCTGGGCCATCACTTGCTCACGCGCGTGGGTGAAGTGATGCGGCCGCGGGAAGCGATTGCGCTAGTTGCTGAAAACGCCACCGTGCATGACGCGCTGCGGGCCTGGACGCGCCGCCGGACCGGCGCCGCCGTTGTCGTCAACGCGCGCGGCAAGCTCGCCGGCATTTTCACGCACGGCGATTTTGTCCGGGGCTATCAAGTCAATCCGCAGATCGGCGCAGTGCCGATTAAAAAGATGATGACGCGCCGCCCGATTACCGTCGGCGTTGACAAACTGGCCGTCGAAGTGCTCAATCTCTTCTCCCGCCACCGGATCGACGACTTGGTCGTCGTCAATGGAAGCCGGGAGCCGGTCGGTCTGGTCGACGCGCAGGACCTGAGCCGGCTCAAACTGATGTAGCGCGGAAGTTCCTTTTTTATTTTATGTCCAATATCAACGCCAACGACCTTCGAAAAGGCCAAGCCATCAAATGGAATGGCAACATTTGCATCGCCCTGGAAGTCGTCCACCGCACGCCGGGCAATCTGCGCGCATTCGTCCAGGGGACGCTGCGCAACATCGCGACCGGCAATTCGTTCGTGCAGCGGTTCAACTCCAACGAATCGCTGGAGGTCATCTCGATCACCCGCTCCAAGTATGAGTTTAGCTATAAGGATAATTCCGGCTACCACTTCATCGAGCCGAACAATTTTGAAACGCTCACGCTGCAGGACGATCTGGTCGGTAAGATTAAAGACTACCTGACCGAGAACCAGGCCGTGGATGTGCTCTTTGTCCAGGAACGCCCGGCCGATCTCGAGCTGCCCTCCAGCGTTACGCTCAAAGTCACCGAATCACCCGAAGGTGTCAAAGGCGACTCGGCCAACAACGTGATGAAGATGGCGACGCTCGAAACCGGCCTGAAGGTTCAAGTACCGCTCTTTATTAAAGAGGGTGAGCTCATCAAGGTGAGCACCGTTGACGGCAAGTACATGAGCCGGGCGTAGGGCGTTTCTCGAAAACGTTGCTACGCGAGCGCCATGCTCAGATGATGGAACGCGATTGCTCTTAGTTCTTCTCGTTCAGCTTCATGGAAAGAGCCTGTTCGCAAAACTTGACGATAAGCAACACCTGTAGCGACGGCTGCAGCGGCCTTGGATGTTTGAAGCTTATCAGGTAACGACCTAGAGTTACGAGCCAACCGTCGCAACCCGACTAGGCTGCGAGGATCGGTTTCGACGCATCCATTTAAAAAAGCGGCACAGGCTCGTGTATGAGTGATCGTTGCAATGGGGCCTCCACAGGTGCTGTTTCTAGCCGCAATGCCTAGTTCTTTTAAAAGCCCGCGCGCTGTCCTGGGCGTTGTATCTCCTGTCATGGCTTGTTAAATACCGCAACTTCGGTTAAACGTCAGCGTCTACCTATGCTTACTTTTATGCGCCAGCGTCTCGGCTGGATTATGATCGTCCTTCTGGGGCTCATCGGAATTTCCTTCGTCTTTTTCCCGGCGAACCCGGGGATGCTCCAGTCCCTCACCTGGAACCGCCAAGAGTTCGGTAAGGTCGACGGCCGCGCCCTTTCTTTAGAAGAGCTACGCCACTCCCGCCAAGGAATTTACGCGATGCTCTGCCTGACGAGCGGCGCCCGCATCCCCGAGACTCCCGCACTCGCGCGCGCGCTGGCGCTTGAAGCGTGGATGCAACGGATTTTGCTGCAGGACGCAAAGCGGACCGGCCTCAAAGTAACCGATGCAGAAGTCATCGCGTTTATCAAGAGCCTGCCGGCGCTCCAGGGTGAGCGTGGTTACGAGCCGCAACGCTATCAGGCGCTCCGGGCGTACCTTCTCGCCCCGATGGGCCTGAGCGAACGCGCGTTTGAAGAGTCGGTGCGGGACTGGCTCACCGCGCAGCGGATGCAGCGCAAAGTGGTCGAGCGCGTTGGTCTGACACCGGCGCAGCAGGAAGCGTTCTTCCAAAAATGGTACGGCTCCACGCAGGTGGCGCTCGTCGAAATCCGAGCTAGCGCCGAGCAGTTGCGTGCCTCGCTCACACCAGATCAAATTTCCAAGGAGGTCGAGGCCTTGCAGAAAGATCCGGCCGGCCGTACGCCCGAACGTCGCGCCGCCTATGTCGCTCGGATTGCCGTTGCTAGCAAGGGCGGCTCGCACGACGCCGCAATGCGCGATGCGCTTGCCCGCGCGCAGTCCATCGCGGATGCAATCCAGGCGCTGCCGCCCCGCACTCGTGCGGGCGTCACAGCGGAAGAGCTCGCCGCGATCGGCGCGCGCTTTAACTGCAAGTTTGAAAAAACCGGCTTGCTCTCGATTCAAGATCCGCTTCCCGGCGCTGTTCAAAAAAATGACGGAGTGCGGAATGCCAATCCCGTTTTTTCACTGCGAGTGGATCAGCTCGATGCGACGCTGGTTCCGGCCAATGGCGGTTTGATGATCGTCGCGCTGGCGCAGGTCGAAGGCGGCGGACTCTTGCCCGATGCCCAACTCCGCACGCTCGCCGAAAACCGGCTCATCTCCGCAAAACAAATTGAACTCACGCGCACGCAAGGTCAGCAAGCGCACGCGGCGCTGCAAAAATTGATGCGCTCGGGCAAATCCTTCGCGCAAGCAGCGGCCGATCTCAAGCTCTCGGTGCAAACGTTGCCAGCGACAGTCCCGGCAGCCGTCACCGCTTCGGAAAAAGATCTCCGCATGAAAGCGCTCGCCGCCCGAGTGCCGCGGCTCGGCGTGGGAGAACTTTCCCCGCCTCTGGAAACCCCCGACAGCGTGCTTATCGCTTGCGTCACGTCGCGCGCTCCGGCCAATTCCGCTCGTCGGCAAGAGTTCCTCGAAAAAAACCTGCCCCACTTGCAAGAACAAGCGCAGGAAGAAGCGTTTGGCGTTTGGCTCAAGCAACGCTGTGCGGATGGCCGGACGCGTCCGCCGGATGACAAAATGATTGGCGCGCTTTAAAACCGGTTACGCAATCTTCACGGCCGCGCTCTGGAACGTTGCCTACGCAGCCAACCCTCCATTCTGGCGAGTGGGCTTGAGATCGCTGCTGGAGAACGCCGCGCGTCGAAAAAATTGAGCGGGGCCGCGAAGCAGCACAGCACGCTCAATCAAATAAGTAATGCTCGCGGCGGAGGCGTGTCGCCAAATCCCGGAATTCCGCCTGCGTGGGTCCGCCGAGCGATTCGAGCGTTTGATAGGCGTTGAGCGCTCCACGCCAATCCTGCCGCGCTTCCAGCATTCGCCCTGCTTCCAGGCCCGCTTTGACGCGCCAAATTGTTTCTTCAGTTTTGGAATCAGAGGCGCCGGCGTTTGTCGCTGCCAACCGCTGGTGCAGCACGTCGAGATAGAGCGCCAGCGCTTCGCCGTCCCGGCCGAGTTTTTCCAGCGTCCGTGCGCGTCGCACTGCCGCTTCGTGGCGCTCGGCTATGTTGCCATATTGCCCGTCGAGCAGAAGGCCGTACGCCGCGAGCGCTTTTTCATACTGCGCCGGATCTTTGCTGCCCAATGCAAAGTGGCAGTCGCCCTTGCGCAGAAGCGCGTCGGCAAAGCGCGGGCCGCCTTTCTCAATCTCGAGCGCCGCTTCAAACAGCGTCAGCGCCTTATCGTACTGCAGCTGCGCGTAATAAACTTTTCCCTGCAACAGGCGCGCATCACGTTTAAATTCGGTGTTTTCCGGGACCTTATCCAGGAGCGCGATCGCCTTGACGTAATCTTGATGCAGCAACGCCGCCTTGCCCGCGTAGTACGCAGCGGCGGGTGCCAGCGGCGATTGCGGATACCGTTGCAGAAATTCTTCAAAGCGGCTTTGCGCTCCGGCGTAATCCTCGGCGTTGTGCAGGAGGCTCGCGATGGTGAAAAGCAAAGGAGCGGCTTCCGGCGTTTTTTGCTGCTTTTGCCAGAGCGCCGCCAGTTTTTCTTGCGCCTGCGCGCGCGTGAGTTCTTGCCGCCCCAGTCGGATCCACGCCGCCTGCACTGCTGCTTGCGCTGTCAAAAGATCGGCCGGCGCTGCGCCCGCATTGTCGTCGGCGAGCTGATCGTAAAGCGGCAGCGCTGCGGTTGCTTTCCCCGTTCGCTCCATAAGCGCAGCCAGATGAAATAATGCCTGCCGCTTGACTGCCCGGCTGCCGGATGCGCCTGTCGCTGCCAGTCCCTCATAAATTTTGCGCGCGGCTTCATGCTGTCCTTGTGCTTCTAAAAACTCAGCCTGTCGTGCACGCGCCAAGCTTCGCCAATTGCTTTCAGGAAATTTCGCATCGAGCGTGGCGATGGTTTTCTCTACGTTATCGATCTTTTCCAGTGCGATGTAAGCGAGGGTCAAATTATAGAGCGTCTCTTCCGCGAGCGGATTGACAGCAGGCGCGGACGGTTCTGCCGTGGCAGAGGGTGCATCCGCGGCAAGGATTTCTTCATAGGCGGAGACGGCGCCGGCAGCGTCCCCGGCCTCTAAGAGCAAATTGCCTCGCAAGAGGCGCGCCGGTTGCGCGATTTCCACCGGGGTATCCGCGCGGGTCAGCAGCGCTTCAAGAAGCTTTTGCGCGCGGGCGCGATCGGTCGCTGCGGCCAACCGGGCTTGCTCGAGCTCCGCGGCGGCGCGCCAGCGCGGGGCCGGCATATCCGCCTGCAAAGTTTCCAGGAGCGCGGCGGCCTTCTCGGCATTCCCCGCCTCGGCCTGCGCGCGCGCGGCAGCCAGAAGCGCCTCGGCGGCCACCGGCTGACCCGCGTGTTCCTTAGCGAAAAGGCGCACGACGTCGACAGCATCGGAGATCCGTCCCAGCGTTTGCGCGCTTTGCAGCGATTGACGCACGCCCTCGAGCCGCAGTGCATCCTCTCCCGCCAGTTGGTAGGATTTTTGAAATGCCGCCAGCGCTTGCTCATGCTGGCTCATCGCGCGCTGACTGTAGCCCAGCGCCCGCCAGCTTTGAGCGACCAGCGTTTGCGGGAAAGCCCGGGCGTCCGACGTGATTTTGGAAAACGCCTCCACCGCGGCAGCCCACTGTTTTTCTTCAACCGCAATTTTGCCCAGCCAGTAAAGTCCTTCCCATCGGGCTGCTGGCGGAATCGCCGCCGCAGATGGATTTACCGCGAGCGACGCTGTGGAGGAAAGCGCGCGATCTTTTTCTGGTGCGCTCGCCGTTGGCATGACGGCTTCCGCGCTGCGAATCAACTCCTGCAGCACGCGCCGCGCGGACGGAAACTCTTTCTTCTGCAGATATTGCTGCGCGAGCGCCAATGCCGCGCCCGCTCGCACCGGACCGGGAGCACTCGCCGTGGCAAGCTCTTCCAACAGAGCGCGCCCTTCCTTTTGCGCGTCAGGCCCTTGTTCGAGCAAACAGGCCGCCCGTCCGAGCTTGGCCGCAGGCACGCTCACGTGCGCCGGGTACGCGGATAAAAAGGCCCGGTAGAGCGCCTCGGCTCCCGTCCATTTTTTCAAACCCTGCAGTGCTTGCGCTTGCGCAAAAAGCCAGGATCCGCGCAATGCCTCGGGAACGGTTTGCAGCGGGCCCGCCACGCCGGCATCGATCGGTGTGTCTGCCAAAGACAACACGCCGGCGGCGCGCTCGTACTGCTCACGCGCCAAGAAACCCGTCGCGAGCCACAGGCGCACCTGCCACCGATCCGGGCTTTCCGGCGATGCTTTGAGAAAGGCCTCAGCCCGCGTCTGCACGACGTCGTACAGACCGTCGCTCAGCGCATTTTCAATCGCGCGCAGGCGACGGTTAGGCGTGCTCGGAGATGCTTCTGCCGGAACCGCGGTTGCCGGCAGCGCAGGAGCTGCAAGCGGCGTTGAAGCCGCCACAGGATCGGCGGCGTGCGCCTGCGAAAAACAAACGGCCGTGGCAAGGGCGAGCGCGGCAAGCGCGCTCAAGTTCCTCACCACGGCCGAAAATCGAACCGGAGTCAGCGGCGACCAGCGTTGGACAAGAGCGGGCATAGGATGACCCAATTTGTCCGCGACAGCCGGTCGCTGCTTGGAATTTAATCCGCTTTTCGAATTACCGGTTGTCTCCGTAACGGTTTTCGCGATTTTCTGGGGGCGTTGCACCGCTGACCAGAATTTTGCGACCCATAAACTCCGTCTCGTGGTACTTGGCAGCGGCCTCTTTGGCCAATTCCAAGCTTTCCATTTCAACAAAGCCGAAGCCTTTCGAGCGATTCGTGCGCTTGTCGATGACCAGCGCGACGTTCTTGACCGGTCCGACTTGTGAAAAGAGATCAAAAAGATCGCTCTCCGACGTATCGAAGGACAAGTTGCCAACGTGCAGCCGAGGCGTCTCGACCGGTTGTGGTTCACGGCGCGTGTAGGTACCGCCGCCGCCGGAAGAACGGCCGTAACCGCCGCCTCCACCGCCGCCGCTGGGACGACGACCATAGCCGCCACCACCACCGCCACCGCCTGGACGGGGGCCGCGACGGAAGCCGGAGCCTTCGCCTTCGGAACGAGGACCACGCTCCGGACGATCACCGCGAGGGCCGTCATACGAGCCTTGCTTCGGACCGCCGAAAAACGTTTTGATTTTGCTCACAAAGCCCCCGACGGAGCCATTGGAGGATTCTGATTGATAACCGCCGCTGCGACGGGGACGGCGTGGGCCATCCCGGCGAGACCGGTCTGAGGAATAACCGCGAGATTGCGATGATTGATACGAACTCATGTGTTTATTTGTTCTTTCTGTGTTCTTGTGTAGGGAGGAAAATGAAATACGAAGGGCACCGCTGCAGATTTATTGAATCAGTAGGGCAGTTTTTGAAGGGCCAGTCGAAGGGCGTGCCATTTGGCAAAACGTTCGAAAGAAAATAGGCTCTCGCTATAGCTCAACCCTGAAAGAGAATCGATTGGCCCCGGTCTTTGAATGGAGCGCTTTTCTAGCAAAGCTCCTAGAGACCGCAGACGCGGGAACGATTCTCGGCTTAACGTGTATCCATCATGTAACGACTGTAAAGCCAGCCGGCCAGCCCGCCTCCGAGCAGCGGCCCGATCCAATAGACCAAGCTTTGCTGCTGGAAAAGAGTGCCCGTCACCAGTTCAGGCCCGAAGGCACGCGCGGGATTAAGCGCGCCGCCTGTAAACGGTCCTGCAACCAGAATGCCGATGGTCACAGCCAACCCAATTGCCAGTCCGCCGATTTTAGGCGCGCGCGGATCAACCGCCGTGCCAAAAACCGTAAAGACCAGGAAGAAGGTCGTAATTGCTTCGAGAATAACCCCTTGGCCGAAGCTGGAGTACTGCGTAATGGTGGGTGTGCCCCCCGCGACGGTCACCTGGCTGAAAAGCCAGCTGGCCAGTAACGCGGCTAACACGGCGCCCACAAGCTGCGCAGCCCAGTAACGTAGCATCTGATCGAGCGGAAGTTTGCCGGCGGTCCACAATCCAAACGAAACGGCTGGATTGAGATGGCCCCCGGAAACCGCTGCTGTGGCAGAAACCATGACCGCAATCGTCAATCCGTGCGCAAGCGCAACAGCCAACAAATCACTGCCAGCAGACTGGATGGCGCCAATGCCGACAAAAATGAGGGCAAATGTTCCAACCGCTTCTGCTAAATAGGCTTTCATTCGATTTTCCTTAATATTTTATAGTTTCAATGCAGGAGCCGCTCTTGAAAGGGAGGTCCTGCGTTCGAGCCCGGACTCTACACCACCCCGCGCTTTATAAGCAACTGAATTTACACGGGGTTAAGCAAAGAGCGCTGCTACTCCAGAGTTGATACCACCCGGGCCGGTTCATTTTTCTCGTCCAGGAACGCATATCCGATGGCGCAGGCATGGCTATGAATTCGCCGCAGGCTGCCGACCAAATCCATAAAATAAAGGCTAGAGGCTAAGGCTTCTGAGCTGGGTTTTGCTTTAAGGCGTTCATGGTGAGCACGTTGCAGTTCACGGCCCCAGCTTGCAAACGGCTCTTTTTCCAGGAGGAAGGCGGCTGCTTGGTTGGGGTCATGGGTGGCTAAGAGCGCGCTAGCGGCCTCGAATCGCTCAATGGTCCGGGCGTAAAGGGCATCTAGGTCCCGGGAGTCTTGCACAGTCAGGTGAAAGCCCGAATCAATCTGTTTGCGGAGTGTATCACAGATATTCCGATCCAGAACATCGCCCATCGCCTCAAGCTCATTCGCGTACTCCAGCAGCGAGAATTGCCACCGCGCTTCATGCGGATGGAGGCCTTCCCCGATTCGACTTAGGTAGGCGGTGATGCGCTTGTTGAATTCATCGATCTGGTCGTCCCGCCGCTGAACCGACTCAGCCAGCCAGACGCTCTGGTCCCGCTGCGCCTGCCACGAAAGCCGGAGCATCTCGAGCGCCGCGTCGGCCATCTCTTGCAGCTCCCGCGTTGCATGAGCCAGAGCCAGGGGCGGGTTGACCAGCGCCTTATCATCCAGATGCGTGGTCGGCTTGGAGGCGACGCCCGCCTCAGCTCCGTTAGACTGGACCGACCGGCTGAGGCTCTGGCTAAATCGGATAAGCTGGTGTAGGAAAGGAAAGCAAACAACAGCAACTATAACGTTAAAGAATGTGTGAAACCATGCAATTTGGCTTTCTTGTGACCCTGGCAGCAATCCTGTATATAGAGTGAGCGTGGGCAGAAAGATAAGGCCCAGGATCGCTACAACCATCTTGCCTAGCAAACTCGCTAGGCCCAAATGACGTCCCTCCGGGCTCGGCCAACCCGCGGCGAGGGTGGTAATGCCCAGTCCCACGTTGGCGCCGATCGCCCAGGCCAACAGCATTCCAGTGGAAAGCAGTCCGCTAGAGACGGCGCCGATCGCCAGCCCAATCGCCGCAGTGCTGCTTTGGAGCGTCACCCCCAGGCCCGCAGCTGCGAGCATCACTAAAAGTGGGTAATGGTCCAGAATACGCATGAACACCTGGAAATCCGCGTCTGTACCCAAAATTGCCGCTGCCTTTCCGATCCCCTGCAATGCCAGGAAGATGCAACCGAGCCCAATCACCCCTTGGCCCACCGCGCGGATCGCCGGCCGGCTGAAAAATTGATACCCCACAACTCCCAAAGCCAAAAGCAACCCCCAATAATCAGCCAGACGGAGTGTCAAAAGCTGGACCATCACTGTCGTTCCGATGTGCGCGCCGAGCAGCACCGCCAGAATGGGCTCGGGCGCGATCGGCTGCCGCCGGACCATCTGCACGGCCACCATCGACCACGCCGTTGTCGATGGCGCGACCGTCCCAGCGGCGACTCCGCCCAGAAGCGCGCGAAATGGCCGCTGCGCCTGCCCGCCGAGCCACCGAACCAGTCGCGCTCCGAACAAGCGGTCCAGGCCTTTACGTAAAAACCGGACACCGAAAACCACGAGCGCCACCGCGCCAAGCCATTGCACTACAAGCATAGAATAATTTAAGCGGCGCATCCTAACGGGACGCGCGCCTCCAGCGCAAGTGGAACGGAGGGAGGGATGACGGGTTCTGGGTTTATAGGGCTCCCTCAAACTGTGCGCTTTTATTTGGAAGACCAAGACAGCTAGCATCAGTGCATGAAGCAACTTGGATGTCTTATTTTTTGGATCGCAGCCATCACTTCAACGCAGGCCGCTGATCCGATTCGTATCGGCGATCTCATGCCTGACACCGGATTGCCGACGTATTCACAAGCGTATCGGCAGGGCGTCGAGCTGGCGGTGGAAGAGATCAACGCCGCGGGCGGGGTGCTGGGTCGGCCGCTACAGGCGATCGCGCGCGACCACAGCATGGAGCCGGGCTCGGCGGTTCGGTATGCGCAAGAACTCGTCAAGCGCGATCGGGTGTGGCTCTTGACCGGAACGGTGCTCGCCCACGTGACTAATGCGATCGGTAATTATGCCGCGCATGAAGGCATCCCCTTGGTGACTAACTGGAGCACCCAGCCCATCGCGGCGGGCCGTCAGAACGACTGGATGTTTTCCATCATGCCGACCGAGGTGCAGGCGCTCGCGGCAGCGGATGCGGCTGTGCAGCTCCCGGCCAAGCGCTGGGCGCTCGTCATGCCGCAGATGGCATACGGAGAGCTGGCGGCGAAAATCTTCAAACAGGCGCTGCAGGCCAAGCGGCCCGATGTCGAGTTTGTCTCCGAGCAGTGGGTGCCGGTCGGAAAAATCAATACTGGCAGTCTGGCACTCGCGCTCACGCAGCAAAAACCCGATGCGATCTGCAGCGGGCTTTTTGGCAGCGATGCGACGGCGTTCGTGCGCGAGGGGCGGCGGCGCAATCTGTTCCAAGGGAAGGAAGTGATCGGGATGGAAATGGGAGAGAAGGAGCAGCTAGATCTCTTCGGCGGCGAAATCCCCGAAGGGTGGATCGTTACCGGCTATCCGGCGGAGCAAATCACCGCGCCCGAGCACCGGGCGTTCGTCGCGCGCTTCCGCAAAAAATTTGGAGAGGAGCCGCGGCTCTATTCCTTGAGCGGATACATGATCTATCAATTCGTCGCCGAGGCGATCCGCAACGCGGGTTCGCTTGATCGAGTCGCAGTCGCGCGGGCGCTGGAGGGCCTCACACTCCAAACCCCTGCGGGGTCAGTGACGATGGACGCAGCGACGCATCGCTCGACCTTCGGCGTGTGGATCGGCCGGCTCGCGGTCGAAAACGGGAAGGGGACCATGACGGGCTGGAAGTACTTCCAGGCGCCAGGGTTGTTTTCGCGAGGCGGGCGGTGACTAACATCACTCAAGCACAAATCCGTCATCCCGAGCGAAGTCGAGGGATCTGGGTTCCATAGGTGCCGCAGCGCCCTGTAGGCGAAGATTTCTCGACTTCGGCTTCGCCTCCGCTCGAAATGACGTTAAACTAACAAACTACGAACACATGAAGCTTTTAGATGGTAAGGTGATGGCGGCCCAAATCCACGCCGAGACGCTCGCGCGGGTGGAGGTGCTGGCGGGGCGCGGCGTCGTGCCGGGGCTGACGTTCGTCCGCGTCGGCGAGGACCCAGCGTCGCAGGCGTACGTGCGGATGAAAGGTGAAAAGGCGCGGGAGCTGGGCATCAAATCTGACACGATCGTCCTGCCCGAGAAGACGCCGCAGGAAGAGTTGCTTGCGCTCCTAGATAAATTAAACAAGGACACCGCCGTGCACGGCATTCTTGTGCAGGCGCCGCTCCCCAAGCAAATTTCTGAGACGGCGATCTACCGGTTTGTGCTGCCGCAGAAGGATGTGGACGGCTTTCACCCGGAGAACGTCGGCCGGCTGCTCTTGGGCGATGCGGACGGTTTCCGCCCGTGCACCCCGGCGGGCGTGCAGGAGCTACTCGCGCGGTACGAGATTCCGATCGAAGGCGCGCACGTCGTTGTCCTGGGCCGCGGGAACATCGTCGGCAAGCCGCTGGCGGCGATTCTCTGCCAGAAGGCCAAGCACGCGAACGCGACGGTGACGCTGCTCCATTCACGCAGCCGGGACATCGCCGAGCATTGCCGCCGCGCGGACATCCTAGTCGCCGCGATGGGCAGCGCGCATTTTGTGAAAGCCGAGATGGTCCGCCCAGGCGCCGCGGTTGTCGATGTGGGCGTCAATCGTGTGAGCGATCCTACTTCTGCCAAAGGCTACAAGCTCGTCGGCGACGTGGACTTTGACGGCGTGGCGAAAGTCGCGGGAGCCCTCACGCCCAACCCCGGCGGCGTCGGCCCCATGACCATCGCCATGCTCATGGCGAATACCGTGACGGCGGCGGAGCGGGCGATCCGGGCAGTTTAACTGCCCATTGTAAATTTGAGCTCCTCCAAGCTGCGCGTACGCCGACCGGCTTGGACTTGCGGATCTTCGGCCATTTCTACCAGTGCCGACTGTCGCGCGGCTCGGATTTTCGGATTTGGAACTGCTTCGAGCTTCGGCGGATTTGGTGCGAGCGAAATTCTTTCGGCCAGTTGCATTACCAAGCTCGAGGGGACCATCTGCAACGTTTCTATTAAAGATCCCCGGCATTCACGCACGTTGCGCTTGATGCTGCGATCGCGAGAATCACGATGATCGGCCGCTATCATGAGCTCCAGCTCCATCTCCCTCAATACAACATGCTCATCGCTAAAATAAGATGTCCCGTCCGGCAGTTGAATAAATCGGCCCACGACGTTTTTCGATCCACGGGTGGCGATGCCCCAATGCGTGACTGTGCCGATTCTTGAATCAAACGCATGATGAGTAACGGGCATCACCGAATCTTCAAAGGCGGTGACATCGAGAGGGAACGGACTCATTGCGGTACCGAACGGATGCCGCACCGGGGGCCATTCGTCAACCACTTGCGGATGTTTTTGGGACAGCTTCACTGAATCAGCGGTATTTCCAAGGGCGGCAGGCCACGCTCGAGCCGGCCGCTCCTAACCTCGGCCGATTGAGCTACTTTCCAAACCACAGATGTCACTCCTGCGCTTTCTTCTTCACCGCCTCCAATAGCGTTAAGTCCGCGGGATATGACTTCTGTTGGCAAGAGCGTTAAGCAAGCGGCAAGTCGTCGATGGGCGAGAGAGCTATGAGACGCGACCAGAGATGCCATAGCCGCTAACTCAGGCAAGCATTCTTCTGCCGGACAGGGGGCGCTGCCTTCCTCTATAATGTACGTTGAAACCCTTCGGCTTCTTGTATTTTCGAAGTCCTTTGGCGCAACCCAGTGCATAACTTCAGGGGCTCCGTTGTGGCCCCAGTATACAACCGGCCTTGCCAAATCACACCAGGCGTGCGGCGAATCCGGCAAGGAAGCAGGGTCCATGCCACGTAAGTGCGGCAAGGCGGGCGCGACGTCAACCTGAGCTTGCTTAAAAAAGTGCTTCTCCGTTAACTCCGGGCATGAATTTGCTTTTAGAAAACAAAACCGCGATCGTCACCGGCGCGAGCCGCGGCATTGGCAAGGCGGTGGCGCTGCGGCTGGCCGGGGCGGGCGCGAACGTCGCCTGCGTGGCGCGTTCGGTGGAAGGATCGGCCGAGACGGTCAAGGCGATCGAAGCGCTGGGCCGCAAGGCGAAGGCATACGCGGTCGATGTTGCGGACGGCGCGGCGGTAGACGCGGCCGTCACGCAGATCGCGGCAGACTTCGGCGGAGTGAACATTCTTGTGAACAACGCCGGCGTGACGCGCGACGGCCTGCTGATGCGCATGAGCGAAGCCGACTGGGATGCGGTGCTCGATACCAACTTGAAAGGCGCGTTCCATTGGACCAAAGCGGTGACCAAAATTATGGCCAAGGCGCGCTCTGGGAAAATCGTCAACATCTCATCGGTCATCGGCCTGATGGGCAACGCAGGCCAGTCCAACTACGCGGCGAGCAAGGCGGGCCTTTTAGGCTTCACCAAGTCAATCGCGCGCGAATTCGCCGGGCGCAACATCCAGTGCAACGCGCTTTGCCCGGGCTTTATCGAAACGGACATGACGCACGGCCTCAAAGACGAGTGGAAGGAAGCGCTCCTCAAGCAGATCCCCGCCGGGCGCTTCGGGCAGGGGGAGGACATCGCCGGCGCGGTTGAATTCCTCTGCGGTCCCGCGAGCGATTACATCACCGGACAGACGCTCACAGTCGATGGTGGCATGGTGATGTCCTAGATACGCGGAGACGTGGAACAGCAAGACTGTTAGTTACAAAACTCTGTCATCCCGAGCTTGTCGAGGGACCTGGTTACAAAGTAGTAAGGTCGTTGCATATTTTTCATCCAAGCTGGATGAAGCGCCATTCGACGCAGCGACAAAACAAGGTCAGCCTGCCAAGATTCTTCGAGGCCAGGTCCTTCGACAAGCTCAGGATGACGTGATTCTGTGGCTGGAAGGATCATGGTGTCCAAGAACCCCCTACTTTTCTTATTGCCAAACGCGCCGCCGCCTTCTACTAACGCACTTCCAGAACAACTCTCCTCCCTTACGAGATATTTATATGGCCGAACAACAAGCGATTGAAGACAAAGTAAAAAAGATCATCGTCGAACAGCTGGGCGTTAACCCCGAGCAGGTGACCCCGACGGCCAAGTTCATCGAAGACCTGGGCGCCGACTCCCTCGACACCGTCGAGCTGGTCATGGCGTTCGAGGAAGAATTTGGTGTCGAAGTGCCCGATGAGGATGCCGAAAAGCTCCAAGCCGTCGGCGATGTCACCCGCTACATCGAAGAGCGGGCGAATAAGTAGGCGCCGGGCTGCGCATAGGCAGGAGTTCACTGCCTCTTTCCGGAAGCGTATCTAACCAGCGTCTATCTAATAGTGCGCTTGCATGCCACGACGGCTAGCCCATGTACTCGGGAAGCAGGATGACGAGTCCCCGGGGACTCAGATCGTGCAAAGCCAGTAAATCAAAACCACCAGTCAAATCAATAGCTGGCAAACACGCCGTGCGTACGCTTGATGCAGTGTATGTGCTCGTGGGTTGTGGAGCGGTCGCTGGTATGGCGTTGGAGCTTGGCAAGCTTGGCATAAGATTCTTATACCGCAGGCACGCGCAGTCGTCCACGTGCTGATTTTGAGGAATATTTGGCAGGAGTAGTTTCGACGCCCCATCCTTGACGCACGGTGCCCTTTCTGTTCCTATTAATCTTCAGGCTTTTACGGTCTTTTGCATGAATTCACGGCGCGTCGTCATTACGGGAATGGGAGCGATTACCCCGCTGGGGGCTGACGTGCCGACGCTCTGGGCAGGGCTCGCGGCGGGCAAAAGCGGCATCCGGCAGCTCCAGTCGTTTGATACCAGCCAGTACGACTGCAAGATCGGCGGCGAGGTCCTTGGGTTTGAGCCGGCCAAGCATTTCAAAAACCCCAAAGAAGCGCGGCGGACAGACCGCTACGCACAGCTGGCGATGGCGGCGGCCAAGGAAGCAATCGCGCAAAGCGGAATTGAATCGCTTGGCGAAAAATTGGACCGCGACCGCGTGGGCGTGATCGTCGGCTCAGGCATCGGCGGCCTGCAGTCGCTCGAGTCCGAGCACAAGCAGCTTATCACCAAAGGTCCGGCGCGCATCTCGCCGTTCATGATTCCGATGATGATTTCGAACATGGCGTCGGGAATGATCTCGATGGAGCTGGGCTACCGCGGCCCCAATTTTAGCGTCGTCACCGCGTGCGCGACGGCCAACAACTGCATCGGCGAGGGCTGGCGGCTCATCCGCGATCAGGAGGCGGACGTCATCGTCGCCGGCGGCAGCGAGGCGGCCTGTATTAATTTGGGGATCGGCGGCTTCGCAGCGATGCGCGCGCTGAGTTTGCGCAACGACGAGCCCGAGAAGGCGTCCCGTCCGTTCGACCGCGACCGCGACGGTTTTGTGATGGCCGAAGGCGCGGGCGTCGTCGTACTCGAGGAGTACGAGCACGCCAAAAAACGCGGCGCCGTCATTTTGGGAGAGCTGACCGGCTACGGGCTCACGGCGGACGCGCATCACCTGACCGCTCCCGCTCCGGAAGGCGCGGGCGCGCAGCGCGCGATGAAAAACGCGATGAACCGCGCGGGCTTGAAGGCGGAGGAGATCGGCTACATCAACGCGCACGGCACCTCCACGCCGCAGGGCGACATCGCCGAGACGCAGGCCGTCAAACATGTCTTCGGCGCGCAAGCCAAGAAGGTGCCGATGAGTTCGACCAAATCGATGACCGGCCACCTGCTCGGCGCGGCGGGCGCGGTGGAGCTCATCGCGTGCATCAAGGCGATCGAGACGGGCATCCTCCCGCCGACGATCAACCTGGATAATCCGGATGCTGAGTGCGATCTGGATTACGTCCCGCACAAGGCTCGTGAGTCGAAGATCCGCGCGGCAATGAGCAACTCCTTTGGCTTCGGCGGTCACAACGCGTGCCTGATTGTGGAGCAGCTTAAATAGAAGATTGCGCTTTTATTTTTTTCGCAACAGTTCTTCCGCATGAAGCACACGCGCTGGTTCGTGGCTGTTTTCACAGCAGGCGCAGTCCTTGCCGCGTGCAACCACGCGCCTTCTCCCAATTCAAATACGATCCGCATCGGCGACATCAACTCGCTGACCGCAGATCCAGTCTACGCTGATCACTACAAGCGCGGCGTCCAAATGGCGGTGGAGGAGATCAACGCGGACGGCGGCGTGCTAGGCCGTCCGCTCGAAGTGGTGTGGCGCGACGACCAGATGGATCCGGCGGTCGCGGGAAGGGCGGCGCAGGATCTCGTGCTGCGCGAGCAGGCGGTCCTGCTGACCGGAACGTACGCCAGCCACACCGCGCTGGCCGTCGCCAATCAAGCTGAGCATTTGCGCGTGCCGTTCTTCTCAATCTGGGGGTGCTCGCCGAGCCTGATTTGGAGTCGCGGCAACCGGTACACGTTCCTCATCGCGCCCAACTATGACACCGAAGCTGCGATGATGGCTGAGCAAGCGGCAAAGTTCCCGGCCAAGCGCTGGGCCGCGATCGCGTACAACTTTGAAGATGGTGAAACGGCATTGCGCGCGTTTCAAAAACACTTAGCCAAGCTCCGTCCGGATGTGGAGTGGGTCGCCGAGCAGCGGCCCGCCTATGACAAGCTCGATGCCGGGGCCACGATCAACGCGGTGCAGTTCCACAAGCCCGACGCCCTCTTCACGCTCTTGGCCTCAACCGATCTGGCGAAGTTCGTCCGCGAAGGCAACACGCGCCGCTTCTTCGAGGGAAAATCGGTGGCGGCGATGTGGGCGGGCGCGCCTGACAGCTTCAATCCGATCAAGAAAGATATTCCCGCCGGATGGTGGGTGACGGGCTATCCGGTCGAGCAAATTCGCGAACCGGCCGCGCACGCGGAGTGGATCGCTCGTTACCGCGCGCGCTATGGCACTTATCCGTATGGCGGCTCGGCAGCAGGATATGTCAGCTATCACCTGATGGCGCAGATTTTGAATAAAGCCTGCTCGACTGATCCGGAAAAAATTATTACGGCCACCGAAGGCTTCACCGGCCAGTCCATCGTCGGCCCGATCCACGCGCGCGCGGCCGACCATCAATTCACTTTTGGAACGTGGACCGCGCGTACGGCACGCTCCGCTCCCGGCGCGGACGCGACCTTGGAGGAGTGCGTCTATCACTCTGGCGCGGACTATCTCCCTTCCGAAGCCGATGCAGCAAAGCTGCGGCCTGAGTTTAAGTCGGTGGAATAGGACTGCGTCATCCCCCACTGCGGTTCCACCCCGCCGTCATCCCGAGCTTGCCCGAGGGATCGATTTCAAAGAACCCAGGCTCACAACACTTTATCCTTCCCGCTCCAATACACCGTCA
>CAYYVW010000003.1:0-144711 GCA_964473925.1 uncultured Verrucomicrobiaceae bacterium
TCGATCAAGTTCAGCCGGTACGTCGTACCGTTCTTGGCCTTGTACTCCATCGTCACGGGGTGCGCTTTAATGGTGATGCCGCGCTCGCGCTCCAGGTCCATCGAATCGAGCATCTGGTCCTGCATGTCGCGCGCCTGGATCGTCCCGGTCGCTTGGAGCAGGCGGTCCGAAAGCGTCGTCTTGCCGTGGTCGACGTGCGCGATGATGCAGAAGTTGCGGGTGTTGCTCTGGGGCATTGGGACGTGCACCGTAGAGCAGCCCGCTCGGGAGATCAAGGGCGGGGATCGGTGGGTGGTGGGCTATTTTGAAAAAACACCACTTCCTTTGTCATCCTATTTTCACCTTTTAAGTGAACAAAAAGCGCGACGTGCGGTATTGCTTGATAATGCCAATAAAAAACGACCCCGCGGTGAGGGCGGCAGCGCTCTCCCGGGATGTTCGTCGTCAAGTCAGCGCCACTCCCGGCAGCCCTCCCCCAATCCGCGAGCGGGTGCGCGATTGGGGCGCCCAAGCCGTTCACTGCTTCAAGGTAATGGCCTCGACCGTGCCGTTTTTAATGGCAGGCGGCGCAGTAACACAAGTGATTACAGACAGAAACATCCCGAACGCCATCGGCATTGTTTTATGGACCGCAATTGGAATCGGTTTTTTAAATTCCCAAATACTCCACGCCGAACGTATCGCAGAGCGGTCCTGAAAAGCCGGCTGGTTGGGACCACCCAATCATTGCCCAGCACACTCTCCCATGCTAATCCCACAGCATGACGCGGCGGGATGCGGGCTTAGAGGAAAGAGATGGACTGCATCTTTTTCTCTGGGGCTTTCTCGGCTACTTCGCCGCGCTTATCCTACTGACTGGGATTTTTTCACCCGCAACTTGGCACTTGGCCGAAGCGGCGGGCACGCCTTTCTCTTCTTTCCGCCGCGCATTTGACGCGACCGTCACCGTCACCGCGCTCGCGCTGCTCATCCCCCTCCTGCGATTCTGGGGCCTGCGGCAATGGCAGGATTTTTTCGGCGCGCAGAGCCGCATCGGCGTCGGTGACTGGCGCGCGCTCCCGAGGGAATGGCTCACCGGCTTTGCAATCGCGACCACGATCGCGCTGGGCCTCGTCGGTCTCTATCTCGCGCTCGGATGGCGAACGTGGATGGGCGGCGCAAGCCTCAGCCAAGTCATAACCGACTTTCTCCTCTGCACGCTGCTGGGCCTGCACGAAGAATTCCTCTTCCGCGGCGTATTCTTCCTCGGAGCGCTCGCCCTGGTCGGGCGTTGGTGGAAAAGCTGGGCCGTGCTCCACGCGCTGTTCTTCGCCTTCGGCCACTATCTTAAAGCCAAGCCGCTCGCAGGCGAAGTCACCTGGCTCTCGGGCTGGCAAACATGGACGACCGTCGCGACCGGTATCAACTGGCCCGAGTGCGTCAACACCGCGCTCCTGGGGATCACGCTCTGCCTGCTCGCCAAAAAGACGGGCCGCCTCTGGATGGGCCTGGGCCTGCACGGCGGCCTGGTCTTTTGGATCCGCCACCTGCACAGCGTCACAGCGCTGGGCGTCGCAACTCCGCTGGCTGTCGTCGGCGCGAACCTCCGCAGCGGATGGATGCCCACGCTTGTCCTCGCCGCGCTCACGATTGCCGCGTGGAAAATCTGCGCTCGCCTCCCGCAAGAAAAAACACACGTAGCACTTCGCAAAAATCACCCGGCGTAACCAATCCGTCGCCCGCAGTTATTCCTCCTCGCCCTAGGTGGACATCTCGCTCTTGCTGCGGTATTCCTTACCCAAGATGTCCCGTCTTAGCTCAGGATTGCGAGACTACGCCCGCACGCGCGCACAAGGCGGCGGCATCCTTTCGGCTTTGGGCAAGCTCGTCCGCGAAGCACTCGGCACCGAAAAATCTAGATCATCTGTAGCGTGCTCTTTGCGGCTAAATTTCGTCACGGCGCTTGCCCTGCTTGGCAGCCTGGTAGCAGCCGCGCCTCCAGCCGCTTCTGTAACAATAAAGCCGCGCATCCTTTGCGAAGATCCCGATTCCGGAGGTGGGAATTCGCCTGCCCTTGAGCTCTGTCATCGCACCGAGACAGTAAGTGCCCTCGCCTATGAACGACTGCTGCAAGAAGGCTTTGGCCGAACCCATGCGGGGGCGCCGCCGCCAGATCAACTTATTGCTACGATCATGGATGCCCAAGTTGCCTCTCCCGACGGTCCCACTTCCAACTTCCGTGTCATGCTTCCAGTGCCCGTTGCAGATGCGGTGATGCAGTGCGTAGCTACAAACTTCAACGTTGATTTTATTCCGTGGGGCCGATCGATTAAAATGCAAGCGGCACTTTCCTCTGCTGCTGCTATCATCATACCGGAAGCCAGAGTTCAAGGCCCTTGTCCCACTTTTGTTTCCAGCACCAACCCTTTCATCCCGTTACCACCACAAACCGGATTGTGCGTTTCCATTAACGAAAGCAACACTCCGGCAAAACGCTTTGAAGCAATGGAACGGCTCGAGCAGCACTGGGGAAATCGCCGCAAACAACCCGTCGAAGTTTCAGTCCGCGGAGATGCCGCCGGCGCTGCTCGCATTTTGGCTAGAACCGCGCCTCCTGTGCGAGGAGTGCCTCTCGCTGTCGAAGAAGTTGGTAGAGCCTGCACGCCGTCTCTCGAAGTGGTCCGCTGTTTGTTGAACGGAGGCACTCCGTCTGTCTCTACCCGCCGTTATGGCGGTCCTCCCACGCCGATCTTGTGCGTGCCTTGAGCAGAATGCGCTCGAACGTCGTCATCGGACTGGGTGCCGCGCACGCAACACATCGGCTACTTGCTCAAGCCGAATCTCCCGCGCACGCAGGAGGACGAGCAAGTGGTAGAGCAAGTCTGCCGCTTCTTCCGGAAGTTTTTCTGACGCGGTTGCGCCAGCCAGCGCCGTCTCCACGCCCTCCTCGCCGACCTTCTGCGCGATGCGCTCAATGCCTTCCGAAAAAAGTTTCGCCGTGTAGCTTTTCGCGGGATCCTGTCCGCGTTTCTCTTCAATGATTTTTTCCAGTCGTGCGAGCCAACCGACGCCCGGCGCATCCGCATCGCCGAAGCAAGATGTCGTGCCCCGGTGGCACGTCGGCCCAACGGGCTCTGCGAGAATCAGCAGCGCATCGTTGTCGCAA
Source organism: uncultured Verrucomicrobiaceae bacterium (assembly GCA_964473925.1). Lineage (GTDB taxonomy): Bacteria > Verrucomicrobiota > Verrucomicrobiia > Methylacidiphilales > CAYYVW01 > CAYYVW01. Next base: position 3,146 of record CAYYVW010000003.1, read on the forward strand.
TCGGCATCGATCGAAATGAGTCGGAGCGTGTTGCCGGAAGTCTCGCCTTTTTCCCAGAGCGCCTTCCGACTCCGGCTCCAGAACGTGACGCGACCACTCGCCAAAGTTTTTACCAGCGCCTCCCGGTTCATAAAACCGAGCATGAGCACCTGTAGCGTCGCCGCATCCTGCACAATGGCGGGGACGAGCTCGCCGGATTTTTTCCAGTCGAGCGAGTCAGGATTAAATTTGAGCGCTGTCATAACCGAACCGGAATTCCTTCCTGTTGGAGATAGGCTTTGAGCTCACTAATCGCAATCACACTTTTGTGAAAGACGCTGGCCGCCAGCCCCGCGTCGACTTTTGCTTGTTGAAAAACATCGCGAAAATGTTCGAGCGCGCCCGCACCGCCCGACGCGACGAGCGGAATTGTTACCGCTTCTCGCACGCGCGCGAGTTGCTCGATGTCGTACCCCTGTCGCACTCCATCCTGATTCATGCAGTTGAGAACGATCTCGCCCGCGCCGCGCTCCTGCGCCTCGCGCGCCCAGTCGAGCGTTCGCCGGCGCGTGTCGACCGTCTTGTCCGGGTCGCCGGTGTATTGATGCACGACCCACTCGCCGCCCTGCCACAAACTGTCGATGCCGACGACAACGCACTGCACGCCGAACGCTTCCGCCAGCTCGGCGATGAGCGCCGGATTTTCCAGCGCGGGCGAGTTGATTGAGATTTTGTCCGCGCCAGCGTGCAGCACCGCGCGCGCATCATCGACCGAGCGAATCCCACCCGCGACGCAAAATGGAATATCGATCACCTCGGCGATCTTCTCGATCCACGCGCGGTCGACCGTGCGCCGGTCGCTCGAAGCCGTTATATCGTAAAAGACAAGCTCGTCCGCGCCTTCGTTCCGGTAGCGTTCGGCCAGCGCGACGATATCGCCGACCACTTCGTGGTCGCGAAAGCGGACACCCTTGATGACTTTACCGTCACGGACGTCCAAGCATGGGATGATGCGTTTAGTCAGCATGGTATTTTTAAGCGGAGATTTTTTGAACGCGCGCACCGCCAACTTTTTCCAACGCTTCCGCGAGCATGAATTTCTTTTCGTAGAGCGCCTTGCCGATGACCGCGCCCGCGGCGCCGCACGCTTGGAGCGCTGCCAGATCTTCCAGCGACGCGATGCCGCCGGAGGCTTGGAATTGCAGCGCCGGAAATTCTTTTGCGAGTTTTTCGTAAAGCGCCGTCTCGGGACCCGTCAGCATGCCGTCGCGGTCGACAACGGTGCACAAAATGTGAAGCGCGCCGGCGTCCGAATAGCTGCGGAGTAAATCATAGAGAGAAACCGTTGCGCTCTCCTGCCATCCGCGCAGCGCGGGACGGTACCCTTCGGCGGCGGAAGCGTCCGCGCGAACGTCGAGCGCAAGCGTCACCTTTTCAGCTCCGAACTTTTTGAGCCAGCCCTGTACCATCGGCGGATCGGTCACTGCGACGCTGCCCACGACCGCGCGCGCGACGCCGCCCGCGAGCAGTACTTCGATCTGCTCCGCAGAGCGAATTCCGCCACCGGTTTGAACGCGCAAGCCGGAGTCGCGCGCGACGCGCAGGATAATTTCGGTCTGCGCCACCTTGCCATCTCGCGCGCCATCCAGGTCCACGACGTGCAGCCACTGCGCACCGCTTTGCGCGAACACGCGCGCCTGCTCCAGCGCATCGTCGTGGTAGACGGTCTGTGCATTGAAATCTCCTTTGGCCAGACGCACACAACGTCCGCCGGCCAGGTCGATGGCGGGGTACAAGATCATGTGCGAGCTCCGGCGACAGGTTGCGATGAAGGCGCAGCGACCAAATCCGCCGCAGATGTCGTGACAAAGTTCTTCAAGATCTGCGCGCCGACTTGCGCCGAGCGCTCGGGATGAAATTGGCACCCCATCCAGTTCCCAGACGCAACCATCGCCGCGATCGCGACGCCGTAGTCGGTGGCCGCAATCGTGTACGCCGGATCGGCAGGCGCGTAATAGCTGTGCACAAAATAAGCGTGCGCTTTTTTCTCCAAGCCGTTCAAAAGCGGATGCGCACCCAAGGGTTGCAACGAATTCCACCCCATGTGCGGCACGGGTAGATCGGGCAAGCTCGGCAACAGGAGAATCTTCCCGGGAATGACGCCAAGGCACTCCGCGTCGTTCTCTTCCGAGCGCTCGAAAAGCAACTGCATCCCGAGACAAAGACCGAGTACGGGTTGCGTGAGCGCGCGCAGAACATCGACGAGATTTTTCTCGCGCAGCCGCCGCATCGATGCGCCCGCGGCACCGACGCCGGGCAGGATGACTTTTTCCGCGTCGCGGATCTGCGCCGCATCGGCTGTGACGGGCGCCTCGACTCCCGCGCGGCGCAGCGCATGCATCACCGACGCGAGGTTCGCACCGCCGCTATCCACAACGACAACGCTGCCGCCTGAGTTTTTTTGAAACGCACTCACAGAACTCCTTTAGTGGAAGGGAGCCGATCGCCTTCAACTTTGAGCGCCATTCCGAGCGCGCGCGCGAAGCTCTTGAAGCTCGACTCGATCATGTGATGAGTGTCTTTGCCTGTGACGCGCACTTGGATTGCCGCCTGCAGCGTGTCCGAGAGTGACTTGAAGAAGTGCGGCGTCATCGCCGACGGAAATGTGCCGACGTGCGAGTCGGGGAAGTTGCCTTCAAAGACGCACCACGGCCGCCCGGAAAGATCAATCGCCACGTCGGCCGTCGCCTCGTCCATCGCGAGCACGAAGCCGTAACGCGTGAGCCCCTTCTTGTCGCCGAGCGCTTGCTTGAGTGCGGCACCCAACGCGAGCGCGCAATCCTCGACCGTGTGATGCGGATCGATGTGCAGATCGCCTTTGCAGGTGACCGTCATCGCGAATCCGCCGTGCCGCGCGATCTGCTCGAGCATGTGATCAAAAAAGCCGACGCCGGTGTCGAGAATGACAGGCCCGGTGGCATCGAGGTCAACGATCGCGGCGATGTCCGTCTCTTTGGTTTTACGCAGGCACTCGCCCCGGCGCGGCGCACGCGGCGGTTTGGAAGAGCCCCCCGACAGTCCGAGCGATTGCAGCACGAGCTCATTCTCCTCCGGCGTACCGATCGTGAAGCGGACGCACTCGGCGCGGTCGCTATTCCGGTTGCGGATGATGATGCGGTCGCCTTTGAGTTTGGACATGAGCGCCGCAGCGCCGGTGGTCTCAACGAAAAGATAATTCGCGTCGCTGGGCCAAACGCGCTTGACGTCTTGATGCCGCGCGAGCGCCTCGGCCATCCGCGCGCGCTCCTGCTTGAGCACGGTGATCCGGTGACGCGCGAGCTGCAGGCCGCCGGCCGTCATGTTGGCGACAACCGCTTCAGTCACGGGCTTGGAGATGGGATAGGGCGCCTGCACTTTGCGCAGCAGCGAGACAATCTCGGGCGCGGCGAGCAGGCTGCCGCAGCGAACGCCGGCGAGGCCGAACATTTTAGAAAGCGTGCGCAGGACGACCAGGTTGGGATTTTTCTCCAGCTCGGCGGCAAGGCTTTGCGTCTCGGCGAATTCGACGTACGCCTCGTCGACGACGACGATCGCCTGCCCTCGCAATTTTTCGACCAGCGTCAGAATTTTTTTTCTGTCGAGCAAGTTGCCCGTGGGATTGTTGGGCGAGCAGAGGAAAACGAGTTTGACGCGCGGCAAATCTTTTTTGCATGCGGCGAGCACTGCATCGACATCGACATCGAAATTTTTATTCAGCGGCGCTTCGACGACAGCGGCGTTCTGCGTGTCCGCACAAACGCGGTACATGCCGTAGGTCGGCGGGGTGATGAGGATCGCATCTTGCTCCGGCCGGCAGAACGCGCGCACGAGCAGCTCGATGCATTCGTCACTGCCGCGCCCGATGAGAATTTGGTCGGACTTCACTCCGTACAGATCGGTGAGTCGTGCAACGAGCTCGGGCGGTTGCGGATCCGGGTAGCGGTTCCAACCACCGCCGACAGCGGGCGGGTACGGATTCTCGTTCGCATCGAGCCAGACGTAGCCGGACGCGCCGGGCATCTCGCTGCGTGCGGACGTGTACGCCTTGAGCGCGAGGATGTGCGGGCAAGCAAGATCGGAGACGATTTTGGCGGCAGTGGAGTTCATATAAATAAAGCGGCGTTGAATTTATGTGCGTTGGCGAACTTCGGCGGCGCGGGCGTGGGCCTCGAGCCCTTCTTGACGCGCAAGCCGCGCGGTATCCGCCACCACTTGTGAACCAGGTGCGACGGCCGACGGCTCGACCGCGGTGACAAGCGACCACGCAACAAACGAGAGCATGTTGATTGGGTTGTGCACGCCGGCGTTACCCTGCGTGGGGATGAGGTGATTATCGCCGGACATTCCGTAGTCGCCGAAAACTTCGGCGGAACTGTGCCCAATGAAAATGGAGCCAGCACCCCGGAGCGCGCGCGCCCAGTCCCAGATCGCGTTATTCGTGCCTTCGATTTGCAGGAGCAGGTGCTCGGGCGCGTATTGCTCGACGATCGCAGGCGCATCCCGGCGGACGTCGTCGACTAATATAAGCGTGCTTTCTTTGAGCGCCTCGCCCGCGATGTGCCCGCGCGGCAAGTCGGCCATTTGCTTTTGCAGCTCCTGCTCGATTTGATCGAACAGCGCCGCATCGTCGACAATGACCTTCGCTTGCGAAACATCGCCGTGCTCGAGCTGCGCGAGGCAGTCCGCGGCGATGAAAGCGGGATTCGCGGTTTTATCCGCCACGATCATCACCTCGGACGCGCCGGCGGGCATGTCGACCGCAACGCCGTCCATCGTCGCCGCAATCTCGCGCTTGGCCGCGACCACAACGGGGCTGCCTGGCCCGAAGATTTTCTGCACCCCTTTGCACAGCGCCATGAACGCGACCGCGTGCGCGCCGCCCACTTTATAAATCTCGTCGATGCCGCACAGGTCGGCCGCCAGCACCATCATCGGGTGGATCGAGCCGTCCGCTTTGGGCGGCGTGCAGATGATGCGACTGGGCGAGCCCGCGATCTGGCTCGGCGCACCGAGCATGATGATGGTGGAAAAGAGCGGCGCCTCACCGGCCGGGATGTAGAAACCCAGCCGCTGAATCGGGTGAAACGTCATGCCGGACGTGATACCGGGTTCAATCTCATGCCGCAGCGCGAGCGGCTGCAGCAGCCGCCACTGCTCTTCGTGCTGCTTGCGGACGTTGCGGTAGAAATGCTCGAGCGCGGCGCGGTCTTCGGGCGCGACGGCAGCGCGGGCGGCTTTTTTCTCCGCCTCGCTCAAGCGCAGGTCGGGCAGATCGACCTTGTCGAATTTTTTTCCGAAAGCGCGAACCGCTGCCTCGCCGCCTTTGCGGACCTGGTCAAAAATTTCCTGCACGACCGGGCGCATGGCGAGCTCGCGCTCGGCCGCGGGGCGCCAGCAGATGCGCGCGCGCTGCTCGGACGAGAGCTTCTTCCAGACGACGCGCTGGATGAGCGCGGCAGCGGCTTCTTTGATAGTGGCAGTCATAAATTAATCCATCATTTTCTCGATTGGCACGACGAGGATCGCACTCGCGCCGGCGGCTTTGAGTTTTTCCATCGTCTCCCAAAAAACAGATTCTTTGCAGACCGCGTGCACCGCGACGTATTCGGATGTGCCCTGCAGCGGGATGATCGTCGGAGATTTCGCGCCGGGGATCATCTTGCAGATTTCGTCGAGCTTGGCCTTGGGCGCATTGAGCATGATGTATTTGCTCTCGCCCGCGCGCAGCACGCCGTTCATCCGCGTGATGAGGCGCTCGGCCGTCGCTTCCTTCTCGGGCGGCAGCGGCTTGCTGTTGCGGTGACGAACCAGGAGCGCCTGGCTTTCCAGCAACGTGTGGACCGCCGTGAGGTTATTAGCCGCGAGCGTCGCGCCGGTGGAGATGATGTCGCAGACCGCATCGGCGATATCCAACCGCGCCGCCACCTCGACCGAGCCGGTCATCGTGACGACTTCGGCTTTGAGTTTATTCTTTGTGAGAAAATCACGCATCACCGCCGGATAGGAGGTGGCGATCTTCAAGCCGTTCAAATCTTGCAGGCCGCTCCACTGGCGGGTGGACGGCACCGCAAGCACCAGTTTGCAGTACGAGAAGCCCAACGGTCGCATGATCTCGGCGTTGAGCGGCCGGCCCAGCGCGAGCTGCACTTCGGTGAAAACATTTTCGCCGACGATGCCAAAGTCGCATACGCCCTCGTCGACGAAGCCGGGGATATCGTCGTCACGGACCAGAAGCAGATCGATCGGAAGCTCCTCGATGCGGCAGAAGAGCTCGTTCTTGCTTTTGGAAATGTGCAGGCCGCACTTTTTGAGCAGGTCGAAGCTGGCTTCGGAAAGGCGTCCGGATTTTTGAAGCGCAACGCGCAGGCGGGTGTTGTCCATAAAATGATTTTAATTCTTTTTTCGTTTTTTGATTCGGTCCAGCACCAGGCGGTAACCCTGATGAGGCTCTTGCAATAAAAAGCGGGCGACGCGGCCGATGGTGGTGGTGCTGACGCCGATCCGGTCGTGGATCTGGCGGTAGGACTGGTTGCCCGCGTCGAGCTGGCAGGCGATTTGCCAGCGCTCGGCCATCGCATCGATCTCTTCCAGCGTGCAGACATCGCGCAGGAAGCGGCGGATTTCGTCCGTGCCCTTGAGCTGGGAAAACGCCTCATACAGCGCGCGGTAATGCGACGCGGGAAGCTGCCCAGCCACATGGCGGGAACGGATGGAGCGAATGCGAGGAGTGGCTGTCATAAGGATTATCCTACTGTGTTAGCATAGTAATACAGTAGAATGACCCTTCTGTCAACGGATTTTTTGTATTGGTGAAATATTTTTTTGCGTGCTACCTAAATTGTTCATGCAGAAGGAGCTGATTGCATTCGCCAACACCCTGGCCGATGCCGCGCGGGGCATCATCACGCCGCTTTTTCGCACCCAGCTCGAGCGCGAGCACAAGGAGGCGGACTCTCCCGTCGTGACGGTTGCGGATCGCGAGGCCGAGCGCGTGATGCGCGAGCTCATTGAGCAGCGCTTCCCCAATCACGGCATCGTGGGAGAAGAATTCGGCGAAAAGAAAACGGCGAGCGCACATACCTGGGTGCTCGACCCCGTCGACGGCACGATCGCGTTTAGCATGGGCAAGGTACTCTTTGGCACGCTCATCGGACTTTTGGAGGAGGGCCGACCTGTACTGGGTGTGATCGACCAGCCGGTTCTAGCGGAGCGATGGATCGGCGGAACGGACCTGCCGACACAATTCAACGGAAAGCCCGTGCGTACGAGCGCGACCGAATCACTCAAGCGCGCTGCGATCGCAACGACGTCGCCGTTCATGTTTGAAACGCCGAAGCAGGAAGAAATGATCCGCCAGCTGAAAAAGCGCGCGCAGCTCTTCAGCTTTGGCGGCGACTGTTATAATTATGCGCTGCTCGCCTCGGGCCACGTGGACGCCGTGATTGAGCGGCAGCTCAAGACGCACGACTGGGCGGCGCTCGTTCCCGTGATCGAAGCGGCAGGCGGCGTCGTGACCGATTGGGAAGGAAACACGCTCACGCTGGCAAGCGCGGGTGATGTCGTCGCTACGGCCAACCCTGCGCTGCACCGCGAGCTGCTCGCGCTGACGCGGGGTTGCGCTTAGACGTCGGCGTGCTGTTGCAAAAGCCCGTGCCGCAGTCCGTGACCGCTGACGCGCGCGGAACTAGCACCCAGCCAATCGAACGTCGCCAGGATGAGCGCTGCGCCGGGAAGGATCACGTTCGCCCGGTCCGGCGGCAGCCCGCGCACACGTTCAAGTTTTTCGAGCGGAAGCAGCGCAAGGCGACGGCTGAGCCGTTCCACTGCAGCGCGTGTGATGCGCGCGCCTTCGATGCCGCGGGATTGCGGTCCCGCCTTTTTTTCAAGCATCGCCGCGAGGATTGAGCCGGTTCCTCCCGTAAAGAGGAGATGGAATTTTTCGCGCGGCGTCGTGACGCGCAGATTGCCGCGGAGTTGCGCAGCCAAAAGCGCGCGCATCTTTTCAAATTTCTCCACGCCGAGGGGATGGCGAACTTCAAAGCGCTCGCGCAGACGAACGACGCCCAGCGGCAGACTGTGCGACGCCGAGAGCTTCCCTCCCCGTCCGACGATCCATTCCGTGCTGCCGCCGCCGACATCGACGACAAGCAGCGGCCGGCCGCGCCACCGTGCGTCGCATGCGTGCGCCGCGAAGACGGTCTGCGCTTCTTCTTCGCCGGAAAGAATTCGAATCGGTCCGCCGATGGCCGCGCGCGCGCGCCGGACAAAATCTTTCCGGTTGGAACTGTCACGCACCGCGCTGGTGGCAGCAGCGAGGACATGCATCCCCGCTTTGGATCCCCACCGAGTACGCACGAGACGGTGCGCTTCGCGGCGGAGCTCGGTCAGCGCCGCGAGCGTCCGCGCCATGGCGTCTGCGTCCAGCTTGCCCGCGCGCAAGAGCCCCTGCGCCAAGCCTGTCACGCGCGTGCGTTCGAGCAGAATCGACCAGCCGGACTTGTTGGCGCGACGCCGCGCGACGAGCACCTTGACGGAGTTGCTACCGATATCAAAGACGGCAACCGCGGACGTTTTGACGGAATGGGAAGCGACAGGCACCTCGCATGATTAAAGCGGCCGGAGAAAATCGTCAACGCAGCTCTGGTCTTTCTACTGCGCGCGTAAGACCGGAACGCACTTCATAGTCTAAACGATCCAACGTTGCTGCCCGTATTGGTGGAATTCCGGTTTTGGTAGGACGCGGTTTATTCGAATCAAAATGAAAATCCGGTAGCAAATTTACCGAAAATCGATTCGGATGCACGGCAATGCGCTCGAATAATTCTGCGGGACTGCTCACAGATGAACGAGATCCTGTTTTTGCTGCGGAATCTTCAACGCTTGCCATGCCTTCTCGCAACAATTGCCGAGCCGTTTCAATCGCTTCATTCCCACGTACGACGGACAGTCCGAGCTGAAGGCGCCGAAGATGCCGCGCCGCATCCGCCATATTCTTTTGTGCCTCTTCCCTGTCACCCACTTCATTCCCGGTATCCTGCCGCTCTTGTGCAAGAGCTTTGTAGGCTTTGCCTGCCGCATCCGCCAAAAACTCTCCTGCGTCCCACGCATTGCTTCGTGCTTCAGACGAGACCAGGGGTCTTTGAGATGGCTTGCCATCCAACATCCAAGTCCGTGTCACCGTTGTTTGATTAGGATGCTCTCCTGATTGAATGGCTTCGACAACCCATACTCCTTCGGGTTGCGCAGAGTCACGAATGCACCATCGAACAGCAGGAGATTGACCAGGAACAGCCATACGCGAGGAGGAACTACCCTGCAAATGCTGCTACGGCGTTAAAATGTCTGATTAAGTTTTCTCAAGAATGCAGCCGCGCAGGTATTCGGTCTCGGGAACGCCGACGCGGACGGGGTGGTCGGCCGACTGCCCCAGGCGCCGGGCGAGGCGCAGCGGCATGCGGGTATCGGCGACCGCGCGGGCTAGGAGCTCTTCCCACAGCTCGGCGTTGATCGCATGCGAGCAGGTGAAAGTGAAGAGCAGCCCGCCCGGCGCGAGCAGCCGCAGCGCGCGGACGTGCAGCTCGTGATAGCCGCGGAGCGCGGACTGGACCTGCGCGCGCGTTTTGGTGAACGACGGCGGATCGAGCACGATGAGATCAAACTGCGCGCCGTCTTTCTCAAGCGCCCGCAGCGCGTCAAACGCATTGTCGACCTGCCACTGCGCGCGCTCGGCAAGTCCATTGGTTTGCGCGGCGGTATTTGCCGCGGCAAGTGCTTCAGCCGATTGATCGATCCCCAGCGCGGATGTGGCACCATGCCGGAGCGCCATGAGTGCGAACGCACCCTGGTGGCAGAACGCATCGAGCACCCGCCGCCCCGCGGCGTGACGCGCGATGGCGGCGTAATTATCCACCTGATCGAGATAGAGGCCCGTCTTTTGCCCGTTCCACAAATCCGCCGAGAACGTGACGCCGTGCAGATTCACGCTTGAGGGAGGCGGCGGAGTCGCATCTGAAAAGCGTGCCGCATCCGACGCGGGCCAGAGGATTTTCTTTTCGAGCGGCAGCCCTTCAAGACGACGCGCGGAAGCATCGTGACGCGCAATGCCCACACGCGCGCCCGTTTGCTCGGCCAGAAGCGGCGTGATCCATTCCAGCCGCCGATCGATTCCCTGGCAGAGCGCCTGCACCACGAGCGTATCGCCGTAGCGGTCCACGACGAGACCAGGCAGCCCATCCGCTTCCGACCAGATGAGGCGCTCGGCATCGGGTCGTGCTCCCGCTGCAAGCCCGGGACGCGCGAGCTGCTCTCGATAATCCAACGCCGCGGCGATGCGTTGCGCGACCAGTTGCGGGCTAAAATCTTCCGCCTGCTGGGAGTAGAGCCGCACCGCAATTTGTGAGCTGGTGCTGTAGAGCCCGGAGCCGAGCGGCCGCCCGCGCGGATCGCGGACCAGGACGACGTCGCCCGCGGCGGGTGAGCCGCGCAGGTCGGTCACTTCGCTGGAGTAAACCCACGGATGGCCGCCGAGCGCGCGGTGGGGCTTGCCCATCGAGAGCCGAAGTGATGGCGTGGCGGCAGCAGGCGTCTTGGATTGCAGCGGAGCGTTCATGCGAAGGCGGTGATGCTACGCTGCGGGAATGTAGGCGGGCAATCGGCAAGATTCTCAAACAGCGGCACAGATCAACGCGCAACCGCAGAAGCGGCCGCACGCCCCTCCGGCAGCTCCGCGCCCCAGATGACCGAGAAGGGCGCGAGGCCGTTGCGGCGCGCGAGTTCTTCAAGCCGCGTCACGGCTTGGGTCTGCGCGTCCTGGAGAATGCCGGAATTTTCCGCTGCGCGACGGGCGAGCAGGTCGAGCTCCGCCAGGACGCGCTGCCGGTCCTCATTGGTGATGGAGTTGAGCACACCAGGCGTATCCTCAAATTCGAGCGGACTGATGCGCTCGAGCGATAAAATTTGCGCCGGCGGCAGCTGCGCCCAGACGCGGCCCGTCTTGGGATCAAGCCGCGCGAGGAACGGCTTGCGCAGGTCGAAGCCCGCTTTGATGCGGTACGCCGCGCGCGCGGTGATCTTTTTTTCGGTCAGCGGAATGGAGCGGCGCAAAATTTGCATGCTCTGGTGCAGCGCGCATTCGAGCCACTGGTCCTTGGTGACAACAGCCAGCTCGGCAACGGGAGAGGTCTGCGTGTAGATCGTCCGCGCGTTGACGACAAGCTGCGGGCGGACGCTGAGCGCCTCGGAGAACACCCGGCTGACGGCCGCGGCAGCGCGCTCCACCGAGCGCTCGCATCCGCGCATCAGCGTGAACGTGCCGACCACCGCGACCGCGACAAGCGCCAGACCCATGTAGTGGCGCATCCTCATACCAACGGTGTTAGCCCGCCGCGCGCGCGGAGGCAATCAGGGAACAAAATTTAATGAACACCCACTGTCTTTGATTGTAATTGAAGCCGGCCTGCTTGTGGGGCCTCGCCAGCTCCCATAGCTCTGATTGTCCGGAGATCTGCAGTCTTCCGCAACGGATCCAATCCCCTACAAGTATCTGCTGCTCCTACCAAGTCTTCTACCCTAAGAGGAAGGCCTTGTCCGAGACGTACTGCCAAAGCACTCACTGCTTCCAGCTGCTTGGGTAGCATGCTCCGAGGTGCATTGGATGCTACCACTATAAGCGCCCTGACAAGTTCGTGAGCTTGTTCTGGTGCAAGCGTTTTTGATAGTTCTTTCTTTGCGCGGTATTCATGCAAAACCCCTCGGGTGAGTCGTGTGACGAAATCTGTCATTCGGCCAAAAAATGTTTGAGGTTTCATCATACCAAAGTCTTTCAATATCAAATCGCTGCTTTTCGAGCCGTGTTGCTGCGGCTGGAAAGATAGCATCTTCCTATTACCGCAGCCGGGTCAAAACGTCCACCGGGGCCGCGGAAGGTACTGCGGGGACTCGAAAACTCAAGCCGTTTCGGGTTCAGGGCATTCCTGCAGAAGCTTTTCGGCGGCAACCAGTTCCTTGGGCGCCGCCAAGCCACGCTGCCCACGGCGGCGGACCGCATCGACCAGGGCCTCCAAGTCGGCGCGGGAGGGTTTGCGATCGTACTCCCACGGGTGGTCCGTCGCGCGGCCGCCGTTCTCTCGGAACTGCATCTTGAACTTGCCGCCGAAATAGGTGACGCGCACGTCGTACGCCGTACCGTCGGGCCGTCGGGTGGTCCAGTTGATATCGCGGCGCATGGGATAAAAGGAGCTTTTCTGGAGCCCCGTCCCCCAAAGCGTAGGATGCCGATTAGTGCAGATCAAGCAAAGCTGCGCGTTGCCGGAGATGATGGGAGAAATGATGACGGCGAACTGCCTCCATCGCTTGAGCTAACTGGCCCTGACCCCGAACTGGTTCTCTCAACGCACGATCCGCCGCGTAGTCAACAGCCTCGGCGCGAACTTGTGGGGAAGTAACGCCTGAGAGCAGGGTAAGAACTTCGAATCCAGCGGCGGGTCTAGTCGTCTGTGTTTGCATGCGCGGATACTTGCCGCAGGGCGCGGCGCGCGTCTGATGAAGCTTTCTTAATAAAAGATCAACCGAGCGACCAGAAAGCGCTACACCTCACCGCGAGCGCGGGCCTCTTCGAGCAGGCGCTGGGCCTCGGCCTCCCGCTGGCGCTGGCCCTTTTTCTGCCAGTCGTCCCACGATTTGCCAAACGCCTTGTCGTCGCCCGAAAAATCGAGGCCCACGATTTGCGAATACGGGACGCGGCGCGCGGCGGGCTCGTCCTTCACCCAGAGCTCGGCAAACGGCTCGGGCGCGGATGGCTCGCGATTGGACAGAAAGCCGGTGACGCTCGTCCCGTCGGCGAGCTGCAGCGTGACGTCGCCCCGGTAATCGAACGCGTGGTCGAGCGCGGCCCCGCGGGCGGCAGCGTCGTTTTCAAAGCGGAAGGATTGCCCCTCGAGCGTCGGCGCGGGGCGGTCGGCGGGAGCGGTTTTGTTTTCTGCGGGCATAATAGAAGGGGCATCAGTAAACCGGGCCCGAACCAGAAATCAAGCGCGGGCTTGGCGGTTATCCGCGCGTCAAGATCACCCGCGCCCCACGCTTGTAGGTGAGGTATGACCAGACCCAGGAGAGAAAGACCGAGAGTTTGTTGCGAAAGCCGATCAGAAAAAGCAGGTGGATTCCCAGCCAGGCGATCCACGCCGGCCAGCCGGAGAGACGCAGCCAGCCGATCTGCGCGACCGCGGACGAGCGGCCAATCGTCGCCATGATGCCGCGGTTCTGATACGCGAACGCGGGCCGAGAGGTGGAAGCATGGCCGCGGATTTGATCCCGAATAATCCCTGCTACGTGGCGCGCCATTTGCATCGCCGCCGGGGAGACGCCGGGGACGGGGACGCCGTTTTTATCCACCAGGTGCGCGATGTCGCCGATCGCGAATGCTTCGGGATGCGCCGGGATGGAGCAGTCGGCCTCAACCTGAATGCGCCCTGCGCGGTCGAGCGGCGCGCCGAGTTCTTTGGTGAGCGGCGCCGCAGCGACGCCAGCCGCCCAGACGACGTTCGCCGCTTCGATCGCTTCCCCGCTGGAAAGCTCCACCCGCCCCGCCTGGATCGATGCAACGCGCGCGCCGGTGCGAACCTCCACGCCTAAATGCGCGAGCTGCTTGCGCGCGCTGGCGGCGAGCGGCTCGGGGAACGCGTCGAGCAGGCGGTCGCTGGCTTCGATCAGGATGACACGTGCGCGCGTCGGATCGATCCGGCGAAAATCTCCGTGCAGAACCGTGCGGGCCAGCTCGGCGAACGCGCCCGCGAGTTCGACGCCCGTCGGACCGCCGCCCACGACAACCATCGTCAGCAGCCGATCCCACGCGGCCGGATCTGCGCTCGATTCTGCCGCTTCAAACGCAGCGAGGAGATTCCGGCGGATTCGCAGCGCATCCTCGAGCGACTTGAGGCCGGGCGCGTGCTGCTCCCACTCGGGATGACCGAAGTAGCTGGTCCGCCCGCCCAAGGCCAGGATGAGATAATCATAGGAAAGCGGCTCAGTCGCGGGAGCTGTCGGCGCAGTTTGGTTGCCGGGCAGCATTTCCGAGGGCGCCAACCGGACTGTCCGCGCGGTCAGGTTGATCCCCACCACGCTGCGCATGAGGACGGTCACGTTTTGCTGGTCGGAAAGAATCGAGCGGACTGGCTGCGCGATATCCGGCGCTGCGAGGCCGGCGGTCGCAACTTGGTAGAGGAGCGGCTGAAAGAGGTGGTGGTTCTGCCGGTCGATGAGCGTGATGCGCACCGCCGCGCCGTCCATCGCCTGGCAGAACGTCAGCCCGCCGAAGCCCGCGCCCAGCACGACGATGTGCGGACGTGGATCTGAGAGCGCGCTCATGAGAATAGGATTACACATCTTTGATCGCCAGATGAAGAAATCTTTATCTTGGGTCGATTGTCCTGCGCTGCATTCAGCGTTATCTTAAAGCAGTTCTGTATTTGTGAATTTCGGATCTCTCATTTTTCCAACGCTGCTGTCGCTGGCCCCCGGCCCGCCTCCGGCGGCGGCTGTTCCCGCGCATGAGCCTGCGGTCATCACAGCGCTGCGGGAAGGTGTTGGGCTGCCGCCCTCTTCCGCGGAATCTCTTGCCCAAAAATCGGAAGCCGTGCTCGACTGCGGCAAAACGCTGCCGTTGGGGAAAGACCACCATCTTTCGCTTTCCGCTGCTGCGGTCGTCCGCTCGCACGGGCTCGATCCCGCCCCTACGCTGGAGGCCCATCCCGACCGGCCGCCGCTGCCGCCGGGCGCTTCCGTGGAAGTCGTTACTGCGGGCGGCGGAGCTACCTTCGTGGGGCCGCCGCTTCGAAAAGGATCTGGGCCTATGATTGTGACGGGTCTTGTTTTCGGTCAAGCGGCCGCGACGAACGCCGGGCAGTGGATGCCCCCAAGCCGTCATGGTAGTGCGATTCCTGGAGAACCACAGGTGGGCCAACTAGGCTCTCCGGTGTTTGGAGGAGCGCTGCTGGTAGACACTGGGCTTAGGATTCCGAAGACGGGCACGCCGGTAGAATTCGGCGGTTCATTCCGCGTTGATGCCAATGGCAAGACATCCCTGGGACCGGCCGAAGCGGGCGTTCCCGGCGATGTGCGGGAGGCGCAAGGACCGGGCTGGAAAATTGCAGCGCGTGGGGATATTCGGAGTCCAGATTTGGAAATTTCACGCGGCATGACGACCGAATCCGGGTTGCAGATCCGTACCGGCGGTATTCTAGGCGGAGACAACTGGGCAAGTCGCCCCACTCAGGCCGGGGCTTTTGTTGAGATTGGAAGAGATGATGCAGATCACTCCGCAAGTTTTCACGTGCGCGGCGTTGTGGGCGTTTCCAACGTAACAACCGACAGCGATGGCAAAAAAGCCGGCGGCTTTAGCGCGACGATCGCAGGCGTTGTGCGGCTAGGCCGGCGCTCTGTCGAGCCGGATGGAAAATGAGCTGAAGCTCTGCTAGCTCTTCTGCGGCTTGCCGCCCGAGACGAGCGTGCCGACTTTCTTGCCGCAGACGGCCGCGCGCAGGTTGCCGGCGCGGAATGCGTCAAAGACGATGATGGGCAGCTCGTTATCCATGCAGAGGGAGAAGGCGGTTGAATCCATCACCGCGAGCCGCTGCTTGAGCGCATCCATGTACGAAATCGTCTCATACCGCTTGGCCTTGGGATTTTTACGCGGATCGCAGTCGTAGATGCCGTCCACCTTGGTCGCTTTGAGGATGACCTGCGCGCCGATCTCACTGGCGCGGAGCGCGGCGGTGGTGTCGGTGGAAAAGTAGGGGCTGCCCGTCCCCGCGGCAAAAATGACGACGCGGCCTTTTTCCAAATGACGGATCGCACGGCGCCGGATGAACGATTCGGCCACGTTTTTCATCTCGATCGCCGTCTGCACGCGGGTGACGACGCCGCGCTTCTCGAGCGCATCCTGCAGCGCGAGGCCGTTAATGACGGTGGCAAGCATCCCCATGTAGTCGGCCGTCGAGCGGTCCATGCCCAGGCGCTCGGCCGTGAGCCCGCGCCAAATGTTGCCGCCGCCAATGACGATGGCCACCTGCACGCCGAGTTTTTGAATCTCCGCGATTTGCGCGGCGAACTGCGCGGTCATCTCGGGGTCAATAACGTCATCGTGGCTGTTGCCTTTAAAGCTTTCGCCGCTGAGCTTGAGCAAAATTCGCTGATACGCCGCGCGCGTGCCGGCGCCCGATTTTTGGCGGGGGCTCGAGCGTTTCATGGAGAGAGCGGCGGAAGGCATGCGGGGCGGCAGGTCTTATAACGCAACCCCTGCCTCCCCCGCCAGCGCGGATTTTTGTCCGCTGCCATTTGCGCTATCTGCAAATCGGCGTACGTTGAATCTAAAGGGCAAGTCGTTCACCCCAGGTTCGCTGTTATGAACACCCGGCACTCCCCACCGATGATAGGCCCAGCAGCGGGCGAGGCCTTGGTACGGGTGGTGGAAGCCGCGCATCGTTATTTGCCAGGAAGTTCGCTTACGAACGCCTTATGCGAAGCCGTGCTCGATCGGCATCACGGACAAGTTCAAACAGGTGCCGCTGGCCGAACCTTGGAGCATGAGATGTGCGCTCTCGAAGCGTTGGTGCTTAGCGATTCCAATCGCCCCACCCCACTCACCCGAGAACAAATTCCCACACTGCGCCGAGAAATGGGACAGCTTCTAAGCGGCCTTACCTTGAATGATATGGAGAGCTGCTTGCGCATAGTGCCACCTGGTAATTTTTATTTAGCTCAAGCGGTTCAAATGGCTTGCGGTGCTCTCGCAACGCGTGCGCGGGAAATCATCGCTACGCGCACCGGAAGAATTCCCACTCGAGAAGAAGCGGGCGTTGTTCGCCGAACGGCTGCCTTAACGCGGAAGTTACCGCAGGCACCTGTAGCCCCTCCCTCACGGGTTACGAGCGCGGCCAGAAGCTGGAGACCATTGCCTACCCCTGCTGCGCGTCGATCTGGATCGCAACCCGGCCAAATGGCCGCGTAGCATTTCGCCTGCTAATTTAGGCAGCCGCAGCGGGAGCCGGCGCGTCGATCGATTCGCCCACTTGGTAGCGGGTGAACCGGCGGATGCGGATGTTCTCACCCAGCTCGGAGACTTTTTTGGTGAGCAGGTCGCGCACCGTCATGCTCGACTCTTTCACGAACGCCTGGTCCATGAGGCAGACGGTGGAGTAGAAGCTCGAGAGCTTGCCTTCGACGATCTTCTCAACCGCGGCCGCGGGCTTGCCTTGGGCCTGGGCGGTCGCGATTTCTTGCTCGCGTGCGACATCGGCGGGCGGGACTTCTTCGCGCGTTACATAGAGCGGATTGGCCGCCGCGATCTGCAGCGTGACATCCCGCACGAGCTCGCGGAACGATTCGTTCTTGGCGACAAAGTCGGTCTCGCAGTTGATCTCAACCAGCACGCCTACCTTATCAAAGTGAATGTACGAGGCGATCACGCCCTCGCGCACGTCGCGGCTCGATTTTTTTGCCGCGCTCGCGATCCCTTTTTTGCGCAGGAGCGTTTCGGCCGCGACCAAGTCGCCGCCGGCCTCCTGCAGGGCTTTTTTGCAGTCCATCATCCCCGCGTTGGTTTTTTCGCGAAGTTGGCGAACTAGTTCTGAAGAAATCGTCGTTGTCGTCATGGAAATAAAAATAGAAAGGAGAGTTCCTCGTGCAAAACGCGAAGCCGGAGGCTACGCGACTGCGGCAGGACGTGTGGACGACGCTGCCGGTTTGGCGGCGCCGCCGGCCGGGGCCGAGGGGGCTTCACCTTTAGCGCCGGACACCGAGCCCGAGCCTTTGGTCTTTTCAGCCGGAGCGCTGGACTGGCCATCGAGAACCGCGGAGTGGAGCGCTTCCATCAAAAGACGGATTGAGCGCATCGCATCGTCGTTGGCGACGATTGGATAGTCGACAAGGTTAGGATCTGCATTGGTATCGACCAGCGCAACGATGGGGATGGAAAGGCGGCGCGCTTCTTGCACCGCGATGTTTTCCCGGACGATATCGACGATGACGAGGGCACCGGGGAAGCGCTCCATGTCGCGGACGCCGTCCAAGTTGCGATGCAGCTTGGCAAATTCGCGGCGCATCGAGGCGACTTCTTTCTTGGGCATCGACTCGACCGTGCCGCGGCTTTCGATCATTTCGATCTCTTTGAGACGGCGGATGCTTTTGCGGATGGTGCTCAAATTGGTGAGCGTGCCGCCGAGCCAGCGGTTGGTGATATGGTAGGAGCGGCTTTGCGGAGCGAGCTCTTGGATGACGGCTTGGGCCTGCTTTTTGCAGCCGACAAACAGCACGCGGCGGCCTTCGGCGGAGACTTTGCGTAAAAATTCTTGGGCCTTCTTGAGCTGGACGACGGTTTGGTCCAGATCGATGAGGTGCGTGCCGTTCTGCTCTTCGAATAGATAAGGGCGAACCTTGGGGTTCCAGCGCTGGGTGCGGTGCCCGAAATGGACGCCGGCTTCGAGTAGTTCTTTGACTCCGAGTTGGATCATATAAGTATCTGTCAGTTTAGGACGGGGCTTTTTGAAAGCCACCGCTTCGATTTCTATCGAATGCCCGCCTCCGGAGGTCCGAGGGCGAGGCTTTGGGTGTTGTTATGCCGGCAGGACCGGCGTTTGTCTCATCGCTTGGTGACAAGCGACGGGTTTGCCACCCTAGCGCTCCCTCCCCGTCTGCCAAGGGAAAAATGCGGCCAACGGGTTGACAGCGGGCCGGTTTGTCGTACCCTCTTGGGTTCGCGCTTCTCGTAATGAATCAAAGCGCCCACCTCCCTTTTTATGGTACCCATTTCTCAAGCTTGGACGGTTGCCAGCTACGTGCTGGGTCATAAGCTGCGTCGCAACAAGCGCTACCCGCTCGTGCTGATGCTCGAGCCGCTCTTCCGTTGCAACCTGGCGTGCGCCGGCTGTGGCAAGATTCAGTACCCGGAGCATATTCTCAACAAGCGCCTGAGCCCCGAGCAATGCTGGGCCGCGGCCGAAGAATGCGGAGCGCCGATGGTCAGCCTGCCGGGCGGTGAGCCGCTCATCCACCCCGAGATCGATAAGATTGTCGAAGGTCTGGTCGAGCGCAAAAAGTACATCTACCTCTGCACCAACGCGTTGTTACTCAAGCGCAAGCTCGACCTCTTCAAGCCGACCAAGTACCTGACGTTCTCGGTGCACATGGACGGCCTCAAAGAAGAGCACGACCACGCCGTCTGCCGCGACGGGACGTACGACACGGCCATCGAAGGGATTAAAGAGGCCGTCAAGCGCGGCTTCCGCGTCACTACCAACACGACGCTCTTCCACGGCGCCGACCCCGAGCGCGTCCGCCTCTTCTTCGACGAGATGATGAAGCTCGGCGTCGAAGGGATGATGCTCTCGCCCGGGTACAGCTACGATAAGGCGCCCGATCAGGCCAACTTTTTGGCGCGCGACAAGACCAAAGAGCTTTTCCGTCAAATTCTGCGCGAGAAGAAAAAGAGCTGGAAGTTCAACCTCTCGCCGCTGTTTCTCGACTTCCTGCAGGGCGATGTCGACTACGATTGCACGCCGTGGGGCAACCCCACTTACAACATCTTCGGCTGGCAAAAGCCATGCTACCTCTTGCAGGACGGCTACGTCCCCACTTTCAAGCAGCTCATGGAAGAGACACAGTGGGAAAACTACGGCCAGAAGAGCGGCAACAAAAAATGCACCGACTGCATGGTCCACTGCGGCTACGAAGCGACGGCGGTCGACGATACCTTCGGCACCTGGAAGGGCTTCAGCCGCACCGTCCGCGCGACGCTGGCAGGATAAAAGCGCGTTCTGCGACCTAGAAAGCCGCTAGATGAAAATTGGCCGGCTCTATCTTATTCTGAGCCTGCTCGCCACCGCGAGTGCCGCTGCCGCACCCAACACCCCCATCAAGATTGGGTACAATCCCAATCTCTGGTTTTTCCACCCCACGCTCATTGCCGAGCGGGGACTCGATAAGGAAGAAGGGCTTGAGGTCATTCCCGTGCTCTACCCGAGCCCGCCGACCGCGGTCCAAGCATTTGCCGCCGGACAGGTGGATGTGATCTACACCAATATCGCCTCCCCGCTTCCGCTGTTTGAAAAAGGCGTCGCGGTTCGCGCCGTCGCTGCTACCGTGCACAACGGCATTTTCCTCATCGGCAAGCCGCCGCTGCTGGAGTTGGGCAAGAAGCTCGGGCCCGTCAAAGCGATTGAAGCATTTGCGCGGCAGTACGGGCGCAAAGTAAAAATCTCGGCGCTCGCGAAGGGAACCCTTTCAGATCTAGTGACCACTTACTGGCTGACCAAATCGTTCCGCGATTGGACCCAGTACGTCGAAAAAATCAACGTGGGGATGCAGGATCAATTCCAGCAATCCATCTTTAGTCCCGACATCGATGCCTCCAGCGTGTGGGCCGAATTACTCGAAGTGAGCCGCCTCAAAGATCCCCGGCTGGGGCTTTTCGCGCGCCCGCAAGATCTGATGCCCGAGCAACCCGGCGGCATTTTGCTCGTGCGTGAATCCTGGGTGCGGGAGAAGCCGGAGCTTGTGCAAAAGCTCGTCAACATCCAGGTCCGCGCCAATGAGATCATCCACCGTGATCCGGCGCGCGCCGCACGCGGCTACCAAAAATACATCGGCCGCGGCTTGGTTGACCCGGCTGTCATCACGCGCGTGCTCGCGCAAACACCCGAGCAGTTTTTGGACGACCCTCGGCCGCTCATCAAGCCATCGCAAATCATCGCCGACTTCATGCTGCAGCTGGGCTACCTTAAAGAACCGCGGCGGCTCGAAGAAGTGATCGACGCCCGGTTTTATGAGCGTGCCGTCGCAAAAAAATAAGCGCGTGGGTTACCTGAAAGGACTTCAGCCGCACCGTCCGCGCGACGTTGGCGAGGTAGGCGGCCGCTTTATCCGCGAACTCCTCCCTCTCTGGATCTGCCTGCTGTAAGACCACCGCTCTGAGTTGAGCCTGGTATTTCGATGGAAAGACGCGGCGTCGGTCCTACCAAAGGGAGCTCTCCCTTCAGCCACGGCTCCAGAACTTCGGACGCGGGCACGTGCACCGCCTGTACGGCGGTTCGGCCGGTTTTTTCAAGCCACGCTTTCACGATGGCATAACCCAAACTATACCCGCCCCATCGCGGAAACTCTGGGTTACCTTCTTGCCCATAAAACAAGCGATTGGATATTTCCCGGTCTTCCACATCACATATCTTTGCCGCTTTTTCAGAAAGAGTGGAGAGTTGGTCCTGAGTCAGATTCTGCGAGTAGGGAGCAACAAAACCCGGAACGATTTCGCTCTCGAAACACTGCGCTAATCCTTCCGTGATTAAACGCTCTCCGATCGTCTTTCCGTAACCGGGATCCTTCCACCGGCAACCATGATGCAATTCATGCGCCGTTGTTGCGGAAAGGAGCGCTTGCCATTGAGGATCTTCCACTCGGGCATGCTCGGGCGCTATTCTGATCAAAACGTTATTCGCATTTGGCGTATACCCCACAATCGGCAGCTGCTCCGAACAAAAACGAGGGACGCGCTCAGGCTCAACCGCCAGCAGTATTTCTAACGGCCCCAGCAACTCTTCCGCCCGTCGAACACTGCGGTCAATAACATCCAGGATCACTCCCACCTGTTCCGTAGAAAGGGCGTTTTCCGGGTTTTGTAATTGGTAGTCAACGGCCATTGGAAACGGTCCCTTCATTCTTGTACTGTCGCAGCATTGCCTCTGTGTCAATGAGAGCGCAACGCTTCAAAAAGCGGCGCATAAGATTCAAGCGCTCAGGCCACTGCTAACTCCAACACACCGACTGCGCCGGGCGGTCGGGGTAGGTGTCGTGGATGCGGACGCGGGCGGAGGCGCCGTTGAGGCGGGCGGCGACGGCGGCACGGGCCAGGTCGGGGCTGTTGCAATCGGCGCTTAAATGACCGAGGAAAAGTTCTTCAAGCGGGAAGACGCCGTCGCGGCTTTGCACTGGACTTGAAGCGAGATCGGATCCCTCTTGCCCTTCACCCGATTCTTCGCTGCACTCAGAATGACAAGGGCCCGACCCCGTCAGCTGTGCCGCGACGTCCGCCGCTGCCGCGTTGGAAAGATGTCCGTGCCGCGAGAGAATCCGCTGCTTGATGGACCACGGGCGGCGCGTGTCGGCTTGGAGCAGCGCCGGGTCGTGGTTCGCCTCGAGCACAAGCGCCCGGGCCGTCCGCGCGCGGTCGAGCACCAGCCGCGTCGCGTAGCCCAGGTCCGTCACAAAGCCGACGTTGCCCAGCGCGTGCCGCACGAGCAAGCCGACTGGGTCGTACGCGTCGTGCGGGATGGAGAATGTATCCACCTTCACGTCGCCGATCGCGATCGAGGCGCCGGTCTGGAAAATCTGCCAACCGTTAAAACCCGGCATCTCATCGCGGAGGGCTTCGGCCGTCAGGTGGTTGGCATGGATCGGGATGCCGTGCCGCTTGGCCAGAACGGGCAGCCCGCAGACATGGTCATGGTGCTCGTGCGTGATGACGATGCCGTCGAGCTCGCCCAGCGACACCCCGAGCGGCTCCATCCGCAGGGCGATCTGCTTGGCCGAGAGGCCCGCATCGACCAGGATCCGCGCGCCATTGGTCTCGACGAGCGCGCAATTGCCCGAGGAGCCACTGGCCAAAATCGTAAACCTGAGCATGTTCCCTGTTTGGATACACGGCCGCCATTGCCAGCGCGATACTTTTGTAGGTTGACGCTCTCCGCCCACTGTCATACTACACAAGCGAAGGTGTTCTATGCGTCTTGCAACAATCGTTGAAAAAATGAGGCCAATCCTCACTCAAATGGCAGTTTTATTCGCAGGAGCCAGCCTCTATGACCCAAAAGAGATGCCCGCGGGCGGCTTTCCCGAGGTTGTTCGGCAAGCTTTGGAGCGGGATCGCGCCCGTCCAGAGCTTTAATTTGCAGGTTTTGCATTTTCTGAGTTGACGTTTCGAAGCAGGCGCGACAGTAAGAAGATAACTTTCACCCCGGGAGATAAAATGTCCGAAAAAACTGGATCCGCATCTGAATCTTCATCCTCTACTCCGCGTACTACTAGTATATGCACCTGCACCGGAGGAATTCGTGATCCAGAATGTCCCGCAGCTCTTCAGTTAAAAGCCCTGGGATGGCATAGGGCCTTGTAAAGACAAAGTGCCTGGCGCGTTGCCTCCACGGCTGAGATAAAGTAATCTCGGCACTTCATGCGCATCATCATCACCGGGCTCCTGGGCCAGTACGCCTTTGGCGGGGTGATCTGGGATTACATCCAATACCTCATCGGCTTCCGCGACCTGGGCCATGAGGTCTGGTACCTGGAGGACAGTGGCGCGTGGCCGTACGATCCGGTCAATAAGACGATCTCGGCCGATTGCTCCTACAACGTCGCGTACCTGGGCCGCGTGATGGCCGAGTTCGGCTTCGACGGCCGGTGGATTTACCGCAACGGCGCCGACGGCGTCTTCCATGGCGCAGGCGAAGCGAAGGCGCGCGAGCTGGTGAAGGGAGCGGACCTCCTCCTGAACGTCTCGAGCGCTGGGTGGCTGAAGGACTACGACATTGGCGTCCGCCACCAGATGTTCATCGACGGCGACCCGATGTTCTGCCAGATCGGCTTGAACGATCCGGCGCAGGCCGACTACAGCGCCCGCGTCCGCGCGCACGATAGCCACTTCACCTTCGGTCTGAACGTCGGCGCGCCCGATTGCCTCGCACCCGAGACGGGCATCGCGTGGAAAAAGACGGTGCAGCCGATCGCGCTGCAACACTGGCCGCGCGCGAGCGAAGCGCCGAAAGATCAAATGACCACCGTCATGAACTGGGCCAGCTACGCGCCGAAGGAGTGGGAGGGGAAGCCCTACGGCCAGAAAGATCTCGAGTTTGAAAAATTCGCCACGCTGCCACAGCGGACGGGGCAGAAGCTGGTGATGGCGATGGGAGTTGGCGTCGGCGGGCAGCGGCCGACCGAGCGCCTGCGCGAGCTTGGCTGGAATATCGTCGAAACGGAAGAAGCGGTGCCCGATCATCACGCCTACCAAAAATTCCTGCGCGACTCGAAGGCCGAGTGGAGCGTCGCCAAACACGGCTATGTCGCCGGGCGCACCGGTTGGTTCTCGGGACGGACCGCTTGCTACCTCGCGCTCGGCCGGCCCGCGATCGTGCAGGAAACCGGCTGGACCAAATATCTACCGCACGGGGAAGGACTGCTCGCCTTCTCAACGCTGGAAGAAGCCGTCACCGCGATCGATGCCGTCAATTCCGACTACGCGCTCCACAGCGCCGCCGCCCGCGCAATCGCCGAGGAATATTTTGACGCGAAAAAAGTGTGCGCCGATCTCCTCGTGCAGGCGGGGATCACCTAGTCGACAAGATAAGCGCGGTAAAGCACCTCGAGCTTCTCTCCCATCCGGTCGCAGCTGTGATGCTCGCGCGCGTAAAGCGCCGCCGCGTGCCCGAGCCGGTCACGGAGTGCTTTGTCGCCGAGCAATCGCATGAGCGCTTCAGCAAGCGCGTCCGGGTCTTTCGGCGGGACGAGCAGGCCGGTCTTTTGGTCCTCGATAATCTCGGGGATGCCGCCGACACGCGAGGCGGCGATCGCTTTGCCGCTCGCTTGCGCTTGAAGCAAAATCTGCGGGATCCCCTCGTGCGCGGTCGAGGGCAGAACGACGACGTCGAGCGCCGCGAGCACATTAGGGACGTCCTCCCGATGCCCGAGGAAGCGGATCTTGTCGGCGAGGCCCAGCTCGCGGACTTGGTCCGGGTACCACTGCATGCACGGCCCGTCGCCGACGATGAGAAACTGCGCGTTTGGAATTTTCTCCAACACTTTTTGCGCGGCGGTAAAGAGGATTGGATGCCCTTTCCAACTGCGGATAACCGAAACCATCCCGACGAGCGGGACGTCGAGCGCGATCCCGAGCTCTGCGCGCAACGCACTTGTAACTTCAGGATTAAATTTTTGCAGATCAATCCCCGTCGGAATGCACTGCACGCGCGCGGGGTCCAGCTGCAGATCGCGGATGAGGCCTTGCGAAATCCGCTCGCTGGTCGTCACGACCGCGTCGGCCCACGCGTCGTTGATAAGCGCGCTCTGCCACCGGTGCGGATAGGCGACCTCGATGTGCCGCGAGCGAATCACCAGCGGCGTGCGCGCGAAACGGCCCGCCAGTCCGCCGATCCACGCGTCGCGCGAGCTGTGCGTGTTGAGCACATCGATGCGATTGGCGCGCAGCCAGGATGCGAAGCGGAATACTTCGCTCGGCAATTTCCACCGGCGCGTGTCGAGCGGTTCGACGGGAATGCCGGCGGCCGCCGCACGCTCAAAAATTTTCGCGTGCGGCGGCGCCGAGAGCCAGACGGCGTGCCCCTGCGCGCGCATCCACTGCAGCTCGGCCAGGACGCGCAGCTCCTGCCCGCCCAATCCCTCGGACGCTTCGGTGTGGACAATGCGCCAGGGCTGCATACTCGCGTACGCTTTACAACGCAGAGGCTATCGGAGCAATGGATTTAATCCATGGCTCTAGCTCTTGTGCGACGCCGTGGGTGCGGCACCTCGCTATGGGACGGAACTTCCACCGAACTATCGAATACCAACAAGTAATCAAGCCCGCCGCACCCGACCGCCGTTTGGAGGAGACTTCCACCGCGGACTCCGTGCTTCGGCGGCACCACGTCAGCCCCTACCCGATCAGGAGCCGCTGCCGCAAGAAGTCCCAAGTAAACGCCTAAAAATGCCCGGTTCGCGCGATGCACCGGATGCTCCCCCCGACATGCTTCAAAAGTTTGGGCCATCCGCCCCGTCGTAACGCGCATCCACTCTGCTGGAACGTGCGGAAGAGTCCGCACCAGTGCCTCCTGTACTTTCCCAAAAAGACCCGCCGCGTCATTTGCTGTGTCACCCAACAGCCTTCTTCCTTCTTCCAGGTGAAGCAATAACCCGGCTTGCAATAGGGCAATCATCTCGTTCCCAGCTTCATGCGCATCTGCATCCGGGTTTTCCTGTCCGCCCGCAACCGCTGTGATGCGCATCCAAAATTGAGGATCGCGAAAATTCTTGGCGTACATGAAAATTATCTCTCTCTCTTAATTTGGCTGACCTTATTTACCGCACCGCTTTGGAAGCGTCAGTCTGGCTTAGTGGCTCCTTCCAAAAACTCCCGCACCTGATCCAACGACGGCAGCACCTCCTTTGCAAGCGAGCGCATCTCGTCGGTCGCCGGGAGGAGGTCCGGCACCATGATGACCTGCATCCCGGCCGCGTGTGCGGAACGGACTCCAGCGTGCGAGTCTTCAATCGCGATGCAGTGCGCGGGCTCGACCTGCAGCCGTCGCGCCGTTTCCAAATACACGTCTGGCGCGGGTTTGCCCTGCGGCACCTCGTGGCCGGAGACAATCGCATCAAAATACGGCAAGAGGCCCACAAGCTCCAAGCGTCCCAGAATCCGCTCCCGCAGCGTGGATGAAGCCAGGCCCCGCGGGATGCCGCGATTTTTGAGCCAGTCCAGCGTTTCAGCCGCGCCGGCTTTCAGCGGCACCGGCGCCTCATCCACCAGCGGCCGGCCGACGCTTTGCCATTCGGCGAGAAAGCGGTCCATATCCACTTCCGGGCCAAACGCTTCCGCTAGCACTTCCCGGTCGCGGTTCGCGGTGACGCCGATCATCCCGTGATAAAGCTCCGGCTTCACGGACAACCCCCATCGTGTGCAGGTCTCCAACAATGTTCGCTCCCAAATGGATTCGCTGTCGATCAGCACCCCATCCATGTCAAAGATGACGGCGCGCACGGGGGACATAGCGCCCGAAGAGTACCACCGCGCTGCACTGCGCGTCGATTTTAGAGAGTCGGCAAAAAGAAAATGCCGCTACGCTTCCAGCGGAAGCTCCATCTTGAAAACCGGAATGCGCGCCAGGACCGCCTCACCCATCTCGGACAGGCCCAAGTAAGCGCCCTCGGCGGTGCTGTCGTCGTGCACTAAGTGATAGCTGTTGTAACGGAAAGAAGCGCCCGGCGCCAGATGCGGGTACTCACCCACAACGCCATCGCCTTCCACCACCAGCGTTGTTCCGTCCTCCGAGCGCACTACCCACTTGCGGCCTTTGATCGTCACCGCGCGGTCGCTGTCGTTGTGGATCGTAATATAATACACAAAGCCAAACGGCCGGTCCGACGTCGTCTGCACGTGCGGGTTGTAGCTGACACGATCGAGACTCACCCACAGCCCGGGCAGTTCCTGCACGGAGGCCGGTTGCTCGAAAGAAAAAGAGCTAGGGCCGTCGGAATGCGGAACGCCATCAAAAATCACCACTCTTGTATACCTGGGTCTTTTCAAAAAATCAAACGGCTTGCCCGGCCTTCAAAATCCCGGCAGGTTCGCCCTCGCCTACACCCGGTTTTGGATTTTATGAGCGCCCGCCCCCGCGTCCCCGTCATCCTGACGATTGCCGGCTCAGATAACAGCGGCGGCGCAGGGCTACAGGCGGATCTCAAGACGATCACCACCCTGGGCGGATACGGCGCCACAGCGGTCACGTGCATCGTGGCGGAGCATCCGGGGCGAGTTGTCAAAATCACTCCTGTTGCCGCGGATCAAGTTCGCCGGCAAATCGACCTAGTCTTTGAGGCGATGCCCGTGGCGGCAATCAAAACCGGAATGCTTTATTCCGCTGCGATCATCCGAGCAGTCGTGGAGGCCCTGGCTGCGCTCGGCAGGAAGCGCCCGCCCTTAGTGGTCGACCCGGTCATGTTGGCGACAGTCGGGACGTCGCTGATGGAGCCAACCGCTGAGAAAGTCCTTCGCCAGCAACTACTTCCGATGGCAACATGCGTCACACCCAACGCGGATGAAGCAATGCGCCTTTTAAAGAAGCCAATTCGCTCAATAAACGATCTAAAATCAGCTGCAATTGAACTAGAATCTATTTTTGAATCTAGTTTTATCGTTAAAGGCGGCCATCTTAAACTACCTCAATCTGTCGATATTCTCTGCCAAAAAGGCAGGGTGCGTGCCTATTCTGTGAAGACAATTCCAGATGCAAACCCGCATGGCACCGGCTGCACCTTTTCCGCCGCAATCGCGACCCGGCTCGGATTTGGAGATTCGCTTCCGGAGGCCGTAGCAGTCGGCAAGCGCTTCATTACCCGCGCCATCAAAAATCGTCTCCGCTTAGGGCCGTACGACTTGCTCTATCAGTTGCCTGAGCGCGCGTGGAAGTAGCGAAAAATTCTGCTGCTGCATGAATGCTCCGATCTCGAGCTCGATGAGTGACACAGCTTTTGTCATCCCGAGCTTGTCGAGGGATCTGGGTTCTATAAGTGTCGCATTGCTCTTGCAGGCGAAGATTTCTCGAATCGGGCCTGACGGCCCTCTCTCGAAATGACGAATTTTTTATAGACCGTACCACTCCCCAAGCTTGCCAAGATTCTCTGCCATCGGCAGCCTCTTGTTTCGTGCAGCTTAACTCTTTCCGATCGATGCCCCTCCTCCTTTCCTTCCTGCTCCTGCTCCTCGCAGGCGGGCCAATTCCCGCTGCGGCCCAAGTCCCGACGCAGGGGCCAATTGAAATGCCGAAGCATTATCAGGCCCAGATGGTGACGACGACGCCCGGCGGTAGAACTAATAATATTACGGTCTACTGCAACGGCAAAAATATGCGCAGCGAGGTGGAAGCCGAGGGCCTGAGCATGATCACCATCACGCGTGCCGATCGTAAGGCAATCTACAACCTCATGCCGTCGCAGAAATCCTATTTTGTCATCCCGTTCAAAGAGAAAGAGATCCGTGCGCTCAAGGAAGAGCTCAAACCCAAGATCGAATGGCGCCGCGAGGGGCAAGAGACGCTGAACGGCCGGCTGTGCGATAAGTACATCCTGGCCAGCGAGTTGCACGGCTCTGAAGGACCGACCCACTCCTCCACTGTATATTATATAGACGCCTCCACAAAGCGCCCTGTCCGCATCATTGCCGGCTCGGGTCAACAGCAGTCGATCACCGATTACGTCCAGATCACTGAGGTGGAGCCACCTGCCGCGCTCTTTGAAGTGCCCGCAGGCTACACGAAAATTCAGATGCCCAATCTGGTACTGCCCAATGGAGCAGGCGGTGCCCCTGCTGCGCAACCGGCAGAGACAGCTCGCTAGTACGTTCCTATCTTTCGAGCTTGCTCTCAATGAATAAGATGCAACGGCAGGACTGGATGTTGCCAGCGATCTTCCTCGCGTTTGTCCTTGGAGCTTCTACCGCTCTTGCGGCCCCCGCGGCCTCCTCCATGCCCGTGACTGCGACCACGCCGGGGCTGCTGCTGGAAGGCTCTTCCCTTGCCGCGCCGGTTGATTTTCCGACTCGGTACCGGACCGAAACGATCGTGCAGCAAGAAAAAGGACCGCCTGTCGAGATGGCGCTCGCCTCGGACGGCAACAAAAGCCGGACCGAGATCCGGCAGGACGGGCAGCCCGTTTCCATCATCATCAACCGCCCAGACCTGGGGCTGCGCTACGAGATTAGTCCGGCGCAGCGCACTTACCGCCGCCTTCCGTTGGATGCGACCGAGGCCCCTACCAACCCGGCTGCCGATTCCAACGCACAGTGGTATCCGCTTGGAGCCGAAAAGGTTGGAGATAATGAATGTGTGAAATACCGCGTTGTTTCCCCGGTCCGACAAGCCAGCGGACGAATGGAAGCAGCGGACCTTCTTTATTGGGTTGATCCTAAGACGCGGACGCCCGTCAAAATCCAGCAAGGGACCGGAGCCGCCGCCGTGACGACCGAATTCCGCAAAACGCAGCTTGGGCCCGTCGAAGCCGGCCTTTTCGAGCCCCCGGCCGATTACACGCCTGTATTTTAGCTTCCGCTAAAAAAGCTTGCGTCCAACGGGGGATATGGCATCGTGCCGGGCCCTGTTTTAGGGGGCTTTTTCAATAGACCTAAGGAATTTTCATGTACGCAATCATCCGCACCGGTGGCAAGCAGTACCGCGTCGCTCCCGGCGATATTTTGGACGTCGAGCTTTTGCCCGGCACGCCCGCGCCTGCCGCCGGCAACCCCGCCTCCAAGCCTTCTCAATCCGCCGCTTTCTCAGAAGTGCTGCTCATTGGCGGGGATTCCGGCACGCAGCTGGGCAGCCCGGTGATCGATGGCGCGAGCGTCACGTTCGAGTTTGTCGACTCCATCAAGGCACCCAAAGTAATCGCCTACAAATTCAAACGCCGCAAGGGCTACCACCGCACGGTTGGCCATCGGCAGAAGCTCAGCCGCATCAAAGTTCTCAAAATTGAGGGCGGCAAGAAATAATCGAGGAGTTTTATGGCGCATAAAAAGGGACAGGGAAGTGTTAAAAACGGCCGCGATAGCCAATCCAACCGGCTCGGCATTAAAAAATTCGGTGGTCAGCGCGTGATCGGCGGCAACATTCTGGTCCGTCAGCGCGGCACGCGTTGGCGCGCAGGCCGTAACGTCGGCATGGGCCGGGACCACACGCTCTTCTCGCTTGCCGAAGGCGTCGTCATTTACGACCGCGAAAACCGCCGCGTACATGTTGGCGCGCCAAAAGCGGCTACTGCTCCGGCCACGCCCAAGAAAAAGCCCGCTTCCAGCGCTGCGGCTTAGTTCTGTTTTTACGGGACGCTTGCGGTAAGCTCCCTTTCATGATCACCTTCGTCGATCAAGCGCGCCTGATTGCGCGTGCCGGCCGTGGAGGGGATGGCTCGTCCTCTTTCCTGCGCGAGAAGTTTCGGCCCAAGGGCGGACCGGATGGCGGCGATGGCGGTAAGGGCGGCGACATCGTGCTCGAAGTCAATCCGCACATGAACAATCTGGCGCACCTCAAGCTCTCGCCGCACCAGTTTGCCAAGGATGGCCAGCGCGGCGGCAAAAAACAGATGTCGGGCAAAGGCGGCGCCGACCGAATTCTGGAAGTTCCGCCGGGGACGCTCATCAGCCGTCTGCCGGACCGCGAGGCCCTGGGCACTGCCACTTCGGCGGAGACGGCGATGCCCCAGGAGCGCGTCGAAGTCGTCGCCGATCTCACGCAAGCCGGGCAGCGTTTCGTCCTGTGCCGCGGCGGACGCGGCGGCCGGGGCAACCAGCATTTCAAGTCATCTGTTAACCAAGCGCCGCGCCGCTGGGAAGAAGGACAGCCGGGCGAGCTCGGGCATTTTCTCCTCGAGCTTAAATCGATCGCGGATATCGGTCTGGTCGGGTATCCCAACGCGGGCAAGTCGACGCTGCTCTCCCGCGTTTCACATGCGCGGCCGAAAATTGCGCCTTACCCGTTCACGACGCTTGCGCCGATGATTGGCATCGTCGAATACGCCGACTACGCGCGCGTGTCAGTTGCGGATATTCCGGGCCTCGTCGAAGGCGCGCACGCGGGCGTGGGCCTGGGCCATCAATTCTTGCGGCATATCGAACGCTGCCGACTGTTGCTCTACGTGCTCGACATGAGCGGGGAAGAAAACCGTTCGCCGCTGGAGGATTTCGCCTCGCTGCGCCGAGAACTGAAGCTGCATGATGCGTCGTTGGCAGCACGCCCGTTCCTGATCGCCGCCAATAAAATGGATCGCCCCGCCTCTCAGGAAAATTTGCTGCTGCTGCGACGCAAGCATCCACGCCTCACGATTCTTCCGATCAGCGCAGAGCAAGGCGAAGGCGTTCCGGAATTACGGGAGGCGCTCCGGATATGGATTGCAGACCCAAGCGCGGCGGCATCCAAAACAAAATCTGCGGCAAGCGCTTCGACCGTGGCGCGCAAAAAAAAGCCAGCTCAGTCCCGCGCCTCGTCCTCTTCCGCTTCTAAAGGCGGTAAAAAAGCACGTGCGCCGCGCGCATCCAAGTAGGCCTGCAAAAAAACCGCGGCCGATGCGCTGTCGATCCGGCTCCGCTGCGCGCGCGCATCCAGCCCTGCCTCCTGCAACCGGCGCGAAGCTTCGACCGTCGAGAGGCGCTCGTCGATAAACTCAATCGGCACGCGGACGCTGGCACGCCATTTCTCGACCCACGCGCGCGCGGCTTTCGCCGCTTCGGACTCACGACCATCCAAATGCCGCGGCAGACCCACCAGGATTTTTTCTACTTCGCGCGCTTCAAGAATTTTCCCGAGCGCCGCAGTGAACGCCGGAAGCGGTTCTGGAGCAACGGCGTCGAGCGGCACGGCCAAGAAACCCGTCGCGTCGCTCACCGCAATGCCCACGCGCTTGGCACCGGGATCGAGAGCGAGCGTGATCATAAATTTGAGCGATTATTTCTTCCGGCCTAAAATCCATCGCTCGCCTAAGATTCGCAAGCCTTGGAGCGTGAGACGCGGATCCACTTTCTGAATGAGCTCTGGCAATCCGCGCGCGACGAGCTGCGCCTGTCCGCCCGTCGCGATGATGTGCCAGCGGAGGCGATTGCGCGGATCGAGTTCCTTGCGAATACCGCCCACCACTTCTCGCACTAGGCCTCGGTAGCCAATCACCGCACCAATGCGCATTGCCTCAACCGTACTATTACCGACCGCCCGCCGCGGTTCACGCACATCGATGCGCGGCAGCAGCGCCGTTTTCTCGTGCAGGTAATCGGTCATTGCATTTAAGCCCGGTGCAATGACACCGCCATGATAAGCGCCCTGCGGATTGAGTACGTCAAACGTCACCGCGGTTCCGAAATCGATCACGATCGCCGGCCAACCATGCAGCGTGCGCGCGGCGACGGCATTGGCAAGGATGTCCGCACCAATCTGCCGCTTGTGAGGGAAACGGATGCCCATTCCCAAATCCGCACCGCCGTGCACGCGATGGACACGGCAGCCCCACGCACGCGCGAGCCGCGCCGTGCAAGCTGGGACGACGCTCGCGAGGATGATCTCTCCCTCAGAATTCTTCCGCGCCCAATCGCATGCCCACGTCGCGGTTATTTTCGGTGTCGGCACACGGTGCGCCGCGCCCAATTTGCCGCGCTGCACACGGGCCCACTTGGTGTAGGAATTGCTGACATCCACCACGAAGAAAAATTTCTTTGAAACTGAAGCACTCATAAATTCTCTTGATTGACTGCTACCAGACTTCCAGCTGCAGCTGCTCTTGACCGAGCAATGTCTGCGCGCGCACGACTGCTTGTTTTGTCGAAATCGCCGGAGCATGCGCCGCCCCAAACACGTTCTCAGCGCCCAATACATCGAGCGCGCCGCTGCGATGAAGCACGCGCTGTGCCGCGCGCGAGACGCCGCTCAAGATCAAATGCCGTCCATTGCGCGCGAGTTCTTGATGCAGTTCCATGAGCGACATGATGCTGGTCGCATCGAGCATCCGCGCGTCTTTGAGCCGGACAATCAGCACGCGCACATCGGGTGCGCGCGCTAGCTGCCGCAATTGACGGTCCAGGAATCCAGCAGAGCCAAAAAATAAATCTCCCTGGACGTGCACGATCGCCACGCGCGCGTCGGGCCGCTGTCCTCCCACTGCCAGCGGCTGCAATCCAACTTCTGGATCGACGACATATTCGGCCATCATCGGATAGCTCGACTGACGCAAGTACATCAAGATGGAGACGGTCACTCCTAAAAAAATCGCGACGTTCAGCGGCACCAGGAGCCCCGCTATAATCGTGATGATCAGTACGCTGCTGTCATCTCGCGAGGTGGAAAAACCAACACGCAAGAGCTGTCGGTTCAGCAATCCGAAACACGAAAGCACAATGAGCGCTGCCATCGCAGACCGCGGAATCCATTCCACCGCTAAGATGAGCAGTGGCGCGGCAGCAATGCAAAATCCGCCCGCAAAAAAACCGGTCAGAGGCGTCATCGCGCCGCTGGCCGCGTTCATGGAAGAACGATTGAGCGAGACGGAAGCCGGCATCCCCGAGCTGACCGAGCAGGCGACGTTGGCCGCGCCGAGCGCGAAAATGTCCTGATCCAAGTTCGGCGTTTCAGGATTGCGCCGCACTGCTTGCGTCACAAAAAGCGTTTCCAACGAAGCCACCATCGCGATCGCCAGGGCGCTGCCGCTTAAAAGCCCGAACCACGTCAGGTCCAACGCGGGGAACGTCCAGGGCATTTCACTGAGCTGCGTCGACTCCATCAATGCGGGGCGAACTCCCCAATGACCTAGCCATGCCGTGAGCAGACTGACAAAACTCAGCACCAAAACCGCTTGCGGTATTTTTGGAAATCGCCGGCGCAAATGCCAAAAAAGCAGGCCGGTGATCGTCGCCAGCGCAAGATCCACCCATTGCAAATTGGGCAACACCGCTAAGGTCCGCCGACACGTATCCCAAAACGTGGTTCCACCCACCGAACCGAGCCCGAGCAAATCATCGAGCTCATGCACCACAATTAACGCAACCGCCGCGACGGTATATCCCAGCAGCACCGTTCTGGAAATAAATCGCATGAATCGCGACACGCGCAGTAAGGAAGCGGCCAAAAGCGTCATGCCCACCATGAGCACGAGCAGGCTGATCGCGTCTGGCCGGGAAACTTGGGGCGGAAGCGTCATCAAGCAGCTCAGCAGCGTAATCGCCGTCGTGTTCGTAGGCCCGATTGCCATGCAGGCGGAATGTGACCAAAGCGCTGCCACCATCGGCGCAATCGCCGCGCAGTAAATTCCGTACTTGATCGGCACTCCAGCGAGCGCAGCAAACGCGATCCCTTGTGGGAACGCCAGAAGCGCGACGTTGAGCCCCGCAAAAAAATCAGCCCGCAGCTTCGAATTGTTATACTGCGGCATCCACGCGCCCAGCGGCCGGAAATTTAAATGCGGCCATTGGCGCTTCCACCAGCTTTTCAGGATGATCGGCCCCCCTGAAGAAGCGCTGCCTTGAGAGGCGCGTTGCTGCTTGAGACGCCGCCGCCGCTTCAACCAATACGCCACTTGCTGCATCGCGCGCTGTTGGAGCCGCCGCGCGCGCGCGACATAGCGATCTCGGATGGGTCGATAGATAGACTCAAACATGGCTTTTTTCATTTTGAAGCGACCGGCCCTGCAATAAAACCTAGAACAGGTCTCATAAATCCGATATGCCGCGTTGCAAGAGATTTCGATCTGCGGCGAGGCGGGAGTGAGGGAGAATAGCCGAAGCGCTCTTTGACCGAGCGAGCAACGAAGCTGCAGATCGAAAGATCTGCAATCCTTTGGACGGCGGTTCTTGCGCCGGCAGACTATGTCGCTCAGTCAGTCGAGCATCGCTGCGGATGCACTCCTTTCTTCGCTCCTTGTCTGCTGCCGCAACTACTCACCGCGCGGCGCATTGGATTTGTGAGGCCGGTTCTAATTAACCGCCCTGTCAAAAAAGCCGCTCTTGATGCGCGCTCTAAAAAATAATTTAACCCCCTGTGAGCGCTTGAATCCAGGCACTCGCAACTCCTGCCCCAATTCCTCCCACCATCAAAACAATGGTCAGAAAAATCCACGCTGCTTTTTCCATTTCTTCCGTTGAAAGCGACTGAGATTCGATCGGCTCGGACCAATAAAGAATGCGAATGACGTTGAGGTAGTAGAAAAGCCCGACGATGGCCGCAATGATTCCCGCGACTGCGAGCCCGTACGCATGCGCATCCCATGCAGCGGCAAAAATGCCGAGCTTTCCGACAAATCCGAAAAGCGGCGGGATCCCCGCGAGTGAAAGGAGCGCCGCGGCAAGCGTCGCGGCTCCCAACGGGTGGCGGCGATGCAAGCCGGTCCACCGATGCAAATCATCTCCGCCCAGCTGAGGCGCGAGCGCGTGAATTACCCAGAACGCCGCCAAGGATGCCGCCGCATACGCGACCAGATACGTCCCGACCGCACTCGTTGCCAGCGGCGTCCCGACTGCGATGCCGATGAGTAAGTAGCCTGTGTGACCGATACTTGAATACGCCAGCAAGCGCTTCAAGCTTCGTTGCCCGAGCGCAGCCAAATTCCCCCACGCTAAACTTGCCAGCGCAAGCCCGCCGACCAGACACCGCGTCCATTCGCCCGCATGTGGAACGTGCAGTACGTTTTCGAGCAGTCGTAAAATCACCGCAAAGCCCGCAGCCTTGGAAGCGGTTGCCAAAAATGCAGTCACGGGCGTCGGCGCGCCTTGGTAAACATCCGGCGCCCACCAGTGGAACGGCACCGCGGCGACCTTAAACGCAACGCCCGCGAGCGTCAGCGCCAAGCCAATCTTCAGAAAGAGCGATACTTCAGGAAGCGCTCCAGCTTGCCGCAGCGCTTCAAACTGGAAGGAGCCAGTCGCACCGTACAGATACGCGATGCCCATCACCAAGAACGCTGAGGAAAGCGCGCCGAGAATCAAATACTTGGCCCCGGCTTCGAGCTGCACTCCTGCGCGCGGCGGATACGCGACCAAAATGTAGAACGTGATCGTCACCAGCTCGAGCGCGACGAAGAGTAGAAGCAAGTTTGCCGCTGAAGCCAAGAGCAACATTCCGCAGACGACAAAAAGCGGCAGGATGAATGTTTCGCCTGAATCATCCGTTCCATTCTTCCGCGGCCACTGCATCGCGACGACCGCCACGGCAATCAGCAAAAAAAGCGCCTTGAAGAATTTTGCCGAACCGTCCCAAACGTACGCGCCGTTCCATAAGGATGACGCAATGCCGCCTGTCGGGAGCGCCAGGACAATCACCAGCGTGACAGCAAGACCCGCAACCGCCCAGAGGGCCGTTCGTGCTGCGGGCAAGCGGAAAACGGCTTCGCCCGCGAGCAGGCAGCAAGCCCACGCCGCCAGGACGAGCTCAGGCAGGCAGAAAATCGTCATAGCGCCCCTCCCCGCAAGAGCCATTCCACCGCAGGACGCGCCGCGCCGGAGACAAGCACCGGAGCAACCCCCACGAAAACAAGTGCACCGGCCAGCAGTAGGTAGGGCCAGCGATCGCCTCGCGGAAGATCGTGCGCTTCATTTCCGACGGAAGATGTCGCGGCTCTTGGTCCAAACAGAATTTTCTCCAGCGCGCGGAGTTGATACACCGCCGAAAGGAAAACGCCGGCCAACGCGACGATGACCGCAGCACCAAGATTCGCCTGCCACGCTCCGAACAAGATGGGCGCTTCTCCTGCAAAATTCGCCAGGCCTGGCAGACCGATCGCAGCGAAGGAACCAATGAGCAGCAGCGCGCCGAGCACCGGCATCGGCCCGAGCAAGCCGCCCATTTGACTGAGTTCATCCGTTTTGAGACGAGCTTGCAGCATGCCACGCAACGCAAAGAGCAATGCCGTTGAAAGTCCGTGGCCAACCATGAGAAGCACGACGCCCGCGACGCCGAGCACGTTCCAGGCGGCGATTCCGAGAAAAAGGTAGCCCATGTGCATGACGCTCGAGTAGCCCAGCAGATATCCAAATCGTTTTTGCGCGAGCGTGATGAGACCTGCCGCCAGCAAATTCCCGCAAAGCAGCCAGAGCAGCAGCGGCTGCCACAGCGCCGCGCCCGCGGGGACCAACGGCCAGAGCCGCAGCAGCGCATAGAGTCCGAATTTTTTGAGCACACCCGCGTGCAACATCGCGGCCGGTGCCGGCGCTTCCGCGTACCCAGCCGGCGCCCACGAGTGGAACGGAAAGAGCGCCACCAGCGTCCCGAGTCCCAAAAGCAGCAGCCCTGCTGCCAGCACCTGCGTCGCCACCGGCAGCGGCGTCGCATGCAGCGCAGTGACCAGGCTCGGCAGGTCAAACGTGCGCACGGGCTCGGGCAGCGCAAGCACGATCGTGAGCAGCCCCACCAATAGCACCAAACTCGCCAGGCCCAGGTAGAGCGTCATCGTGAACGCCGCGCGCCGCCGATCGGGCCCGCCCCAAATGCCGACGAGTAGAAATGTCGGGATCAGCGCGATTTCGTGGAAGACATAGAGCCAAAAAAGATCGAGCGAGAGAAACGCGCCGATTGCCCCCAGGCTCACCAGTAGCAGGCAGATGAAAAACGCGCGCGGCCGGGCGATATCGCGCGGCGTCACCGCGACCGCCGCCAGCGTGACGATCGATGCGAGCGCGACGAGTGCGAAGCTGATCCCATCCAAGCCCAGGTGAAAATGAATCTCGGGCAGGCCGGGGATGCGGCCCATGCTCCAGTCCATCTCGTAACGCGCGCCGACCATGTCGGGCACGCACCAAAATCCGATCGCAAGATACAGCACCACGACCACGTTCGCCCACGCCGCTGCCAGAGCGGTGCGCCGCGCGCATGAATTACCAAGGAGCATCATCCCCACCGCTGCCAGCGGGATCAGAAGAAGCGCAGCAAGGATGGTCATAAGAAAAATTTGAAGCGTTTGTTAAATTTATGCAGCGCGCGAAAGAACCCACCACAAGAGCAGACCCATTCCTACACTCAGCCACAGCGCGTAGGTGGAAACACTGCCGGTTTGGAAGACGCGCAGAAATTCTCCCGCGCCATTCAACATCGCGCCGCTGCCGCGCACAACCCATCCGCCCAGGAGCCGCTCGTCCAGCCGCGCCACCGCGCGCGCAAACACTTGAGCCGGACCGATGAACGCCGCGCGGTAAAATTCATCTATATAGAAACGGTTGGCCAGCACCGGAATCGGCACCGGCTCCTGCTTTTTATTTTGGTAGCGCGCGAGCGCAATCAGCGCGCCCGCCACAAAAACGACCAACGAAAGCCCGAGCACCGCCTGATGATGCGCCGCGGCCGGGATGATTTCCAGCCCATGGAAGAACGCGCCGTACGCATGTTCAAGCCCCAGCATTGGATAGCCCGCCACCACCGAGAAAAGCGCCAGCACCATCAGCGGCGCCGTCATCACCCGGCGCGACTCGTGCGCGTGCATCGCGTGCTCCCCGCGCGGCTCGCCCAAGAAGACGACCGCGACAAGGCGGAACATATAGAACGCCGTCAGGAACGCCGAGACCGCGGCTAAAAATCCGAGCGCGCGGTCCTGCGCGAACACGGCTGCCAAAATTGCATCTTTGCTGAAGAAACCGGAAAAGCCCGGGCAGCCCGCAAGCGCGAGCGTCCCGATGAGCATCGTCCAAAACGTGACGGGCATGCGGCGCGCCAGGCCGCCCATCTTCCAGATGTTCTGCTCGTGATGCAGGCCCACGATGACCGAGCCCGCCGCCAGGAACAGCAGTGCCTTGAAGCACGCGTGCGTCGTCAGGTGAAACATCGCCGCGCCCGGCGCCGAGCAGCCGACCGCCAGCACCATCAGACCCAACTGCGAGAGCGTCGAGTACGCGAGGATCCGCTTGATATCACTTTGCTGCGTCGCCATCAGCGCCGCCAAAAACGCAGTGAACCCGCCGACGTACGCTATGACGGTCAGCGCTTCCGCCGAGAGCGATAGCATGAAGTAAAGCCGGCAGAGCAGGTACACGCCCGCCGCGACCATCGTCGCCGCGTGGATGAGCGCCGACACCGGCGTCGGACCCTCCATCGCGTCCGGCAGCCAGACGTGCAGCGGAATCTGCGCCGACTTGCCGATGCAGCCGCAAAAGAGGAGTAGCGCCGTGATCGTCACATAGAACGGCGGCTGCTCGAGCAGCGCGGCGATGATCTGCGCCCGGCCGTCCACCGCGGCAAAGCTGAGCGTCCCGGTCAGCGTCCAGAAAAAGAGAATGCCCAGGAAAAAGCCAAAGTCGCCGATCCGGTTGACGATGAACGCTTTTTTCGCCGCCGCGCCCGCCGCCGGGCGGTCAAACCAAAATCCGATCAGCAGGTACGAGCTCACCCCCACCAGCTCCCAGAAAAGGAACATCAGCAGCAAATTCCCGGCCAGCACCACGCCGGTCATCGAAAAGAGGAAGAACGCCAAGCCGCCGAAGTACCGGCCCTTGTCCTTTTCCTCCGCCATGTAGCCCCAAGAAAAAACGTGCACCAAAAAGCCGACGCCCGTCACCACGACCAGCATCATCCGGGCGAGGCTGTCGGCCACCCATTCCAGCGGGACGGAAAGGCCAGGCAAGTCCATCCAGCTCCACGAGCACGTCACCGCTTCGGGCCCGTCGCCTCCCATCATCAAAAAAACCAACGCGACGAGAAATGCTGTGCCGCTGGCCAGCGTCGCCACGAAAGGAAAGAACGGCAGGCGGCGGCGCAAGCCCGTCAGCGAAAGCACGGCGATAAAAAGCGGCAAGCTCAAGAGCAAGCCCGGCGGCGTCACCGCAACCGTGCTGCACGGAGAACAGGCGAGAATCATGGGAATGCTTTAAAGTTTAAGCCGGGTTCAATCTTCCATCTCGATCCTCTGGCGCCAACGGAAACATCAGAACCAGGCAGGGAAAAGCCATCAGAATCACTCCTATTCGTAGCCCAGATGCGTCCTAAAAAAAGCCAAATATTTAAGTGGACGTTTCGCACCCACTGCGGCACTGCAAAGCCAATGAATACACGTAGACTTGGTCCTGCAATCGCACTTTTGGCATCCTTGGCCTTGCCTGGAATGGCTCAGGAACCATCTCAGAAGGAGGGCAGCTGGCTAGACAGAAAAAAAGCACAAGCGAAACGCGGGCTGGATACAGCTAAACACAAGCTGGGATTGGACGTGAACCACGCCGTTGCTCTGACAGCTCCGCCTAAAAAAGGCGAGCCAACGCGTTATATTAGGGTTTTTGAAATGGGCGCCGGCAATGACGAAAGCGTCTGCGCAGATCAAGTTTTCGAAGATCTTACCGCAGGCGGCGCCAGAGCCGTCCGAGGAACTCTTCTCAAAGGTCCCAAAGGATCCGCAGGATTGTTTCTTCCTATCGGCGAGCAAGACGCTTCAAAAGCCACCCCCATCGATCCAAGCGCCGTTCTTGAAGGAGAGTGCAAGGCGTTGCGCCTAGAGGCGCCACCGCTCTAAAACTTGAGCCGCGCCAGCTCCTCCGCCTCGGTCGTTTGGCGCCAGCGGAAGAGTGCGACGAGCAGCCCCAGGCCGACGACGACTTCCGCCGCGGCGACCGTCAGCACAAAAAAGACGAGCACCTGGCCGTCCAAGTTCTGGTGGTAGCGCCCGAACGCGACGAGGCTAATGTTGGCCGCGTTGAGCATCAGCTCGAGCGACAGGTACAGCGCGATCAGGTTGCGACGCCATAAGACGCCGGTGAGCCCGATGCAAAAAAGCGCGGCGCTCAGCGCCAGGTAGTGGCCGAGGGTGAGCGAGCTCACTTTTTCTCCTCCGGCGTGGGGGCGTGCTGCGACAAAACCAGCACGCCGATCATCCCGACGACGAGCAGCAAGCCGACCGTCAGCAGCGCGGGCAGGTGCTCGGTATAAAGCGCCAGACCCAGCTGCGCCGCGTCGCCCCGCATCGGCGGAGCAGCCGCGCCCAGAAGCGTGCCTGATTCGGGAATGCGGCCCAGCGCGCGCGTGAGCAGCCACAGCATCCATGCACCGGCCGCGAGCGCCAGCGCCAATCCGAGGGGAGCGCCTTTGCGCCGCGCCGCCGGTTTTAGGTCCAGCAGCATGATGATGAAGAGGAACAGCACCATCACCGCGCCCGCGTAGACGAGTACCTGCACGATCGCCAGAAAGATCGCACCCAAAAGGCCGAAGATGCCCGCTAGAAAAAGACTCACCCCGGCGAGCGCCAGCGCGGACGTAACCGGGCTCGGGTGCAGCGCCACGACCAGCCCCGACGCCAACGCGCCCACAGCAAAAATCCAAAAAAGCAGCGCTTCCATGAAGAAAAGTGACGCTTCCATTTTTAGTCCCCTAAGAGCGCCGAAGCAACGATGGAATGCGCAGAAAGCGACGCATGCAAGTTGACAAAGCATCCTAGTTGCGACAATGCACTGGCATATGAACGCCTCCGCTTCAAC
The DNA here is from genome assembly GCA_964473925.1 of uncultured Verrucomicrobiaceae bacterium. Lineage (GTDB taxonomy): Bacteria > Verrucomicrobiota > Verrucomicrobiia > Methylacidiphilales > CAYYVW01 > CAYYVW01. Next base: position 44,877 of record CAYYVW010000003.1, read on the forward strand.
CGTCTCACCAACTTCTATGCCTCGTCGGAAGCTATTAAGTAATTTGGTAGGATACTGTTGGGATCGGGCACACGTTGCCCTTAGCTGGCGATCAAAGCCGCTGCAACCCGCGCAGCTTCTCAGCAGGCTAGAAGCGCTTACCTGAGCGGGGCGACTGCCCGTTGCGGAGGTCCACGGGATCAATCCAAAAACTTGTTGTAATGAAGGAGAAATGGAGAGAACGAACCGAACTATTGCCGCTCTCGAAAGGACTTATCATTTGCAAGGCGAGTCGTGTAAAGGGATGGCATTAAGAAGCGTTGCCGTCCGTTACTGTGAAGCCCCCTCTCGCGAGCTTCAGACCTAGTCCGGACCCTTCTAGTTCGCAGTAAGATGAATTCGTTTCCGCGCGCGCAATGCCGGAGTGCCGATTTCGCCTCTATGGCTTCGCGGCGGCGGCCGGCGCGGGAAACGGCTCGGAATATAATTTGAGTAACACTGGCTCGGAACTAATTGGCTCCTGCTGATATTGCACCTCCACTCGGCAGAGGCGCCCCGCTTCGGGGAACTCGCCCAAAGTTAACGCGACAAAACGGTACGAAGCACCCGGCACGATTCGGTACGTGATCATTCCGGTGCCGCAAAAACCCACTCGCGGCCCGTCCTTCCACTCGCCGCCGGGCATTTGAACTTGCAGGAAAGAGGGAACATCCCGCAGCGTGCGGGTGTCTTCATACTCAGAAATCACGATCGCGTGCTGGCTGCGGTTGGTTAACTCCAGCACCACTTTTGAACCGGCAATATCAACTTGTTTCAGTATCAGCTCTTTCGGAGCAGGTGCCGCCACAGCACTCACCGCCAAAATCAAAAAAATCAGCGCTCTCATCGTCTTGCAACCCCCTGCCCCTCCGCCTCTTCCTTGGCGCGGTCCCACTTGCGGATCGGCCGCGGCAGCACGCCACCCAGGCGGTAGAGCATCTGCTTGTCGTGCACCGCTTCCGCGCGGGTGAGCGCGGTGATGGCGTAGTCCTCCCGCAGGAAGATCGCCTCCTCCGGGCAGACCTCCTCGCACAAGCCGCAGTAGATGCACCGCAGCATATCGATATCAAACTCCTTGGGCGCGCGCTCGACGTGCGCGTTGGAGGCCGCGGCCGCAATCTCTCCCGGCAAAATCCGAATGGCGCGCGGCGGGCAGATAAACTCGCACAACTGGCAGCTCACGCACTTCTCGCGGCCGTTCTCGTCCCGGACCAACACCGGCGCGCCCCGGTAGCCGGCGGGGATCGTCGGCCGCTCTTCCGGGTACTGCATCGTCACGCGCGTCCGGCCGATAAAGCGCAGCCACAAATGCCGTGCCGTGATGGAAAGCCCGCGTGCGAGCGCCGGCAAGTACAAGCGCTCGGCCCACGTCAGCTGCGGTCGGGAAACGGTCAAAGCCACGGGCCTAAACTACTCCTCCCTCAAAGCCCAAGGCAACGCCCTTTGTGAAAAATTTCACAAGGTGGGCCAAGTACGGGGCTTGTGAAGGAACACGGTCTTAATTTGTAAGCGATATCAGCGGAGCACCGCCCGAACGGCGATGAGCGGATGACAGAGGGCGGCGTGGCTCTTCTTCTAGCAATGGAAACAAGCTAAAGCCCGTCCCACGACTCCCGTCGTACTCCGCATGTACGGTGAGCGCGCCAATCTCCCTTTTGGCAGCCGCCGGATCCTCTGTAGCGCCCATCAAACACGGTTCCACTTGCGCCTTCCACAAAGCGCAGGCTTGGTCCCACCCTTTCCGATCTGCCAAGTCCAGTAGCGGGACCAGGTGATCGCAGTGGGTGATCACAGGAAAGTTCGCCGCACGCCACGCACCCTCAGCCCGGCTGCCTTCAACCCTACTCGCTCTCTCTGCCGTGCGAGCGCGCAATGACGCCACCTTTGCCTCTCGCTCACCAGCAGGGTAATGGCTTGCGCCTGCATGCAGCACAAATTGCAGACCTAGCGCCACACACCCCCCGGCGTCAGAATAACTATCTCCCACTAGCAGAAGATCGTCTTTCTCCAGTCCATAACGATCACGCATTAACCGTGTGCCTGCGTGCACCGACTTCGGGTGCGGCTTGGGAATGTTCCGATCTCTATTTTTACCTCTATAAAGTTGATCCGCACAAAGAATATCCGTAGCCGGATCAAAAAAATCGGCGAAGCTTGTTCCATCCCCCCCTACATGCCAGCATGCCTGAACCATTTTTGCCATCAGAGCATTCGTCACAACGAGCATTTCCGCACCGCGTTCTCGCAACACCTTCAGCATTTCAAGCGCCCCCGGCAAAGGAAGGTGAGCCGCCTGTGCACATGCCAAGGCGGCATTGCACATGTTATTGTACAAAACTCCCCGCTCATCCTTTGGCAGCCGGCGCCCCAATAGCCGTTCAAGCGAATTAAACAGCCGGGTGTATTCTGCAAAATCACAGTGCCGCAGCATGTCTTCGGTTAAGGCGGGGCCAAAGTGCGCTTGCAACGCTTGAATTTCATATTCTCTTGTCCGGCCCGCAGTATCGGCAAGCGTCCCATCGTAATCAAATAACACGCCCCAACGCCGACCCGTCCTGGGCGACACCTTGGCCTCACGCCAAAACCCTGGCGGCGGCCGCAAATGAGAGGCCTGCGCGGTTGCGCTAGAAGAAAATCGAGAAACAGCTAAACTCATGACGTACAAATACCCTTGTAACCGCCGCCGTTATAGCAGGTCTACGGCATTGTCAATCCCTCTACTCCTAGGCTCCGCTAACCAATAACCGCCAGCCGCGCGGTCGGCGCCTGCGGATGACCGGCAAGGAACAAGAGAGGGAGTGCATCTGCAATGATGCTTGACCGACCGAGCGACACCGTCGGACGCCGCAGGCGCCACCGTCCAAAGGATTACGGTTCTTTTTCGACGCTGCTTTATTGGTCGCTCGGTCAAAGCCCGTTTTAGGGATTCTCCCTCACTTCCGCCTCGCAGCGACGAAAAATCCCAGCGCAACGCGGCTGGCGGTTATTGGTTAGCGGAGCCTAAGCTTTCCAATCCCAGGCCAAGCGCAGTAGAATCATCCCGGTTCTCCTCCCTACCGCCATGTTCACCCCCGCCGACTTTTTCGACCTCGCCCAGACTGAGCACACCAAGCTCTTTAAAAACGTCGAATTTGTCTGGGAAGCGCTGCGGCGGATTGAGCCCTACTTGGCCAACCATCTCCGGACCGGCATCCAGGGGGAAGTCCAAGGCGCGCCCCAGATCGGGCCGCAGGTTTACATTGGGCCCGGGACACGCGTCGCTGCCACCGCCACGATCGTCGGCCCTGCCTGGATCGGGCGTGACTGTGAGATCCGCCCCGGCGCCTTCATCCGCGAGAACGCGATCATCGGCGACGGCTGCCTGGTCGGCAATGCGTGCGAAGTCAAAAATTCGCTGCTCTTCAACGGCGCACAGGTGCCTCATTTCTCATACGTGGGCGACTCCATCCTGGGCGCGCGGGCGCATCTGGGTGCGGGCGTCATCCTGTCTAACCTCAAGCTGGATAACGACCTCATCACCATTCACCACGACGGCAAAAGCTACCCCACCGGCCTGCGCAAATTCGGCGCGATCATCGGCGATGCGGTGGAGATTGGCTGCAACGCCGTCATCAATCCCGGCAGCCTGATCGGCCAGGGCTCGATCCTCTACCCCGGCGTCGTCTGGCGCGGCATCCTGCCCCGGCATTCGATCGTCAAAGGAAGCACGACCTACCACGTCACCGCCCGCCGGATGCACCCTTCATCTTAAAGTTATAACATGCTGTCATCCCGAGCTAAGGCCCCAGCGCCGCGCTCGCCACGTTCCCGCCGCGATCCTCAGCCCGAATAAAAAGCCGCGCCCCGGCCGCGCGCTGCACCTCAAACCGCTCGCTCCGGCTATCGAGGATGCCGTCCACCGGCGCCACTGCGCGGAACCGCATCCCACGCTCGCCCTCGCACGACACTTCGACTGAAACAAGCTCACTTGCCGTGTCCGTTATTTCAAAAATCGCCAAGCCGTTATGATCCATCACAATGCGAATCTGCGGCGGCGTGTTATCCACCAAAAACGCCTTGCTCACCGCCGAATCGGTCCGGGCATCCGCCAATGTGTTCTCGAGGGCGTCCGATGCCTCCACCTTCAAGTGGTAATATCCTTCGGGCCAGCCGCTGGCATCCCAACTCCAGACTGGCTGCTCGAGCTCTTTAGCAAGCAAATGCCACCCTGCCTCACCCTCCTGCTGATAAGAGATTGAATACTCCAGCGCATCGTCGTTCGGGTCCGCTGCCTTCCATGCCGCTGTCCGCAGCCCCGTCGCACTCGTCGGCTGGAACCGCGGCGGAGGACGAAGGTCCCCAGCCATCGCCTCGGCCTTTTCTTGCCCGGCAACCAATTGATCGGCCGAGCGCGGTGGCAGCGGCGGCGCGGGAGAAACAAGCGGCTCATACCCGACCCCCGCCGGCAGTACTTCAATCCGATGCACTTGCGGCGAAAGATTGACCGGCAGGCACACGACCTCCAGCCGATCGAGCGCCGCGCCGCGCGGTAACTCAAGCCGCACCTGGGCGTAGCGCGCGACCGGGCTGCGGCTCTTCCCGTCCCGGACGATCAGCCATGGAGCCCACGACTTATCCGGCTGCGGCGTGTTGCCGGTGCGCGTCTGCAAAATAATTCCCGGCACCGCGTTGGGGTTCTGCCCTTTGGCGGGCTCCGCGAAAAACGGCTTGGCCGTGACCATTCCCCACCGCGCCGGAAGCTTGGCATCGAGCACGTCCGACTCGTACAGCCCGAGCGTCGTCCGCTCGCCGCCAAGGCGGTACGTCCGGCCTGGCTTAGACGCCGCGACCGCCCACTGTCCGCCGACCAGCGGCGCAAGCGCCATCACATGCGCGCTGTCGGACTCAGCAAGGCGGCTCGAGTGCCCGCGCTCATCCACCGTGTAGATCTGTCCCTGACCGCCGGTGCCGACCACAACCGCATCCAGCGCCTTGTCCCATTCGATGCAATGAATCGTCTCACTCGTCTCCCAGATCTTGAGCGCAACACCAGCACGGATTTGATAGAGCTCGCTCGCGCTGGAGGAGCTTCGACCCGCATCGCCTCCCAGCGTGGCTTGGCCCGGCGTTGCGGATCCTGAAGTGGGATCAGGCCCCGCGGCAGTGGTGAGCATCGCCTTGAGCGCCGCCAGCGGACCTGCCGGAGCTTGCCTCGATTTGGCTTCCGCCACCGATTTGACGGGACCGGTCGCTGCCGCGTAGAGCGTACCGTCGGGCGCAAAGGTGAGCGCCGTCACTTCCTGGCGATTGGCCGCCGCAATCGCGGTCGCTTCTCCGAGCGCGGTGATGCGATAGACCAAACCATTTTTCGCACTCCCCGCTAAAAGCGCTCCGTCCGGCGCAAAGCGCAGGCAGCGGATGTGCGTCTCATCGCTGTCGTAATACACCTCTCCCTGGTTCGGGCCGGTGATGCGGTAAATGCGCCCCTCGGTTCCCGTCGCGGCGTAGAGCCTGCCCTGCGCGTCGAACGCGAGCGCCCAGATGTATTTTTCTTTCGGGTTAAAATATTCCTCGGGCTTGGTGTTGGGAGAAGCTCCGGGCGGCAGGCGGTAAATTTTTCCGTCCGGCGAAGTGCCTACAAAAATTGAGCCGTCCGACCCGCGTGCAAGCGCATATACATGCGTCTCGGCGAATTGCGCCGCCACCTCAAGCACCGCAGGTTGGCCGGCTCCGCCGTCGCCCTGACGGATCAGCTTCCCTTCTTCAGACGTACCCAGGAGCCAGCTGCCGCCGGGCTCGATCAAGACGGACCAGATCCCAGCAACGCCCAGCGCTGGCGAAGTGCGGTCCGTGGTTTCAGCCGCAGAAGCATCGCCAGGTTTTACCTCTTTCTTCGTTTTAAGGAGGGGCGAAGGCTCCACCGCAGGCCACTCGGCGACCTGTTCCATCTTAGGCGCGGCCTTGAGCACGCCCTCGTCGCTGAGCGTGACGCTGCGGCAGCGGCCCGCCGCAAAATCGGCGTATGAATCGAGCACCATCCTCTCGGGTGCAACGGCATGCACCGACGCAAGCGTCAGCGCAAAAAACGCGCAGATCAAAAAAAGGCGGCGGCGCGCATCCATAGAAAAATTATCTGACCTCGAGTGCTAATTAGAATGGAGGTTAATCGTCGCACGCTGCTGCCCGCGCGTCACGCCCGGGATTTGTGCGTCGCCCTCAAAAAGAATAGTCTCCTGCATGGGTGAAGACGCGGTGGCCGAGCTCGCCTCCTGCGACGCAGCTTGGATCGACGCCGGCAGCGCGGGCAACGGCTTGCCCCCGACGATCTGCCCGGGCGCGGCTTCGGTCAGTTGGCAGTAGAGCCGGTCCTCTTGCCGGCGACGGTTGAGCTGTGCGACAAGTTCTGCGAGCGAGCGGGCAGTGGGGATCTCGCGCCCGCGTTCCTGGTCGGTGAGGACAGAGCCGCTCGTCACGCGCACTTCAAACTGGCCGCTCTTCGCAGATTCCGGCAGTTGGATTTTCCACTGGCGCTGGAGCCGAGCGCCGTAACGCTCGCGCAACGTAGCTGTGACCAGAACCGCGGCGCCCGGGTCATACTGCCGCCGATCGGTCTCAATGCGCTCAAGCTGCCAAACCGATTGTGTCTCCTGCGTTTGAATGTCCAGCTGCAGCGACGCAGCGTGCGGCTCGCAAAATTCCTGCCCGTAAAGCTGCTGCACCGGACCGATGGATTGGAAGAGCACATTGGTCCATTCCGCCTCCTGCCCCGAGAAAAAACCATCGAGGCGCAGCGGCTCGGCGCAGTTTTTCAGCCGCAGCGTTCCGCGCAAACGAACTGAGAACGCGCGCGCAAAATCGTCCGTAGAGTTGAGCACTCCCGCGAGCGCCGTTGCCGTCAAAAGCGGTGCGAGGGCCGGCTGGTCAATCCACTGCCCCGTGAGCGGCGAGCGCGCGCTGCCATTGTGCGTCCGCCGAATTTCATACGTCGCCATTTCGGGCAGCGCACCAATCTTTCCTGTAACCGCCGACTGGCGGTCTTGACGCATCGCGCCCACGATAGAACCCACATTCGCCAGCTTGTAAGGCATCGCGTAGCTCGGGATCGTCGCCACAATTTCTGCCGTCGCCATCGGAAGCGCAACGCGGCCGTGATCAAACATCCCGTGACCGAACGCTGCGATCTGATTGCCTGAGCGCCATGTCAGTGTGCCGGTCCCTGCGACCGAAATAGGCCCCGTCATCAGCGCTGCTGCAACCGGAGCGCCGGGGCGCAGCGCTTCCTCAGTCCCGGTAACCGGCCCGCCCGCCGCTCCTCCCGCCAGCCACAGCCCAGACGCCGCGCTTCCACCGAGAAAGCGCTGCACAATCGACTCGAGCATGTTGGGCGCGATCCCGCTCACGGAAAAAGGAAGCGCGAGCGGAGCCGCCCATGTTTGCGCGAGTGCCCGCGGCACTCCCTGCCAAAATGCCGCAAGCGCGCGCCCAGACTGGACCGGTCCGCCGAACGCACCGCCCGCGATCGGCACACCGGGCCGGGCTGTTGAAGCAGGAGCGGGACGAGCTTCTGCAGTTTCCATCCGTCGAACGACCGAGAGCATGTCGCCGATCGGCGTGAAGCCGCAGTGCCCCTGCTTTTCAAAAAGGGCGATCCGCCGCGAAAGCGCGCCGACGAGTTTGCCGTCGACAAAAAGCGGGCTGCCACTCATCCCATGCGCCGCGCCGCCCGCGCCCTTCTCCGTTTCTTCCAACTTGCCGATGATCAAATCGAGCCCGGGCGCCACGTAGTTTTTGGCGACACCGAGAATCTCCGTGCGAATCGGGACGATCTTGCTCCCTTGCAGCACGGTATACGTAACGCCCTGCATGCCCGGGCGCAGCGCCTCGGGCGCCATCAACGGAGCCGACCCCAAATCTGCGGCAGGCAGCGTGGGTGTAGTCGTGGCAGCGCGCACGCCTGCGATCGAAAGCGCAAAGGCAAAAAGTAAGCCAGGTATTCTCATGGACGAGTCCGCCCGACGCTACGGCGCGCGCCCGAACCGTTCAACCCGTTTGTTTGAAGCGACAGCAAGAAGTTGCACTGATGCCGCATGTCCGCTCGAATACCACTCAATGCACTCCGAACTGCGCCGCAAGCTGCTGCTCTTCCTCCTGCTCGCACTCGCGTGCGTCAAAGGCGGCGAGATGGGCAAGCAGACGCTCGCGGCGGCGGGCGGGTGTTACTTCTTTTGCCGCATTGAATTACCGCTCTCGCATTTCTCTCAAGGAGATCCGCGGTGGGCGGATGCGATGCTCGGCTCCACACCCGCCACCCTCGCCCAAGAAGGCTGTGCCGTCGCTTCCGCTGCAATGGTTTTGTCTGGCTACGGCATAACGACCGACCCGGGCACGCTCAATGCGCAGCTGATCCAACACAATGGTTACACGCCGGAGGGATGGATCTACTGGGAACGTGCGCTGGAACTCGCAGCAGGCCCCGACGAACGCGCGCGCGGCTGGAGCTGGTACGAGGGCCCGGCTTCTTATGCGCTGATCGATCGGAATTTGCTGCACGGTAATCCGGTGATTGTCCGCCTGCGACGACTGCAGCCGGGCGCGCCGATGCACTTTGTCGTGATCGTCGGCAAAAGCGGCTGGCGCTACTGCTGCCTGGACCCCGGCCGCTCCGGAATCGCAGGCGCGCGCTGGCTGGATGAAATTCCGGCGAAGATCACCGGCGCGCGATTTTATCAGCTTCGTTAAAGTAAAGTGACCGCCTACTTCACCATCAACTGGATGTCGGTCATGACCTTGTCGGGGCCAAGGTATTGATTGCCCGCGAAGCTGTCAGAAAGAATTTTACCCTGCGCGTCCATCAGCACCAGGCACGGGATGCCGGGGCCGCAGTACTTGCTGACGGCGTGGCTCTCGGCTTTATCGAACGCAATCGCAGGCCACGGCATCGAGGCCTCGTGCATGTACTTGGTCATGTCGGCGGCGGAGCGATCGCTGCTCACAAAAACGAGCTCGAAGTTGGCGTGCTCGGCCTTGAAGCGGTTGTAGAACTTCACCAGCTCGGGCGTAAACTTGCGGCACGGCGGGCACCAATGCGCCGAGTAGTAGAAGGCGAAATATTTGACGCCGGCGAGCTTCGCCCCGTCCACCGGGACGACCTTGCCGCTTTCGTAGCGAACCAAATCATTCTTTACCAAGCCAACGACGTCCGTCGCGGCGTGGCTGAGAGTAAAAGAGGTCAACAACAGGACAAGGGCCAGCAAGGTGTTCTTCATAGAACCCGAGGCTCTCAGCCGGCCCTATGTTATGCAAGCCAATATCCTGCGCACGCTCTGCACCACTGGCAGATCACCCGGCCGGCGGGAATCAGTGTATCGTCAAATATCCAGCAGTACCCCATGTCGACGAAGCACGAGAGCGCTATCCCACCCACAAGCCAGGCGATGCGCCGCGGCATCGGCGTGCCGCGTGTTCCCATGAGATGGAGAATCAAGCCCCACTCAAAAATTCTCACGGGCACATACGTCACCAAATAAGTGAACGCTGCGCTTTCCGACCACGCGTTCACTTTGTATGCGCTGACAAAAATAACCAGGCCCAGCACAAAACCCAACAGCAGCCGAACGCTTCCCCAACGGACCGCGCCGCGCCAGCCGACCGCCCGCGCGGGTGCCAACCGTCGGATTGCAACGGCGCACCATCCGCAGTAGGCGGCCCATTTCGCCAAACAATACGCCATGGCCATGAGCATCTCGGGTTTCATAATAATAAACGCGCCGGATTCCTAATACACGTCCTTCAAGTACCGCCGCTCGGTTTTGGCGAGCGTCACTTCGATGAATTCCTTCGCCGATTCGGGAGAAAGACCGCCCTGGGATTGCACGACTTGGATGAGCGTCTGGTGCACGTCCTTAGCCATCCGCTTGGCGTCGCCGCAGACGTAGAAGTACGCACCGCCGGAGATCCAGTGCCAGAGCTCGGCCGCTTCTTCTTGCATGCGTTGTTGCACGTAGATTTTCTCGGCTTGATCGCGCGAAAATGCCAACGAGAGCTTGTGCAGGAAGCCATCTTTCTGAAACTGCGCGAACTCGTCCTCGTAGAGGAAATCGAACGAGCGCCGCTGCTCGCCGAAGAAAAGCCAGTTGCGGCCGCGCGCCCCGGTCGCCGCGCGCTCCTGGAGGAACGCGCGAAACGGCGCGATGCCCGTGCCGGGTCCGACCATAATGATATCCGTCGCCGGATCGGCGGGCAGGTGAAAGTGCTTGGCGGGTTGCAGGAAGACGGGCACATCGGCCTCGTTGATGCCGACCTGATCTGCCAGGAAGCCGGTCGCGAGCCCCGCTTTTTTGCGGCCATGCGATTCGTATCGAACCACTCCAACGGTGAGGTGAATTGCCGTCGGATGCGGCAGCGGCGAAGAAGCGATGGAATAAAGACGCGGCGCGATTTTCGTCAGGCCGCCGATGAGTTCCTCCGCCGTGAGCGCAACGGGGAATTCGCGCAGCACGTCGACCGGATCACGCGAATTGGTGTACGCATCGAAGGCAGGCGCATCGGTGATAGTGGCGGCGAGTTTTTCTTTTGCCGGACCTTCGGGCAATTTCTCGGCGACGAGCTTAACGAATTTTTTATTCACACGATTGAGCGTGTAGTCGGTCACGAGCGCATGGCGCAGTTCCTTGCCAGCGACAGAAATATCTCCCGTGAGCTGCGCTGCCGCGAGCAATTCATCGACCAGCGCCGGCGGATTGGAAGCGAAGATGCCGAGTGAATCGCCCACTTGGTAAGTCAGGCCGCTGCCGGCCGTCTCGACAACAATGTGGCGCGTTTCTTTCTCCGAACCTTCTTTCGAAAGCATTCGGTTTTCTACCACCTTGGCCGGAAACGGATTGGTGCGGGAATAAGCGGACGCAGGAGCGGCGGTCGCAGCGGATTCGGTCATAAAGAGCCGGGATTGTCGCCCGCGTGCGCGCAGTTCGTCCAGCGGATTTCGCAACGACTGGGGACTTGCAGCTTTGTCAAAACGGGGCATGTTCAAAAAATATGACCGCTGCTCCTTCCGCCACCGTCAACGCCAGCCCTGTGACTAATCCGGCCAAGCCGCTGGCAGGTAAAACCGCCCTCGTCTTCGGCCTAGCCAACAAGCGCAGCATCGCATGGGCGATCGCATCAGCCTGGCACGCGGCGGGCGCGCAACTGGTGCTCAACTACCAGGGTGAGCGGCTCAAGGAAAACGTAGAGGAGCTGGCCGCCTCCCTGGGCGCCGGAACACCGTGCCTGGAGTGCGATGTTTCCAGCGACGCTTCGATCGAAAAGTTTTTTGCCGGTGCGCGCGAGCACACGCAAGTGGTCGACTTGGTGCTGCACAGCGTCGCCTACGCGCCCAAAGAAGCGCTGGAAGGGAACTTTCTCGACACGACCCGCGAAGCATTCCGCGTGGCGCATGACGTGAGCGCGTACTCGCTCGTCGCTCTCGCTCGCGCGGCGGCGCCGCTGATGACGCGTGGCGGGAGCATCCTCGCGATGACCTACTACGGCTCGGAAAAAGTGGTACCTCATTATAATGTGATGGGCGTGGCCAAGGCCTCGCTGGAGGCGAGCGTGCGGTACTTGGCGTACGATCTCGGCCAGAAGGCGATACGCGTGAATGCGATCAGTGCCGGGCCGGTGAACACGCTGGCTGCGCGCGGCATCGCCGGATTTACGGGGATGCTCAAGCATTACGAAGAGCGCTCGCCGCTCCGCCGCAACGTGACGCTCGAGGAGCTGGGCGCGACGGCGGTCTTCCTGGCCAGCTCGGGCGGGGCTTCGATCACCGGGCAGACGATCTATACCGACTGCGGCTACAACATCATGGGGATGTAAAACGCGCAGAAGAAACCGGGCCGATGGGTTGTCACGATTTTCTTAGAATCATGCCTGCTCTTTCTTCCGCTCCCGTCAAAGAAACCGTGGAGCCCGCCGTTCAGCGGATTGGGCGAGACCTACTGCAAGCAATCCGCGGCGCGCGTGTGTCGCTCTTCTCGAGCCAAGGGGCGCAGGGCCGGATGATGGCCTGGTCGATGAAGCATGAGGCGTTCAAGGTCGCGCTCTTTCGCTTTGTTGATGTGCTGCCCGCGCTGCGCAAAAGCCGGGACGTCGTCCGCCGCCTCTGCGAGTATCTGGAAGATCCGGCCGCGCACACGCCCGCGTGGATGCGACCGGCGCTGTGGGCGGCGCGCCTCTGCCCTCCCCTTGCCGCGCCGGTGATCCGCGCGAGCATCGGCGGCATGGCCCGGCAATTTATCGCAGGGAAAGACGAGACGGATCTCCTCCAAACCTTGCGCAAGCTGCACGCGGAGGGGATCGCCTTCACCGTCGACCTGCTGGGCGAAGCGGTTGTGAGCGAGCCTGAGGCCAGTGCGGTGAAGGAGCGGTACCTGCGCCTGCTTGATATTCTTTCCGCAGAGTTGGGCACGTGGAATGGGCCGACGGCAAGCAACCGGACCGCGACGGGGCAAGTCCCGGCGCTGAATATCTCGATTAAAATTACCGCGCTCTTCCCGCTGATGGCGCCGACGGTGCCGGAAGAGAATGCGCAGGAGCTCATCCGCCGCCTGCGACCGCTCTTGCAAAAAGCCAAGCGCCTGGGCGCGGCGGTGACGATCGACATGGAGAGTTACGCGCTCAAGAACCAGACGTTCATGCTCGTCCACGCGCTGCTGGACACGCCCGAGCTAGCCGACTGGCCGTGGCTGGGACTGGCGGTGCAGGCATACCTGCGCGAAACGCAGGACGACTTGCGCGCGCTGCTCGACCATTGCCGCCGGAGCGGCCGCCGCATAACGATCCGGCTGGTCAAGGGCGCGTACTGGGATTACGAGACGGCGATCGCGCAGCAAAACGACTGGCCCTGCCCCGTCTTCTCGCGCAAGCAGGAGACCGACGCGAGCTACGAGGCGTGCGCGCAGCTTTTGCTCGAGAACCTGAACGTGGTCGACGCCGCGTTCGCAACGCACAACGTCCGCTCGATCGCCGCGATTCTGGCCAATGCCCAGGCGCGGGGAATCGACGAACGCGCGTTCGAGTTTCAGGCGCTCTACGGGATGGCCGAGCCGATCAAGCGCGCGCTCCTCTCCCGCGGCTGCCGCCTGCGCGATTACACGCCGATGGGCGAGCTGCTCCCGGGAATGGCGTACCTCGTGCGCCGGCTGCTCGAGAACACTTCCAATGAAGGCTTCCTGCGCGCCGCGTTTTTCGAGAAGGCCGACGAGGCGCGGCTCTTGGCAGATCCGGCAGGTTAGTCCGGTATCACGCCGAGGCGCGCGTGAATACGATCAACCATGCGATCGTAAGCCCGTATTCCAGCGAAAAAAGCATGCGTCCCACAAGCAACGGCCACCAAGCTGCCAGCCCATTCTGTGCCCTGGCCAGGAGCAAACAGATTGATTCCTTCCTGAACTACTTTCGCAGTCGCCACGGCAAATCCAGCACTCGCGACCGGAGCTACTTTTTGGAATGTTCGTGCCAAAAAAATGCGCGTTTGATCGGTCCGTGCATTCGCAACTTCTTCGCTATCATAACTCTCATTCAGAACGTACCCAGCCAAAAACCCCCAAAAACCGTGTTTAGGATAGGATACTGCTTCTTCCTCCAGATGCGCCCGGATCCGCCTGACCACAGCCCCGGGCCCGCTGCGCGCCACCACTGCCATCTCATGCATCCAATTTACCATCGCATGTTTGGACGGTTGTTTTTTGGGATCATAATGAAATTTCCCTGGTTCAGTGGACGTTAAAAGGAGGACCGGCCCTTCCTTGCGTGAATCTTGAGACATAATACTGGCTTTTTCTTTCCCGCACCGCGGTTCGAAAGTCAGGTAAGTTTTGCGCTTTTTTAGATATTAATTTTTTTGGGGCTGGCCCTTGCGGATGCGTAAATGTGGGGTAGGCTACAAGCTCGTAACAGAACCTTAACCACTCCTAGGAGACTATTCACATGAATCCAACAGCACCTACCACACCCACGCAACAAGCCCCTTCGACCGACATGGCGAACAACCCGGCGACCGGCCGTCCTTGGACGCCCGAAGAAAAAGCGGCGGCGAAACAAGCCGGCACTTGCAGCACGACTGAGTCGAAAGACAAGACGTCGGGCTCCGGCTGCTGCGGCTAAGCCAGTTGCATTGACTTCAGCTTGAAGTCATTTGCGATCAAGTCGGGCGCTCCTCCTAACAGGGGGGCGCCCGTTTTTTTCTCCGAATAGGTTCGCGCCTTGAGCGGCGGCGCTATTTTATGAAATTGAACGCGGCCATGGACTTGCTAATTTCAAATTCATGACCGCTCCCTTCCGCAACGCCCCTCGTCTCGATTTCACCCAGGCCGATGTCCGCCGCAAAAGCGCCGAGGCCCTGGCGCGCGTCCGCGGGCAGCTGGGCAAAATGTATACGCTTTTTATCGACGGAAAAGAGGTGATGACGGAGCGGGTTGACGATTCGGTCAATCCTTCCAATCCGAAAGAAATCATCGGCCGCAACTGCGCCGCAAGCCCAGAGCACGTCGAGCAAGCGGTCGCCGCGGCGGTCCGCGCGCGCGAAACCTGGGGCCGGACGTCGCCCGAGGAACGCGCCGCGCTGCTCGACCGCCTAGCCGATCATATGCAGGAGCGCCGCTTCGAATGGAACGCGTGGCTCGCGCTGGAGATCGGCAAGACGTGCCTGCAGGCCGACGGCGAGGTCGTCGAGGGAATCGATTTTTGCCGCTACTACGCCGCACAGATGCGTGCACTTGGCCGGCCGCATCGCACCCAGCAAGTCCCGGGAGAGGATAACGATCTGGTCTGGATCCCGCGCGGCGTGGCGGCCGTGATCGCGCCGTGGAACTTCCCGATGGCGATCCTCTGCGGCATGACGGTCGCGGCGATCGTCGCGGGCAATCCGGTGCTCGTCAAACCATCCAAGCAGTCGAGCGTGATCGCGGCCAAGCTGTTCGAAGCGCTGCGCGAAGTCGGCTGCCCGCCGGGCGTTGCGAATTTACTGACGGGGCCCGGGTCCAAGATCGGTCCGCAGCTCTCCTCCCATCCGAAGATCGATATCGTCGCCTTCACCGGTTCGCGCGAGGTCGGTCTGGAAATTTGGGAGAACGCCGGCCGCACGCAGCCCCGTCAAGCGAATCTCAAGAAAGTCATCTGCGAAATGGGCGGCAAAAACGCGTGCATCATCGATGCGGACGCCGACTTGGACGAGGCGCTGGTCGCGTGTTTGGAATCGGCGTTCGGCTATCAAGGCCAGAAGTGCTCAGCCCTCTCGCGGCTCATCTTACTCGATGAAATCCACGACCGGTTCGTTGCGCGTCTGGCGGAAGCAACCGCGGCAATCAAGGTCGGACCTGCGGAAGATCCCGCGACATTCCTCGCTGCCGTCATCGACGCGGACGCGCAGAAGCGGATTCTCCAGACGATCGAAGCGGGCAAGCGCGAAGCCAAGCTCTTCTTCCAGGGGCAAGTGCCACAGGACGGCGGGTACTACGTCCCAGCGACGATCTTCACGGATGTCGCGCCGACCGCCGACCTCGCGCAGCATGAAATTTTCGGACCAGTCCTCTCCGTCCTGCGCGCGCGGGACTTTGACCACGCGCTGGAGCTGGCGAACGACTCGGACTACGCGCTGACGGGCGGGTGCTTCTCGCGCAGCCCCAAGCACTTGGCACGCGCCCGTGCCGAGCTGCAGGCGGGCAACCTGTACCTCAACCGCGGAACGACCGGCGCGGTGGTCGAGCGCCAGCCCTTCGGCGGCTATAAGATGTCCGGCGGCGGCACCAAGGCCGGCGGCGCGGATTATGTGCGCGAGTTCCTCTTCCCCCGCACCATCAGTGAAAACACGATGCGCCGGGGGTTTAGCCCGCAGGCGCAGCAAAAGACCGCAGTCGCCGTCTCCGTATAAAAAATCTTAAAAAACACCCTGACGTTTGGTCCGTGATGCGGCACTGCGCTGGAACAACCTAATAAAACAAAGGAAAAAAATATGTCGGCACCTGCTGGTCTTCCCAACTCCCATGCAACTTTTCTTGGAAGAAATAAGCCTGCGGCAAAAGTTTATGTGAAACCACCCGCTGGTGTTGCTCCCTATGTCGAGGTCACAGTTCCAACCGCTGAAGGAACGCAAACCATGCGCTTGGATTATGGGGATGGCAGCAAATGGCCAGAGACACGGGCTGAGCTTCTGGTTCAAGATAAACTCTCACCAGAATTTGGAAATTTTCCTACCTTCTTATCAGGCTCTGACAGATCGACGGATCCTATTACTAGCGTGCATGGGACAACTTCTCTCGGTCGTATAGCGGTTGTTCGGAAAGAAAGGCCGGTCGTTTCGGTAGAAGGCCAAGAACCGAAGAAGGGGGTAGATTTTATTGTGTTCAGGAACTGCCCGGGCATGGGTGTTAGAAAATCCATTGTCTCGGGAGCGGCCTGGTCGGTCTTCGTGGAACATGGCCTTGCTAAGGGGACACTGCCCAAAGAAGTGGCGCAGCTAACGCCTTAAGCTTCGGCATTTCATTTAATCCACACCTTCCGATACTCCAGATCGGTGTTCCACGCGCGCCAGCCGTGGGTGCCCAGGACGGCTTCGGCGAGGTTGTGCGCTGCGACGTCCCGGTGGTCGAGCTCGTTCCAGAAAAGCGTCGGGTCCATCCCCGGTTGCTCGTAGGCGATTTGGTGCAGGTGCGTGTAGACCATGCCGCTCATCGGCGGGATTAGGCAGCCGAGGGTGACGAGCACCCCTTCGAGCCGCGAGAGGACGCCCTTGGCGCCCGCCTCGTGCCCGGTGACCAGCACGCCCGCGGGCTTCCCCAGCCAGACGGCAGAGCCCTCCCAGTCGCTGGTTTCTTCGAGGAAGCGCTGCAGGTGCGAGGACCAGCTATCCCAGTAAGTGCCGGTGCCAAAGAGAAAGCCGTCGGCCGCAGCAAAGACGTCGCGCTGCCGGGCCCAGTCGGATCCTTCTGCCAAGACTAGCTGCTCCACACGGCAGCCGGCTTTGACCAGTGTGGGCTCCATTCGCGCGAGCAGGCGGTCGGTGTTGCCGCCCTTGCCCGCCAAGCTGCCGTTGACGATGAGAATCGTCTTCATTCTGCCTAGCGACTTTTCTCTATTGCCCGAACAAGCGCAAGCAAGAGAACAGGACTAGTTCGCCGGTTCGACCTTGAGCAGCTCGATCTCGAAGACAAGCGTCGCGTTGGGTGGGATGACGCCCTCGACACCATTCTGGCCGTAGCCGAGCTTCGGCGGGATCGTGAGCTTGCGCTTGCCGCCTTCTTTCATCGTCGAGACGCCCTCGGCCCATCCGGGGATGAGGGAGGTCTGGCCGACGACGTATTCAAACGCCTTGCCGCGCGGGCGGGAGCTGTCGAAAACTTTGCCATCGGTCAGCTGGCCAGTGTAGTGCACCGCAACTTTGCTGCCGGGCTCGGGCGTGGCGCCCGTTCCTTCGACGATATCAACATACTGGAGGCCGGAGGGGGTGGTCATGACTTTTCCTTTGGTGGAGTTGGCCGCCGCGTTTGCGGGAGCAATTTGAGAGGTGTGGCCCTGGGCGGACGCGTGGAAGGAAGCGACGCCGAGCAGGAGCGCTGCGCCGGCTGCCGCACACAGGAAGCGGGAGGTAGACATGGCTGTAGACGGTACGGCAGGAGCTGCCCGTCAGGCGAGTTTTCTTTTTAAGAGCGCCGCAAGAATTGCGTTCTACTCGTCGTCTTCGGACTTCGCGGCCTTCTTCTTTTCGGAGGGCTCGTCGGTCTTGGCAGCACGCGCTTTTTTGCCTTTGGAGTACTTGCCTTTCTTTTCGTCGGACTCGGCGGATTCAGCTGCAGCGGGAACCACCACTTTGACTGTGACCGAAGCCTCGACGCCATGGCCCAGATCAATCTTCACGGTATGCTCGCCGGTATCTTTGATCGGCTTAGCCAAGTGGACTTTTTTGCGATCGATGGAGTATCCGGCTTCTTGGAGCTTCGCGGCGATATCCTGCGCCGTGATGGAACCGAACACTTTGTCCTGCCCTTGCGCTGCAACCAGTTCAAATTCAAGCGCTTGGCGCTCGATCTTCTTGACGAGCTCTTGCGCGGCAGCTTGCTCTTGCGATTCACGTTCAGCGCGCTTCTGCTCGAGCGCGGCAATCATCTTTTTATTGCCGACGGTCGCTAAAATAGCCAGGTCGTTTGGCAGGAGCCAATTGCGCGCGTAGCCGGCGCGGACTTTGATGGTCTGGCCTTCAACGCCAAGGTTTTCAACGGGTTTTTTGAGGATGACTTCTGTGTTTGCCATAAAGAGAGGTGGTGGAGTGCTGGGAGCGGAGCGTGTGCGTTTAGAATGGGATATCGTCGTCGCTGGAAGAATCCCCTTCAAAGTTTTCGTGGGAGACAGGCGCCGGGGCTTCCTGGCTGCGGCTGGTGCGCGGACGGCCTGAGGACTCGCCGCCTTCGCTGCTGGAAGATCCGCCGCGATTGGCGCCGCCTTGGCCCAAAAATTGGATCCGCTCGGCGCGGACACGCAGGCGGCTCTTTTTCTCGCCTTCCTTGGTTTCCCATTGGTCGAGCTGCAGGCGGCCTTCGACAAAAATCGGCCGGCCTTTGGTAAGATACTCTTTGCACGTCTCGGCTTGGCGCCCCCAGACAACGATATCAACGTAGCAGACTTCTTCTTTGTTTTGCCCTTCCGCCGTCTTGTAAACCATCTTGATCGCGAGCGACAAGTCGCCGACGGCTGTGCCCTTGGGGGTGTAACGCACCTCGGGATCGCGAGTGAGGTTGCCCATTAAAAAGACGCGGTTGAGATCGGCCATAGGAGACTCCTAATTAAAGAAACGTAAGGGTGGGCGGTGGGAAAGAATGAAGCGGAAGCCGACGGCCGTTGTTTAAGCAGCAGCCGTCGCTGCGGGACGCGCCGGAGCTTCTGGCCTTTCAGCGACTGCGTTGGGATTGGCGACAAAGTAATGCTGACGGTAGACAAGCGGGTTGGACTTGAATTTCTGCTGCAATGGCAGGAGCTGGTCTGGGGCGATGAGCAACTCGAGATTGACGTAGTAGCCTGAGTCGAGGCGGCCGGCGACGCGCTCGAACATGCGCTTGTCCATCTTCTGCACGCCGCGGACTTGGCCGCCGAGCGTGCGGATCTCTTTTTCAAGAGCAGAAATGGCATCCCCCACTCCTTCCTCTTTGCCTTGCAGGTCGAGGATGTAGAGTGCGTTGTACTGTTTTTGTGGCTTGGTCATAAATTTATTTGATGAAGGGCGGACCGGTGACAACGCGGGTGGACCTGGCATCTGGCGGCGACGAGGCCGCATGACGCGAACTCTGGAACCTGAGAGCCTCTTGCTGAAAGCAGAAGCGCTGCTAATCCTCCGACGCCGATGCCGGGGCGTTGAACCGATTCATTGCTACCTCAATGCCAGCGGTTTGGCAACATTCAATCGCGTCAGTTGCACGCTGGACGAGCTCTTCATACTGCTGCATTTGATTGGCAGCGAGCTTCTTAAGCACGAAATGCTCCATGGAAAGATTCTCTGGAACAGGCCCGCACCCGAGCCGCAGCCGGGGATATTGCTGCGTTCCGAGGGCCTGTTCGACGGAGGCCAGGCCGTTGTGCCCGCCGCTGCCGCCTTGCGTGCGAAACCGTAGACTGCCCCAAGGAAGCCGGACGTCATCGCAGACGATGAGCAATTCTGCGGGCAAAACTTTCAGCCAGTCGGCCCACGCGCGGACGGCATGACCGCTTAAGTTCATGTAAGTAAGCGGTTGAACGAGATGCACGGAACCGGCGTCTGGGGAAGGGAGTGCAGCGGTGAGCGAAGGCCCCCGAGCATCCTTTTTCCACGTGATGCGATGACGACGGGCCAATTCTTCCAACGCGGCGAAGCCGAGGTTGTGCGGCGTGCGTTCGTACGCCGAACCGGGATTGCCTAAACCGAAGATGAGACGCAGCGCCATACGGGCCCAGCTTTACCTAAGCGCCCGCGGAAAACCAAGCGGAAGCAGCGCGCAGGCCGTCGCGTAAGCTTGAGAGCCTAGTAAGAGATCGTCGAGCTTAGGCCAATCTGGTGCGCCATGAAGTCGAAGTTTCCAGGACCGCCATCCGAATCGTTCTGGCTGTAGCGATAGAAGATGGAGGCGCTCCACCAATTGTTGATGGTCATGGCCAGCGAAGGGGAAAGATAGAAGTAGCTATCTTGGCGAGGAGCGGTGACTCCGGAAACGGTGGATTCATAATCTCCAAACTCATATCCGCCCGAGAGTGAGGCGGTGAAGCGCTGCGCAAACTGTTGGTTGACGCTCGCGCCAAAGCCGGTGATGAGGATGTTTTGGTTGGCCTGGGTCGCGGACGCCTCAAAGGTGCGGTAACCACGCAACGAGATGATCGTGCCCTGACGCGGCGTCCACGTGCCGCTGAGGCCGAAAACACCGTCCGCCGAAGAGGCCGCGCCCATGGGGCTTTGGTATTGGCGGAACTGAATGCCGGCGTAAGCATCAAACCCAAGCTTTTCGGTTGCTTGGTAGGCGACACGACCGCGGGCTTCTTGAAACGTTTGGTTCGGGCCAACCATATCGACAAAACCGATGGCTGGACCAACGCCGACTTTGAGCTTGGGCGTCAGGTTATAATTAGCATAACCGCCGACGAGCCACGTCTTGCTGTCGAGCTTGTCGTCGTAATCAACCAGGTACTGGCTGGCAAAACCATCTAAGCTGGTGCGGCCTGTGAGAGCGTATGCGGCGTTGATCCCGGTACCGATAACCGTGCGCTTGGTCCGGTCGCCCACGTCTTGCGTTGGGCCCGAGAGACGGTTGATGGATTGGACCGCACTAACGGTTAGCTTTTCGCCCCGCCAATTGGCGGTGGCGGTGGCAGTATGATCTACCGCGTTAAACTCATTGTGGCTATTGAAGAGGAGGATGTTGGGCGAGTACTCAAACTTAACCTGAAGGGCCTTGCCAGTTTGATAACCAACCGTGGGGTTGATGGACCAGTAAAGGTCGCGCTTCTGGTTGTT
The DNA here is from genome assembly GCA_964473925.1 of uncultured Verrucomicrobiaceae bacterium. Taxonomy (GTDB): domain Bacteria; phylum Verrucomicrobiota; class Verrucomicrobiia; order Methylacidiphilales; family CAYYVW01; genus CAYYVW01. Next base: position 65,881 of record CAYYVW010000003.1, read on the forward strand.
GGAGGAAAGTGTGATGTTATCGTCGTAAATGGCGCTGACGCTCAGGCGGGCAATCCAGTGCTTGGCAGCGGCGCGGGGGCCTTGTTGCTCATCTTCAGATTTGCCGTCTCCTTTGACTGTTTCTTCAGCCCATTGATCTTCCAGCGTGGCAGGCGCTTGAATTGATACGGCCCCTTGGGTGGAGTTGGCTCCGTATGCATCTGCTCCGGCGTACCAGGGAACGGCCATGCGCTGCGCGCGAGCGGGGCCCGACGCCAGCAGGAGGCTGGTAATTACAAAGAGAAGGGTTTTAACTGCCCAGCCAAGTCTAAAACGGTTGCAAAGAAGATTCATAAAATTGATCGATCGACGAAATTACGCCGGACGCGCCCGCTCTGACTGGCCAACGAAAAGAGCAACTCACCCTGCCGATGGTAAGAAGTGTTGTCAATTGTCATTATTAACTTTTTTAATAATTCTTCGAGTAAAGGGACAGGGACCCATCCCTTGCAGGGGTCCTAATGCCGCAAGACAGGCAAAAAGGAAACGTGTTTTTAAAGCTGTATCTATTGCGGAAGTTACTTTAGGATCGTGGCTTGGACATTATTCCACAAAATCTGCATGAAATGGTTTGAGTCACCCGGAGCCCAAGGGACCGGCCCAACGCAAGGGGGTCATGCCCCCCACTCCATGCAGCATTCAGGGCATACAGGGGACCTGCTCGATTTCTCTCGGCTCTACCATATGGTGCTTGAGCGCCTGTGGATCCTGCCTCTTTGCATTTTAGTGGGGCTATTGGGAGCCGCTTATTATCTGCATGTCACCCCTCCCATGTATCAATCCCGGGGCGTGCTCCAGGTTGAACAGACGGAAAGCAGGGTGGTGAAGATTGAAAACGTCAGTCAAGAATCCCTGGCAGCGGCTGATTTTCTGCGGACGGTGGAAGAGACGCTCACCACGCAAAGTTTGCTGCGTCATGTGGTAGGGCGTCCTGAGATTAAAAATGATACGGATCTTTTCCAGGCGCGCGCCGACGGCACCTCCTACACGCCTGATGAAATGGTCGACCGCATCTCTCGGCTGGTTCTCGCCAATGTTCGCCGTGGAACCCGGCTGATTGATGTTTTCGCAGTCCACACCACCCCCGCCACGGCTCAACGACTTGTCGATGGCGTATTGCAAGAGTTTATCGCCCGCCGTGCCGAGCAAAAATCGGACGTCGCCCAGACGGCATTCAAGTTCTTAATTGAAGAGGCTGAACGACTTAAGGAGCGCCTACGCGGCTCGGAGCAGGCCCTTCAAGGATATAAAACGGTTTATGATCTGAAGCAGAAATTGATTGAGCGCCAGGAAGCTGTCCGTGAACTTACTAAAACCTATAAGGATAAGCACCCCAAGATGATTGAGGCGCGTTCCGCTGTCGCCGAGTACGAGCAGCAGCTCAGTCAGGCAGCCACGCAAGCGCATGCGGCGCCTAGAGAAGTAGAAGCAAGCTCGCCCGATTCGACTACGACCGCTTCGGATGATGCCTCTGCCAACACGGACGCCCCAGAACGCGACTCCATTCCCCAATTGGTGCAAAAAATCGAAACCCAATACAATGTCCTGTTGCGTGAAGTAGAAGCGGATCGAACTCTCTATACTTCCGTGGTCGGGCGGCTCAAAGAGACGGATTTGACCAAGGGCATCGGCTCGGACGCGTTCCGCATCGCCGATAGCGGTAGCCTGCCGCGTGCGCCGATTAGTCCAAATCCGCAACGTGCTTATACCATTGGCATTTTGGGAGGACTCATTGCAGGACTGCTGATCGTGCTTCTGCTCCATGCAATCGACAGCACCATCAAGACCGTCGACGAAGCAGAGAAACTTTTCGGGATGCCCATCCTGGGCGCAATCCCCAACGCTTCGTTCAACCACGAATCCCCCAGCTTTTTGGTGATGACGCAAAATACAGACCCCCATACCAGCGAGGCGTTTCGCTCTTTGCGGGCCTCTTTACTCCTTTTAGGCCCGCAGGAAGAACGGCAAACCTTTTTGATGACCAGCGCTGTTCCTTCGGAAGGAAAGAGTTTCATCAGTACGAATCTGGCTGTTTCCTTCGCACAGCAGGGATTGCGCACGCTCCTGATAGACGCCGATTTGCGGCGACCCGTCATTCATACTCTTTTTGGAGAGGCCAATCATGCCCCCGGCTTGGTCGATTGCTTAGTAGGGAACATGCCAGTGCAACAAGCTCTGCGCCCTTCAGTTGCTTCGGAAAACTTGTATCTGCTCTTGGCTGGAACCACGGCGCCTAATCCCGCGGAACTTTTAACAGGTCCAGCGCTTACGCAACTCATCGAGCGGCTCCGTGGAGCGTTTGACCGCATCATCATCGACAGTCCGCCGGTTAATCCGGTGAGCGATACGCTGCTGATGGTCTCGGCCGTGCAATCGGTTTGCCTTGTCGTGCGCGCTGCGTACACGCCTCGCAATGCGGTTGGACGCGCTTGCGCCGCGCTGAGCAAGGCCGCTGTCCGGCCAGTAGGCCTGGTGATCAACCGCCTGCCGCGCAACAGCCGGCTCGGACACAGCAAGTACTACTACTATTATTCCTCAAATACTGAATATCGATATGCCTACCCCGCTTCCCCTTCTTCTTCCTCTTCGCGCAAGTCTTAAGCAGGCAGCCTTGCGGAGCGCTGCTGCGGCGCTCATTGCGTGCGCGCTGTTCATAACGACCAACACGACGCATTCCGCAGAACCCGAATTGGGAATGGGGCTGCGCTCCTCCAACTCTGCTTCTGAAACAAGCTCTGCAACGCCCTCTGCACCAATCCCAGCGAGCGTCCCGAAGGATTACCGGCTGGGTGCCTCCGACGTACTCAGCGTGCGGGTGTTCCAACAGCAGGATTTGGACGCGACGGTCCGGCTTTCCAAGAATGGCACCGCAACGCTGCCGCTCATCGGTGAAATTAAGCTTGTGGGCATGACGCTCGGGGACGCGACGCGTGCCGTGGAAGCGGCTTATGCCAAGGACTATTTGGTCAATCCGCAGGTGACGGTTGCCATCTTAGAATACGCGAAATTCTCTTTTTCGATCATGGGCCACGTCATGCGACCGGGGAATTATGATTTGCCGCCGGATCGCGTGCTGAACTTGACGCAAGCCCTCGGCATGGCGGGTGGCTGCACAAAAGATGCCGATGCGAGCCAAGTGGTGATCAATCGTAATGTTGGCGGACAAGAGAAAAGCTTTACGGTCGACGCGAGCCTCTCGAGCCGGACACGCGAAGCGGAATCGTTCCGTATTCTGCCAAACGATACTGTCGTGATTAATTACGGTAGCCGGATGGTCTCTATCCTTGGCCAGGTAATGAAGCCGGGCTACTGCGAAATTCCGCAAGGCGGAAAAATCACCCTGGTCGAGGCGTTGACGCTGGTGGGCGGAACGACAGGGGACGCAGATCTTGCCCACGTTGAGGTCCGCCGCGTTGTCGAGGGCGAGAACAAGGTGTTCACGGTAGATGCCTCTGGCGGCGCGCAAGATCAGAGCGGTTTCCCCGTCATGCCGGGGGATGTGGTGACGGTGCCTTACTCCAACCGGACGTTCTTGGTGCTGGGCCAAGTCGTCAAACCCGGCATCTATCAGCTGCCTGGCACAGGAAAGCTTTCTATCGTGAAAGCCCTCGCGATGGCCGGCGGCTTTACGCGCCTGGCCAGTCGAACTGTCACCGTCAAACGCAAGACTGGGGGACAAGATTTGATCTTAAAAGTCGACGTGACCGCGCAATCGATCAGCAAATCTGCGGCGCTCTTCGAAGTGCTGCCGGAAGATACGATCAGCGTGGGCGAGTCGCTGTTCTAGTTGAGGCGACTTTTTTCCTTCGATTCGGAAGCGGGGGGCGACGCATCCGCCCAAGACCAAAGCAGGCCCGCAGCCACCCATGCGCAGAGCGCTAACGACGGCACCTGCAGCGGAAAATCAACTGCGGCCATGACCGCCATTCCAGCCCAGGCGACGAGCAGCGAGCGGACCCACATCCGGTCTTGCACGGGCCATTGCATCCCATCCCGTCGTAGGTTCTGCCACGCGCGGCACGGCCCCACAAAAAAGAGCCAGCCCCATGCCAACCCGCCGAGCCAGCCCCACTCAATGATCCATTGCAAATAATCTTGGTGCGCATGCTCCCAAACGCCCCGGAGAATGGGCCCGAGTTCTCCAGTAAAATGCGGGAAGACCAAATGAAAGGTACCGGGGCCAAATCCGGCCGGCCCTGCCGCCCACGCAGCGCGGATATTCACGACAGTGACCGCCCACCGGGCATGCAGGCTTTGCAAATCACCGCCTGACCAAATCGCCCATCGGTCGTGTGCGACGAGACCCGCCAGCAGCGCCAACAGCACCATCACCGCTGCGATCAGTACGGCTGCTACCGACCAGACGACTCGCGATTGAGAATTCAAATGGCTCATCAGAAAACGATGGTGCATCCAAAAAAACGAGCCCACGAGCAGCAGCGTGAGCAAACTGCCCCCGCGCGAGCCGGTCAGCAGCGCCGCCGTGAGCGTGATGATCCACGCAACAAGCAGAAAAGCGCGGATGAGCCGAGAACCGTGACGACGGATATTGATGAAAAGCAATCCCCCGATGACGGGCCAGACAAAATTTAGATAAGCACTGGCATTGGTAACGCTGCGATACGTTCCAAAAAAATTACCTACGATGCGATTGCCCATCCACAAAATGGATGGCGCTTGGAGCATCCGCTCCAAAAGTCCCAGTCCAGCGATGGAGACGCCGGCAATGACGATCGCCCAACTCAAGCGCCGCCGCCAGCGTTCGTCCTTTCCTAACTCAAGCGCGAGCGCAAATGCTGTCAAAAGCGCCAGCGCACGTGGCACGAGCGCCCGGGAGGATTCCAGATCCATCGTCCCGGGCAAGGCGGGCAGCGGCGGCTCGAGCGGCCAGCATTCCCAAAGTTCGCGCAGGTAAATGGAGTGCGCGTTCCATACCATCCAGGTTCCTTGCGCCGCCAGCCACACCATTGGCACTAACACATACAGTGGCAGCTGCGGCCATCGGAGCGCCAATCCACAGCGCGCTGCCCACCAAATGCCAGCCGCTGCAATGATGCCGATAAGGCCCATTTCCGTATCCGGCGTCGTGCACCCCAGCGCCCACGGACCAAAGACCAGCGCTCCGGCCAGCAGCCAGCCGCTGATCCATTCCGCTGCATGGGGAGTTTGTTTCATGAAAAGTTACGTTGGTCCGGCCTGGGAATGCAGGAGTGCTTCCCACGCCTGGAGAGATGCCGCGGCCGGGTGTGCGCGCGCAAATGCAACTGCGGCAGCACGGGCTTGCAGGATGAGAGTGGGATCCTTCTGCCAAATTTGCAATCGCGCCGCAAGCTGGGGAGCCGCGCCTGCTCCCGACTCAATCACCTCGCCCATGCCCGACGCTTGGATTACTTGCGTCGCTTCACTCCTCATCGGGCCGACAAAAAAGCAGGGCCGGCCTACAATCCCCAGATTGTAAATCTTGCTGGGAACGACCAACCCTTCAAGCGCGGGATCGAGTAACGCGACATGCACATCCGCCGATGCAAGCAGCGCGCCGAGGCGTTCCGCGGGTTGGCGTGGCAGGAAGGAAATGGATCCGCGCGACTGCTGAGCCGCTCGTCGCTGCAACCGGGCCCGGCCCGGCCCTTCCCCGACAAATACGAAATGCAGCGCGGGGTTTGCTTCTGATAAAGCGGCCGCTTCCAAGAGCAGCTCCAGCGGATGCGCGCGGCCGAAATTTCCAGCGTACATCACAACGAAGCGCCCGTCCCAGCCGTTTTCCCGGCGTATCGCAGCAGCTTCTGCATCCAATTTCTGATTTGGTTCCAGCGTCCCCCAATTGGGAATGAAAGCGATACGCTGCAGCTCGACTCCGCGCGCGGCCAGGACGCGCGTCATGCAACGGCCGATTGAGACCGTCGCATCATGACGCCGAAGCGCGGCTGAGGAAATGACGCGCAGCATTCGCGCCACAACGCCGTCTTCACGCAGCACGCCCAATCGCTCGGCCGTTTCCGGATAAATATCTTGCGACCAATGAATGAGGCGGAGGCGCTTGAAAAGCTTTGCCGCCCATCCGACCACGAGCTGCAGCGGAGGATCCGTCGTTGTCACGACGATGGATCCACTGCGTGCAATCTGCAAAATTTTCAAGAAGGCCAGTGGATAAAAAAGAAGCGCTGCGATCGCGCGCCCGAGAAGGGAGCTGCGGCCAAAATCCAGCGCCCAGATACGATGCACGCGGACAGCGGAGGCGCTTGCATCGTCTGTCTTTGCACTGCTGCGCGTCGCGACAACTTCCACCTGCCAGTCGCGCGCAGTTAGAAATTCAGCCAGCTGCTGCACTAATTCACCGACAGCCCCTCCTTGCGGCGGATACGTGCGTGAAAGAAAGATCACGCGCTGAGAAGCCCTTGAACCCGTCATCGCAATCTCAAGTGGAAGTTGCCAGCACGCGGGGCTTAATCACACGAGCCGGATTGCCGGCGACCATCTGCCACTGCGGAACATCTTCCACGACAACTGCGCGCGCGCCGACGACGCTTCCGGCGCCGACCGTGACGCCAGGACCGATGAACGCTTCCGCTGCAATCCACACGTCGGATCCGATGGTGATTGGCATGCGTTGCAATGGGAAATCGGCGCGGGTGGCATCATGCGTCCCCGCGCACAGATGCGCTCCCTGTGAAACAATCGTCCGCGCGCCAATGGTGATGCGCCCCAAGCTGTAGAAACGGACGTTCCATCCAATCGTCACATCGTTTTCAATCTGGATTTGCCACGGTAAAAAAATTTCCGCAGACGGGTAGATGCGCACGCCGCGTCCAATGCGCGCGCCAAAAAGCCGCAAGAGCGCATTGCGCCAGCCGTAACAAAAGCGCGGGCTCCGGGCGAACAATGGCCGCACGCACCCCCAAAGGACGCGGCCCACAAGCTCACCGCGCGAATAACCGCTTGAAGCCCGGTGCGCGGAAATATCCATTTGCATAAGAATTCAATGATGCGCGTGCTAGATTGAAAATGAAAAAGGGAAAGATTGTGAACTAGGAGGAATGGGGCGCACTTCTGGTAAAGCTTCGGCTATCGACACAGCACCGACTCGCCTTGAATTTGTTCCACGAGTCGAACCTGCCAATCCATCATAGAGCGCTCGCCAGCGACTGGCAATCGCCGGCCATTGATACTCACGGGTGACTAATGCGCAGCCGGCAGCGCCCATCGCGGCACGCTCACTATCTGAAAGCGCGGTTAACGAGCGTAATCCCTCCGCTAAACCTTCCGCCGTCGGCGCTGCTTCGAGCGCGGCTCCCGCAGCAACGCCGGCGCCCGCATGACACCCCGTCGTCACGAGCATCGCACGCGCATGCGCCCACGATTCGAGCATCGTCATCGCCAAGCCTTCGCTTAAGGAAGGAAGCACCACCGCGGCCGCATGATGATAGGCCCGCGATTTATCCTCGCCCATCTGAGCATCTAAAAAAATCACCTGCTCACGCAGTCCTGCTGCGTGGACTTGTTGTGCCAATTCAGCACGGTGTCCGTTAAAGTCCCAGCCGGCGATCGCCAAACGCCAATCCTTCAACGAAGGAACCCGGCGCCATGCTTCCAGCAACGCGGGCAGATTTTTCTTGGGATGCAGTCTTCCCAAAAAAAGGAGCACGCGCGCAGTAGCAGGAACGCGCCCACTCCATGGAGGCGAGCCTACGGGAGAGTTTTCAGGCAATTCAATTCCGTTAGGAATTTCATAAATCGGCGCGGTAATTCCTGCCGCACGCAAGTCCTCTGCCTCACCCGCATGCAAAGCGTGCCACGCGCTGGCTTGCTGCCACGCGCGATCGGCATAGAACCACCGGGCCAGCTGCTTTTTTCCTGAACGATGCCGCAGCGCCCAGGGCTCGAACATCCCGTGCGGACTGATGACCAGCGGCACACGCAGCTGCTGTGCTGCTCGCGCCGCCGCCATCACCTGCGGATGCCAAATTCCGTGTGCATGAATGACGGTGGGAGAAAATGCTTTCAGGGCGCGCGTCCACGCGCTTGAACCAAACCAATCCAAAGCGCGCGTTGGCGGTAATGATATGAGAGACGCCGGCGACCATTCTCCCGCTGTTGCCTCAACTTCGGTCTGTGCAAAAATAGAAACAGCGGCGCCTTCTTCAACCAAAGCACGCGCCAGCGGCTGCACTGCGGCGTAAAGCCCGCCCGCTTGAGGAGCTGCCGATTCCGTGGTGTAGGCGACGCGCATGTAAAAAACTCAACAGAAGGAGCTCTTTCAAGTCGATGCCGGATTTGCCGATTCTCTCGGTTCCAGCGCCACTTGAATCGCCTCTAAAATCCCACGGCCAAAATTCTCCGGCGAATAACGCCAAACCCGCTCTTGAGCGCGCAGACCCATCCGATTCCGTTCTTTTTCTGACATCGTTGCAAGCGCTTGCATTCGCTGCGCCATTTCTTTGACTGAGCGTGGATCAACGCCAAAGCCGTTCACTCCCTCTTGGACCAAATCAGCGAAGCAACCGGCTGTGCGCGACACCACCACCGGAAGCCCGGCCGCCATCGCTTCGTTGACAACCAAGCCCCACTGTTCCGTGAGCGCCGGATGCACGAGTGCGCCCGCCCCGGCATACACGCGGGGCATTTGGGCGTATGTTAAAAATCCCGGAAAAAAAATGGAAGCGAGAAGACCTAGCCGACCCGCATGCGCTTTTAAGCCCTCGCGCAGTATTCCGTCGCCGCAAATAACAAGCGGCCATGCTTCCGCGTCTCCATTTTTGTTTCGATACTGCGCATACGCCTCAATAAGTCGGTGAATATTTTTACGCCGGACAAAACGCGACACTGTCAAAAAATAAGGACCGCGGGGCAGTAGCGGAGACGCTGAAGCTTCGCGCGCGGTCGAATGCCGCCACCGATCGGTCTCCTTTTCGAAGTATGCGTTATCAACCGCATCATATCCGAAAGCAATTTTTTCACGCGGCATTCCGAGAGAAACCAAATAATCTGCGTGCGCCGCGCTACCCACAATCGCAGAAGAAAAATGCTGCACATAGCGCCGCCGCTTCCAGAGTTCATAGGGAAAAAATCGCGGTAGATCATCCGCTTTGCTTTCGCTCATAAGCACAAGCGGGATGGAATGCCGACACCCCCATTCAATCGCCGCTTGCGCGAATGAAGTTCCCCATCCGGGCACTGCCAGTGCTTGGGGAGGATTTTTGGCAAAAATTTCGTCCAGTCGCAGAATTGTTTGACGAAACGAAGGATCGTTAGTTCTAGTCAGGTCCGGCCAGAGGGTTTGCACTGCGAGCGGAGTATTCACTTGGCCCCAGGGATGGTCGGCTGTCGTCGATCGCGCCTGCACCGCCGTTAATTTACCCCCGATCGTTTGAAGCGCTGCCGCGGCCGCCGTCAGCCGGGCCGCATGATATCCGCCAATGTTTAAAAAAAGAATCGCAATGCGGGATCCTGCCGGCGTCGTTTCAAAATTGGTATTTGTATGGTACGTATAAGCTCGCCCGATAAACTTTCTTTGGCTTTGAAACGCGTTGAACGCCGCGCATGCGGTCGCCGGCAATTCCACGCTTTTTGGATGCTGAACGGCGCCTGTTCTCCCCAATGGCAATACAGACTGAGAAGGAGAATGAATATGCGGGAGCATCCCATCAATCCAGGCCTCTGAAAAATCCAGCGCTAAAAAATCCGCAACACGGTGCAACGCCTGAGTAGGAGCTGCCACCAAGTCCTCATGACGAAGCTCAAGCCAGCGATCTCCAAAAAGCTCTGGGCCTCGTTCAACCGCCTTCATGCTCAGGAGCCATTCCCACGCGCCTCGCTCAAAATGATTGCGCGCCAGCGCAATCTCAGAATCGGAAAATCCTAACGCAGGAGCCGCAGCCTTGAGTGCACGCCATTTTGCGTCTTGAGATCCCCACCACTGATTGAATCCGGGCCTGCCAAAAATGCGATATTGATTGGATTGCGCCAACGCCGCGATCGATTCCGCGGTTTCAATTCCATCGCGGGAAAGAAAAATAACGGAAGCACTGGGACAGAGTGCCCGCAAATATTCGAGCCGAAACAAATTGTGCGGCGTTTTCTCAACCACCCATCGACAATTTTGGCGCAGCTGAGCCGCCAAAAAAAGAGAGCGAAATCGCTGAATATGGATTGGACTGACATCACTTGCTGTTAGTTGCAAAGCGCCAAGTTTTTTTTCAAAAAGGCCCAGAACATCCGTTCGCGGATCGAGCGCTGCCCAGTAATGATATGGCTCATTGAAGTAAAGAACATCGCGCCGGGCTGACAGGAGCCGACCCAAGAGCGTGGTGCCAGACCGTCCAGACCCGACAATAAAAAGCATGTGCCTTCCTTCCAGTAAATTTTCTGGCACTGCCCGGTTTTGCCGCACTCGATAAACCGTCCAACGCCAAAGCGGGTCATACTTAATCGCTCGTAAAATGGGCAATAGCCAACGCATCATCCAAGGAACACGTCGCATGAGACCGCTCCGGCGATGATCCCAACGGCGCATTTTTCGTAATAAAGTGGAGCGCCCGACTCTGCCCTGTACTCTTGCATCCGGCTTTCCTCGGCCGCGCAGCACTTCCCACAATCCGCGAATGTTACCGCGCAGTCGCGTCCACGCTCCTCGGCTCACATTCGCAACCAATGCCGGCAACCAATGCCGCAAAAGAACATGGGAAAAAGAATTTAGGCTCCCTTTCCGCCAAAGATAGTAAGGATTGATGATCTGGCTGATTCCGAAAGTTCTTCCATTTCCTCTTCCGCCGCCCGCCGCCAAGTGCGCCAGCCGCGCTGCAGGAACCGTCACCAATCGACCCAACCCGCGAACCTGCGAACTAAAATCTGCGTCATTGAGCCACCCATATTCGGCCAATCGCTCATCAAACCGCGCAAATTCCAAAGCACGGCGTCGAACCGTCATGTTGCACCCATAAAGCGTTTCGGCTTTTTCCCATTTTTGCTGGGAAATTTCTTCCGAAGATGCGCGCAGGAGTGCGATGGCTTGGGAACGATAAATGTTACCGTCGGCCAGACACCTTCCTTGCGCGCCCATAACATCCGGCTGATCGACAAAAAGGCGTTGGATCGTCTCCAAATAATCTTCCGCCAATTCAACGTCGTCATCGAGAAATGTCACCAGTTCCAAATTCGCTGGAAGCGCTTGGATTGCTCGGTTGAGCTGTCTGGTCGCACCACGCTTTCCTTGGATAACTTGAATTCTATTGCCGAGCGCCTTCCACGCCTCGCTTGTGATGGGCAGGTCTTCTGCCTTCTCAACTGAAAGAATGATGGGCCCACATTCTTTTTTTTGACGAAGGAGCGACTCCAAGGTCTCAGCCAAAATATCCGGCCTGCCGCAAGACGCGATGATAACAGCATGCTGGGATGGCGAGAAGGACTCCATGAAAAGTGCCTTGATTTATGAAATCGCCGGCGCCCCGTGCGAGTTGCGCCGAGCAAACCAAAATGAGCGGCCCCACCAGAGAATAAATAAACACGGCCAATACGACATCCCAAACCAGGCGTAAATACCTGGTAGATCACCGCCTCGTAAAAGCGGAGGAATCGATGCGACAATCATTCCGCGAATCAGCATTGCAGCAAACGGATGCGCATTTCGGGAAGATCCTTGCAGCCGCGCCAAAATCCAGCCGTAGAGGGGAGCAAGGATCAAAATGCCGACGACACCTCCCTCAGCATAAAAAGATCCGAAGAGCGAAGGTGAAATTCCGATAGTTGTTCCCTTTTCCGGATCCGTGAAGCCCAGCTTGGTCATGTAATCACCCCCGCCGACCGGTTTACTACGCCAAATTGCACGCGGAATGGGACGCATCAAAATTTCCAAATGCTCGCCGCCCCATCGGTAGGGCGTATACCGGGGATAAGCCATTGAAACGAAACAAAAGCCATCGAGCATGTTGGCATCTTCAAATTTTGAGAGCCGATCCATTGCGGAAACTTCAACCGGATCGTTATTATAATCTTGATAGGCTAAATTGCGCAGCGCACCGGCAAACGCAAACAACCCCAAAAGGAGCGCCCCCGAGACGGCCAACGCAAAAAGTTTGGGAAGGCCTCGTGTTCCCGAAAGCACAATCACCGTTGAAGCCAAGAGCCAGCCTGCAAACTGAAAACGGCCCTGAGGCCCGAACGTCATCCAAAACACAAGCCCGATGAGCGCCCACCCAAGTAGTTGATGCGACGGCGCGGGCCAGGCACCCGCTCGCCACATCGCCACGAGCAAAATCCCAAGCCCGACCATGACAAACGCAAAAAGCCCCCAGTAACTACTAATTTCAAACGCCTGGCTATATCCGGCCATGATGCGGCCGTCCACATAACCCCGGATGGCCAGTACCGCGGGAATAATCAAGATGCTAAATACAAAAATCCGAGGCCGTAGCCACCCAAGTGCTCCCTCTCCAAACAAACGCGGAAGGGGCGCTAGCGCCGGACCAAACGCTGCCGCGTAGGTGACAAGCAGCAGCGCTTCTCCAAAAAATATAAAATTCAAGCAGCGCTGAGCAATTTCATAGGTGATCTGAAATTCCCGCGCCTCCGCAACAATGACAAAATCCGCGAGGCCGCGCTCCACGGCCCAGTACCGAAAGCCTGAAATAAAAAAAACCAGCAGGGCCAAGACAACCGGTATTTCGTCATTCTTGGTCAGCAACCAGATAATGCCGAAGGCAATAAAGGCAGCCTGTCCAAAAATAATCCAGTTGGCGTCGAGCATGTCAGATGAGGGTATCGGCGAGCGTCTCCAGCTTGCGTCCGACCGTTTCCAGCGTAAAGGGCCAATCGAGCTGGTCGCCCCCGGAAGCCCACGACGCCAGAAGCTGTGGATTTTTCGCGCACCGCGCCAAAATCGCAGCCAGATTTTCACTCGTCAACGGATCCAATTGCCAGCCGTTTTTCTCATGCACGACCGCTTCGCCGCAGAAACGGGAAGCAATCACCGGCAGCTTCCAGGCGAGCGCTTCCAACTGCGTCAGCGCAAAACCGTCCGAATAAGTTGGCAAAACAAAAACATCCGCCCGCCGGTAATAATCCGCAGCCTCTCCTCGTGCGATTGAACCGTGCCAGCGAACTGAAGCGGGGGCGGCGTCTTTCCAATCCTGCCCCAATGACGTGGGACCGACGATCCAGAACTCGATCGGCAAATGCTCTAAACGGCGCGCTGCTTGAATCAAAAGCTCAATCCCCTTGCGCAAGATCACTTGGCCCAAAAATAATACGCGCAGCGGACGACTTGCTGTGAACGTGGTCGGATATACCCGCTGCCATGCTCGCGCCTCTGGCGACACGTCGTGCGCCAGCGGAATTTCATGCAGTTTATTGGCAGCCGCCGGAATTGCCTCCAAAACACCGCCGCGTGACCAGGGTGAATTCACCACGACTGCATCCGCGAGCGCCACTTCCCATTCCCAAAGCTGCCAATACTCCGCCGGAGCAGGGCCCCAGTTCATCTTTGGACGGTTCGCATGCAAGCCCGCCACAATCCGCTCTTCCATGGGGCCTGGGTCAATTTGTCCCAGCACGGTACGCCATCCGCGCGCATGAGCCGCTTCAAAAATTTCCAAAGCCGCGTAGCTGTACGCAAAAATGATTGGCGGTGGGGATGCTTCTTCTACTGATAAGTTAGTGATCCAACGCGCAACCCGGCGCCCAAACCAACGGTTCCGCACCATTATCCGAGGCCACCCGCTTCGAGCTTGAATCCGCTCTCCCATTTCAAAACATAAACTCGCAGCATTGAACGAATGCACAGGAGCACCTGCCAATTCGGGATGAAACCGTCCCGCGCTGAGCCGCTCCCGCCACCCGCTCGTGGGAGCAATCCATCGATCCGTCACCATGCAGGCCAACGCGCCTTGCCGCGTCAGGGCACGCGGCACCGCATAGTGCTCTCGCGCACCAAGCTGGCAGCAAATCCAACGCGCTTTCATGGGATTCTCTTTTTAGAAACAGCCTCTGTTTTTATTTCGGAGAAAAAATGCTCTTGGATTGATTTTGCCCATGCATGGGCCATCGCGCGAGTCCCACGTTCGTTGAAGTGAGATCCGTCCGACTCGCGAAACTCCAGCCCCAACGCATCGGCATCCGGCCCCCTCATCACATGCCGACCATCGCACACTGCTTCCTGCGCTTGTCGCACGCTTGCGGAATTGACGCCGTACATTTTGCTTGCGCGCGCAATAAGCCACGGCACCGGCCGTTCTAGCCCGCTTTCACGCTGCACAGAAGAAATGAGCGTTTCTAAAAATGATTTATACTCTGCAGCCGAGAGCTCTTCATCTGATTCTCCCTGTTGCCACAAAATCGCGCGCACGCCACCAGGAGCTGTCGCGCGCAATGCTGCCACTAGCTTTCTCCACGGCGCGGTGTACGGCTGCCAGTCGCGGATATGAGAGCTTGGCACCGCGACATTTAAAAATCCGACGGGGCGCCCAAGCGAACTTGCCAGCTCTACTCCCGCCAAGGGAAGCCATGAGCCGCCGCCCCCCGGCACCTGCGGATCGGCGCAGGCCCGCCAAGTAATGCGTCCGGTGCGCTCCACATCCCCGGAATAAACGCGAGCTCGCTGCTCCGCAAAAAGCGTCTGCGACCAACCTGCTGCGTTGGATTGACCGGCCACGATGAAAAGTTCACTCAATCCAACTGTGACTGGCACTGCGACTCGACGCTTTTCTCCACGGCAACTGCGCAGCCATAAAAAACTCCAGGGGCTTTCTGATGGCAATGCCAGTTCCACGGAAAAATTCCGGCCTTTGCGTTCAGGAGAAATGTCATACCAGGCTTCGGCTCTTACCGAATCTGCACCGCTCGTTACCCATGCTGCCTGCAATTTCTCGCCCGCCAGCCCCCAACGTCCTTGCACAGCCACGCGTCCGACGTGCCCGCCTGAAGGAACCTCTTCTCGCTGCACTAAATACATCCAACCGGGGACGTCCATCGCAACTCCATTTCCCAGCATCCAACGATCCATTAGTCGCGGCCCGGCGCGACGGGCGAAAGAAAGCGTGATCAACGCAACTGCAAGAATCAGAAAAAAAAGCAGCGCACGTTTATACCACCAGCTTGCGCGGGAAGGAATTGAAGGCGTCTCCAAATTCATATCGTGAGCCGCCTGGGGTTGAGCTTCATGCTAACATCAGGTGCAAAAGATTTGATGCCGCAGTTGATACGTCAAATCTCGCGATCGTTCGCCGATGGCACGCGCCGGACTCCCCGCCACGATCGCATACGGCGCGACGTCATGCGTGACCACGGCACCCGCCGCAACGACCGCCCCTTCGCCAATCGTCACGCCGGGGAGCACCACGGCGCGATATCCGATCCAAACGCGGGAACCGATCGTCACCGGGCCGCCCCGATCGGCAAACTCGGCCGACTGCGGATCATGCCCCAGCGTCAGAATGGCTGCGTCGGGCCCGATGGAAACATCATCGCCCGTCACGATCGGATAGCGCCGTCCATCGAGCAGCGTTCCAAAATTAATCATGTTGCGCGCGCCGAGTTGAATTTTTCTCCCCTGTAAAAAACGGCAGCCCATCTGCACCACGGTTCCTTCACCCACCCGTCCGAGCCATGCCCGCAAGTACATCTGCCGCAGCACGTGCAGCGGGAACTTACCAACGAGTTGATTGTATCCGCATGCCGCAAGCGCTCCGACGCGGGCACGCAGGCTCATGACGCCTCCTCCGACGACGTTCCGGATGACAAGCCCAACGCTTTCGCGGTCCGGGCAGCATTCACTTCCCACGATGCAGCTTGGGCATATTGCTCCCACTGGGGTGCAGGAGCGCGGCCTTGCAAGAGCGTTTGCAAGCCTTCTTCCACCGCCGCCGCAGAATCGGGCTCCACAAAAACGCCCAAGCCATATTTCTCTACGGACGCACGCAAAGGACCCGCTCCCGACGAGGCCAGCACCGGACGCCGCCCCCGCGCTGCCACATGCAGCACGCCGCTTTGGGAATGGAACGCCGCGTTATAAGTTACCAGCGCAAAATCCGCCGCATTAAAATACGCGCCTACCTCTTCATCAGGAATAAAGCGCTCTTCCACAACCACGCGTTCGCCAAGCCCGAGCTCGGCTGCGCGATCTCGATACGCGCTCATTGGACGATCGCGCCGCGAAGGCGATTGGCCGGTTATGACTAAAAATACGTTGGGATGCGCGCGCATTGCTTCAAGAAATAGACTCAGGTTCTTATTATCGCGCACATAGCCAAACGCCAGGAAAACCCGTGCGCCCGGCGGCACCCCCCATTGGGTGCGCAGTGCAGCGGCGCGGCGTTCCAGATCGGCATTGGATTCACTCACAGAAATGTTTCCAGACACCCCATAAAAACCATGCGGCACCTCGACCATCCGGATTCGTACAGGAACCGACGCCGCTTTGGGAATCGGGCCGTGTACAATTCCGACGGAAATTGGCAGGTAAGCTAGTCTCACCGAAAGCCAATGCCACCAGTTGGGCCCGACGACGTAATCCCGAACGGGGTCATGCAGTACCGCCGCGTACTTCACCACCCCCAACCAGGCCAGCAGCGCATGCGGCCAAACCCATATGAGCGACAAATACTCACTATAAGACTGTAGCAGCACCCACTGCGGACGGCGCTTCAGGATGCAAAAAAAAAGACGCCCCCAGTTCCCGAGAATTCGCAGCGCCTGTCGCGACCGGGATGCGCCTGCTTTCGCTTCGGTCAAATCCCGCACAACCGGGTACTCTTCGTACCGCCTCCCTGCCAGATACCCCGGCCCAGCCAGCATCTCCACACGGACCCCGGCCCGAACCAGGGCTGCCGCTTGCTCATGCGCATACTCAGCCAATCCCCCGGATGAAACCGGCGCATAGATTAGACACTCAAGTTGTTGGGCAGGCATGGAATCGAAGCTCTCTCATTCCATACGACAAATCCCCCAGCTTGCCCAGACCTCATCCGCTCCACGCCGCACTTGCGGGATCCTAAAAGCAGGTTAGATTGCATGCTGAAGGGGGCGCCACGGTTTCGACTCGAACCGCACGGCGTCCGCTGCAAGCCGAGGCATTCACTCCCTGGAGCGCGTCTCCCTCGTTAAAAAGCGCGCGGCAAGGACCAAAACGCTAACGAAAACTTAGCTCTCGCTGCCTAATTAAATAGGCTGTGACGCTGCCCCCGCCCGATCCTGACTTGGGTGGGAAGCGGCGTGTTTAATGTCAGGCTGAAAATCGGCGGGCTGCCGGCTGATTTTCCAGAACTTTCGTGGCGGCTACGGTGGATGCCGCCGGCTCGCTGAGCAAGCATCCGCCCGACAATTCATCAGCGGCTAAGCTTGTAGGTGCGGATGCGGCGCTGGTTTGCAGGACGCGGGTTCGACTCCCGCCGCCTCCACAATTTATTACTCCAGGGAAAAAACTTGCTTTTGAGCCCTCTTGCTCAGAAGATCGCCACCCTTTTGGAAACTGCGGGGTGGAGCAGCCCGGTAGCTCGTCAGGCTCATAACCTGAAGGTCCTTGGTTCAAATCCAAGCCCCGCGACCAAATGAGTGTTTCAGTTGGTCTCATAACGTGTTAATTCTCAGTAAGTTGCGAGGCAAACGTTCGAGCCTTTCCATTTTTTTGCAACTTGGCGAACTTCTTGAAAAATCGGGAACGAAAACCCACACATCCACCCACACGCTTTTTTGCTATAGGGAGTAGGAGTCTAAAGGGGCGTTGGCAACACTGCGCGTAGGACGTTTGACGTTCTTTTCGCGCCAATTTCTAGAAATTAATTCGGTCGCTTTTGAGAGCCATTGCTCATCCTGCGCGAGCTTCAAGATCGCCGCTGATGCAAACCACTTCGGCGCATTCGGAGCAGGCTTACCCAACGGGCGCAGCAATTTCCTTCTCATGAGCGGCGCAATGTCGTGCAGCTGAAAGCCGAGCAGCCCGGCAGTTTGTATGGCAGTGATTCTTCCCGGCAAGCGCCGGGCGGTGAATATAGGAGATGGCATGGGAGTATTCATGCCACTATCTATTCACTTCTGCTGACGATTCCGCTTCCGCCGTATCTTTTGATTAAAGAGCAATCGCTTCCCCTGCTGCGGTGTCATTCCCATGCTCCAGAAGAGACGGTCAAAGGTATGGCTCTCACGGCAGCTGGCGTAGGTTAAATCGTGACAGTGGCGGCAGCCCAGATAAGGCGAGTTACCGAAATACAATCCCGTCACGCGTCGATTGCAGGTCCGCCCATTTGTAATTAATGGACAAATAAACCACCAGCGTCGCCCGCCGTAATTGCAGGGCGTCCAGACTAGCTTAATGGAATAATCCAAATCTTTCTTCTGTTGGGACGCAGAATGCAAGTGGGTATAGGTATAGCGCACGCACAGGTGCTCATTTCCAGCAGCCGTCGAAACGCTTATGCCCATGCTGCCAAGCTCGTGATCGTTGCGGCTCCAGGTAACAGTACCCGATAGCCAAGCGGACTTGAAATAATTGTGGCGATTGAGAAACCGGATCGTGATGCCCCGGCTGCCGTCCACCGTGCGGCGATCTGAATAGGAGTTTCGGCCCATAAATTTCTGCTTTTTTCCTAAATAATTAGGTTTTGCTCCGCAAAAGTCCGCCCTTCCAAACCCTACTTGGCCCTTCCGCGTACAACTTTATCCGGCTTATTTTGCAACCACTGCCCACCTTATCCCTGCCTAACGCCCACCGTATCCATATATGCGTTCGATAAAGCAGAGCTAGGTGCGAGAGCGTATGAAGCGTATGTGAGAGCAGTAGCCCGTGGTTCATGGCTCCTCCTCCGGGATAAGCGCGACATGCACAAAGCCGCGCTGACTTTTCTCGTTGCGCTTCACATCGGTGCGCTTGGGGACGCGATGGATTTCCATCATCAGGTCGCGAAGCACATTTTCAAATTGTCGCGTGCTCATTGCCTGCCAGCCCCGATCCTCGCAAAATTTGCTGTAGGCTGTTGCAAGTTCGTGGACCGTTACGTCCGCGCCATGCTCCTTTTTAACGCAGTGCTTGATGAAATGACGGACGCTGTCGGACTCCGAAAGCAGCGTTTCTATGCGCTGTTCCTGTTCTGGCGTGAGCAAAATTGTCCGATGTTGCTCCAATTCCTCCAGCAGCCGCAGCGCTCCCTGAACGCACCAATTGAGGATGCCCGGCCCCTCTTCTGTAATGAGAAGTTGGTCAAAGTAGGGAATAGAATGGGTTACCGGGGGTAGATTACAGTCGATGATGACGAGGCGGCGCTTCCAGGCTCCTGAATCCGAATCCAAGCGCACTCGCAGGCGACTATTGGCGATAATTAAGACATTAAAGTCTCCGATTAATTCAAAGCGTTTGTTGGCTCCCTTGCGCTCGACTGTCATTCGGTCATTGCCCACCAGTGCTTTCAACTGATAGGCCGCCTTTTGATTGAGAAAATCGCCCGGCACGTCCTTTCCACACAACAGCGTCTTGCCGACGAAGCCCGCGATTTCAAACCGCTCATCCAAAAGCATCGTGCGTAGTTGCGCGACATTGTGAGTGCCGATGATCGTTTCTAAGACATTCGCCAGCGTCGATTTTCCACCGCCAGGCGTGCCGCGCAGCAGAAGAATGCGCTGGGACAGATTGCGGCCTAGCAGGAATTGCCCTGCTAGACGTTGCAACAGGGAAATATCATCGGGCGCAAGCAGCTGGCCCAGCAGTTCATTGATAAAGCGCGGACATTCGGCATTTGGATCCCAAGGAATATCCGTGCGATTGCGGGAATAAAAATCCGGCCGAAATTCCCCCAGCACGGGCATTCCATTTTCCAATCGCAGGAAGCCGTTGCCAACGTGAATAATGTTTTCCGAGCGGTTGAAAATGCCCGGCTTTTCCATCACGCCTTTGAGCATTCGCGTCAGCTGTGACAGGTAATTCTCATTGCGGAACTTGAGCAGTTCGGGACATTCGTAGAGATGAACCATCTCCTGAAAGGCATCACTCAGATGCATTGCCATGCGCTTTTCATTCACCTCCTGCCACAATCCGGTCTTCAACTCATAGGCGTAGAAGGTGTTTAAGTTCGGCTCAAACAACATTTCGTTTTCGCTGGCAAATTTGTTAGCTAGAAATACTTGATTGATGCTGATGGGAGCGCCCTTGCCATTGTGGTGGATGGGTTCGCCATGTTGCGTTTCCAACTCTGCTAAAGCTTCCGATGGGGAAGGCATAACCGAAAGCTGGACGCGTGACGCTGGCGATACAGACGGCTCATATTTGGCGCGCAGCGCTTTCCAGTCGTACCCCTGGCAGCTGTTGTGATGGCAGGCAAAGCCCAGCTTACCGCCTGTGTCTCGGGTAATCAGCGCCGAGGCGTTCGCATGGTCGGAATTAAACGGGCATATATCCAGAACCCACTTATAGCCACCCTGATAGGGCTGTGCGTTGCGTGGCCGGCAATCGCTCAGATGCGCGTCAATGAACTGCTGGACGCGATCCACGCTCCAAGCGCGGGCCGTGCTGTTTCGCGCCGTCATGTGCATGCCGTTGCGGGCAGCCGCCTGCGGAACGGAAGCTGCTGGAGCCTGCTTTGCTAATTCCTGCAAAAGCTGGGTTGGCACGATCTCCAGCGTTTCGGGCTGTTGCACGAGCCGGGAAAGCCGATGCGGTCGGCCCAGCTGGGGCGCATGCTCCCCTTTTTCCGAACGCGATCCGTAGAGCCGCACTAGCCGCGCCGGATTGTGAACAGACACGTCGATGGTTGCTTTGTCATCATCCATCAATTTCGCCAGCGTTTCCAGGCACTGCTTTATCAATGGGCAATCCGTTGGCTCGTCGATGCGATAAAGCAAATGGAAGCCGTTTCCCGAATCCGCCAGGACCGGCTCCGGCCAGCCTTGGCTTTCCAGGAATCCCTCCACTTGCCGCACCTTGCGCTCCGCCGCCGATTTTTCCGAATCTGTCGCGGAAACTCCCGACGGGCGCTTGGCGTCCACGTCGATCATCAGCCAGCGCCGCCGGGTGATGTTCTGGTCGCTAGTGCTACCACCGCTTTGCCCGTCACTCAGTCGATTGTGGCAACGCGCCAGCAGCGCCGCGTCCACGGGGTTGAGCGTTACGCAAACGCCCTTAGCTCCGTCGAACTGCAAAGCCTTTAGTGCTGCAATTGCGGCCTCCAACTTATCGAAATAGCCGAACAGCGCACGAGGCTTCCAGCGAGCTTGGCTATGCGGCTCGATGATTCGCAACTCGAACGGTTGCCCTGGCGCGACAAGGAGCTGGAGCGTTTCCGCTACTGCGCCCACATCAATAAAGGGAACTGTAGCCGGTGTCATGACTGTTTCCCTTTCCCCGCCACCAGCGCGTCCAAGTCCACCCGGCGCACCCGGAACGATCCGGGCAGCAGTTCAACCTTCTCCAGTTTTCCGGCCCGCAGCATTCGCCACAGCGTTGCTCGCGACACGCCTAGCCATTTTGCCGCCGCCGACATGCCAAGAAGCATCGGTCCGGTTTCTGGGCGTTCCTCCTGCGCCGGTTGTCCGGCCAGCACCCGGTCGATGGCAGTTTGTTGCTCCGGCGTTGCGGAGAGCATTTTGATTAACCGATCATTGGAAGTAGCGGCGTTCATTTCTCCACCTCCCACACGTGAATGCAAAGCTCACGCGCGATGGCCTGTTTGAGCCAGGACATCGGCTTGATCCTGCCGGTTTCGACTTTTGCGATTTGCGACTCGGAACACCCGACCCGCTGTGCCAGATCAAACTGTGACCAGCCACGGCGATGGCGCGCCGCCTGCATGGTTTTTGCTTTAGTGACTTTCATATACTCCTCGGGTTAAGCCACCGCTTCATGCGATTGGCCCTTGATAACCCGAGAAGTGTCAACTCGCGCTGAACCTCCTTATTGCAATTCCTCAGTTTTACAGTGACTTAGGAAAATTTGACCGGGTCAAAAATCGGTCAAAATGGTCATTATTCTTCCGCTTCTTCTTGGGCGAAGCTGCGCCGGTGGATACGCTTTGCCCTTTTGTCGGACATTTCCGCTTCCACTTTTTCAAAAGCGGTAGAATGCCCGCGAAGCTGATTTAACGGAGTGTCTAACCGCTTCTCTAATTCCCTTTTCCGATTGATGACGGTGCCTTTGCTGCAATCGCATTTATGTGCGATTTGGGAAAGACTCATGTTTTTGTCGCAGTACAACTCCAAGACTTTGGAAGGCAATGGGGATTTTCCCTTAAAATCACCATCCAATTGCTTTGCGAGAGCCCATGCCTTTCTAATCAATTCAACTGCCGAGTTGGTGTCTGCTTCAGCAGGGATAAATGTAAGCCAGTCTCTGGGCTGACCGTTCACCTTCAGGATACCATTTGTTTGCAGTGCGACAGATTGATTTAGAAGTACGCAGCCTGCTTGTATTCTTTTGAGCATCCCGCGACAATCTGCATCCAAGAAAGCATCCGTCGGAACAAACAGGATGAAAGATTCGGGCAGCTGACCAGCTAACCGAGCCACGGTTTCTTTAAACGCTGGCGCTGAATTTTGGATCGTCAGGAGCACGGGAATAGCCCGATGCTGGTACGCGCCGATTTGCGTTACCCCTTCCACCCCTAAATCACTTTCCCGCCGCTGAAATCCAAACGCTGTCACCACGGCTCGTCCCAACTTTTTCCGCTGCAACCCATATACCGCAATCATTTCTTCAGTAAGCCGCATATCTCCAGCGCTACAGCCTTCCGGGCACTCGCACACACCGACAATGGAGCCGTCCGGTCGTTTTACGACCGTGTGGGCACAGCCACAATTACCCGCACAAAAAATGGACTCCGCCGTTTCAGGCAATTCCTCCAAAAACGTCTCGGCGAAAAGATCAAAGTCTTCGCCTAGCCATTCCTGCCACGTCACTTGTGCGGCAGTTTGGCCGTCGATTGCTTCCAGAGCTTCCCAAAGGCGAGACATTATGCGGTAGCTGTGGCAGGGATGGCAACAGCAGGAGCACTCGCCGTTTGCGACTCCGGCTTAAAGCCGCGCTGTGTCAGCCAATCATAAACTGCGTGAGTGTCGCAGTATCGCCCTAGCTTTAGTATGTTCGGCACACGCACTTCTATCCGCCGAGACTTGGGCGAATCCGTAAAGCGCACATCAAAAACGGCACGGCGCAGCTGGAAGGATTTAGGAATCTTGCCCAGCGCGCGCGTGCCTTTCAGGCTGTCGACCAAGTTCTTTGATCGGTGAATTTCGATATGATTTTGCTTGGAGGGAATGCGAATCTCCAATTCCTGGAGCACAACCTTTTTAATCCGATCCACGCCCTGGACGCTCAATGCGTCCGCTCCCTCCTCATTTAAGGGAGCTAGCGTGTAGCGGGGAGTTTCGGAGAAATGCCCGGTGTTCTGGAAAAAATGCTGACCGAACGTTTCCCGGTACAAGTTTTTCTGCCAGACGCTCGGGGCATTTATACGGATTTCGTCAAAGGTCGGAGAATACACCAAAAAATTATCCTTGGCGGGGCGAAACTGCATCGTTTCAAACCTTCCCTCCTCGATCCTCTTGGTTCTGGACAATAGGTCACCGTGTTCGATCCAAAACCAGTATTCGTCATCGAGCGCATGAACAGCGATCTGCACCGCTCGATGCCCACGGTTCTTACTTGCAAAAACCGGCTGCATCACCTGCTCCATTGCGGTCAACTGTAGCTGTGTGGGATGAAGAAACGTTTTAGAACGATCCACCCGTTCCAACGGCGCAAAGTATTCAAACGATGAAAGCCGCAATAACTGATGCTCGGAGTGTCGCTGTTGAAAGTAGGTAGGATCAGCGAGCCATACCTGCATCGCAATATCAAGCGCAGACGATTTATCCGTGATCGAGACATTTAAATTGACAGTAGCCATCCCTATCTGGAGTCGATTCACGCCCTCATCCGAAGCCATTTCGTTCACCAAATGCAAAGCATCGTTCACATCATGGGGAAGCCCATTGGGTGCCATGAGTAACCTCGCCAACGCCTGGCAATAGGCATCATGCTCCAAGTCCTGGCTCGGCAATTGAATGTCGGCTTCTGCCAGCGACGGGGCGAATGTTTCAAAAAACTGACGTAGAACAGCGCGGTCAGCCGCAATTAGGATTGCAGGGTGGGTGAAGCGTCTGAATCGTATGCTTGCCATAGGGGGAATGTATTTATTGGTTGATTGAAAGCCTCCTCACGTGTTTCGGAACTTTTAAAGGGAAATTGGTTTTTCTTTAATTTCTCGAAATGCTTTTAAAGTGGTCCCTGAACTCCGCCGCACTCCCGCATTTCCGAGCCGTAGTAGGGATTGCGGACGCTCTTATCGGCCTGAATCCAATCGGCTTTCGCCATCGGGCAGTGCATTTGAAAATAACCGCTGGCCTGGCCCTTGGCTTTCAGAGCGGCAATCAGCGTGTTGCTAACAGGCTTGAACGCAGTCCGGGCGGCTTTGATGTCTTTAACTGAGGCGACTGCCTGCGCTTGTTCTTGCAACTGCTTGGGCAGGGCGTCGGAAGCGGCGGGGACGCTGGCGGCCAATGTTTGCGCGGCTTTCTGAGCGCGGGCAAGGTCATCGTCGGCTAGAGCGTCGCTCAAGGCAGTGTAATCATCCATGACCTTCTTGAGTGCTGGCGACAATGGAGCGGCAGGCTTGGAGGATTCAGCAGCCATTGCCTGCGCTGGCTCAATGGGCAGCGTGAAAGGCGCAAATTTATTGGAGCCGTTAATTTGAACTTGGGCGTAGAGGCGCATCATGCCTGCCTTTTCCGGCTGCAAGTGAAACTCCAATTCGCCCCTTCCGCGTTCGGAATCCTTGGTCGGCTCCGATCCCATCGGGTGGACATGGGCGATGCTCTTGCGGTCATCCGCAAAGCCTACTAGGTGAGCATAGGTGCCCATCACCGGCTCTAACTTGTCGAAAATCTTGCCGTCGGCTCCGGTGATGGTCAGCTTGCCCAACGCCGCCTCACCCACTCGCAGCGTCTTGCGGTCAAAAGACACTTCATACTTCAAGCCCTCCACCGTCGCTGTCAGCTTCGGCTTCCGGTCGGTGATCGGCTCGCCTTTAGTGGCGGTGGCAACATCAGCAATGACATACTCCTGTCGGTTGGTTACTAAGGGGAGCAAATCCGCCCAAATGCGATAAGGGCCAGGCTTTTTTGGCGTGAAGGCAAAGGCGTATTCGCCGGGCTTGTCGGTCGGCGTTGGATGCTCGTGGTGATAATCGGCTAGGCTTTCGTCGATGATAAGCAGATGCACCTTTTGGGTGTGCGTCACTTTCAAGTCGTCCGGTGTAACCGGCCCGCCGCTTAACCGTTCAAGGCGAATGACTGCCTGTGCCCGCTTGCCGACTTCCAAAGGCGCGTCGGTTTGTACGACCGCTTTAATAGTCACCGGGCCACTGGCGTGGGAATGAGCGTCATGACCCTCGTGGCCCTTCTGCATCGCGGGCATCTTTTCTCCAGGAGCCATTTGGAGCGCTCCGGCGGGGTATTGCGCCTGGATTAGCTTAAACGCGCCCTGGAGCTTCTTAAATTCCGCCTGCGCCTTCGCCCGGTCATTGGCGTCGGCGGCTAGATGAATGTTATTGGAAAGTTGAACCGCCTGACGCACGGCGGCATCCAGCCGAACCTTTTTATCCCCTTGTACCATCGCGCTTTGTTGCCCCAATGCCTGGAGCGCTCCCGAAAGCCGCTGCTCCTGCCCATGAACCGCCTTGAGATCGCCTGCGGGCAATATCTTTTCCAGGGCTTGGGCGGCTTCCTGCGCTACTGCCCATGCCATGCCCGCCGAAGTCACGGCTAGGGGCGTCGGGGGCGACTGACTATGTGGAGCGGCTTCGTCATCGGTATGGGCGTGTGCCGGGAGGACTGGCAGGCAAACGGTGAGGGCGATAAGGCAAAGAGAGGAGGCAATAGATTTCATGGCTATTACTCTTAACGAGCCAGCCCTCGGCATCCCTCATACTTGGCATAAGATTTACGCCTTTGGCCCACGCGAGCTGCGAATCCAATAAGTGCTGCCATTCCCCATCACGCCAACTTTGGAGGTTTTATGAAAATGAATACGCAAGACTGCATCGAAAACTGCACCGAATGCCACGACATCTGCCTGGAAACGCTCGGCCAATGTTATTCCAAAGGGGGGCACGCCAAGCCCGAGCACCTGCGACTCTTACAGGACTGCGCCGATATTTGCCGGGTCAGCGCCGACCTGATGCTGCGTCAGTCCCCGCTGCATGTTCACACCTGCGGGGCATGTGCTGAAATTTGCGCCGCCTGCGCTGAGAAATGTGAATCCATGTCGGACGATGAGCAGATGCAGCGCTGTGCTGAAGCGTGCCGCGAATGCGCCGACTCCTGCCGTGAAATGGCGGGCGCGGGAACCGCTTAATCCACTCAATCAATAAACCAAGAAATCCTACCCCATGAAATTATTCAAATTACTCAGCGTCGGGCTGCTAATGGCAAGCGCGGCGTATTCTGTTCAAGCCAATGATGAGCACAAATCCGACGCGAAGTTTCTCCATGAGATGATTGAGCATCACCAAAGCGGCATCCAGATGGCGCAGATGGCCCAAGAGAAGGCTACGCGTTCGGACGTTCGCCAATTGGCCGACAACATCATCAGCGACCAAAAGCGGGAGATTGCCGACATGCAGCGCGAGTTGGACCGGTTGGAAGGCTCCAAGCACAATCACGACCAGCACGCTGCTCATGGCGACTCTATGATGAAGAAACTGGAAAAAGCGGATCGCGGCGAGTTCGATCGGGTGTTCTTAAAGGAAATGATCGACCATCACCGCAGCGCGGTGCGGATGTCGGAACCGGTGGCCAAGCGCAGGAAGAACGACACGGTGCGGGACTTTGCCCAAAACATCATCCGCAAGCAAAATGCGGAGATCGAGCAGATGCAGGACATGCTTAAGAAAAGCTAAGACCGTCCTAGTGCTGAATCATTAGCATGGCCGCCGCCATAGCTGCCATCCCGCCGTCCTCAATAAGCGTGATGGTGGACATGGGCAGGTTAAACACGGTGCCAAGGCACGCGCAGCGAATCTTGCGTTTGGCGGCCAGCGTTTGAATGACGCCGATTAAGCTCACCAACATGAGCGCTAGCGTCGCAATGTTTGTTACAAATGGATTGAGCCGGGCGAAGTAAGCGGCACCCAAGCCAAGCTCCAGGAAGGGATAAATGTAGCCGTAAGTCAGCCAGCGCTTGGCGATCACATCATAGGAACTGTACGCCGCTGCGAAGGCGCGCAAGTCGAGGAGCTTGAAAAAGGAAAAGACCAGGAAAAAGCCGCCCATGAAGTCGGCCATCGCTTCTGTCCAATTCCAGGTGGGAGCAAGCAACTGCCGGATCACGACCAAGCCAATTAAGTACGCCAACAAGAGGAACAAGGGGAAGTAAGTGGTTTGAGAGCTTTCCGCTGGAGCAGGCATGGCAGCCGCAGCGCTTTCCGGTTCCGACAACTGGTAATTGCCCGCTTGTCGGACGGCAGCGTCGAGCCTTTCCACTGGAATATGGCGCTCCATCGTCACCACCGCCTGCGGAGGATCAAGCGTCACCTGCGCCAATTGCACGCCCGGCACATTCGCTAGGGCGGATTGGATCTTCTGCACGCAGCTGGCACAGTGCATTCCTGAAAGGGAGTAAGTGTGTTGCATGATAAGTATCCTTATGAATAAACGACGCTGGAGGCGCTATCCCTCTTGTGCAACCGCCTTGGGAATCAGTCGGGCCACGCTTTTGCGGCCAAAGCGCCAAAACACTAAGGGCGTCACCAAAAAGTCCAGGAGCGTGCTGGTGAAAATACCACTGAAGATTACCACGGCGACCGGGTGCAGGATTTCCCGGCCCGGCTCACCCGCGCCCAAAATCAGAGGGATTAGAGCCAGTGCCGCCGTGAGCGCTGTCATTAATACGGGAACCAAGCGTTCCTGCGTGCCGCGCACAATCATATGCAGGTCGAAGCGCTCGCCCTCATGTTCCATTAAGTGCAAGTAATGCGAAATCATCATAATACCGTTGCGCGCCGCGATGCCCGTCAGCGTGATAAAGCCGACCATCGTGGCTATGGAGAAAACGCCGCCCATGAACACGACACCGATCACCGCGCCAATGAAGGCAAACGGAATATTGAGCATGATTTGCGTGGCAAACATGGCGCTGCGGAAATGCGTGTAGAGAACCAAGAACATGCCTGCGAACGAAAACAGGCTGAGCATGGCGATCAGGCGCGATGCACTGGCTTGGCTTTCAAACTGACCGCCATACGTGATGAAAAAGCCCGACGGCAGCTGCACTTTTTTCTCAAGTTGTCCCTGGATTTCCCGGACGGCTCCCACTAGGTCACGTCCCGACATGTTGGCGGAAACGACAATGCGGCGGCGCACGTTTTCCCGGTTGATGATGTTAGGCCCCTTGGCTTCTTGGATGTCGGCCACCAGTCGCAGCGGAATCAACTGGCCGCTGGTGGTATCAATTAAAATTTCCCCGATTGCCGCTGGGTCGTTGCGTGCCATGTCCGGCAGGCGCAGCACGATGTCATAGGTGCGCTGCCCTTCTAGCACCTGCGCCACTTGCCGACCATTCATCGCCAGTTCAGCGTGTTCGGTCACTTCCCCGACTTGCACGCCGTTGCGCCGCGCTTTATCGCGGTCGATCCGCACATGCAGCTGTGGGATAAGCACCTGCTTTTCCACCTGCAAATCCACGACTCCCTCCACTTGTCCCATCGCCGCCCGCACTTCCTCCGCTTTTTGTCGCAGCACGCCCAAGTCATCCCCGAAGATTTTCACGGCGATTTGAGCGCGGACGCCGGAAAGCAAGTGGTCGATGCGGTGCGAAATTGGCTGGCCGAGATTGACACCCACGCCGAGAATTTGATCCAGCTTGGAACGAATATCGCTTAAGATTTCCTCACGATTACGCGAGGATTTTTTTAATTCCACGTCAATCTCCGTCGAATGAACGCCCTCCGCATGATCGTCCAGTTCCGCCCGGCCCGTTCGCCTGCCGGTCATTTTGACCTCCGGCACTTGCAGAATTAATTCTTCGGCAATAGTGCCGATGCGGTTGGACTCCTGAAGCGACGTGCCCGGTGCGGATACGAGATTGATGGTCAAGCTGCCCTCATTGAAAGGCGGCAAAAATTCCCGTCCGAAGAAAGGCACTAGCGCCATCGCCAGCAGCAGCAGGGCCACCACACCCGTTAGGATGATTTTATAGCGGGGAAACGCCCAATCCAGCAGCCGTGCTTCCGAAGCTTTGACTTGTCGGACCAGCCAGCTGTCCTTTTCCGCCTCCATACGCTTCATACGGGGCAGAAGGTACGAGCAGAGAGCGGGAGTAACTGTTAGGGAGACGACAAGCGACGCGACGATCGACGTGATGTAGGCAACGCCCAGCGGCGCAAAAATCCGACCCTCAATGCCGCTCAGGGAAAAGAGCGGGATAAATACGAGGATCACAATGACGGTGGCAAAGACGATGGAGTTTCGCACTTCGCTGGATGCCTCAAAAATGACTTCTATTGCCGGACGCGGATCGGAGCGCTGCCGGTTTTCCCGCAGGCGGCGAAAGACATTCTCCACATCCACGATGGCGTCATCCACTAATTCCCCGATGGCAACCGCCAAGCCGCCCAACGTCATCGTATTGATCGAAATGCCGAACGCCTTGAACACGAGTGCGGTAATGAGCAGCGACAATGGAATCGCCGTAAGCGTGATGAACGTCGTGCGGAAATTGAGTAGGAAAATAAACAGCACCACGATCACCAGAATGGAACCGTCGCGCAGCGCGGCTTCGACATTGCCGATGGCGCGCTCGATGAAGGCGCTTTGACGGAAAATCTCTCGATGGATTTTCACACCGGTGGGCAGCGACTTTTCCAGAGAATCCAGTTCCCGGTTAATGGCTCGGGTCAGCTCAATCGTGTTAGCTCCCGGCTGCTTTTGAATGGAAAGAATAATGGCGGGCTTGCCGTTGACGCCCGCGTCGCCCCGCTTGGCCAGTGGGCCGCCCAACCGCACATCCGCCACTTGGTCGAGGGTCAGGGCGAGCGCTCCGGGCCGCTCCGTTTTAACAACCGTCTTGCCCAAATCTTCCACCGATTGCACACGGCCAAGATTGCGAATAAGGCTTTCAGTGTACGGCTGGAGAAGAAAGCCGCCAGTGGAGTTGATGCTGGCGTTCTTAGCCGCTTCCTCCACTTGGTGCAGCGAGACGCCGTAACTTCGCATTCGCAGCGGATCGGCCAGGATTTGGTATTGCTTCACATCGCCGCCGATGACGGTGATTTGAGAAATGCCAGGAAGCGCAAGTAGCCGCTGCCGCACGTTCCAATCCGCCAGCGAGCGCAATTCCATTGAATTGACCTGATTACTTTCGCTGGTCATGCCCACGAGCATGATCTCGCCCATGATCGAGGAGATTGGCCCCAAGATCGGGCGAATACCGGTGGGCAATCGTTCGCCCACCTGCTGTAACTTTTCTGCAACGATTTGGCGGTCGATGTAAATGTTCGTGTTCCAGTCGAACTCCACCCAGACAATGCTCAGGCCAATAGAGGAAGCGGAACGCACCCGCGACACTCCCGTCGCTCCGTTCATCGCCGTTTCAATGGGCAGCGTTACCAATGTTTCCACTTCTTCGGGCGCGAGCCCCCCCGCTTCCGTGAAAATAGTGACGGTTGGCCGGTTCAAATCCGGGAACACGTCCACCGGCAGGCGGGACAAGACAAATAGCCCGTACAC
The DNA here is from genome assembly GCA_964473925.1 of uncultured Verrucomicrobiaceae bacterium. Taxonomy (GTDB): domain Bacteria; phylum Verrucomicrobiota; class Verrucomicrobiia; order Methylacidiphilales; family CAYYVW01; genus CAYYVW01. The sequence goes on from CAYYVW010000003.1 coordinate 96,649, forward strand.
CAGCACGAGCGCCGCCGCCGCGACAACAAAAACGCGGTTGCGAAGGGAAAAGCGAATGATGGCGTTAAGCATGGCAATCCTTTAGAAGCGGCGAAAAGTGGAGCGGCGGCGCAATAATAGGAAGCCGATTAAGGCAACGATCAGCAGTCCGATAAGGAGCCACCATTTATTGTGGGAATGATCTTCAGAAACTGCGGTAGGCTTGGCAGGCGCGGTGGGATTCGCATACTGCAACTGATAATTGCCGGTCACGACCACCTGCTCGCCGGGCAGTACGCCTTCGAGGATTTCCACCAGGTCGCCGGAGCGAACACCCAGCATCACGTTGCGGCGCTCAAAGGTGTTTCCCTCCCGAACAAAGACAAAATATCCGCCCAACTCGCCCAAGACAGCGCGTGAAGGCACTGCCAATAATTCCGTCGTATCACCGATTCCCACTGAAAGCGTTGCCAGCATGTAAGGCCGCAGCTGCAATTCCGGGTTATCCAGCAGAGCATAGACTTCAAACGTGCGGCTTTCCGCTTCCAAGCCAATGTCTTTGCGCTGAATTTCACCGCGAAACACTTTGCCCGGATAAGCGTCCAGGGTGACTCGTGCCTCCTGGCCCACCTGAATTTTTTGTAGCTCTGGGTTTTCATACGATTCCCCTCGGGCCAGTACGCGGGAATAGTCGGCTACTTCCAAAAGCACGGTTTCCGTGGTGAATCCTTGTCCGATGGAAAGGTTGAGCCGGGTCACGTAACCGTTAATTGGCGAGCGTAGCGTCACGGGAGGATTGCCAATCGCCACGGGATCAAGCTTAAGCAGCGGCTGGCCTTGGCTGACCGCCTCGCCCAGCTTCACAAGAATTTCCAGTACTCGGCCCTCAAAGCGGGCGCTCACTTTTGCTTCTTTCTCCGGCAATGCCCGAATCTGCGCGGACATACTGATGCCGGATTGAAGTGGCATGAGTTTTGCCTCCACCGATTCAATTTTCAAATTCCTCACCGCTTCATTGGTTAATACAATTGGGCCGGTGCCGACTGCGGCCCCTTGTCCGGGAACTGGCGCGTGATCGTGGCCCTCATGCGCTTGCAAAGGAACAATCAGCCAGCCGATAACGGCGAACGTTAAAAGGAAAGTGCGTGTGTGTTTCATGGTTTAGCCTTTTCTTGAATGTCGGAAATTTCTTCGACGCGTCCGCCGATGGTTTGCTCTAGCAGCGTTCGGGCAGCCAGGGCATCCGCAGTAGCTGTTAAGGCGGTTTCAATCGCATCCACGGCGCGCTGCTGTACCTGCCACAACTGCGTCATCGTCGCCTGTCCCTGCTCGAAAAGCTGCTGGCTGAGTTCATAGCTCTTTTGATAGGCAGGCAGCACTTCCTTCCAATAGGCATCCGCCTTTTCTTGCAACGCGATGGCACGCTTCTGGCGGTTTTCGATGAAGCGGTCGAGCGTCACCCGGTCGAGCGCATTCGCCTCTGCATCCGCCACACGCTGATGGGCGCGCGCCCGCTGAAGCTCTGCCTGATTGAAATTCCATAGTGGGATTTCCATTTTAATGCCCACGCCCCATTGATCGTTCCCCGAGCTTTCATCAAAGCCATAGAGTAAGCGCGGCGTCAGCTGCGGGAAAATATCCAGGCGGGCTACGTCCATACGGCGGCGGGCCGCTCGTTGCCGCGCCAAGGTCAGCTCGCGCAGGTTGGCTCGCGCTTGGGCAAAGGTTAGAAGTTGAAAAGTGTCTTGCGGAATCGCTGCCAGTTGCGGCTCGGCCAGAGCAAACTCCTGCCACGGCAGCCCGGTGGCGCGGATCAAAGCGGCCTTGGCTTCGGTGATGTCGGCCCGAGTTGCCTTGACCTCGGCGGAAAAGCGGATGGCTTCCGCCTTGAAAAGATTGGCTTCGGTCGCCGGAGCGCCGCCTTCCTCCACCGCTTGGGCGATCAGCTTGCGGATTTGATTGGCCTTACGCTCGGCATCGACCAGAAGCGCCTCGCGCTTTTGTAACAGCCAGAAACGGTAATAAAGCAGCGTCGTGTCATTGAGCACGCGGATCAATTCGGCCTGCTGTTCGGCGCGGGCGGCGTGTTTAAGCGCGGCGGCATAGGCTTGCCGCAATCCCAAATGCGAAAGCCGCACCGGGAACTCCAACTCCACGTCATAGGTGCGTGCTGTGGAATCGCTTCCTGGCAATGGGGCCGTGTCCACTTGCACATCGGGATTGGGCGGCAGCTGCAATTCCATTGCCTGCGCCAGCTTGTCGGCTAGTGTCGCATCCACGGCGCGAATATCAGGATGCAGCCGAAGCGCTAAAAACAGTGTCTCCGTTAGGGTAAGACGACGAGGAGCCGTTATTGACTCATTCGCATTTGACGCCGCCAGCACAGGCACTAGTGCACCCAAAAACGCAAACGCGATAGCGACAAATAGCCTCATCACTCATATTAACGAAAGAAATGGGCCAATCACTCGCTTTCTTGTTTCAATTGCCCCGCTAATTCCTGGCGCGCCCGATATACGCGCATTTCCACCGCTTTGGCGCTAATGCCTAAAATGGCCCCCACTTCCTGATGCGGCTTATCCTCAAGTACGGCCAGTACCAACGGTTCACGCAAGTTAGCAGGCAAACGGTCAATCACTGCTTGAACCTGCGCCAAACGCTCCTGATGCGCCAGATTTTGTTCAACTGCTGGCTGGTCGGCGGCCAATTCCGGCCAAGCGTGTTCCTCGCTGTCCACCTGTTCAGGCAATGGGAACATGACAGCCCGGCGGCGAAAGGCGCTGCTCTTGAAATGATCCCGGCACAAATTCATGGCGATGCGGTAGAGCCATGTTGCAAACTTCGCCTTGGGCTTGAAGCCTCCTATATGTAAATAAGCGCGTACGAATGCTTCCTGCGTCAAATCCAGGGCGTCCTGGACGTTCCAAACGGTTCGGTAAATAAACCGATGCAACTTCTCTTGATGACGTGTCATTAACGCGTCAAACGCAGCAGTATCGCCGCCCTGCGCTGCTCGCACTAATTCTAAATCCGGGTCTTCCATGCAATCCCTCCGGATCGGCGATTAGGGCGTAGTGTAAAGGGCGTTAGCGGTCAGGTTCAACAATCGGCGGTACTGTTCCAGTGACAAGATCGGCTGCATTTCAAACACATGCTCCAGCGTAGCTTTTTGCAATTCCCCCTGTGCCGTGTGGATTTTTTCTAATGCCGCATTCACGCGTGGTGAATAGGCGGCATCTTCTACCAGCGCCTGCCCGAGTTCCATATTCGCCAGTCGGATGCGCTCGGCCAAATCCTTCTGCTGGGCTTTAAACTTCGCCTCGCTTGCCGCTAGCGCTTTGTCCTGCTCGGGCGTCAGTTCCAATTGCTCGTGAATCCATGCATGTGTGTCCTGGTGGCGGCTCGGACACTTTTTGAACAAAAGCGCCGTCACGACACTTGAAAAGGCAGTCACCAATACCACTAAAATCAGCGGCAGAATGAATTTAACAAAAGAGCGTGTGTTCATAGCTTAATCAAAGTGGATGGAAGCTGCGGGGCGCGCACCGAAAATGCCGCGATTCCCAAATAATCGTTTCGGCCTCGCATCGGAGCAAGCATTGAACTGGTCATTATCGCCGCAATCACGATTGCCGCCGCGAGCCAGCCGACCGCCACTCGGGGCTGCATCCAGATTCCCGCTGCTTGCTCCAGCGCTTCGCGCCACAAAGGTTTGGCCGACGCCCGCTGACGTATTTCTCGCCAGACCCGCTGCTGAAAATTGGCGGGCAGTTGGGGCATGGGCGCTCGCTTTAATTGACAAAGCAATTCGTCTAACGTGGTTTTTTGCATATATAAATAAACGATTAATTGTTCCACATCCCTCACTTAAAACTGCCAACTCATCGCTGCCCGCAGGCGGTAGTCGGGAACAATATGCGCTTCTGTCACATCCGTCACCACTGGCAAGTCCACGGCCAAATCCAGGCTTAGGCGTTCTTTAATGTGAACCGTCACCTGCGGCCCGAGGAAAAACATTGTGATAGCGGCGTCGCCCTCGATGACTTGGTCGTAGATTTCATTCTTTCCTTTGGTCGAGCCACTGGCGACGAGCCGCAGCGCTAAGTTCCAGTCCATTTGACGGGTTAAGTAACGGCCAAACGTTGCCAACCATGTCAGGTCATTGGAGTAGCGATAATGAAAGCGCCCTTCGCTGCGGATGTTGTATTGCAGCTGCGCGGTCGCCAGCCAATCGCGCCATTCCCAATGTGCGGACGCGCCAACAATCACATCCACCGAACCACTGCCCAAGGCTAGGTCATCGCCGTGAATCACTTCCGGCGGATCGGCAGGATCAGGTATTTCACCAAATTCTTCTTCCTCCTCGCGCAACATCGAGGCATCTCCCGTCGGCAGCTTCAATCCGAACTGACCATGTAATCCAAAGTGCGGATGATTACAGCCAGCGCTCTTCTCATGCTGATGTGGCTCCAAAATGCTGACATCGGTGATGACTGAAATATCGCCCAGTCCGTCAATCTGCCCCGATTGCGTGCCGCCGCCTTCCGCCGATCGTTGCCATGAACGATGGATAAATGGAGCGTTTACAAGGAAGCTCCAGCGGGGACTCATGCGGTAGCCTAACGTGACTGAAGTAATAGAGGTGTCTAAATACTGATTTAAGTCGTTCGCCACTTCCCCGTTCGGGCTTTGCAGCGTTTCATGATGGATGAATTGCGTGGCAATTCCGGCAAAGAGTCCTTGGCCAGGATCAGCCAAACCTTGCCGGGTAATAGGAACGCTGGAGCAAGCGTCGCAGGCCAGCAGTGGAGCAACTGCTACCAGAAGTGCGAGTAGTGATAAGAAAAGTAGTTTTACAGAATGAGTCATTGCGAAAGAAATTGGCTGGAATAAATCCAGCGGTTAATGGGACCGGCACTTGCCGGTAGTTATGCGAATGACAAAAGGCGCGGCGGCGGCGTATCCGGTGACTCGGAGCGTACTAAGTAAAAAGAATCGCCGGGATTTTCGCAGGGTTCGGACACGCAAATACTCGCTTCAATGGAAATGTCTTTCAACGCATCCGCGCCTTTTATTTCATGATCCAAGCCAACGCCCAAAGTCGATTTCCCTCCTGTGTCCTGCTTGACCGTTTGCTCGCAGGTTTCACAGTCATGGCCGACGCCGAAGGATTTGAGTAGCGCCGCTTGCCAACCATAGTGACGCGCCGCCTCGTCCGCCAGACGCATCCAGGCGGCCCGCTGCGCTAATCCCAGCTGCGCGTGCAGCACGGCAACCAGGACCGCCATTGCCAGCAGCAGCTTGAACGCGTGAGGCATGGTGAAACCGTAACAAAGGTGTCAACCCTCGCGTACTTTTTTGTGTCTTTTTAACCGAATTTGTCCGCAAAACTCCCCGCTTCCCCCTAGAAGGATGAGCGATTCTTGCTTACGTAATACGATACCGCCATGAACGCAAGCAGGACGCCAATCCAAGCCAAAAAATCGCCCTGACTCTGCCAAATTCCTCCAATCGCATTCGCCCACCGCACAATCAGCGCGAGTAATGCCAGCACAATCACTGTCCTAATCCATCGCTTAACGACCTTCTTCATTCGTTGATCGAGTTGATGGCGTGGCAGATCATGTGCGCGTTAGCATGGGACAATTCCATGTCCAATTCCTTCTGAAAGGAGCCCGGCTTGCGCTTGCCTGTAGAAGAGATCACTTGGGCCACTTCCTTCCCATTGGCGTCCACAATCAGATAAGCCGTCATCCACGGATCGCGTTCCACCCGCCAAGGCCTCGGAGAAATCATGGGTCAATCTCCCTTAACGTGGATGTCATCCCTGACGGTAGCAATCCGTTCACACCGCCAAGCCAGTTGGGTAGCCGGGATTCTACGAATGCCTCATAACTCTCAACCTTAACGACACGGACTCTCACTCGGCATTGCGTTCGATTATCAATCACCGTGTGCGTTGGTTTAAACGTGAAAAGCTTGACCATAAGCAAAACAAACTGGCTCAAAGGGTGGAACTCCAGGCCAGGAACGACTTAGTACTTTGTGCCGGGCTTGCCCGTCCACGGATTGACGTTGCCCTTCTGGCTCCAGTTGTTTCCGGGAATGCCATCGGCATCACTGCGCCAATGTCCGGGGACAGAACTTCCGTCCTTTCTTTGGTAAGGACGAACATAGGTGTCTGCGCTGCACATCAAAACGCCTGCAAGCAAAACAGCCAGCATCCAACTGAATTTCTTCATTTTTGATCCTTTCTTTGTCTACAAGTTGATCCTGTAGACGAACAATCCATGCCCTAGATTTAGAATAAGGTCAAGTTCTCCTATGAGAACATTGGCTTACCGGCCTACCAACTTGATTGGCCCTCAAGTACGCAAGTTCCGCATTCAACGAGGCTTAAGCCAAAATGCCCTCGCAGTTAAATGCCAGCTGACGGGTTGGAACTTAAGTCGCCAAGCTCTGGCGAAAATTGAATCAAAGATTCGGAGCGTGACCGATTATGAAGTGATCGGACTGGCAGCCGCCTTGGAAGTACCTTTTGAATTATTATTTCCTGCTAGAAGTTCTCTGCAAAAGGGATTCAAGCAGTGGGTGGACCTGAAAGGGTATAAAGAGTGAGTCATGCACGCTCTAACACGCGCATAGAAGGTGGATTTGACGCTTCTAGTTTTTTAATGCATCCTAATAGCAACCCTATGCGCCTCACCAAAGCTACGTGTGCCGCAGTTGCCATTGTGATGGCGGCGGTGTTCTGCGGTCAGGTGGCGGTTTCGTACGCATTCCAGGTGGGCGTGATTCACGATGGCTGTGAGGACTCCTGCCACGATCAGTCCTCGAAGCCAGATGCAAAGGCGGAGCATTGCGCCTGCGTGTGTCATGCCGCTTTCCATGCTCCGGCCATTCCGGGTCCGGGAATGACTGAAACGCTTTTGTTTGATCCTCCGACGTTGTATCTTCCGGTATTCGTTCAAAATCCGCCGGACGGTCCCGCTCGGACTATTGAAGTGCCGCCTCAACTTGGCTAATTCCTAACCGCTGGCCCTTTGCCAGCGCGTTTCTCGTACATAAGCCCTCCATGCCTGGAGTGTGCTTTTCGTCCACCACTTCAATTATGAATCTACCCTCAACCTTCCTACTAGTGCGAAATGCCTGCCGTTGCTTCAGTGTGGTCGCGCTGCTTGCTTTCGCTGGTCAGGAGGCATTCGCCGCCGAGCCTGCTCATGACACTTCTTTGGAGGCAATAGTCAGCACGGTTCTGGCACGCAACCCGGAACTCCAATCCTACGCAGCGGAAGTCGATGCGATGCGAGGCCAGCGCCGTCAGGTGGGGGCGTGGAAAAATCCCGAGGTCACCGTCAGCGGCGGCCAGCGCAAGGTGTATGACTATGGCCAGGGCGTCAATAATCAGGGATACACCTTCGACGTTTCCCTCCAGCAGACCTTTGAATTTCCGGGCAAGGGAACGCTGCGTAAGGCTGTTGCTGACCGAAACGTGCAACTGGCGCAATTAGGGTTAGAGCAGTTCCAGTTGTCACTGGCCGGACAAGTGCGGCATTTGGCGTTCAAGCACAAGCTCGCATCTCAAAGCTTGGCTGTGGCTGAAACAGTACAGGGGCGAAGCACGGAGTTAATTAATCTTTTGAAAAACCGCCAAGCAGCGGGTTCGGCTCCGTATCTGGAAATGCGCGTGCTTCAAGGCGCGTTGGTGGAATTGCGCCAGAACATGGCCGAGCTTGCTCAGGAGCGGGAGGAGTCGCGGATACAATTAAACAGCCTCTTGGGGCAACCGTCCGAGCAGGCATTGCCGCTGAACTTTAACCCCAAGCTTCCCTCAAAAATTCCCGCAGTCCGGGAAGTCGTCAACGCTGGGCTCATGCACAACCTTCAACTGCGTATGCGTTTGATGGAACTGGAGCGGGCGCAGGATGAGATCAGCGTCGCCAGATTAGCGGTCGCGCCGGACTTTCAGATCGGGCCGTTTTTCAGCCGTCAGGACGCCAGACAGGGAGAGGCCGGGGCCAAAACGGGAGAGAAGGAAACCAACGTGGGACTTTCACTGACAATGGCGCTGCCGCTGTGGAATCAGAATCAGGGCAACGTGGCTACGGCGCGGGCGCGTGAGACACAGGCGGAAGCATTGACCGCCGAAGCTCGGCGAAAAATCGAAGCGGAGATTGCCGCCCGCCTACGCTCGTATCAAATTGCCCGCGCTCAATACGAAGAAGCGCCTTTGGAAACTCTGGAGCAGTTGCAGGCCGCCGCCGAACTGGCCGACCGCCAGTACCGTCAGGGCGTCATCCCGGTGCAGCTGTTCCTGGAAGTGCAGCGCTCCTGGATTAACGCGCAGCGGGGCTATTACAACGCATTGCAACGCGGCTGGGATAATTTACTGGATCTTCAATTGCTGACTGGAGGCTCCGTTACCTTTACGCCATGAAACGATTCGCCGCAATTTTAACTGTTATCGCGTTGGGCGCTGCTGGATGCACTGGCAAAAAGCCCGAGGAAGCGCCCGCTGCTGCCGCAGAGGAAGGCCACGCACACACTGAAGCCAAAGAAGGCGCTACATTTGCGGCGGGGAAAGGCTTATTGATTTCGCCGGAGACTGCGAAAGCTATCGGCTTAAAAACCAGCGAGGTCTCTCAGCAGCGGCTTTCCCGTCAGTTGACGGCACGCGCCCAAGTATATCGCTCTGCCCATGAGGAAGCTCCCGCTGGCATGCAAAAGCAGGCTGATAAGAACGCTTACGCCAGCGCTCTACTCCCCAAGTCGGACGCCGTTGGCATTAAGCCGCAATTGCCAATTCAGGTTTGGTTGCCCATCCAAAGCGATGCTGTCTTGCCCGCCAAAGTGCTGCGGTTAGACGAGCAGCTGGAGTCCATTACCGGACAAGTGGAAATCCTGCTGGAAATTCCTGATCCACAGCAGCGGCTCAAGGTGGGTGATTTTGTAGAGGCCAAATTCGCTTTCAGCGAACAGGGAAAAGAAGCGCTAGCCATTCCACGAACCGCCCTTTTATACAGCACGCAAGGAACGTTTGCCTATGTTCAAAACGGCGATTATTTCCTACGTACGCCCATAGTTGTGGGCGTTGAAACAGCCAGCCACGTGGAAATTAAGGAAGGGCTATATGAAGGAGACGTAGTTGCGGACGGCGTTGTGGAAATGCTTTGGCTGATCGAACTGCGCGCCACCAAGGGAGGGGGCCACTGCCACTAGAATTATGCTTAACCGAATCCTTGAATTTTCCGTGCGGCAGCGGCTCCTGGTCCTGCTGGCAACTCTTGTCCTGATTGCCATCGGTGTCTGGTCCGCACTGCGATTGCCAATTGATGCCGTTCCCGACATCACCAACATCCAGGTGCAGATCAATACGGCCGTTTCCGCCTACGCACCCGAGGAAGTTGAGAAGCTGGTGACGTATCCCATCGAAATGGAAATGTCGGGCGTGCAAGGAATGGAGCAAATGCGCTCGCTGTCCAAGTTTGGACTGTCGCAAGTAAATCTCATTTTCAAGGAAGGCACGGATATTTACCGGGCACGCCAGTTGGTCAGCGAACGCTTGCAAAATCTTCAAGAGAAACTGCCTGCCGGAGCTACGCCGAAGATGGCACCCATTACCACTGGCTTGGGGGAAATCTACTACTATGCGGTGGAATATAAAAAAGATGCCGCCGACAAGCCCGTCACACGCCGCGAGCAATTGATGGAGTTGAAGCTGGTTCAGGACTTCATTATCAAACCGCATTTGCGCTCCGTACCCGGCATCGCCGAGGTCAATACTTCCGGCGGCTATGAAAAGCAAATCGTGATCATGCCTGACCCAGCGAAGCTAATGAGTGTCGGGCTGACATTCGAGGAAATTGCAAAAACAGTTAAGGAAAATGTGGAAAATGCCGGAGGCGGCGTGGTGCAGGTAGGCGGCGAGCAGCTAGCCATTCGCGCTGTAGGACGGGTACAAACGTCGGAGGAAATCGCCGCTATTCCTTTGAAGTTGAGAACCGGAACGGAGCCATTGCGCGTGCGGGATATTGCCGAGGTAAGCATCGGCTCCAGCGTTCGCACCGGAGCTTCCACCTATAATGGCCAGGAAGCGGTTGTGGGCGCTGCGCTCATGCTGATGGGAGAAAACAGCCGCATTGTCGCCAAAGACGTTGGCAAAAAAATCCGGGAAATCGCGAGCAAGCTCCCGGCTAATATCGAAATCATCCCGGTGTACGACCGGAGCGTGCTGGTCAATAGCACTATTCACACCGTTGAAAAAAATCTGTTTGAGGGAGCTATTCTTGTCGTCGTCATTCTATTCCTGCTCTTGGGGAATGTTCGGGCGGCCATCATCGTGGCGTTGGCGATCCCGCTTTCGATGCTCTTTGCAATCACCGGCATGGTGCAAAACCGCATCTCCGGCAACTTGATGAGTTTGGGGGCGATTGACTTTGGTCTCATCATCGACGGCGCAGTGGTGATGGTAGAGAACATCATTCGCCATCTCGCTCATCGCCAGCAGGCACTGGGACGAACGCTCAATGCCCGCGAGCGTATGGAGGAAGTGCTCATCTCGGCCAAGGAAGTGGCAAGCCCCATGTTCTTTGGCGTGGCCATTATCACCATCGTTTACTTCCCCATCTTGGCGCTAACCGGTATTGAGGGAAAAATGTTTAAGCCGATGGCGCTGACAGTCATGTTTGCACTCTTCGGAGCACTTATTCTATCGCTAACGCTGATGCCAGCGCTCTGCTCCTACTTTTTAAGCGGACACATTAAAGAAAAAGATGATTTTCTGGTTCGACTTGCCAAGCGCGTTTATTCGCCGCTCTTAGACTTTGCCTTGCACCATCGTGCAGTAGTTTTGATCGCCGCCGCAGTTGTTTTTCTTGCCAGTCTTTTGGTGTTCAAGCGACTGGGAGCGGAATTTATCCCGCAGCTGGATGAAGGCTCATTCGCCACGCATATGATCCGCACAACCAGCATTGGTCTGGATAAGTCCGTGGAAATGCAGGAGCGCAGCGAACAATTCTTGCTCAAAGCATTCCCAGAAATCAGTTACACATTTTCCCGCATTGGCACGGCTGAAATTGCCACCGATCCAATGGGACCGAACGTTTCCGACACCTATATTTTCTTTAAGCCGGAAAAGGAATGGAGAGAGGTGGAGGGGCGCACCATCACCAAAGATGCGCTGGCGAATCGCATGGCCAGCGAATTGTCCATCCATGCTCCGGGTCAGGCATATTTGTTTTCACAGCCAATTGAGATGCGCTTTAACGAAATCCTCGAAGGAACGCGGGCTGACATCGCGGTGAAAGTCTTTGGAGAGGATTTTAACGAAATTGAGCGCATCGCCGGAGAAGTTCGAGAAATTCTGGAGAAGGTTCCCGGCGCGGGCGACGTGGAGTTTGATAACATCGGCAAAGCGCCCGTGCTGGAAATTCTGCCCGACCGGCCTGCCCTAGCGCGTTTCAATGCTCATTCTGCGGAAGTTAACAGCGTGGTGTCAGCGGCAATCGCTGGGGAAGAGGCGGGCGTGGTGGTGGAGGGCAACCGCCGCTACCCAATCGTTGTCAGGCTCCCAGATCGTTTGCGGGAGGCGATTAATTCGCTCAAGCAGTTGCCGCTACGCCCCAGCGAGCAGGCGGGATTAATCACCCTTGGACAAGTGACGCAAAGCCGTGTTTCGGAGCAGGTGGCGGCTATTGCTCGGGAAGCGAGTCAGCGCCGAGCGGCGATCATGGTGAATCTGCGGGGTCGGGATGTGGAAAGCTACGTGAACGAGGCACAGCAAAAAGTATCCGAAAAGATCAAGCTGCCGCCCGGCTATAGCATTGAGTTTGGCGGGCAGTTCAAGAATTTGCAGGAAGCGCGGGCGCGGCTGACTATCGTGGTGCCATTGGCTTTAGCGCTCATTTTCATCCTGATTTTCGTCGCCTTTCATAGCATTCGTCAGGCGGCGTTGATTTTTGTCTGTGTGCCATTGGCCGTCACCGGCGGCGTCTTCGCCCTAGCGCTGCGCGGAATGCCCTTCAGCATCTCGGCGGGCGTCGGATTTATCGCGCTCTCAGGCATCGCAGTGCTCAACGGCATCATGCTCATTAGCTTCATCAATCAGCTGCGCCGGGAAGGCCGGGCGTTACGCGAAGCGGTGATTGAAGGCACGCTCACCCGGCTACGGCCTAAGCTCATGACTGCCCTAGTCGCCAGCCTTGGCTTCCTGCCGATGGCCCTTAGTCATGGCGCGGGAGCCGAAGTCCAGCGCCCTTTGGCGACGGTGGTCATTGGCGGAATCATCACTTCCAGCTTCCTCACCCTCATCATCCTGCCGGTTTTGTATGACTGGATGGAAGGGCGCGCGCAGCGTTCAAATGCTCTTAAAAACCCACAATAAACAACCCCCTTAATCTATGAAAAGACATCTGCTCCTCCTATCTATTCTGACACTGCTCCCTCTCTTGGGAACTACAGCATTCGCACAAGAACATTCGCATTCTCACAAGCCACTGTCGGCGCCTCAAGGCGGTAGAATGATTGAAGTAGCTTCTCACCACGCCGAATTTGTCGTCGGAAAAGACCGCATGGTAACCGTGTTTTTCTATGACCATGATATGAAGCCGGTCGAAGCGGCGGCTCAGAGCATTACGGGGATTGCCGAAGCGCCAGCAGGCAAAACCAAGCTGGAGTTCAAAAAGTCGGGCAACGCATTTGTGTCAACCGCCGCATTGCCCCCCGGCGATGGCTATAACGTCGTACTGCAAATCAAAACGGCAGATTCAAAGGTAAAAAACTTCCGCATCCTTCTTAATTTGAAGCTGTGCCCAGAGTGTAAGCTTGCGGAATACGCCTGCGCTTGCGAAGGGCATAGCGGCGAGGCAGCAGGGCATCAGCATTAACCGCACGTCATTCAAATAAAGCTCTAAGGGGCCGCATGAAAACCGTTTTAAAAATCAACGGAATGGATTGCGCCGACGAAATTGCAACCATTGAGCGGGCGCTTAAACCGCTCAATGGGGTGCAGGACGTTCAGGCCAATCTCATGCGCTCGACGGTCGCCATAACGCATACATCGGCCATCACGGAAGATGCTTTAGCGAAGGCCGTTCAAGCAACCGGACTTGGAGCCACTCCCGAGCTTGCCGGTGCAACGGACGTGGGGCGGGAATCTGCTTCTCACAAAAGATTCTGGGCGGTCGTCATTTCGGGAATGTTCGTTGCAATCGGCTTAACGCTTAAATGGGCCGGTTGGGGGCCATGGAGCGCGCAAGTCACTCTCTTTGCGCTCAGTATTATTGCCGGAGCGCGTTACATCGCCCCGAAAGCTTGGAACGCCTTGCGGCGACGCCAGCTCGACATGAACGTGCTGATGGTAGTGGCAGTTATTGGAGCGGCTTTTATTCAGGAGTGGGCGGAGGCTGCCGCCGTAGTCTTCCTTTTCTCCCTATCCGAACTTTTAGAAGCATATAGCGTAGCGCGCGCCCGACGCGCCGTTCAATCGTTGATGGAGTTGGCCCCGGACACTGCATGGGTCAAGCAAGGGGAGCAGCTGCAAGAAACAGCCGTGGAGCAAGTGCCTATTGGGGCAATGATTCTCATTCGCAGCGGAGCCCGAGTCCCCTTGGACGGACAAGTTCGTGCGGGCGCTTCCGCCGTGAATCAAGCTCCGGTGACTGGCGAATCCATGCCCGTGGACAAGAAAGTGGGCGATGCTGTATTTGCCGGAAGCATTAATGGGGAAGGCTCTCTTGAGGTGGAGGTCACCAAAACTGCCAGTAATTCCACCATTGCCCGCATGATTGCTTTAGTGCAAGAGGCGCAATCCGCAAAAGCGCCTACGCAGAAATTTGTCGATCGGTTTGCCGCTTGGTACACGCCTGCGATTTTCGTTCTGGCATTGCTCGTGCTGTTATTGCCTCCGCTCCTGTCGATGGGAAGTTGGTCGGTCTGGACATACCGGGCATTAGTGCTGCTCGTGATTGGCTGCCCGTGCGCCTTGGTGATTTCCACGCCTGTTTCCATCGTGTCCGGCCTGACCGCGATGGCTCGACGCGGTGTGCTGATTAAAGGAGGAGCATTTTTAGAGGAAGTGGGAAGGCTCAAAGCGCTGGCAATGGACAAAACCGGCACGATTACCGAAGGGAAGCCGCAGGTTTTATCGGTTCTTCCCCTATCCAAAGACGCAGCGGAGATCGTTCGCATTGCGGCGTCGATTGATAAGCATTCCGATCATCCATTGGCTAAGGCCGTGCTGGAGTACGCTCAATCGCAGGGCATCGAGCCTGCGCCAAGCGAAGGGTATCAGGCGCGCACGGGACGCGGCGCGGAAGCCACCATCGATGGGCATTTGTATTTTGTCGGCAATCACCGCTTTGCCCACGAGTCGGCAGTCTGCTCGGACGAACTGGAACGGCAGTTGGAGCAGATTGAATCCAAGGCACAGTCCGTGGTGATCGTAGGCCATCTGCCGCATGAGGGTTGCAAGGGCGAAGTGCTGGGGATTTTAACTGTTGGCGACAAAATCCGAACTCATGCCCGCGAAGCCATTGATGCGTTGCGCCAATCAGGCGTTCATCCGATTGTAATGCTCAGTGGCGATAATCAGCGGACGGTGGACAGCATCGCACGGACAGTCGGCATTGACGAAGCGCATGGCGATTTGTTGCCCGAGCAAAAGGTCGAGCGCGTGCGGCAATTGCTCCAGCAACATCGCTACGTGGGAATGATTGGCGATGGCGTGAATGATGCTCCGGCAATGGCGGCAGCCAGTATCGGCATTGCGATGGGCGCGGCTGGCACGGATACCGCGATTGAAACAGCAGACATCGCTTTGATGCAGGATGATTTAAGCCAGCTGGCGAAAACCATTCGATTGGGAAGACGCACCTTGCGAATCATTCAAACAAACATCGCCTTCGCACTTGGCCTTAAGGCGGTTTTTCTAGTGCTGGCAATTAGCGGTCACACGAGCTTATGGATGGCGATTGCCGCCGATACAGGAGCAACCCTGCTAGTGATTGCGAATGCGCTGCGGTTGTTGCGCGGCTCACGATAAGCTAAAGCTTCTCCACTAACTTCAAGAGCTTGCCCTTATCCCGGTTGAACGTCTTGGGCGTCATTCGCTCGATAATCGCCCGCATCTCATCCTTCGGCGATTTATGCCCATTGGTCAAAAGTTTTGGCATGGCGGACTGGAGCGCATGACGGAATGCTTCACGGCCCGGCTGGAAATAATGTTTGAGCACAATCTCGGCGGTTTTGTGGCCGGTGACTTTTTGGACTAGCTCGATGGGAACTCCGGCGGTTAGGGCGAGGGTAACCCATGTCACGCGAAAGCTGTGAAAGTCCCGCACGCTGGCGCGGCGCAGCCCTTCTTTGCGCTGGATGCGGATTGCTCCAAGCAGGGGCAATTCAGTGCCAGTTAATTGACGTGGCGGTGCATCATCATCCCGAAACCCGGCGGCGGCAAAAACGCGGCGCACGCGCTGGGTAATGCCGTCCGGGTTTTCCTGGTACATCTTGGCCTGCTCTGGGAAAACATACGCTTCAGACGGTTTGCGGGCAACTAGCTCCTCATAAAGCAGCGGCAGGATCGGAATGCTGACTGTCTGTCCGGTTTTGGCCGTCTTGACCGTAATAAAACGTTTCGCTAGGTCCACGTCCTTCCATTTCAAGAGGCAGCAGTCACCCCGACGCATGGCAGTGCACATTCCGACGACAATCAAAGGACGGATAAAATTGTCGCTTTGCGCCGCTTGGAGAATCGCCTGCAACTCCTCGGGAGAAAATGGGTGGCGAAAGATCGTTTCCGTTTCCCGCGTCGGAATGCCCGCAAAGGGATTAATACTGCCGGGCGGGAGCAAGTATTTGAACGTGGCGCGCAGCAGCTTGAGCAGATCGTTCCAGGTCTTGGCCGTGACGCCGCGTTCCGACTCCGCTGCCATGAACTTTTGAGCAATGGTGCGAGATATATGGGTTAAATCCGATGCCCCGGCATGGTTCTGTTGAACATAAGCGGTGAATTTCCGCAACACGGTTTGGCATTGTCCAGCATAACGGCCTGTGGGCTTTCGCTTACGCTGAATTTTGGTCCATGCCTCCGGCAGCTGATCCAGCGGCATGGAATGGATGGCCTCGCCTGTCTTGATTTCGTAAATGCGCTCGGCCAGATGCACCGCTCCCTGTGTGCGCCGGGCTTCCCCGATGATTTCTTCCAGCTTTGCTTGCGCCAACGTGCGAGAGCGTTCAAAGGCCGCGTTACCAGTATCACGCAAAGAAAGAGACTTGGGCGGCTGCCCGGCAACCTTAACGCCGAGATTAATCGTCAAGCGGCGACCGTTGACTTCATAGCGCCCGTACCAAGTGCCGCGTAGCTTCCCATTCCGGCCTTGGCGTAGTTCAATTGGCATGGCATTTCCTTGCTTGTGTCACGGAGAAACGTGAGGCAACGTTATGGGCCTATTTCAAGTAATTCTGCCCACACATCCACCCACACAAGCTACTAATTAAAGTCGATTATTGCGTAATAGCAAGCACTTACGTATATAACACTTCCGGCTCATAACCTGAAGGTCCTTGGTTCAAATCCAAGCCCCGCGATCCAAGATGGGTGTTTTAATTGCGCAGGAGACTCTTCCAGTCTCAGGAAATAGAAGTATAAATAATCCTTGACCTGTCTTAAATAACTGTTAGGTTGCGCTCGGTTCGCGAACTAATTGTTCGCTGGTTTTTGGCCAATTTGGCCCGGTGCCGCGCCCCCTTCGTCATCTTTCGATGAGAGATTCTGCAGGGCAAATAACATTCATCGGCTTCCTCTCACACTAGAGGGATGTAACTCCGGTTTGCCCGCGCTCACCCGCGTTCAAGCTCCCACCCGAATGCCACGGTTGGAACACACAAGAAATATATACACAGATATGATCGCACAGATTAACACCATCCCCGTCACCTTCGCCTCACTCGCGCTCTCCGAGCCGCTGCAGCGCGCCTTGGCGGATAAAAATTACACCGAGCCCTCGCCCATTCAGGCGCAGGCAATCCCGCCGCTTCTGGAAGGACGCGACTTGATCGGCGTCGCCCAGACCGGCACCGGCAAGACGGCCGCCTTCGCGCTGCCCATTTTGCAACGGCTCGCTGAGTCGCACCGGCCGCATGCCCCCAAATGCATGCGCGCCCTCATCCTCACCCCGACCCGTGAGCTCGCCTCGCAAATCCAGGACAGCTTCAAAGCATACGGCAAACACCTCAAGATGAGCAGTGCGGTCATCTTCGGCGGCGTCGGCCAGCACCCCCAAGTTATGCGCATGGCGCGCGGGCTCGATGTGCTCGTCGCGACGCCCGGCCGCTTGCTCGACTTGTGCCAGCAAGGCCACGTGCGCTTGGACCGAGTCGAAGTTTTCGTCCTGGACGAAGCGGACCGGATGCTCGACATGGGCTTTATTCGCGATGTGCGCAAGCTCATGGCGATGCTCCCGGCCAAGCGCCAGTCGCTGCTGTTCTCGGCCACCATGCCGGGCGAAATTCAAAGCCTCGCTGACAGCCTCGTTCACAACCCGGTACGCGTTGAAGTCACTCCGGTCGCAACGACGGCCGAGCGCATCGACCAGCATCTCTGCCACGTCCAACGCTCCAACAAGATGCCCCTTTTGGTGCACACCTTGAAGCAGCATCCTGAGGGCCTCGTCCTCGTGTTCGTAGAAATGAAGCATGCGGCCAACCGCGTGGCTGAACAGCTCGACGGGCACGGCTTTCGTGCTGAAGCGATTCACGGCAACAAGTCACAGAACGCTCGCGTGCGCGCACTCGAACAGTTCAAGACGGGCCGCAGCCGGATTCTTGTCGCCACCGATATCGCCGCGCGCGGCATCGACGTGAAGGGAATCTCGCTGGTCATCAACTTCGATATTCCGGAAGAACCCGAGTCCTACGTCCACCGTATTGGCCGGACGGCCCGCGCGGGTGCCGAGGGCAAGGCAATTTCCTTCTGCGATGTCAGCGAACGCTCCCAGGTTCGGGCCATCGAGCGGACGATTCGCCAGGCAATCCCCTTGATGAACGACCATCCTTTCGTGCAAGTCGCCGCCGAGGCGCACAACACCCCCACCTCGCGCCGCCGCGCGCTGGGGGGGCGTCGCAGCTCCACCGCCCGCTTCGCCCGTTCCCGGATGGGTGGCGCAAGGTCCGGGCGTTAACCGCAGATCTACTCATGCGTCGGAGGAGTCGCAGACAAATCTGCAGCTCCTCCGACGCATGAGATGATGTGCAACAGAAAGCGAACGTCTTCTTATTTAGCTCTCTATCTCAAGGGCTGGCGTGACAATTGACCAGTTCGATCTAGTTCTGCACTACCACCCAATCCACCCAGAGATGGCCTGCTCCTACCGTGATTCCGCGCTTCGCATAAATTAGCCCATGAAGAGTGTTTAGGAACCTGTTCAATAATTGTTCTTATCTCCCTCATCGAAGGGGTTATGACTAAGGAGCCTCCGTGCTGTTCCGCTCGCTGATTCAGTCGCTCAGCATATGCAGGACGGCCTATCACCGGAATATGGGCGCCTCCGACATATCCTACACCACATTCAATTCCAGCATCCAAACCTGACGCAACACCCGAGGGACTGTCTTCAATAAATAAAGCCTCCTCCGGATCTGCGCCTACCGCATCCAGATAATGCAAATAAATATCCGGAAGCGGCTTAGAACGGGGTTCATCAAAAATTTCAGGATCTTCTGCACTGAAAATCCGCTTACCAAAAAAACTTCGCAAGGATCGAGGCAGCTTTAAATCTCTTTCCAACAAGACGTTTACCCGGTCCAGCGAGCTACTGGTAATCAAAGCGGGTTGAATGCCTTCGCTTTCAGCGAATTCGAGCAGATCGTACACACCATGCGCTAACCGAACCCGCTTGCTAAGCACTCTCAGTGTTTCCTTTTGTTGGCTTTCCGCCAATTCAGCATAGGCGACAGCATTTAATTGTTTTCCGTGAATCTTACCTATCTCATCTACAATGTGTCGAAAGGTAAGCCCTGCTAAAGTAGTGCAGAGCGAAGCATCAAAAGGCACGCCTAGCGCATCGGAAGCGGCACGGACGGCCACCTTCATTGCGAGCACTTCGGAATTTCCGGCCAATGTGCCGTCCATGTCCAAACCAAGATGTCGAATCGGTTTCACTCAGAAAGTGCGATCTGCAGCGCTTTTCGGGCGCCGTATTTATTAATCGCTGCTATTGCTTTACCGATAGCTTCTTGAAAAGTCCGTGAATTCGTTAAAAAATCTCCGAATAGCTCTTTATTGGAAATAATCTCTCGCCAGCCGTTCTCACGATCTTGAGCCGCTTTGGTTAGAAATGGCTTAAGCGGATCTATAATTTCAATCGGCTGCCCCTGCTCATCCTCACCCGCTAAATAACGAATCCAGCCGGCCAATGCCAAAGCCAGCAGTCCAACATCCTTGCCGTGTTCTAGACGCTCTTTGGCGCAAGGAATTAAATTATTAACCAATTTGGGAGCGCCATCCATTGCCAGTCGCTGCACCATATCTTTAATCTTAGGATTAGCAAAACGCGTCAACAACATGGCTTCGTACTCCCGAAGATTCACTCCGGGCACCGGATCAAGCGTCGGCTCAATCTCTTTTTCCATCAACTGCTTCAAGTAGCGCTGCATATCGACATCTTGACACGCTTCATAAACCAGCCGGTAGCCCATCAAATACGAAAGGTACGCAAGCGCTGAATGACCGCCATTCAAGAGGCGGATTTTCATTTTTTCATAAGCATGAACACTTGAAGAAAACTGCACGCCCACTTCTTCCAACGCGGGGCGACCATTAATAAACCGATCTTCTATAATCCATTGCCGAAACCCTTCACACATCACGGGCCAGTCATCTTCAACGCCATAATTTTTTTTCAGCCATTCAATGTGTTCAGGCTCCGTCACCGGCGTGATTCGATCCACCATGGAATTGGGAAAGGCTACCGACTGTTCGATCCAATGAATTAAATCGGCCTTTTTCAGAGCAGTTGCATATTCCAAAACGACCTGACGGGTCACCTTTCCATTTCCTGGCAAATTATCACAAGAAAGAATAGTGATGGGCATCCGTCCATTTTGGAAACGTCGCTCCAGTCCAGCAACTAATAAGCCAACCGCAGAATGAGGATTCAGTGGATTTTTTAAATCCTCAGCAATCCGAGGACCCGTCAGATCCAGGCTTCGAAGCGTATTATTATAACAATAACCTTTCTCGGTGATGGTCATGGTTACGATTCGAATCTGAGGCGCCGCAATTTGCTCAATCCCTCGGGCCACTTCGTCCGGTCCAAAAATCTGTTTTATGGATCCAACGATCCTTGCTTGGTCTTTTTCAGCAGTTCTCTCAACAACGGTAAACAAGCAATCTTGCTGGCACAGCACATCGCGCATCTTTCGATCTTGTTCCATCAAACCAATCCCACTAATTGCCCATTCCCGCGCCTCTGGACGGCACCCGAATAAATCATCCAAATAGACCGCCTGATGGGAACGATGAAAGCCGCCCACTCCTAAATGGAAAATCCCCGTTTTAAGCTCCTCTCGGCAATAGGCCAATGGCTGAACAGTTTTGGGCAATTGCGCCAAAGCGTTCTGTGATAATTTCATCTTCCTTAATAAGCAGCGCGTGCTTTTAGTGAGCAAAAGCTACTTTCCTTCCTGAAGATATTTCTGGGCCTAGCCCGTCGTTAGCTTCTGCCGAGGATTCTAAATCTAATGAATCTAATCGAACTACAATATCAGCTGGCGCTGGATTTGTTGAAGAAGGAGCACATGCCAACCATTGAGAAATAGCATTGCGTACATCTCCCGAAAGACCATCTCTTCCGGCAACATATAAAACACGCAAGGCACTGCCAAGCTCATGCAAAAATTCAGAATCTTCCGCTAAATCGCCAAACAGCGGCTTTAAAACGGGATTCTCGACAAGTCTTTCTACATTCGGATGCAATTTAGGATGAGTTTTAGAATCACAGCACCATTGGGCATGAACTTCTTGCGCTGCACGAACAAGTTTCCCGCTTTCTGCTGAAGGATCTCCTAAAATCGAAGGACGACCAGTCTCATCGCAAAAACCAAAAGACTCACCGCGATCATTTTCTCCACGCAAAAAATTTAGCCAGCATGCAACAGCAAACGTCGTAGCGTGATGCGGCTTGCCTTCTGCGACCATATCTCGAAGCGGTCGGAACAGTCGGGGCCCAAGCTTAATTGAAGAATCCGTTGCAACCCGGGTTAATCTGTCGCCTAAAGCTTTATTAGAGAACCTTTGCATCAACGTTTCCGGATTAAAGCAAACGCTAGCCGCTTTTTCATCCGGTAGAGTTGCTTGTGCTTCTGTTAAAAATGCTTGAAGCAAATTTCGAATTTCCGGACAACGGGCAGCTTCGTCTACGGTTTCATGCCCAGCCAGCAATCCAGTAAAGCCCAATAATCGGTGCCCTCCATTTACCATCCGTAATTTTGCAAGCTCATGCACGCCCACATCATTTGTAATGTGGAATTGAAAATCGCCATCCCAATCTGTTTCTAACAACTCCCTAGGCAGCACCTTAGGCAATCGAGGATCATCCTGAATAACCAACCGTCCAAAAAGTTCCGCTACTACCGGAACGCCATCGATTTTGGAAGCACCGTCATAGCACATTGCGTACTCATGTCTGCCAGACGCACAAATTTTATCCACCATCGCATTTAAAACAATGGGCTTATGTTGCTGGACCCAGGGCGCCAAACTTGTACCTAAAGCTTGATCTCTTTTTTGTGCCATGCTCAAAAGCGCTAATCCTATAACATGACCGCCTCGCGGTAAATTTTCGCATGGTAAAACCAAAAAAGGATCTAGTCCTGCCTGTTGACGCGCTTCAAGACCTCTTAAGATCATCCCTAAAGATGTTTTTGGAGCATCCGTCCCGGTTACATCCGCAATAACATCAGGATGCTTTAAATCAATATTATAACTGCCATTTCGAAAATGATATCCTTTTTGCGTAATGGAAAGCGTGACTAAATTAGTCTCTGGCCGGCTCAGATGTTCCAAAACAGCCGCACTATCTTCTTGAGCGTGCAAAACCCAAGGCATGGACTCAATAAGCTCGTGCCGCTCTTGGTCTGGGCCCACTTCGTTTAAAGTATACAGGCCATCTTGGGCTCTTAATTGTGTAAATCTTTCCATGCCACCCGTACAAACTCCGACGACTCCAAAATCATGCCCTTTGCGGTTCAACCGCTCAATCATCGGCAAGATCAATCCACGAAAAAGAACGCTTGTAGCACCAAAAGCGACAATGCGTGGCACTAGCATTCGACGATCCAATTCTGGACTCAATGATCTGGTGAGCCGACGCGACATAAGCTGATAAATAACTGTCTTCTTTCCAGCAATTTGTCTACTTAAATACAGAAAATAATTTACTGGATGAAAAGCCCGTCCTTGCTTTGTTTTGGAGAGGCCTTATGGGACTGCCTGCCCCGGGGGCTATTTCTGGGCGGTGCACCGCTAAATGTGGGGTATCACCTGGCCCAATGCGGCTATCCAGCAGCTGTTGTAAGTGCCGTTGGGGACGACTTTTTGGGCCGGGAGATCCTCCGGCGGGCGGCTGCGCTTGGGGTCAAAACAGAGTGGATCAGCACCTGCTCCCACAAGCCGACAGGAACGGTTCAGGCCTCTATTGATACTGCCGGCAATGCCTCCTACCAGATCCATCAAGATGTCGCATGGGACTGGATTGACGCTTCTCCCGCATTGCTAGACGCAGGTCGGCAATCCCCATTGCTTGTATATGGCACCTTGGCTCAACGAGAGGCTCATAACCAAGCAGCGCTTTACAAACTGCTCGCAGTCATGCCCACAGCCCATCGCATTTGCGACGTCAATCTCCGCAAACCTTTTGATACTCCTGGGATTGTGTTTGAGCTGATGAAGACCGCTACCCTCATCAAGCTCAACGATGAAGAATTAGGTCGACTGCTAAAACAACCTGCGCTTTCTCTCGCTGATTTAGAAGCAGCCGCACGACAACTGTCCGCTCAAACGGGCGTCACGGCTGTCTGCGTTACTGCCGCGGCAGCTGGAGCAGGACTGTTGTGGAACAATCAATGGCATTGGTCACCCGGGCGAATCGTCGACGTCAAAGATACCGTGGGCGCTGGAGATGCCTTTCTGGCAGGACTCATCCACCATTTGCTGATGTTAAAGCTCGATCCTATGCAGTCGCTTCACGCGGCTTGCCGATTAGGAGAATTTGTCGCCACATGCGATGGCCCAACACCGTCCTATGACGTCGCTAAAATCTGGCAGCGTTGATTGCATCTAAATGCTTTTAGCTTACATCCCACGCCCAGCAGCCTTCGCAAACGGCGCGATGGCGCCCATGAGTTCTTCGAATTTGGGGGGATCGACCTGCTGTTGACCGTCGCTGAGCGCTTCGGCGGGGTTGGGATGCACTTCGATGAGAAGGCCATCGGCATTCATTGCGACCGCACCCTTGCACATCTCGATGATCAAGTCCGAGCGGCCGCAGCCCTGGCTTGGATCGATGATGACGGGCAAGTGCGTCTCCTGCTTCAGGATCGCGATCGCGGCCAGGTCGAGCGTGTTGCGGGTGTACGTCTCGAACGTCCGAATGCCGCGTTCGCACAGGAGCACGTTGGGGTTGCCCTCGGCCAGGATGTACTCGGCCGCGGAGAGCCATTCTTCGATCTTCATCGCCATGCCGCGCTTGAGCAAGATGGGCTTGCGCGTTTTAGCGGCTTCCTGGAGCAGGACGAAGTTCTGCGCGTTGCGCGCGCCAATTTGCAGAATATCCGCATGCTGAGCGACGAGCTCGACGTCGCGCTCGGCCAAGACTTCGGTGATGATGCCCAGGCCGAACTCTTTCTTGGCGGCCGACAAGAGCTCTAAGCCCTGCTTGCCTAGGCCCTGGAAGTCGTACGGTGAAGTGCGCGGCTTGAACGCGCCCCCGCGCAGGAACGTCGCGCCGGCCTTTTTGACCGCACGCGCCGTCACAAAAAGCTGATCCTCGCTCTCCACCGAGCAAGGCCCCGCCATCATGCAGAGCTTCTGCCCGGCGCCGATCTTCTGCCCATGCGCCTCTACAAACGTCGGGCGCGGCAGGCTCTGCCGGCTGACAAGTTTGTATCTTTTTTGGACTGGGATCACGTTTTCGACCTGAGGCCAGGTGGTGAGGGTTTCGAGTGAGTGGTGGGTGGTTTCATCTCCAATAGCGGCTATCACGGTTTGATAGTCGCCAAACATGACGACGGGCCGATACCCAAACTTCACCACCTCGTCGCTGATCTGGTCGACTTGGAGTTGGGATGCGCCGTGGCGGAGGATAATGATCATAAAATGAGGGGTTAGCGTAGAGATGCCCGCCCACTCCTCGCAACAGAAAATTCCAGGGGGTTCTGGGGGACGGAAAAACCGCCCCTTGGCCCCTCTACGCCCGGCTAACTACGGCGAGCTTCAATTGAGTCGTCGTTAAACCACCGTCGCAACTGCAAAACTGCCTGCATTTCGTACATTCCGCGGCCATCCACGCACCGACACCCAGCTTCCGCAGCCCGGCGCAACAGATCGGACTTGGCGTAGTAATTAATATTCATCACGACAGCACCGTGGATGAAGGATTGCTCGCCCAGGGGAGGCGCAACATCAGACGGCAGCGTATCGATGAGCGCATCATAGTTCAAATCCGCCGCAGTCCCGAGCGCCGTCAAGGGCTGCACTGAAACTACCGAGCCCAAGCCTGCGGCGATTTTCTCGGCCTTCTCAATACTGCGATTCAAAATGATGACGCGAGCTCCTTGTTTAACCGCCGTATATACAATGGCACGCGCTGCGCCGCCGGCACCCAAAACAACCACCGTCTTATTTTGGAGTGGCATGCCAAGCGCCGCCATCGCGCCGCGACCATCGGTGTTGAGCCCGCGCCACACGCCATCTTCCACTACAACAGTGTTCGCCGCGCCAATCACCTTCACGTCTGCGTCGTCCGGCTCGATAAATCGCATCAACGGTTCTTTGAGCGGCATCGTCACGCTTAAGCCCGCCACACCCATCTCGCGCAGGAGCGGAACGGCCGCATCCAACTCTTCCGGGGTCAGTCGCCACTTCACATAGACTGCATTTTTGCCTAGCCGCTCAAACTGCCGGTTATGGAAAATATGTCCGACGCTCTGTTCCACCGGATTGCCTAACAGACCATAGATTTTCGTCTCGCGATTCAATCGTCGGTAGCCATAGGTCCCGAGCATCTCCTCGACAGAAAGTTGTCCCGGCGCCGAAGTTGTGCCGCCCAATCCGCAGTACGAGATCTGGCTCCCCATGACGTGCCCGAGCACGCGCGTCGTGACGCCGTCAGCACCCATCGCCATGCACGCCAGGTCATCCGCGGTGCCGTGCTTTTTCGTGAAGCAGAGCAATCGGAGCGCATCCACCGTCGTTCGCGCATGTGTCGCGATTTTATAAATCTCCGCCGATGCCGCCCCTCGCATTTGCGCAAGCACCGCTTCCAAATCCTCCGGCGTCCGTTCGAAGTCATGATAAGAAAGCACTACTCCGATCTTGGGATGTTTTTTCTGAAAGGCCCGAATCCACGCCGGATCAACGTCATGCTCGAGGTCGACATACCGCGGCCCAATCTCGGCCAGCTGCATCAACTCGACCAGCCGCTCCGTCTCGCTACCGCCAAACTGCCCGCCCTGCGAACGAGATCGAAGCGTGAAAAGCGCCGGCACTTCCACCCCTGCCAGCACGCCGCGCAACACATCCAGGCTTCGCTCTGCAAAATGATCGAGCCGAAACTCCAGCAAATCGAGCCCCTGCTCCCGCTGTCCGAATTTTTTCGCCAGCTCTAAATCGCCCGTGATGACTCCTGCCAGCATGTGCGCTCCTTATCCGTTGGTGTTGTACCACGCGACAGCCTGCCGGACGCTCTCCTCCAACACTGCACCTGTGTAGCCCGTCTCATGCAGCTGCGGCACGCCGATTCCTTTGAGGAGCACAAAATGCAAATCGCCGCCCCGAGCCTTCTTATCCAAATGCAAAACCTGCAGCATCCCCTCCACATTGCGCAGCCATGGCTCCCAGAGCGAGAAGCGTAGCGTTTCCAAGCCTTGTTGAATTTTCAAGAAGTCCGCTTCCGTTAAAAACCCCAGCAGCATCGAGAGCCGGCTTTCAACTAACATCCCAATCGCGACGGCATGCCCGTGCGCAATCGTATACGAACTCAGCTGTTCGACCGCGTGGCCGATCGTGTGTCCAAAGTTGAGCAGTTGCCGCATGCCGACATCGCGCTCGTCCTGTTCGACAATGTCTTTTTTGATTTGAACGCTCGCCGCAACGCGGGCCACGAGTTTTTTCGAATCCTCCAAGAGCCAATGCCGTTCGTTGTTCCTGCGCGCATTCGCGGTCAGCTCCGTAAACTGCTTCGCATCCCGAATGAGCGCGTGCTTGAGCATCTCGGCCATGCCGTTATCGATTTCGCTCAGCGGGAGCGTCTCCAGGCAATCCACATCCATGAAAACGCGGCGCGGCTGATGGAACGCACCAATCATGTTCTTTCCGTGCGGCGTGTTGACGCCCGTCTTGCCACCGACACTCGCGTCGACCATCGCCAGCAGCGTCGTGGGGGCATACACAACCGGAATGCCGCGGCAGTACGTCGCTCCGACAAACCCCGCCAGATCTGAAACAACGCCGCCCCCCAGCGCGAGAATGCACGTGTCGCGCCCGCAACCCGCGGCGAGCATTTGGTTTTCGACCAACTGCTTGATCTCGCGCGTTTTATTGGCCTCGCCCGCCGGAATTTCAATCAAGAGCGGCTGCGCGTCGACCAGCGCCGCCTCCACCTTCCGGCCATAGAGCTGCGCCGTCGTGCTGTCGGTAACGATGACCAGTCGCCTCGCCTGCTTTCGGCAAAAATCTAAGAAAGCCGCATTCTGCAAAATTCCGGAACCAATCTCAATCTCGTACGGCGACTGCAGGGCGACGGTTAGTGTGCGACTCATACAACTTACTACTTTTCAAGTTGCGCCGCTCGGTTCATCAGGAGCGCGTCCGCCAGCACCAGCAAACACATCGCTTCAACCACCGGCACAGCGCGGATCGCTACACATGGATCGTGCCGCGAACCTTGCGGCAGCTCAAACGTTGCTTCTTTGCCTTCTTGGGTCACCGTCTCCTGCGGAATCATGATGCTGGAAGTCGGTTTGAAAGCGACGCGTCCGATGATCGGCTGACCGGTGGAAATGCCGCCCAGCGTCCCTCCGGCGTTATTAGTCCGCGTCGTCGTCTGGCCACCAGCGCGTGTGAACGCATCGTTATGCTGCGAGCCCTGCATCGCCGCTGCGCCAAAGCCGCGGCCGATTTCAAATCCTTTGCTGGCCGGAAGGCTAAGCATCGCGCGCGCAAGATTGGCTTCGAGCTTTTCGTAAACGGGGTCGCCCAGCCCCACCGGTACGCCCGTCGCGATAAACTCCACCACGCCGCCGAGGGAATCATTCGCCACTTTGGCCGCCGCGATCGCTTCCATCATCGCCGCGCCGATCTTGGGATCCGCAGCGAAAACGGGGCTGGCAAAAACCGCTTCCCGCGACGCGGAAAGATCACCAGCATCGAACTCTTCCGTGACCGCGACGGAACCCGCCGCGCATAGGTGCGCCAACACGTCGATTTTGTAATGCGCCAGCAGCTTGCGCGCGACTGCTGCTGCTGCCACACGGCATGCCGTCTCACGCGCGGAGGAACGCCCGCCGCCACGGTAATCGAAGACGCCGTATTTTTCCAGATAGGTGAAATTCGCGTGGCCCGGGCGCAGCAAATTTTTAATCGGCTCGTACTTGCTCGAGTCGGCGTCCTTGTTGTGGATGATGATGCTGATCGGCGCGCCGGTCGTCACCCCTTCAAAAACGCCCGAATAAATCTCGCCCAAATCCTTTTCTTTACGCGGCGACGTGTACTCGTTCGCACCCGGTGCCCGACGGGCGAGCATCGCATTGATCTCCTCTTCCGTGATCGGGATCCCCGCAGGGCAGCCATCGATCACCGCGCCCACGGCGCGGCCGTGCGACTCTCCCCACGTCGTAATCCTGAAAATATTACCAAAGCTGTTACTGGCCATGATGCTGCTCGATGAGTTGGACGATTGCGCGCGCTGCGGCAGTCGGCGTCGTCTTGCCGGTAATGGGCAACACCACGTCAGCCGCGCGCAGGTAAATCGGCCGGCGCTTCTTATACAATGCCGCGGCCGTTCTGTCTTGAAAGATCGGCGCCCGACGACGGTCCCCGCCCATCCGCTGAAGGATGAGTTTCAGCGGCGCATCCAGAAAAACGCATACACCGCCCCGCTTGAGCAGCCGGACATTTTGCGCACTCTCGAGCGTCCCGCCACCGGTCGCAACAACTACCCCGCGCGTCCAGACGATGCTCGCCACTGCCACCTTTTCCAAAGCACGGAACCGCGCCTGGCCTACGGTTTGATAAATTGCCCGCGTGCCGAGCCGGCGCCCAAAGCAGGCCGCGTACAAATCTTCCAGCCGGACATCGGTGTCGATCAGCGGCTGCCGCAACTGCCGGGCGAGCGCTGCCCCGATTGTACTTTTCCCGCTCGCTTTAAAACCAATGAGAACGATGTTCATGCATCACTTCTCCGTCCGGATCTGCGCGCCCACGCTTTGCAACATCTCCGCGAATCCGGGATAACTTTTCGCTACGCACGCAATGTCGTTTACTTCCACTCCACCGGTTGTCAGACCCGCAATCGCCAGCGACATCGCCATCCGGTGATCGTGGTGGCTCTCGACCTTCGCTCCGCGCAGCGGACGCGGCTCAATCACGAGGCCATCGGACAGTTCTTGGATGCTCGCACCCATCTTGGAAAGCTCCTGTGCGATTGCCGTGATCCGGTCACACTCTTTGTGCCGCGCAATCGCACCGCCCACGATTCGTGTCGCACCGGTTGCAAAGCAAGCGACCGTCGCCAAGATCGGCACCGCATCGATCAAGTCGTTGACGTCGATCGTTGCACCCTGTAATCCCGCGTGCCGCTGCACGGTCAGGCGCCGCGCGGCATAGTCTTTTTCAAAACGCGCGCCCATCTGCTCGAGCACATCCAAAATCGCCTTGTCGCCTTGTACATCATCAAAATCCAGATTCTCCACTGTCACTTCCGAGCCCGTCACCAGCGCTGCCGCGATGGGGAAAGCGGCTGAACTCCAATCTCCCGGCACGGTATACTCAAACCCGCGGTACCGAATCGGCCCGCGCACCTGGTACCGCTCAAAATTTTCATGCGCGTACGAAACGCCGAGCCGGTCGAGCCACGAGAGCGTCAGCCCGATCCACGGCTTCTCTCCCGCATTGCGCACGATGATTTCCGACTCACCTTCCAAAAATGCCGCCATCATGAGGAGCGCTGAGACCGGCTGCGAATCCTGACCCTCAAGCGTCATCTGTCCCGCGCGCACGGGTCCGCGAATAATGATCGGCGCGTGGCCGTCTCCTTTGGTCGAAACCGCCAGCGCCCCTGCCTGCGTCAGCCCCTCGAGCAGCGGACCCATCGGGCGGATCGTCCGGATCGAATGATCGCCGGTGATCACGGTGTAATGCGGCGAAAGCGCCGCCATCGCGGCGATAAAGCGCAGCACCTGCCCCGAGTTGCCGACATCGAGCACCTGCGCCGGCGCCGCTGGCGCGCCATTCACACCTTCGATCACCACCACATCCTCCGCGCGCGTGATCCGCGCCCCGATCGCTTCGCATGCCACAATCATCGCCTCGGTATCCGGGGACGGCAGGCAACCGCGCAGCGTGCTGGTTCCCTCGGCCATGCTCGCGAGCAAAATCGCGCGCATCGTATGTGACTTGGAAGAGGGAACGCGTACCGCGCCACCCATCAGCGTCGACTGAGAAACCACGTACTTCATAAATCGCATCGCTATTTTGAAAGATTCCCACGCCTTCAGCGTCAAACCGGGCGCGTTTTGGGGTAGGACCCCAGCACCTGAACCATGCCCGTGTTCTTTCGCAGCGCGGCAATAATTTGTTTGATCGGCTCGGAAGTTTCATGCCCTTCCAGATCCAACCAGATTTTCTTCTCTTGGCCATCAACTGCCGGCAGCGCTTCCAACTTGCGCACGAGTTCTTTGGCGTGAGCAACGGCCGCCGTCACACGTTCGAGCTCCATCACTAAAACCAGCGACGTTTTATCCGATCCGGTCGGCACTGCCGTCTGATGTCCCACGATCCAGAAACGCGTCACATTCTCCGCCGTGTCGTGAATATTTTTCTCGAGCACCCGCAGGTCGTAAATCGGCGCGCCGTGCTCTCCGCCGATCGCCGCGCTATCAGCCTCGGCCCCCGCCCGGCGCATCGCCTCGGCGTTGCTGTTCACCTGAATCTTCGCCGCGTGGGGCATCCGTTTTTCCAGCCACTGAGCGCATTGCTTGAACGATTTCTCATGCGAATAAATTCGCTCGATCTTCGCCAGATCCGCCTCGCGCCCCAGCAGACATTGCGCAATTTGTAGTTCCACCTCTGCAATCACCCGCAGCGCCCGACCCGCCATCCCTTCGATCGTCTTCGCCACTGGACCCGCCAGAGAACTTTCAACCGGCACCACCGCGTACGTCTCTGTATCCGCATCCGCTACATCGAGCACTTCCTCAATCGATGCAATCGGCACCCCCTCCACGACGCTGCCAAAATAGGCTTCCACCGCGCGCTGGCTAAAAGTCCCTTCCGGTCCCAGATATGCCACCCGCAACCGTGTCTGACGCGCGCGGCAAATGCTGATGATCTCCTGCATGATCTTGCGGACCGCCGCGTGCGGTAGTCGGTCCCCACTCAGCTGCTCCGCACGGCGCAGCACTTTCTCTTCCCGCTCTGGAGCGAGCACTGCGCCCGTTTTATGTTGCTTGGCTTCCTGCGCCAAATCTGCGCGGCGGGCGATCAATTCAACAATCTGGCCGTCGATGCCGTCAATCTGAGTTCGGATTTCTTCAAGAGAGGACATAAATCAAGAAAAAGTTACTAAATTAAATCGTAACGCACGAAGAGAAAGAGCGCTGCCTAAATGCTATCACGCGCCCGCGAGCGTCGCCAATGGCGAAAAATCAGCTGATTTTCGGCGAACGCCCGCGTAACTTCCGTCAATGAACATCACCGGCCTCGGTATTGATCTGGAAGAAATCGCGCGGTTCGAGCCGCCGCTCCGGCGCTATGGCCCCCGTTTCCTGCGTCACCTCTGCCGCGAGGAAGAAATTACTCGCCTTCCCGAGACAGATCTTCCCGTCCACTGCGCCATCCTCTTCGCCTGTAAAGAAGCGGTTGGGAAAGCTCTCGGCACCGGCATCGGCGCGCAAGTAACGTGGAAATCCATTGAGCTGCTTCCGGCCGAAGCAGGCGCCTTCAAAGTCCACCTTCATCCACCTGCCACAAAACTCACACGCTCAGAAAAAATCTACGTGCGATATTCCCATCACATTGACGCGCACGTATTGGCCACCGCCGTCATCAGCTAAGCTTCGGTGGAACGAACATCCCACCCAACCGCAGCCGATGTTGGAGTAGGCGGCAAAAATTCCTTGGTGCGCTGCCTTTCCCGTAAAATGCGCATGCACGCGCAAACGAAGCGCCACGTCTCGCGCGGCCAAAAAATTCCCGAACGTTCCTGCCCGTAAAGCGTCGCGACGGGCGCGGCAATCAACGTCGCACCGGACCGGCACAAGCGCCCATAAAGCTCCGTTTCCCATTCATACTCCCGGCCACAGGGTTCCCAATCGGCTAACATATGGGAGCGAACAAGTCGAAAACCGCATTGCGTATCGGAGAGGGTGCCGCCTGTGAGCGCGTTCAAAATTTTTGACATCGCTCGATTTGCCCACCGACGTAAAAGCGGCATCCGCGGACTTCGTAAATCTCGTACTCCCAGCACCGCGCCTGCATCGCTACGCAACTCCCACAACCGCGCAATGTCCGCCGGATCGTGCTGGCCGTCGGCGTCCATAAACAAAATCCACTCCGCCCCTCGTGCACGCGGCAGTGCGGAGCGAATGGCCGCGGTCTTTCCCTTGCGCCATGAATGAGAAATGACTTCCGCGCCCGCCTCACGCGCCACCGCCGCCGTTCCATCCGTGCTGGCATCATCCACCACCACTACCAACGCCGCGCAGCGTCGAAGCTCTCGAATGAGCCCGGGCAAAGCCGCAGCCTCATTCCGCGCTGGCAGCACAATGCATAGCTCCTCTGACAAAGCGGAAAACAAAACCGGCGTCATACGATCTGCGGTACCATAAGTGCGTTCCTGTAAAAAAATCAAAGCCAATCGCCGTCTGCTTCGTGCTTGCGAGTCTGCCTTCAAACGGTTTTGATGGAAACCTTCACAAAGTCTTCATGCGTTCTCTCGTCTTCTGTCTTCTCTTTCTGGCCGCGGCCGCAACCCTGCACGCAATCACGCCGCTTCCTGCATCTGCGTCCGCGTTGGGGCCACGCGAAATCGTCAATCGCGCAGTTGAGCAAGACCAGCAGCTGCAGGCCCGCCGCAAGCAATTCGATTACGATTTGGTCATCACCCGGCAAAAACTCAGCTCTAAACAGGAGCCCCTCTCGACAACTCAATCCAACGTCAAAGTTGCCTCCGACGCTCGGCCCGACTATGGCACGCGCCGCAACGTCGCGGTCGAACGCGAAGTGGATAAAGCCTCCCGCGAAGAGCCGTTTAATCTTCTCAAAATTGTCAACGACTTCACCTATTCGCTAAAAGGCGTTGAAAAAGTAAACGGTATCGATTGCTATAAAATCGCGTTCACTCCCAAACCCAATCTTCCCTACCGCAACCGGGAAGAAAAAGTCGTGCACGAAGTCGCGGGCCACCTCTGGATCTCTCAAAAAGATTATTCACTGCTTCAAAACGAAGGAACACTCCAACGCCCCGTCGCCGTCGGCTGGATTTTTGCCACGCTGCGCGAGCTGGAATTTCGGTACGAATCCCAACCGCTTCCCAACGGTGATTTCGGCCCCAAGCGCGTCTCCTATCGCTTTCTCGTCTCGATCCCGTTTGGAAAGATTCACGAGCGCCATACGCGTAGCATCAGCAACTACCGCCTCATCAATCGCTCCTAATTCTTCTGTCGCAGGCGCCCTTCGCAAAGGACTCTCGCCAAAAGGGTGATTGAAGCCCGCGAAGCCCGCGTGCTATCTATCCCTGCTCTTTGTCCCCCATGTCCGCGCCTCTCTCTCATGCTCCGCCCCGCCTTTCGCAGCAACTGGACAAACTCATCGTCAAATTCGCGCATCAACCGTCCGTGCGGGTGGAAGAAATCGTCACGGCGCTCGAGGGCCGCTCATACCTCCTCTTGATGATCGTCCTGTCGCTCCCTTTTATCACGCCGATCCCCATCCCGCTTCTCTCGCTCCCCTTCGGCCTCGCGACTGCGTACATCGCAGCGCGCATGACGCTCGGACTTCCGCCGACGCTGCCACGCCGTCTCTTAAACGCGCAAATTCCCACAGAAAAGCTCGCCGCCATCCTGCGAGCCTGCAGCCGCGTTATGAATTGGATTGAAGCTCGGACGCGGACGCGCCTCACAGCCATTGCCGACCTGCCCGGCGCGACGCGCCTTCATTCCGCGTGGATCTTTCTCGCTGCTTTCGTCCTTTCGCTCCCACTGCCAATTCCGCTGGTCAACTCTTTCCCCGCTTGGTGGATCATCCTGCTTGCACTCGGAATGTTGGCGCGCGACGGCTTGCTGATCATCATCGCATACATCACCTATGCCATTGGCGTGTGCTACCTCGCTCTGTGGGCAGTCATGGGCGCCCACATCATCCAATGGATCAAAGGACTGCTCGATTAGAATCTGCGGCCGATTTTCCCGCGCGCGCCGCCAATAGCTGCGGCAGCACAATCAGCGTCGTTAGCATCCCCAGCACGATCCCCAGACTCATCAAGAGCCCGATCGAGAACATCCCGCGGTACGTGCTCACCAAAAGCGAAGCGAATCCCATCAGCGAAGTCAGCCCTGTCAGGATGATCGCTTTGCCCGTGCTCGTATTCAAAATTTTGATCCGCCCGTCCTCGCGAAAACGATCGACGACGTAGACCCCATACGCCACGTCGATTCCAAAGATCAGCGGCAGCGTCACCACATTAGCTGGATTAAATGGCAGGTCGATCCAACCCATCAGTCCCGTTCGCCACACCACGGCGAGCAGCAGCGGGAAAAGCGCGAGCCAAATCAATCGCAGCGTCTGGAAGTGCAGCGCGAGCAAGACAACAATCGCGATAAACGCCCAGAGTGCCGCGCTCAAAAAACTCGTCCGCAAAAGCTCGATGTACTCATAGTTTTGCACTGGTGTCCCCGTGGCATCCGGCGCGACGGTGCGCACCGCCTCCACGAATGCCGCGTTAGGCCCGCGCTCCCACAAATCGCCCTTCGCGAAAACTTGCAGCAGCACCTTGCCCGACGCCGCGACGAATCGCGCACGCAGGTCGGGTGGAATATCCTCCATCTGAATCGGCCTGTCGCTTTGCTGCGCTGCGATCCATTCCAGATTGCGTCGCAGCGCGCCAAAGATCGCCGCCTGCGATTGATTGAGCCGCTCCGCCGCCACCTCCGAAGGAAGACGCCGCAGCGTGGTAACTGCACGCTCCAGCGGCGGAATCAGCCCCTCAAATACTGTAACCGCATCCCGCGCCTGTTGCGCGATGCCGGCAAACTTGCGTGCTTCAACAGCCGCTTCCCGACTTTGCGCCAGCAGCTGTTCCAAGTTTGCACGCACCCGGACTGGATCGACACGTGCGCCCTCGGCCGGACTTAAAGCCTCCAGCCGTACTGCCAACGCACGGATTTTTTTCACCAGCACGAGCCGCTCACGCTGCGCTTCTTCCGTGGGGAGCAGCGAGGTGATCGACTCTACCCGCGCGACTTGTGGCAACGCGGTAAGTTTCTGCTCCAAGCTTCGCGCGGCTTCCAAGTCAGGCGCAATGACGGAAGCAAACAGCGTCGAGTTCTCCGAAACGCGGAAAATTTCGTGCAGCACCCGGACCGATTCGAGTTTCGGATTTTGCAAGTGCAGCAGGTTATAATCAAAGCGGACCAGGAAGCATCCCGCGACCGCCGCGACCGTCACCACCGCCCATCCGGCCAGCGCCATGCGCGGTCGCTGCAAAATCCAATCATTAATACTCCCGAGCCACTCCCAGTTCGATGGCGGCTCCGTGGGCAGAACGCCCGTCATGCGCGCTCGCCGACGATCGCGCCAGAGAAGAATCGCCGGCAGCGTCACCAAATTCGCCGCCAAGCATAGCACCATGCTCGCGCCTGCGATCCATCCCAGCTCGCGCAGCCCCAAAAATTCATTGAAGCAAATGGTGAAGAACGCCGCTGCGGTCGTCGTCCCGCCCGTGAGCACCGCCACTCCCGTCGTTCCGAGCGCTGTGCGGACCGCCGCGTCCGGAAAACTGCCTGCGTGTAATTCTTCCTCGTACCGGCTCAGCAGCTGCACGCCGAAATCAATTCCCAGCCCCAGCGCCATCGGAATGATCGCAAACGAAATAATGTTGAAATGCCCCACCGTCGCCATCGCGAAAGCGAACGTCCACGCCATCCCCATGCCGAGCACCACGCCCGCCCAAATCGGCCGCTCGAGCCGGCGATAGCTCAGGCGGAAGAGCAGGGCAATTCCTGCGGCCGTCAGCAGCGACGCCCACAGCGTATCGCGCGTCGAGGTCTGCAACTCATCATCATTGAGCACCGGCTCGCCCGTCAGTCCGAACCGCACGTCCGGAAATTCCCGCCGCAGTTCCTCCAGTTTCGCGCGGATTGCCGCCACGGTCTCAGTGTACGGCGAGAGAGAATCCACCTCCAATTCTCCGCGCACTCCGACGACCAGCAGCGCTCGCCCACTATCGAAGGAAGCGTATTCGCGCTCGTCGATCCGCGCTTGCGCATCTTGCCCCGAAAGGTCGAAGGAATCCGCATTCGCCGCCGCAAGCGTGGGCTTGGTTTCAACCACGTCCGCGAGCCGCGTCAAAATTCCTTTGAAGCGCTCGATGAACGGTTTGAATTCCTTCCAGTTATCGCGCTCGCGCAGGTACGCGTCGTCAAAGCTCCGGTTCGCCTCCTCCAGCATTCCATTGAGATTTGCCGTCACGCGTCCGCGCTCGAGCCGCCCGGCAAACTCGGCCAGCTCACTTCGAATGCCTTCAAGCTCCGCCGTTGGCATCAACAAGAGCAAGCGGGGCTTGATCGCCGCTAGGTCCGTCTTCCAAAAAACATCCGCCACGCGCGGGCGCAACGTCTGTAAAAATGCTCCGACACGCGCTGCCGCTTCTCGGTTGCGCTGAGCGTTTTCCGACTGAATGAGCACCAGATAAACTTCATCCGAGCCAAATTCTTTTTTTAGCTGCAGGTAGTTGCGATTGATCTGAGAATCTTCATCGAGCAACTGCGAGATGTTGTTCACCACGCGAAAACGCGATGCCGCAACAAAAACGCAAAGCACCGTTACCACCGCCGACACCACGACAATCGCGCGTGGCCAGCGAATCACCGCTTTGGCTATACCAAGTAAAAATCGTTGCAAAAGCGCGTGCATGAGCGTGCCGACCGAAAATTAGAGCGCGGTGAGTCGCGCTTGTCCTGAAAGAAGCATCGGTTGGACAACCAGCGCCAAGTGCAACCGGCTCACGGCCATCCGCTGCCAAAGCGAAAGCAGCGACTGCGGGCGTCGCGCCAAAAAAGACCAGACCTGCCGCGCCATCGGAAGCAGCGCTTCGGATTCCCCGGGCTCCAGGATGCCGCTCTCCGGGCCCGCTTGCCAGGCAAACGCCTCCGGCTCGGCGACGCGCTCGAGCATCCCTTCGACTTCGCGCAACTCCTCTGGCATCGATTGAAAGTGGTCGCGATATGCCGCCGCCTGCATCAGCACATCCATCCCGGGCCGGTCGATTGCATGCCCCGCCGCGTGCGCGAGCAGCGGCGCATTGCGCGCTTCAAACGCGAACATTCCGTCCAAGGACGAGGTCAGCAGCACCTGCCATGCGGCTTGGATTCCCTCCAGATGCGCGTACCGTGCCGATGCCAGTACGCCCTCTCGAAAAAAGAAACACCCCACCACATCCCCCGTTGCGCCGGTCAATTGCAACTCGCCGGTGGTTCCGTTCTGAATGATTGTCTGGAAGATCAGCAGCAAATCGAAATGCCGCAAGTTCCCGCCCAAATCGGTCTGCTGCGCTCTGCGCATCTTTTCTTCGAACGCCGCATGAAAATGCACCGCCAAGTCCGACGCCACAAAAACACCCAAGCCCGGCATTCGCAAGAGAAGCCGCCGGAAGCGCTCGGGCTCGATCATCCGCAAGCGGACCGGCTCGTGCGCACGCAACGTCGCCACACTCGGCCGCCCGCTGAGCAAATCCGAAGCGCCAAAAGCATCCCCTACCGTAAAATGAGCCACGACCCGTTCACTCGCTCCCGGCGCCACCACGACCGCTTCCACCACCCCTTGCTCCACCACGTAAAAACCGACCATCGCTGCCCCTTGCGCACAGAGCACCGTTCCCGCCGGATGCACCACCTCCACACCCGCTTCATCCACGAGTCGTCGGCTGGCCGGATCCAGCGTCTGTAAAAAATCGTTAAAAGAAGCCATCGCGTGAATTTATCTCTCTCCAACGTCGGTCGCGAGCCCTTAATTAAGAGCGCGTTTACAAATTCCCGCGAGGCGGGTTGCGAGGGATTTTGGCTTTCGGCGAGGCGGACGCAAGGGAAAATCCCCGCGGCGGGCTTTGACCGAGCGGCCAACAACGCCGAACGCCAAAAGACCCGCATTGTATCAACCCCCTTCCAGCTAATTACTTATATCCGTCACACGGCTCGCGGGAATTTGTAAACACGCTCTAAGTCTGAAATTCGTACTGCGCTGCCACAAGTCCAAACACAGCGGCCGTCTCACAGCGGAGCACCAAGGGCCCGAGCGAAACCGGAACAAATCCGGCACTCTTGGCCGCCGCCAATTCTTGAGACGCAAAATCTCCTTCAGGCCCCACCATCCAAGTGACGTGAGAAACTCGGCGCGCCGTCCGCGATCCCGCCAGCGCCTCTCGCAGCGGCCGAGCATCGGCCTCCAACGCGCCAACGAGCCGAATTGAATTCGCTGCCGCCGGGCGTGCGAGGAACGCTTCCAGCGATTGCGCGGGCAGAAGCTCGGGCAGCCGGTCCTGTCCCGATTGCTTAGCCGCCTCGACGAGGAGCTGCTGCCACTTAGCATGACGCGCAGCGGCGCGTTCGGCCGGCGGCTCGGCGACGGTCCGTTGTGTAACGAGTGGCGCCACGATCGCCACGCCCAACTCCACCGCTTTGGTTAAAATCCAGTCCATCGCGCGCGGCTTGGCAATCGCTTGTGCCAATGAAAGCTCGACGGAGGGCGCGGGCGCCATGCGCGGCGCGCTGATCTGCTCAAACGCCACTTCATTTTTCGCAACGCGCACCAAGCGCGCGTCCCACCGGCACCCTCGTCCGTCGAACACCGTCACCGCCTCACCCACACGCTGCCGCAACACGTTCCGGCAGTGATGCGCCTCACCCTCCTCGAAGATTCCTGTCTCCGGATGCGGACAATAATAACGCGGAATGCTGGACATGGTGGGACGCTATTAATCTTATCGAGATTCTCGTCCTACGCGCAAGCGAGACGCGACGACCGTGCTAGTAGGCTATTTTGAATAAGCCTCATACCCCCGTCATCCCGAGCGAAGTGAAACGGAGTCGAGGGATCTGGGTTCTATAAGCTTCTTATGATGTTCCTGGCGAAGATTTCTCGACTTCGGCTTCGGTTCCGCTCGAAATGACGATTCTTCCAAGGCAACTCTCCCCCCAGCCCCAGTTGCATTTGCCCACACCGCGCGCTAACGTCTTAATTGTATGACTTTTTCTCAAGTGTTCGCCGCGTCCGCGCGCGCCCGGACGCCGCTCCTGCGCCGGTTTGAGCAGTTGATCGCTCCCGAGAATGGGACGGACACCAACCTCGCGGCGCTGGCCGCAGAAGCACAGCGCATCACCCGCCATCATTTCGGCAACGCGATGCGACTCTTCGCCCCACTTTATCTCTCAAACGAATGCGTCAACATCTGCAAGTACTGCGGCTTTTCGCGCGACAACCCGATCTGGCGCGTCACCCTTACGCCCGACCAAGTGCAAACCGAGGCCGACCACCTCCACGCGCAGGGCTTTCGCAGCATCCTGCTGGTTGCGGGCGAGCATCCCAAGTTCGTCGGAAAAGATTATCTGGCTGAATGCGTCCGGCGCCTCCGCCCGCGCATCCCCTCCGTCTCAATCGAAGTCGCGCCGATGGAGCAGGAAGAGTACGCGCCCATCGTCGCAGCCGGCGCCGACGGCGTGGTCGTCTATCAAGAGACGTATGACCGGGAAGCCTACGGAGCGCTTCACACCGCCGGACCCAAGCGGGATTTCGACTGGCGGCTCGATGCGCCCGAGCGCGGGCATGCCGCCGGCTTTCGGCGGCTGGGTATCGGCGCGCTTTTAGGTTTGGCGCCGTGGCGCGCCGAAGCGCTCGCGCTTGCTCAGCACATGGCCCATCTGCTCCGCGTTTGCTGGAAAAGCCAGCTGACCGTTTCTCTCCCGCGCTTGCGCCCTGCGGCAGGCGGTTTTGAACCGACTCACCCGATCAACGACCGGGACTTCACCCAACTCATCTGCGCCCTCCGCGTCACATTTCCCACCATTGGCATCGTGCTCTCAACACGAGAATCCGCGGCGCTGCGCGACGGACTCGCACCATTGGGAATTACGCACATGAGCGCTGGCTCGCACACCGAACCGGGCGGATACACCGGCGCCGGCGCCGAGCAAGTTCACCAAACGCAGCGGGGCAAAATCGTACCCGCGACAGAATCCGGAAACAATTCCGCTCCAGCAACCGCCACCGAACAGTTCGGCATCGCCGACCATCGCTCGCCCAAAGTTGTGGCCGTTATGCTCCGCGCCCGCGACCTCGAGCCCATCTGGAAGGATTGGGACTTGGAACTGGGCGGAGCCTCAGACTTACCGACAGAGCTTGTGCCAACGCCGGCTCTCGTAAATCAACCCGTCGCTGTTTCAACGATCAAGTAAAGCAAGACCCAGCCATGTCTTCCCTTCCCATCACCGTCAACGGACAAGCGCGCGAAGCCGTCGCCGGGAGCACGCTCGGACAACTTGCCGGGCAACTGGGCTTGGATGCGCGCACCGTCATTGCCGAATGCAACGGCGTCGCGCTGCATCGTCACGAATGGCCCGATCGCCTCATCGCCTCCGGCGATCAGATTGAATTTATCCGGATTGTAGCGGGCGGGTAGCGTGCCGCTCCCAGAACCCAGCAACTTCACCTCATCCTTCCCACCCCAACGCACTGTCATCCCTCACCGCGGTTTCAAATCGTCGTCATCCTGACCCTGAGCAAAGCGAAGGAGAAAGATCGGGCCCGCTCTTATTGTGCGCTAGGCAGATTCATTTTCAGAGTCTGCCCGACGCCTCGCATGGGCTGACCCGATCCTTCGCTCATCGTTCTAAAATGACGAAAACAAATTAACATTAATCTCAGCGTGCGGCACCAGGAACACATGCCCTCTAATCTATTCCCTTCGGCAACTCTTGTTACGGCTCTTGCCCGTGGTTCCTCTGCTTGTGAGCCGAGGCGTTTCCCTTCTCCCGATGATATTTTGCTTGATGGAGTCATGAGTCGTGGCATGAGAAGGCTTCTGATTGGTTGTAATGTGAGTTTCGATAGCCTCGAAACAGCGGCCACTGCTATGCAACAGTTGTCAGATGCAGGGCTGCGCTGCTGTTTTAATCGTCCGGGGGCGATGCCCGCAGGACTTTCAACTGCCGATTAGGCAAACTATTTCCAGATGCTATGTCTCAAAGCAATAGCATGCTGGGTATCGAGTTCTGCAGTGGACACATTTCGGTATATAAAGCTGAAGCGGTGCAATTTCTTGAAAAAAGTGTAGCAGAAGCGCCGCCAAGTGGAGTGGGTGGAGCAACTCGCACAACAACTCTCCCGTTGAGGCAAGCTGGTGCGGCGGCGTGCTGGTTCGCGATAAGGCGCCGTATCTACTGGTCGGCACCTAGTAAAAGCAGCGTAATCATTTCTACCTTCAACCAACCAAAAGCGGCAGCGCGGCGGAGGCGAGCGTCAGGAAAATAAAGAAGCCGACAACGTCGGTGACGGTCGTGAGCATGATGGCCGAGGCGAGCGCCGGGTCGATCTTCATTGCTTTGAGCCCCATCGGAATGACGACGCCCGCGAGTGCTGCCGCGATGAGATTGAGGATCATTGCCATGCACGCGACGACGCCCAAGGCGGCGTTCCCTTTCCACATCCAGCCGATGATGCCGACGACGCTGCCGGTAACGATGCCAGTAATCAGTCCGATCAAAATTTCTTTGGCTAGCACGCGCCAGACTTGCGCCAGTTGAATTTCTCCCAGGGCGAGCGCGCGCACGATGATGGTCAGCGTCTGCGTTCCCGCATTCCCGCCTTGTCCTGCGATGATCGGCAGAAAAACAGCAAGCACAGCGTACTGCGCGATGAGCGATTCAAAGTGGGAGACGACCCACCCGGCAAAAAATGCGGTGACCAAATTAATCAGCAGCCACGGCAGCCGGTTGCGCACCGAGCTGCCCCACGGCGTCGCGCCCGTCTCTTGACCGAAGAGACCAACCATTCGCTGCATGTCCTCGGTCGCTTCTTCTTGGATGACCTTTAGGACATCATCGCCGGTGACCACGCCACGCAGCCGCTGAAAATCATCGACGACCGGCAGCGCAAGAAATTCGTAATGCTGGAAGAGCCGCGCAATCTCTTCCTGATCTGCGTGGACCGAAACGCAGCGCACCTCCGGATTGACCACTTCTGTCAGCGGCGTTTCGGGCTTGCGAAAAAGCAGGTCGCGCATTTTGAGGACGCCACGCAGCCGGCCTTGATCGTCGACGACATACAAATACGAGAGCTGCTGGCCGATGACGCGTTCGTCGCCCCGCAAATGCTCGACAGCCTGGCCAACCGTCTGCTCTTCGGTCAGCGCGATAAACTCGGTGTGCATGATCCCGCCCGCCGAGTCCGCTGGGAATTGCAGCAGCGCGTCGATCTCCTGCGCGTCTTCCGCCGAGAGGCTGCCCATGATTTCCTCGAGCCGTTGGGAGGAGATTTGCCCCAGCACGTCCGCCGCTTCGTCGGTGAACATCTCGCTGATAATCCCCGAGAGGCGCGGCACTCGCATGCTTTCAAAGAGCCGGACCTGTAATTCGCGCGGCAGTTCGAGGACGACGTCGGCCGCGAGCGCATCGGGCAATTCACGCAGCGCTTCCCGGATGCGCGCCAGTGGCAGGTCGCGGAGCTCGGCCGCGACGTCGTGCGGGTGCTTGCGCACGAGTGCGTCCATCCAGCGCTTGTGCAACTCCTCCGGAGTCGAAGCCTTGGCGGTAAACGGCGTCTTGAGCTTCATCCCGCCGTTGGGTCTACCAACTTACGCGGCAAATCGCAACAGGAGGCTCACAAGATTTATTGCGGTAGCAGGCTTGCTGGTCTGCCGCCGACAGTTGCACCCCGCGACCGTCCATCCAATCCAGCCTGTGCGACAGCGGTGAGCACGGACGCAATGGGTTCGGGCGGCGCCACGCATTGCCCGTTCCGCATCACCGGAACCACGACGCGCTCGCTGTCCACGCATCGGATCTCGTCTACATTGCCGCCCTCAATCATCCACGCCCGCCCTTGCCCGAAATCTGGGTACTGCAAATCCGAAGGAAAAATTTGAGCTGTGCAGCATGCCATCATAAAACAGACCCCGCCTTTCCAAATCATGTTTCGATTCGGATCCGAGCCATCAAGCGCCCGCCATTCCAAATGAAAGCGGCCTTTATCTAAAATGGCTCCCTCGATTACCGAAGCTAGCTCTGCGAGAAATGTTAGCTTGCCGGTGTGATGCGAAGGGTTTTGTGGATTGAGGACAAAATCAACAAAGCGGGAAGCGACGGCTGCGGCCGTTTGCTGCGCGAAGGCGCGACTTGAGTCGATAGTCGCCATGAAACGGCACTACCGCAACACGCCGCAAACGTCAGCGCATTGTAGAAAGAGCGGGCGCCAGCAAATCGGCCTGCCACTGGCACCAGCGGTCTTCGGCGACGAGGCGGGCAGGGGCGGTATCGGGATCGCGCGCGATATCGTAGAGCGTAATTTTCGAAGCAAGAATGGTCGGATCGAGCTTGAGCTTGGCCGCGGCGGTGTCACGCGCATCCCGGAGCTTTTCGAGGCGGCGATCGATCGCGGCGTTGCGAGGCTGCCTGGGTTTGGCGGGCAAAGGGCTCGGCGGGGTTGCAGCGCGGCCGGCTTCCACCGCTTCGACCAGACGCCGCGCACGCTCGGGGGAATAGTTCGGCCAAAGCGACGAGCCCTGCGGCGGCACGCGCAGATGTGTTCCCGCCCAATTCGCGAAGGCCAGCATGCGCTCATTATGCAGCACACGGAAGACCGGCACGTCGGCGCGCTCGGCTTCCCGCTCCCGCCATTCCCACAAGCTCTTGAGCACCGCGAGGCTCTGCGGTGCAAGCCGGTTGGAACCTTTGAGCCGCCACCGCTCTTCCAAGTCGACAGGTGCGGGTTGGCGGCTAGTCCGCAGCACGCGCGCACAGGCCTGCCGGTGCCACTCGAGCCGGCCGAGGCCCATGAGTTGTTTCGTCAGCTCCTGCCGCAGCGTCTCCAAGTGCGCGGTGTCCTGCACGGCGTAATCGACCATTTTATTTGAGAGCGGGCGGATGGACCAGTCGCTGCGCTGACTCGATTTGCACAGATCGATTCCGCAAAAATCTTTTACCAGCGCGGCGTAGCCCAGGCCCGGACGCCCGGCCAGCTGCGCAGCGAGCATCGTGTCAAAAATTTCAACCGGCGCGGGGGCCCCGACGCTGGCGAGCATCCGCAGATCGTAATCGGCGCCTTGAAAAATCCAACGTGCCGGAATGAGCAGATCCCAGAGCGGCCGCAGATCGACATCCGCGAGCGGATCGATAAGCGCGTGCTGGCCGTCGTGCGAAATTTGGATGAGGCAGAGGCTCTCTTTATAATGGTGCAGGCTGTCGGCCTCGGTATCGAGCGCGACCCAGGGGCGCGATTCCACCTTGGAGGCGATTTTTTTTGACAGACGCAAGTGCCCTCCGAGCGCCGCCAGCTCCTGCGGCCGGTCGACCCAGAAGAACTCCAGCGGCGCAGCCGGGGCCGGATTTTTCTTTTTTGCGTCAGGCCGGCGCGTGCTACTTTTATCCGCCGCCTTTGACTTTGAAAAAGGATTCCACCATCCCATGAGTTTGATTGCCCGTTTGAATTCCAAAAAATTGCCTGCGCTTTCGACTGCGCAGCGTGAGCGCTATGCGCGCCAGATCAGCCTGCCCCAAATTGGCGAGGCGGGCCAACAAAAACTCGCGCAGGCCAAAGTGCTCGTTGTCGGAGCGGGCGGCCTCGGATGTCCGGCGCTGCTGTACCT
Source organism: uncultured Verrucomicrobiaceae bacterium (assembly GCA_964473925.1). Taxonomy (GTDB): domain Bacteria; phylum Verrucomicrobiota; class Verrucomicrobiia; order Methylacidiphilales; family CAYYVW01; genus CAYYVW01. The sequence goes on from CAYYVW010000003.1 coordinate 141,189, forward strand.
GGCAGCGGCGGGCGTCGGCACACTGGGCATCGCCGACGGCGACCGGGTCGATGAGAGCAACTTGCAGCGGCAGATCCTTTTCACCGAAGCCGACGTCGGCCGGCTCAAGGTGGAAGCAGCGGCGGAGCGACTGCGCGCGATCAATTCCGCGATTACGGTGAACACGCATCCGTTTTTCTGCACGCTGCAGAATGCGCCGGAGATGCTCGCGGATTATGATTTGGTTGTAGATGCGACAGACAACTTCCCAGCCAAGTATGCGGTCCACGATGCGGCGGCGGCGCGCGGGTGCCCGAGTATTTTCGCGGGGCTTTTCCAGTTTGAAGGACAGCTCTCTGTTTTCTGGCAAGGCCGCGGCCCGTGCTACCGCTGTCTTCACCCCGAGCCGCCCCCGGCTGACGCGCTGCCCGATTGCACGCAGGCTGGAATTCTCGGCGCAGTTGCGGGAATGCTCGGCACGCTGCAGGCGCAGCAAGCAATCACGCTCATCACCGGCGCGGGCGAGCCGCTCGTCGGACGCCTGCTGCAATGGGACGGCCTTTCCGGGCGTGTGCGTGAAACGGCGCTCACAAAAAATCCTAACTGTCCCGTATGCGGGGAGGCAGCGTCTGCATCTCGCGCGGGCCTTGAGCGTGCGGACGCTTTCTGCCAGAGTCGGCCCATGGAAAATTCTGCCGCTGTTTCTTCCGGGGAGCCTAAGATTCCTGCGATTACGGTGATGGAGCTCAAGCGGCTTATGGATGCGGGCGAGCCGCTGACGCTGCTCGACGTGCGCGAGGTGAAAGAGTGGGAGCGCGCCCATATCGCGGGCGCTCAGCTCGTTCCGCTGGGCCAGCTTCCCGAGTGGCTCCATACATTCGACCGAACGCAGCCGGTCTATATTCACTGCAAGACCGGCGGCCGCAGCGCGAAGGCGTGCGCGTTCCTTCGGCAAGCCGGCTTTGATCGCGTCTGGAACGTGGAGGGCGGCATCCGGGCGTGGAGCCAGCAGATCGATCCGAGCGTTCCGCTGGAGTAAAACAGCTGCATTCACGTTGGCAGCACGCTCGAGAAGTTCTCGTCAAAAGCGCTTTTCCGCGCTTCTATCGCAAACGCCATGGCCTCCGGACCGTTCAACTTTTCGGTCGTCCCGCACCTGCCTCCGCGACTGGAGGCGTTGCGGGAGCTCGCGTACAATTTGTGGTGGAGCTGGAACCGGGACGCCGTCGCGCTCTTCCGGCGGCTCGATCCTGTGCTCTGGGAAGCGTGCGGCCATAACCCCGCGCGGCTGCTGCGGCAAATCAAGCAGTCGCAGCTGGAGGCCGCCGCGCAAAACGCGGACCTTTGCCAGCATCTGGAAGACGTCGCCGGACAGCTGCACCGGTACCTGGGTCGCGGCGACCGTTGGTTTGCGCGTGAGTGCACCGACTCGGGCGAGAACCTAATCGCGTACTTCTCAGCGGAATTCGGTTTCCATGAGTCGCTTCCGATCTACTCGGGCGGCCTCGGGATCCTCGCAGGAGATCACTGCAAATCGGCATCCGACCTCGGCTTGCCGTTTATTGGCGTGGGCTTGCTCTACCGACTGGGGTATTTCAAGCAGCGGATCAATCGCGACGGCTGGCAGGAGTCGGAGTCGATCGACTGGAATTTCTCAGAGCTTTCTATCACGCAGGCGCGTCGCGCTCCCGAAGAGGCACCGATCCAAGTGAGCGTCGCGCTGCCTGGGCGCGTCGTTTTGGCAAACGTGTGGGAAGTCAATATTGGCCGCACGCGCCTTTTCCTTTTGGATACCGATCTGCCGGAGAACCGGGACGACGACCGGCGCATCACCTACCAGCTTTATGGCGGCGACCAAGAGATGCGGCTGCGGCAGGAGATCGTCCTGGGGATCGGCGGCGTGCAAGCGTTACGCGCATTGGGCCTCGAGCCGACGGTGTATCATTTGAACGAAGGCCACGCCGCGTTCTCGGGCCTGGAGCGCATTCGGGTGCTCGTGCGGGAGCATGGGCTGCAATTCCATGAAGCGCTGCAGGCGGTCGCGGCGGCGGGCGTCTTCACGACGCACACTCCGGTGCCCGCGGGGAACGACGCCTTTGCGCCGGATCTTTTTAGCGCGTACTTCGCGCAGTACGCCGCCGACTGCGGGGTGCCGCTCGAGACAGTGCTCGCGCTGGGCCGCTTCCCCGGTGCGGGCGGCGATGCTCCATTTAGTATGACGCTACTTGCGCTACGCACGACGCGGCAGGCCAACGGCGTGAGTGCGATTCATGGGCGCGTCTCTCGGCAAATGTGGCAGGGCCTCTGGCCTGGACTGCCGGCGGAGGAAGTCCCGATTGGCCACATCACCAACGGCGTCCACACGCAAACGTGGATGGCGCCAGAGCTTCAGCAGCTTTTCGAGCACGCCGGTGCCGTCGACTGGGAAGACCGCGTGGCCGATCCGGAGTTCTGGCGACAGTCGATGAGCTGGCAAGATTCGGAATTTTGGCAGACGCACCAGAAGCTCAAAGAGCGATTGATTGAATTTGTCCGGAAGAACCTCGCTCGCCACCGCACGCGTGCGCAGCGTAGCGCCGAGGAGATCCGGGCGGCGGGGAGCATTCTGGACCCAAGCATTCTCACGATTGGCTTTGCGCGTCGGTTTGCTTCCTACAAACGTGCGACACTGCTGTTCCGCGATCTCGACCGTCTTGCGGCGATCGTCAACCACCCGACGCGGCCGGTGCAATTTGTTTTCGCGGGTAAGGCGCATCCGGCGGATGAAGAAGGCAAAAAGCTCATCCAACAAATTTACAAAGTCTCGCAGATGCCGGCGTTTCGTGACCGGATCGTCTTCGTGGAAAATTACGACATCGAAGTCGCGCGTTATCTTTACCACGGCGTGGATGTCTGGCTCAACACGCCGACGCGCCCGCTCGAAGCCAGCGGCACCAGCGGTGAGAAGGTCGCCCCCAACGGCGCGCTCAACTGCAGCGTTCGCGACGGATGGTGGGACGAGGCGGCGACCGGCAAGAATGGCTGGTCGATCGGCGAGGAAATCACCAGTCCCGACCCCAGCTTTCAGGAGGAATTTGATACCGCCTCGCTCTATAGTCTGCTCGAGCGGCAAATCGCTCCGCTTTTCTACCGATTGAATGGCGAAGGCCTGCCCGCCGAATGGATCACCCGCGTGCGCGCGAGTATTGAATCGATCGGCCCGGTCTATAACACGACGCGGATGGTGCAGGATTATACACACAACTTCTATCTTTCTGCTGCTGCTGCGGGGCAGCGTCTGGTTGCGGATAACTTCGCGCGGGCGCGGGCCCTTTCCGCGTGGAAGCAAAAAACGCGCGACGCATGGTCGCAGGTCCGGATCCGGGACGTGCGCTGGCATCACCCCAACACGCAGCGGATTGTCGTGGGTGAGGCGCTGACGGTGGAGGCCAGTTTTTACTTAGGCACACTCTCGGCCGAAGAGGTCGCGGCCCAAGTTTATTTGCGCGAAGCGGGTGGCAGTTCGATTAAAATCGCGATGCAACCGGTCGAAGCGCTGCCCGAA
>CAYYVW010000003.1:144811-152957 GCA_964473925.1 uncultured Verrucomicrobiaceae bacterium
GCCCGAAAGCGGATCGTATCAACTCAACGTACGCGCCCTGCCGGCGCACCCCGACCTCACCACACCGGTGGAAGTCCGGATGGTCACGTGGGCCGAGTAGCCCGGGGGTTTACTTCGGTGGAAAATTCCGGCTGTGTTACCGCGACGGAGCCGGAGCCGGAGCTGGCGCTCCCGCTGCTGCCTGCTTTTGCGCTTTGCGCTGCGCACGGCGTTCCTGCCAGCGCTCTTTCCATTCTTTGGCGTCGTTCTCGTGCTTCGTGCGCTGCTCGGGCGTGAGGACGCCTTCGATCTTCGGCTTGTAGCTTTCGCGGATTTGTTTGAATTTTTCCATCCGCTGCGGGCGCGTGAGCGCTTTATCATCGTGCACTGCCTTGAGCTCTTTGGCTTGCGCTTGGAGGACCGGCCCGAGCTGTCCTTGCTGCGCGGGTGTCAGGTTGAGGCGTTTCGTCATGTGCTCCAGCCGCTTAGTGGCGCGGCCTTCAAAATTTTCCTGCCGCTGATGCATGGGCGGAGGCGTTCCCGCGGGAGAGTTTGACGTGTTTTCCACAGCGAATGCGGAGAGAGTGCATGCCACGGCCAAAGCCAGGCAGCAGAGGAGACGACGAAGGAGAGAAGACGAAGCGGAGTAATGCATATCCAAAAGGCTAAGCCCATCTTTTATGAGTTGTCGAGCGTTTGTCGTCTGATGTGCAGTTACTAACGCCTAAAAATCTAAGAAAACGCACAAATTATTCCTCGCTTCGCTCGCTCGGGATGACGCAGGCGTTTTTGTTGCACAAAACAAACTAGGCAAGTCGCCGCTCGACCGCTCGAGCTAGGGCCCGCTGCTCCAGCGTCGGTGGAGTGGAATGATACCCAGCCATCCAGCGTGCGCCGCGGAGTCGGCTTCGGATGCCGCCGGCAATTTCGCAACCGCGCCGAAAGAGACGTGCACCGCGCCGCCGCCAGAGGGAAGGCTTTTCTGTTTCAGGAGCGCAGATTCCTTCGCCCGCATTTTCCAGATGCCGCCACGTCTCCGCCCAATCCACGTTCAAATAAACTTGGGAAAGAAAATCGATTTTTACACTTCCTGCGCGCACATCGCGGCGCATTTGATCGACCAAGACGCTCCAATCGCGTAGTCGCGACGCATGCCACCGCGGACTGGCCGAGAGCTTGTCCGCTTCGTGCACGCGGTAAAGCGTGAGCGCTTCGGGCGCAAAGGTGAGCGTGGCTCCGGCGCTCAGCGCGCGCCAGAAAAGCTCGATATCGTCGTTGGTCACGAGGTCTTCCCGCAGCGACCCAATCCGCTCGAGGAAGGAACGCCGCCACAACAAACTCTGCAGCACCGTCGACCACCCGCGCACGAGCCACGCTGCCGGAGAGAGCCGGGCCGCCGGCAACATTTGCTGAAGCACATGATCTTCAAATTGAATTTGCCCGTGCGCGATGCGGACCTTTGCCCAAGGCGAGAGGCAGATATCTGCGCTGGAAGCCGTCAGCGCGCGCGCCTGTGCTTCGAGCTTGTTGAGCGAGCAAAGATCGTCGCTGTCCATGAACTGGATAAATTCGCCCGTCGCCTCGCGCAGTCCACGGTTGCGGGCCGCCGCCGCTCCGCGATTTTCTTGCCGCAGTGCTGTCACTGCTGCGCCGTAGGAATTTAAAACTTCCGGCGTCGCGTCGGTCGAGCCGTCGTCCACGACGATCACCTGACGCGGCGGCAGCGACTGAGCCAGCAGGTTATCGAGCGTTTGCCGGAGCAGCTCCGCGCGGTTGTGCGTGGGGACGATGACCGAGACCTTCATGGTGCGCGCTAGTCTTCCTCCAGCCACAATTCCAAGTGATCGATGAGCTGCGCTGCGGGGTCGGCCGCGATGATCGGCAGGACCGTCGCGTGCGCGTGCCGGCCCATCGTTTCCCACTGCGTCCGCGCTTCCCACGCGCGCTCGAGCGCCGCTCCAAAAGAACGCAGCGTGGGTGCTTCTGCTAAAAAACCGGTCTGGCCCTCTTCAATGAGCTCAGCGTTCCCGCCGACGTCGGTGACGACCGCCGGCCGGCCGCACGCCATCGCTTCGAGCAGGACAAGCGGCAGTCCTTCTCCGCGCGACGGAAGGACGAGCAGCTGCTCGTTCTGCCACAGCGCTTGCACGTTCTCAACATGCCCCGCGAGCTCAACGCGGTCGCGGAGATGATGATGCGCGATCAGCTCGCGGATATATTGCTCGTCGGGTCCGCGTCCATAGAGCCGCAGCCGCCAGGGCCGCTGCCGCCACGCGGGTTGGGCCAATGTTTCCAGGAGGAGATCCTGCCCCTTCCAGAGCGCTTCGAGCCGCGCCACGCTCGCGAAATGCGCGAGGCCGTTTTTATCTTCCGGCCACGGGACGACCGAGCGGCCCTGGAGCGAATCGGGCACCGGATTGGCGAGCACCATCCCGCGCGGGATTCCGGTCCCAAGTTGTCGCTGCACCACTTCCCGATTTTGCCGCGAAACAAAAATGACGGCGCGTGCTTTTGAATAAAGCTCGCGTGCTTCGCGGCGCAGCTCGGGTGAAGGGGTCGCGGTATCCGCTGCAAATTGAACGAGCAGGACATACGGGATGCCGCTTTGCTGCAAGCCGGCCGCCAGCCCGGGGATCCATCCAAAATCCCAAGGCCCGCCGAGCGAGACGACGACGAGGTTCGGCTGTTTTTTCATGAGCCGCCCAATGTCGGGAGAGAGCCGTGCCTGCAATCCGCGCAGCCGCCACGACGCCGCCAGATTGCGCCGAGTTAAAATTTGCGCGCCGCTTTTTTCGAGCCCCAGCACGGTCGCCGCGCCCTGCATATCCGGGTGCAGCATCGCTGTGACCGCGTGTCCGCGCGCAAGCGCTCGGCCTGCCGCTTGGCTCCAAAGCACTTCGCTGCCGGCCCACGGATATCCCGCGACGGTGGAGAAAAATGCGAAGTGGTGGGCGTGCATGAGAACGCGGTGAGCGTGTGAGCAAAACCCTAGAAAATTACCGGCGTGAGCGCACGCCCAGATTCCGGAGAATTTTTCCGCCAAGCTTTTGGCCGGCTTCCGCCGGAGACGCATGCGCGGGGTCGAGCAACGCAAGTGCTCCGCGCGTCAGGAGATCATGCCGGCCCACCAGGTAGCGCATCGCCGCGATCAGCTCAGGGTTTCTCCAATGCGCGGAAGCAGGCGACGGATCGATCTGCCGACGGTGCGCGATGAGCCGCCGCATCGGAAAGAGCGCGCACGAATTTTTTTTTGCCTTCAACTGCCGCAGCGTTTTTGCCGAAAGACCAAAGAGAGCCGGCCCCTGTTCAGCGAGGTCCTCCAGCATTTGCGCATGCAAAGTCCCTGCGCGGAGCATCCGCTGCGCAGCGCTCGCAGGATGAAGCCGGTAGCGCAGAAGCGAGTCGGGCATGTTGGCCAGCTGCGCCCCATTGCGTACCAGCCGCAAGAAAAGTTCGTAATCTTCCACGGGCCGGTCGGCGCGATAATTACCTGCCGCGAGCACCGCTTCGCGATCAAACAGAATCGTCGGATGCACCAGCGGCGTGCGGCGCAGGAACGCGTAGACAATATCCCGGTGATGCAGCGGCAACGGCTGGTACGCTTCCGCACTTTTTCCGGCCTCGCCAAAACACTCCACTTGCGCGCCGAGTGCCGCCAGTCCCGGATGCGATTTCCAAAAATGGAGCTGCCGCTCAAACCGCTCCGGATGACACGCGTCGTCGCCATCCATCCGCGCGCAAAGAGGAGTGCCCGCTCGCAAGACAAGTTCACGCAACGCACCGCCTACCGAAAGCGGCGAGCCGGTGAAAACTTCTCCCGGCAGCCGTGATGGAATCCAGCGGCGTAACTCTTCGACCGAGCCATCCTCCGAACCGTTATCCCAGGCCAGCACCACAAAATCGCGGTGCGTCTGCGCCTCGAGCGACGCGAGCGCTTCCTTCAGAAACGGCATCGCGTTTTTGACGGGCATCAGGACCGAGAGTTTCATGCAAAAAATCGGCGCTTGAGCTTATGCCAGAGTCGTCGCGCGAGTTCTTTCGCTGGCATCTCCGCGGCGGCGGCTTCTTTTGCCTGCGTCGCTTGGAGCAGCAGCGGCTCGATCCACGTTTGCCATGGCGGTGTGAATTGCGCACCCGCCTTCGCTCGACGAGTGCGCGCTGTGTCGTACGCGGCGAGATGGAGCGGCAGTGTTTTCTTGACGTCCAAATTTTCGCGAAGAGTGCTCGTGCTTGCGCTCCCGAGCCGGGCCCGCAGCTCCGGCTCAAGCGCCAGACGTTCCAAGGCGTTTGCTAAAGCAGCCGCGTCGTGCGGCGGGATAACGAGTGCATTTTCGCCCTCTCGGCATAAATACGAAGCGCCCGCGCCTGAGGAAATAATGAGCGGCCGCCCCGCTGCCATGACCTCTGCGGCGGCAAAGCTGAACGTTTCCCAACGTGAGGGGATGATGACGCAGTCCGCTGACGCCATGCGTTCGGCGATGCGGCTGCGCTCCAAATGCGGCGTCCATCGAAAGGCGTTGCCCCATAATTCGGGATAGCGTCCGGCCAAATGCCCCGCCATCGAGCGCGCTTCGGGCGCCGTCTCGGTATCCGCGCCGATCCATTCCACATTCACCTTGATGCCGCGGCCGCGCGCGATGCGGAGCGCTTCGAGCAGTTCCAAACATCCCTTCCAACTTTGCAACCGACCGATCACAATCGCGGAAAGCGTTGAAGTTTTATTTTTAGAATCATCACCTGCCGATGGAGCCTCTGCGTTTTTCCATAAGGGCGGGACAAATGAGACTTCACGCCCGAGGGTGCCGCTCATCTCTTTCGCATTCGCAGGGCTATACGCCGTCACGGCGTCCGCAAAAGTCAGGCCCATCCATTCCAGTCCAATGAGCGCGCGGCGTCCCGCGGTGAGCGCGCCCGGTTCATGCGCCGCAATCTGACCAAAGCTGCCGTGGCAGGTGACGCGCACAGGCGGCAGCGTCGTATCGGTGAGCGTCGCCGCAGGCCCGGCAAAATCGGTCGTGTCCAAAACGTCGATCTTGAGTTTCGCCGCATTTTTTACCAGCCAATCCCGCGCGGCGATGGCGCGCCCGAGCCAGAGAGCGGTCTCGTGCTGCTGTCCGCCGAGAGCACGTTGAAAATGTCGAAATGCTTGCCCTGCACTTGCGGGGAGATGGACGACGCGCAGTTGCGGATTTACTTGCTCGACGAAGTCGTCGCCGGATTTTTCCAGCCCGGGCGTAACGACCGTGACTTGATGGCCTGCATCGACCAGGCCTGCGGCCAAATGATTATAATACGTCGCAATGCCGCCGGGGTAAGACCCGAACTCGTGCGTGACGATGCCGACATGCATGCCGTCATCGTATCGGACAATCCATCTCGGGCAAGCAACTCTGCGGCAAGGTAGTGGTACAGTTTAAAAAATTCGTCATTTCGAGGGAGGGCCGTCAGGCCCGATTCGAGAAATCTTCGCCCGTAGGGCGATGCGATACCTATAGAACCCAGATCCCTCGGGCTAGCTCGGGATGACGGTGCTTTGCAACTACTAGCAACGCGCGTTTACTTGGAGCCGGAAACGTCGCTGACCAGGCCTTTGACCAGATGCACGATGTCATTCACATTCGTGACCACGATCTGTTTGCCTTCGGTCACCATCCGGGTGAACGCATTGGTCGAACCCGAGGGGGCTCCTCCCGCGGATCCACGGCTGATGAGGAGCAGACCCACAACACCCAATAGAATGATAATAATGATCGCGCGCATAACAAAAACCTAGCATGGGCCCTTGCGGTGCGTCATGCCTTTTTCAGAGGGAAAGAGCGAGCTGCTTCCAGGGCATTTTCAAAGCCAGCAGGGAGTCCTGCACCAATGACCGCTGCGACGGCGCGGACCAGCTCAGCTTCAGCCGTTGTGAGCTTGGCGTCACAGCGCACGGCTTCCAGACACGCCTCTAGGAACTGCTTCTTAGCCAATGGGTTAAGCTGAGACAGAGCTGGGAGAGCGTTGTCGATCCGAGTCAGATCACAATCCGGGGGCGGGAGCATCTGCAGCGAACCGGAATCCAGCACTCGGGCTCCGACAGAAAAGCACCGGGCCGCTTCTTCACTGGAATCGGCTCCTACATATGCAAGAGCCGAGAGAACCACAACGCATTCGGGTACAAGTGGTTGCAGCTGTTTGGTTCCAACGTTGGCTGGGTGTTTCCGCGGGAAGAAGAAGGGCTCGAGGCTCGATTGGACGATGCGCTGCAGGGCGTACTCGAAAAGCTCAGTCTGTCCATCCGCCGCCATCAAATCGTGCAGCAGGTTCTGCCATTGAGTGAATTGATCGCGCGAAAGATTGCGCAGTGCCGGGATCGCACGGAGGGCGACGGGCAGGCGGAGATCGGGCGGGAGCGGGGCGGCCTCGGCGCGGAGTCGGTTAAACGCTTCCTGGACGGCAACCGGAGCGCGGTCGTTGACGAGGGCTTGTTGGGCATGGGCGACTTCGGGCTGAGAAGAAATGAGAAGTGCCAAAACTCCTGCAGCAGCGCCCGCGGGTTCGCGCAGAAGCGCCGGCCAAGGGGCGGGTAAAATGGAGGCAATTTCGGCTTCACCCTCTTCTGTAGCAGTCTCTTGCGTTTGATGGAATGTGGGGGCGTGGGTGCCAGGAGCAGCGAAATGTCCCAAAGCTTCATCGATAGCGCTTTGCGGTTCGGCGGCTTCTGCATGCGCCGGGCGATCAAATGCGAGCTCTGCGTCCGGCAGAATTGCGTGCAGGCGGTCCACAATCGGCGGATGCGTCGAGAGCCAGCGCCCAAAAAAATGCGAAACACCGTCGGAGAAATACAGGTGGCTGGCCTCCTCCGCGTTTGCCGCGTGGAGCCGCGAACCTTGCGTTGCTTCGGAGATTTTGAGCAGGGCGCCGGCGAGCCCTTCCGGGTTCCGTGTGAATTGCACCGACGCAGCGTCCGCCAGAAATTCCCGCTGGCGTGAAACGGCGGCTTTGATGAGACGAGCGAAGAACGCGCCGACCGATCCGATGATGATGAGCGCAAGCCCCAAGAGAACGAGACCGACCAGACCTCCTTGTGAGCGCTTGTCACTACTGCTGCTCCGGGTCCGCCCGAAGGCGCGGAAGATCGCGCGGCCGACAAGTGTGAGTGCAAGAATTCCGGCTGCCAAACTGATGAGCCGGGTCGAGAGGCGCATGTCGCCGTTGAGCAAGTGGCTGAATTCGTGACCGATGACGCCCTGCAGCTCGTCGCGTGAGAGCTGCTCGACCGTGCCGCGCGTGACGGCGATGACGGCGTCCTGCGGTGTGAAGCCGGCGGCGAAGGCGTTGATGACCTCCTCGTTTTCCAAGATGTAAACGGCCGGGACCGGAACGCCCGACGCGATCGCCATTTCTTCCACCACGTTGAGGAGGCGCCGCAAGCCGGGGTCGGTGGTGTTGGGAGGAACCAGCCGCCCATCGAGCGTTTCGGCAACGGAGGCGCCGCCTTTGCGTAGTTGGAACCGTTTGAGCAGCATGCCCGCGCCGATAATCACGAGCGTCGTGCCGGCGACTCCTCCCAGAAGCGGCAGGTGAATCCACGGCGCGATCGCGGGCGGAAACCAGGGGAGCGGCTGCGGCGTGAGCCAGACGCCGGTCGAGAGCGTCATCAATCCCGGCGCGGGCTGCAGGAAAAGCACCGCAGCGACGAGATACACGGCGACGATAAGCGCGATGATCGCAGCGACGAGGTAAACAATCAGCCGCCGGGTGGTGGCTTGCGCTTTTGCCTGTCGTTCAAAGAAATCCATATTGGAGATCTCTCTATATATACAGGTAGAGCGCGTTTGGCCAATACGAGCGAACCTCAAGCCAACCGCAAAAATAAAACTGAGCTTCCTGGCCCCCACATCCTTCAAGATCAACCCTGGGGAACGAACCCCCGCGCGGGTTAAGCGCGGGATAGGACTATTAGACCCAAGCCGAAGATCCTTCCAGAGGAGAGCCGCCGGAACGCGTAGTGAGCTACATCCACTACGCACGCCGGAAATTAAACATGCATGCGGGTATTAAACCAAACAACCTTCTATTCCCATAACACTAGGTGCACTACATGCACTGCATGAACATTAAATTTCACCAAAAAGAGTGTTTTTTGGGTTCTTTTGAGATTTTTCGTCATCCTCGAGCGTTTGGC
>CAYYVW010000004.1:0-18439 GCA_964473925.1 uncultured Verrucomicrobiaceae bacterium
GTGGTGTAGTGTGAGTGGTGTAGTGTGAGTGGTGTAGTGTGAGTGGTGTAGTGTGAGTGGTATAGTGTGATGTTTACATCGTCTAAAACACGCCGATACTCTTGGCGCTTTTAACCGACCAACCGTAAAGACGATGGAACGCGACGGTCAGATGTTTTGCATTGAATGGACGGGTAGTACAGAACTCGAATCCAAATCCGCTGTACCCTTTATGTGGATCCGCGACTGTACTTTTTTTTGATCCGTTGTACATTGTCAGTGTGTGCTTGTCCAGATCAATGATAAAGCTGTACGCAATGTCAAACTGTTTGTTCATCTTCATTTTGTTGGTTGCCTCCCAGTACTTTCCTCCTTTGAGGAGTTTAATAGGCGACCACACACATTCAGTCTTTTCGTCGTGTTTCAGCTTGTATAGCATGGCTCCCCAGTTTTTGATCGAACCGTTAGTGCAAGCTGAAACAATGTCTTTTACGATTGACTTTCCCAGCACATCGTATCCACCGTCACAGTCGTAGTAGAAGTAATAGTACACTCCCTTGAATCGAAACACCAAGAGACCACGAGTACCCATTGTCGAATTAGTTTGTCAGATTGTCGGATTGTCAGATAACGAGATTCAACTCTACAATTTACAATCGTTAAAGATGTTCGCTACTTTCGTGTGAGAGTGTGGTGTGAGAGCGTGATGTGTGTGGTGTGTGTGGTGTGTGTTGTTTGTTGATCTTACTGCGCTCGTGTTGTGGCTCATAGTGTTTATACAGATGCTATACGGATGTTGTTGTGCCATTCAAACCATATACACAACACCGTACATTTTGGCTTCCATTTGGTTTTGTCTTTACATGCAAAGTACGTCTGGTTGTCTTTGATACAGATTGAACACACGTGCGTTTTTTGCGGCTCGAGTGTGACGCCCCTCCACCACTTGGCACCAGTTGACTTTTCCTTAATTTCGGTCTTCTTTTTCACATACTCGACCATTAGAGGGTTTTTGAGAGTAAACCTGGACATGTCATCGGCTATTTTCCGTGAGATGTCACTCAGCCAATCACACGTTTCCTTGTCGTCAGAAACAGTCCGATCCAACGAAAGCTTGGAAACTTGCTCAGTGAGGTCAGCGACAGACATCTTTGGTTTGATGTTTGTTTGCTTGCTTTATTAGCATCAAGTGTTATAAATCGTTTATTTGTAGAAAGAGAGATGAGGAGAGGAGGAGATGAGAAGAAGAGATGACTGCATGACTTACATCGGACCAGGACCGTGCATGCGAACGATTGTGTTTGCTTCGTACACAGGGCCAGGACCATGCATGCGAACGATTGTGTTTGCTTCCTCATACACAGGGCCAGGGCCGTGCATACGAAGTACATTGTACTCTTGTGCCTTGACGTAAACAGGGACACTGACTTGCTTGACATCTTTGACATCGACGGGCTTAACATCTGCTTTGACATCACGGACATCGACAGGCTTGACAGCTTTCGCTGCCCTGATAGCTGCTTTCCGATGTTTCTCTCCGCTGCAGTGTCGGTCAAACTGCGAGTCGCTGTTCAACCAGACATGACATGCAATGCAAAAACGCTTCATCTTGAACACTTGAAAGTGCTTGATACATAACAAGAGTGTAAATTCAAATCGTTTAGGTGTGGTGGAGCTCGCGGCGCTCGTGTTGAGAGTATGGTGTGATGTGGTGTGAAGATCGCTGCGCTCGTGTGGAGCTCGCTGCGCTCGTGTGGTGTGATGTGTGATGTGGTGTGGTGTGTGATGTGGTGTGTTGGTGTGAAGTTCTCAGCGCTCATGAGCTTACGACTCGTTGTCCGAGTCGTCATCGGACCCTTTCTTGCTCTTTTTGCTCTTTTTGCTCTTGATCACGATCCCGTCAAGACGAGCAGCTTCCAAAAACTCGTCGCTGTCTATCTGCTCATCAGCGTTATCCAGGCAGTTGTTTGCTGCAGGGTCGATGCACGCCGGAAACTGCATCCAGTCGTACAGGAAGTCGCGCACGCTGCGTCCATCGAGACAGTTTAAGAGTTCATCAATCAACTCTTTGGTCATGCGTACAAGAGCTGACGTCTTCATATCATGCCAGTCATGGACTATATTTTCACACACCCAACGATACATGTTGGGTGTGTCTTTACAATCGTCAGGGACCGGCGGTTTATCGTCGTCGTTGACATTACTGTGAACGTCACGGACTATCGTCGCCACCCGAGAAGTCTTGGAATCTTTTGCGTCACTCATTAGATATCTTGTGGTACTTGCTTGTTGTACTCGCTTAGCTCGTGTAGTCGTTAGACTGATCTTTCACGCATGAAAATCTACAAATCGATTATCACGAGCGCTTCGCTCGTGTGGGATGTGAGTGTGGTGTGTGAGTGTGAGTGTGTGTGTGTGTGGTGTGAGTGGTGTGGTGTGTGGTGTGTGTGGTGTGTGTGGTGTGTGTGGTGTGATGGTGTGATGGCTCGTGTACACGAGCCTACTGCTCCGGGTGGAGTGACATGCGATACGCTTTCACAGCGTACTCGATTTCATACAAGTAGTCGATGATGTTCGGACTGAACTTGTGACAGTACACTGGCTCTCCGAGTCCAAAGTACAGACAAACTCCAGATAAGAAGCTGTACGAGACACACACGTGATGATTCACGGCATCCTCGTTCTCCTTTTCGTACTCGACCACTTTTTGTTTCAAGACGGTGATGACGTCGTTGACGTTCTCTGCTTCTGCAGCCATCGGGTAAGTTTTAGATTGATACTCGTTGCGCTCACTGCGAGTGTTGGTAGTCGTTAGACTGATCTTTTACGCATGAAAATATACAAATCAGTTATATCGCTTTCTGCTCTTGTGGTGTGAGTGTGTTTGCTGCACTTATGTAAAGTGGCGTGGTGTATGAATCTCGTCGCGACCGTGCGGTTCAGCGTACTCGACAATCGGTTCGTAGCTGGGAAACACGTACTTGTCACGTGCATTAGACGTGTACATCGGATAAACCCGGATCTTTTGAACATAACGTCCTTCAGAGAACCCGTGTGCAAAGCAGCACATGGATCCGTTAGGACAGATGCCACGTTTCTTCCACACGCGACACGTGTACTTTTTGTACTTGTCTGTCGCCTGCACTCGCATGATGTGTCCTTGCTTAATGTCGTTGTGTTTGTTTTCCATCTCTTTCAGTGAAGAGACAGTCTGTGCATTGGCTCGTCCAGGACGACGCAGCCTGACTGCCTTGACCAGCTTCTCGATCATTGAGACTTGCTTGTCAGCTGAAGCAACCATCGCTGTCTTTTCAGCAGCTGCTTCAACGAAAGATCGGATTGCGTGAGACATTCTTGTTTGTTCGGATTTGTTCGCGTAGAGTGTACACGCTAAACCATTAAAAACACACATCATTTAAGAGTGAGAGTGTATGTGAGTGGGTATGTGTGGGTGTGAGTGAGTGTGAGTGAGTGTGAGTGGGTGTTTGCGGTGCTTGTGCTAACCAGTACACACCGGACACGCCTTTTTCCATACACTGATTAACTGTGCGTTTGCTGCCTTTTTATACTTTTGGTGGCACTCGTAACCGACAACTTCATCCATCGTGACTTTGTACACTGCTCGTTTCCCGTCAGTAGCAGTCCAGCACTTTGCCTTGGCATCATAGCTACGCACAGTCAGATGACACGCGTCGTTTGGCTTGTTTGGGTTGCACAGCACAGCAACCTCTGCGATAGCTTTAGGAAAGTACTTCGTCAGGATGGAAAACGCGTCCATCGGCTCTGACTCACATTTCTGGGGATTGCCACACTTGGAGTGGTCGTTGCAAAGAGACATTCTTGTTGGTTTGTAGCGGGTTTGTTGGTTGGTGTTTGGTTAGTTGTTTAGTTGTTTAGAATCGTTTAAATAGAGTTTAGTCGCTCAGTGAGCAACGCGTTCCACGCTTCCTCGTCAACCCACCCCATGCCGTGGGTTGACACGGCTTGTCGGTACATGTTCTTTGCGCGAGCTATCAGTACATCTTTCTCTGCTTTCTCTTTGGTTGCTTGCGCTTTCTCTTTTGCTGCTTGCGCTGCTTTCTCCTTCTCTTCTTGCGCTGCTTTGATCTGTGCTGCTGCGCGTGCGATTGCTACTTGCTCTTCTTTCTCGAGCATATTACAGAGTCGCTTGACTTTTTCAGCGTTGATCTGTGCTGCTTCGCGTGCGATCGCGTCACGGTTTGCATCGCGCGTGCTACGTTCAATAAAGACAGACAGCATCGTGGGTTTGCTGGTTTGGTCGTTTGGTTGGTCGTTGAACTTGCTACCGAGATTCGGCAATCGATTAACTTGTGCATCTCTTTGCCAAGATGTACAAGCACATGAGAAGTACAAGACTTGGGTCTTGTGTGACCCATGCAACGTATAGTATAGCTAGCGCTTGTAAGACTTTCATCGTTTGTCAGTTGTAACGAGTACAGTCGTACAGTCTTACAGTCGTACAGTCTAGTACAACCACAAAACTAGATCGTTTAAGTAGCAAAGCTCGCTGCGCTCGTGTGTTGAGCTCGCTGCACTCGTGTTGTTAGGTTGTGTGGTTGTTAGGTTGTGGTTGTTAGGTGGTGTGGTTGTGGTTAGGTGGTGTGGTTGTGGTTAGGTGGTGTGGTTGTGGTTAGGTGGTGTGGTTGTGGTTAGGTTGTGGTTAGGTTGTGGTTAGGTTGTGGTTAGGTGTTAGGTGTTAGGTGCTTAGGCGTTTAGACTGCAAAGTTATAGTCGTCGTCCGCCTTTTTGTCCTCTGCTTTCTTGTCGTCTGCCTTTTTGTCCTCTGTCTTCTTGTCCTCCTTATCAGCCTTATCAGCCTTTTTCTTTTTGGCCTTTTCGCTGTCCGAGTCCGAGTCGGACGCCTTCTTATCCGCCTTTTTAGCCTTCTTTTTGGTCTTTTCGCTGTCCGAGTCCGAATCCGTGTCAGCCGCCTTTTTGGCCTTTTTGCCCTTTTTCTTTTTCTTGCCACTGTCGCTGCTTTCCATTTCCGCCGCGAGCTCCTCGGATTTCTTTGCCACCTGCCACAGGATCTCGCAATCAGTGCAGCGCTCACCGTCGCCCTTGATGCGCTTACGGCACTGCTTCGTCTTGCCTTTGCCGCTGCGGACCTTCTTTTCGGCGAGGCACTCCTTGCCCTTGCCCTTTTTCTTCGCCTGCTTCTCCAGCTTTGCGTGCAGCTTCTTGTCCTTGTCTGATGCGTGGCGCTTGCACGTGTCAAACGTTACGTCGCCAATGGGCTTCATGACTTTGAGGTTACACGCTTTGTGAGGCGCTTTCTTTGACTCCTCGCCACACACGGGGAGTTCGTCGCCGTCTTTGGATTTGGAGACGCGTGAACGAGCACACTCGGTACAGAACTTTTTGATCTTGCCCGTGTCGTCCTTGCCCTTGACCAGCTTACCGCACATGCTGTCGTCCTCCATCACGGCATGGCACTTGCCAATGTCGTCGTTGTTGTAGAACTCGGGCGTGTACGTCGCGTTTTTGAGCGACGAGACCTTTTCCTTGAGCTCGTCGAGCGTCTTGGAAGCCATTACGTGTTTCGCGACCTCGCGCACACGTTGGGTCCACTCCAACGTCATGCAGATTGCGTTTGTCTTGATGCGTTCGGTGTTCATTGTAGCTGGGTTGATCTGGTGATCTGATGTGTATCCAGACAAAAATCTCGAATCGTTTAAGAAACACCCAAAAAGAGCGCAAGTGTAAAGAGTGATGAGGTGAGTGATGAGGTGGGTGAGTGGGGGTGGGTGATGAGGTGTGGATGGATGTGGGTGTGGGTTGTGCTCGTGATACGATCACTTTACAGTCACGGTTACTTTGACAGACTTCATTGCCTCTGTCAAACTGCAACCTTCTCGCTTCTTGGTAGCGATAAGTTGCTTCATCCATTCGTTTTGCGTCTTGGCAGCTTTCTTTGCTGCCTTTTCTTCAGCTTTGGCAGCCTTCTCTTCGGCCTTCTCTTCAGCTTTGGCAGCCTTCTCTTCAGCTTTGGCAGCCTTCTCTTCGGCCTTCATCATTGCTTTAGCAGCCTTCTCTTCAGCCTTTGCTATCTGTTTGGCTGCCTTTTCCTCGGCCTTGGCTGCCTTCTCTTCAGCTTTCTTCACAGCTTTGGCAGCCTTCTCTTCGGCTTTCTTCACAGCCAACACAGCCTTGTCGTTAGCAGACTTGTTGCGGGATCCTTGCGGACGACCTCGCTTGGGCTTGTCTGCTAACGCATTTGACGGGCTTACCGCATCTACCTGGCTTGACATGCCAAGATTTCCCATGATGATGGTCATGGGAATATCAGAAGTCCATTCACCGTTCATTGTAGTTTGAGTAGTCTTGTGATCTGAAGCTCGCTTTGCTCGTGATCTGATGTGTTATACACATACAGTTTAGAATCGTTTAAGCAGTGAGAATGGAGCTCGCTGCGCTCGTTGTGGTGTTGTGTGGTGGTGTTGTGTGGTGTGTGGTGGTGTTGTGTGTGGTGTGAGGTGGTGTGTGTGATGGTGACGGTTAGTTACGTTTAGACTTTCCAGTTACTGCGAGATGAAACTTTTGTTGGTACTTTTTCGTTTGCGTATGTAAACGAGTCACCGCGTCATCAACGGTCTCGCAGTCGTGAAACAGTTCTGAGAGATGACACTCGGCATAAAAGCTCGACATGCCAATTATCCGTGTATCACACTCATACACGAGACTACGGATTTTGTCAAACCCCTTTTCCTCAATCCAGCCATCCTGCGATCGCAGATGAGCGATTGACTTTTCAATCAGCGACACTCCAACCTTTTCTTCTTTGACATCAGACATTGTAAATTCCAATTGCTTAGTAGTTGCTTAGAACCGTATGGTGTGTATCAGATACACTTAAATCGTTTAAGTGGAGCTCGCTGCGCTCGTGTGGGTGTGGGTGTGGTGTGTGAGTGTGAGTGTGGTGTGTGTGTGGGTGGTGTGAGTGTGTTTGTGGGTGTGGTGTGAGTATGAGTGTGTTGTGAGTGTGTGGGTGTGGTGTGTGGTGTGTGATTAGGTGGTTAGGGTGTGGTTTAGTTTAGTGTGACGAGTGTCTAGTCGTCGTCTGATTTTTCGCCGTCTGACTTGTCCGATTCGGCGTCCGAGTCTGACGCCTTCTTACCCTTGCCCTTTTTCTTGCTGTCCTCCTCCTCGTCGTCCGATTCGGGCTTGCACATCGTCACTTTGCGCTTTTTGCACGCCTCCACGAACCGCTCCTTCTTCTTCTCGTCCGAGCCAACCTCGTTCGCCTTTTTGCGGATCGGCACCATCTTTTGCTCGATCTTGTACTTGATGCGATCAGCCTCGGGCATGTGCTTCAGACACGTCGTAGGCTGCGGCAGTCCCTCGAGCGTCGCAGCGCACTTGTCCGTGCAGTTGACGGCGTCCGCGTCAAAGTGCTGACACTTGCCCTTGCTCGACGTTACCTTGACGTCCAGCAGGTTTTTGCTGCTGTCAGCGACCGTCTTTTGCAGCGTCGACATGACAGTGCTGATGTACTGCTCGCCCTGATCTTTGCGGTCGTTGAACAGCTTTTCGGCCGTTGCTGCCACTTTGGCAAACAGCGCGTCCTCGTCCAGCGTTTCCTTTTTCTTCAGGAACTCGATCAGAGCGGGTGCGCACAACACGTCCTTTTCGGGCTCGCGCTCCTTCAGCACCTTTTTCTCCTTGCCCTTTTTCTTTTTCTTACCCTTTTCGCTCTCCTCGTCCGAGTCCGAGTCGGCTTTTTTCTTTTTCTTCTTCTTTTTGTCGCCCTCGTCGTCCGAGTCGGCAGGCTTTTTGTCCTTGCCGCCCTCGTCGTCCGAGTCGACCGGCTTCTTGTCCTTTGACTTTTTGCCGCTGTCCTTCACATTGGGCTTATCAACCTTATCCGACTTATCCGTCTTGGTGTCCTTGGAATCAGACTTGGTGTCGGACTTGTCCGCTTTAGCGTCGGACTTGTCGGACTTGTCCGCTTTAGCGTCGGTTTTGGTGTCGGCTTTGCTCTTGGAAGACATTGTTGCTGGGGTTGATCGGATGATCTGGTTGTGTAACGAACCAAAAACCAAAAATCGTTTAGAAGCTAAGCAAGTGAAAGAGCAAAGTGTAGATGAGAGCTCGCCACGCTCGTGTGGGAGCTCGCTGCGCTCGTGTGAGTGAGAGTGAGTGAGAGAGTGAGAGTGAGAGTGAGAGTGAGAGTGAGTGAGAGTGAGAGTGAGAGTGAGAGTGAGAGTGAGAGTGAGTGTGAGTGAGAGTGAGAGTGAGAGTGAGAGTGAGAGTGAGAGTGTGAGTGTGTTAGACGGTTACGCTTATTTGGTCTTGTAGAGCTGACGCAGTTTGTTGACGCACTTATCGTGACTTATCTGCCAAGTGTTCGCACTGACAGGGTCGTTCAAATAGTAGCATTCGGTCATCTTGTCTTTGCACTTTTCAATCTCGTTCATCAGATCTTCAATGTGCTTTTCACGTTTGCGCACGGCTGCCACGATTACGTGAAAGTCCTTGTGCTCTTTCAGCACGTCGAGAGCCTTTTGCTGAATCTCTTCGGAGAGGTGAGCAAAGCCCTCACTCAACTGCTCGCGTGTGATAGTCTCTTTTGCGTCGGAAGACATTTTGGCTCTGATGCTCGCTTTGCTTGTGATCGGATGATCTGGTTGTGTATCAGACGTAAATTTACTAATCGATTAAGAGCTCGCTGCGCTCGTGTGAGAGCTCGTGTGGTGTTTGTGAGTGAGTGTGTGTTGTGTTGTGTGTTGTGTGTTGTGTGTTGTGTGTTGTGTGTTGTGTGTTGTGTGTTGTGTGGTGTAGCACGTATGTGCACGTCTACGCATACGATGCGCCTTCAGGGCACGGCTTTGCCGAGTTGCACGTGCACGTGTACTTTTCACTCGTCATGTACCGACGCTTGAACAGCTCGTCCTGCAGGTGCAGCATGTCACACTCGCTGTCGCACTCGGCAGCGCACCCAAACGTACAGCGCTGCACCGGGTCGTTCTCGTGGTAAAAGTCGCACATGAACCCGTACGGACAGTTGTCACCGTTCTTACACGCCTTTTCCTTGTACCGTCGTCCCTTCATGTACTGTTCACAGAAGCGACGAGTCAGATACTCGACCGTCAGCTCGTCCGAAAACACCTTTTTGCGCAGCTCTGCGCTCGAATGCGCAAACGTACACATGTCGCCGTACACGCACCCTTCGGGCGTGTCAACGTTCTGACACAGTTCCGTCTTGTACATTGCTTTGCGCATTTTGTACTCGTACGTCTCGCGCGTCTGCTCGATCCCACGCATGATCTCGTCAAATTCTTCCACAGCGTCCCGCGCCTCTTGTGCGTGCATCTGACACATCAGCTCCTCGTCCAGCGCCTGCTCAATCACGTTCAGACACTCGTTCATCTCACAAACGTCTTTCGGTTCGTCGGTCGTCGCGTCTTCCGAGATGTCCAGCTCAGGGAGTTGTGACTGTGCCATCTGCATCATCTGCATAGGCATCGGGCTGTTGAACGGGGTATTCAGTGGAGCAGCGCCTTCAACGCGATACGCCTGGCCGTTGTAGATCACGGTACTTCCAACTTCCGGTTTGACGTTCATCTGCACGATCAGCTGGTTCGCCTGCATTGAGTTGCTCGTTGGTTGTTGCTTGGTTGTTAGTCGTTAGACTGGTTGCTAACCCAACCAAAATCTCAAAATCGTTTAGAGCATAACGAGCTAGTAGTGAGTAGTGTGGAGCTCGCTGCGCTCGTGTGATGTGATGGTGTGGAGCTCGCTGCGCTCGTGTGATGTGATGGTGTGGAGCTCGCTGCGCTCGTGTGATGTGATGTGGTGGAGCTCGCTGCGCTCGTGTGATGTGATGGTGCGCTCGTGTGATGTGATGGTGTGGTTGTGTGTTGTGTGGTGTTGTGTGTGGTGGTGTGATGGTGTTGTTGTGTGTTGTGTGCGCTCGTGTGATTAACGTCCGTTTATTTGCTTCAGAATCGCGTCACAGTACTTGTTTACTTGGTTTGTCGCGTCCAGCGGATCCATAACGGCACCGAACGCGTCGAGTGCAGCAACCTTCATCTGTTCAAACGCCTTGTTCATCTCACGTACTTCACGTGCCATGCGCTTTGCACGACATTCGACAGCGCTCTGCTTTACGATTTCACGCGCAGTTTCCAGTGGTGTCTTTTCCAGCATCTTGACGCTCTGTACTGCACGCTCCAGCTTTTCATCTGCTATCACAGCCATCTCCTCCAAATTGTACATTGGTGAGCTCACCAGCAGCCGCAAGTACGTGTACTCGGTCGGCTGGTATAGACGTCCTCCGAGCGTATTGATCACGTCGCTTTCCTTGTCGATCAAACTAAACACGTTTTTGATGTTGAACGAGTTTGCGTACTCATCGAGACTAGGCAAGTGAATCTCGACGATCTTGGCAGCTGCCATCAGACATGCGCCTCCAAGAGCGATATCACTCGTCTTGAGATCTGTAATGCCCTTTTTTGAACAGTACAGATCAAAGTACTTGATCGCCAAATAGTACGTGCTCTTGGACAGACCGAGGTTTTTGCACACGCCCGAGATGCACTTTACGATCGCTTTACGGTTATTGTCGTTACACTCACCGACGTACTTTTTGTCGATTTGCGTCTCCAGCGTCGGGAGTGAGTCGACCAGCGGGACAAACGTGTACTTTTCTTTGCGTATGTCGTCGAACCACTTGTGGTTGAGTGCGTCGATAATCTTGATGCGCTTGTCCGGCTCGTACACCAAGATCTTGCTGAGCAGATCAGCACAGTCCTTGTCATCCCCTTCTTTGGTCAACAGCGTGCGCTTCTCAAAGTGTGGCCATTTGCCAACTGCTTCGCGCATCTTGTCGCGTGTAGGTGAACCGTTGGGCGTCGTCATACGGTTCCACTCCTTTCTGAACGGAGTACCGAGAACAGAAAAGATCTTTTGTAACTGCACTTCTGCCTCGTTCTCTCCTTTTGACACACGAGTCGGAAACAGCGGTTCGCCCGTCAACATCTCGTACAAGATGCAGCCAAAGCTCCACATGTCGATGCACGTGTCGTACGTCAGATCTCCAACCAACAGCTCTGGTGCGCGGTACCAGATCGTCTGCACGGTTGGCGTAAAGCAGTTGGGATCGTGCGACTCTTGGAAGCGCGACATGCCCCAGTCACATACAGAGACTGCACGAGCGTACTCGGGGGTTTTGAGACGCTCAAACGGAATCTTGTCCTTTTTCACGAGGATGTTTTCAGGCTTGAGATCGCGGTGAGTGATGGACACTTTTTGAGCGTTGTACAGTGCGTCCAATATCTGGAACGCGACGATCTTGGCACGCTGCGATCCAGTCTCCTTGTCCAAGAACCCAGGAGTGTTGATGTACTTGTGGAGGTTGACCTCGTGCTCCTCCAAGTACAGTTTGGTGCTGGTGTAGCTCGTCTTGAACGCGTGCATGCCCACTATGTTGCTTCCTTTCAGCACATTGAGTGCAGCGATCTCGCGCATAGTCGTCGAGTCGAGGTCGTACGAGTGGGCGATATTTTTGATGACGACTCCTGGGATGTTTGTCGTGTATACACACCCGTACGCTCCTTCTCCGATCTTTTTGACAGTGGTTGCATCCGCCGCCTGCTGCAGGACGACCGTCTTGACTTCCTTCACGTCTTTTACGTCTTTCACGTCCTTTACTTCCTTCACGGGAGCAGCGACGTCTTTCACAGGAGCAGCGACGTCCTTCACGTCGTTGGTAGTGACCTTGAAGGCTCCGAAAGTGATGGACGTGTTGGACGTCATGTTAGCGTTAGTAGTTCTCGTTAGTTGGTAATCTCGAAAGACTGATGTACTAGGTCTATAACAATCTCAAATCGTTTATATGCATGTGTGGGAGAGCAAAGACAAGTTGAGACGTAAAAGTAGTGGTGGTGTTGTGTGGTTGTGTGGTTGTGTGGTGTGTGGTTGTGTGGTGTGTTGTGTGGTTGTGTGTGCTCGTGTGTGCGGTGCTCGTGCGTGCTCGTGTTTAGTTAGTCGTCGTCACTGCTGTAGTAATCGTATCCTCGCCACCCCCACGAATGGTACGTGAAACGACATACACGCGTCTCTGTTCCGTTCTTGCGACGTTTAATGTCGTTACGTCGTTCATCGTCTGCCACGCGCCACGTCCGGTACGTCTTTACGAGCCATTCGTGGAACTTGTCCGTTTCTTCGTCGTTTTCAGTTGTTTCGGACTCGACCTTTTGCTGTTGTTTTTCGTGCTTGGAGCGTTTGACCTCTTTCTCTTTTTGGAGCTTTTTCTTGACCTCTTTCATGTCTTCCTTCACACCTTTGACGTCCTCTCGCGGGACGTACTTTTTCGCTTTACGCGTTTTCAACACACCGTCGTTCCAGCGCATCGGTGTCTTGTACGCCTTGCGACGCTTCAGGCGTACGTCGGGATCGTCGTAACTGTCGTACTTGTCCGTATAACCAACAATGTCAAACTCGTACAACTTGTCGTTGTAGTCGTCAATATCACGGTCTTCCTTGACCATGGCCGCTTCTTCTTCCAGCTTTGCGGCCTGTTTGATGTATTCGTCGTAATCCTCATCACACATACGACGCACGTTATAGTCAATGCTGTCGCGGAGACTCGTCAGTGCGTGTTGCTCGTACGGATCGCTGGAGTTACCGTGGTAAAACAACAGCTTGCTCAGATCGTCGAGTGCATCACGCAAGTGGTTTGACGATGCACGATACATCTCGAGGTTGTCGAGACTGTCCTGCAGGTTGTAACTGCACGTATCGCACCCGTATACTCCACAACACCAATGAGGTACAGGTTCGTTTACAAACCACATCAGATCTGCTCCGTCGTAATTCGGAACACTATCGATATCAGTGTCTGACGCGTCATCGCAGACTTTTGCTTCCTTGACGTCTGTCGCATTGACGATCGACGGGCACCAGTCGTCGTCTTTCAGATCAGACCAGTTAGACATGTTAGACACGTTAGACATGTTAGACACGTTAGATTAGCTTAGAGAATCACGTTGATTCGCTTGTCGTATAAAGACGCACAAAACGTAAATCGTTTACTCGCTGCGCTCGTGTTGTGTTGTGAGTGTTGTGTGGTGTGTGGTGTTGTGTGGTGTGTGGTGTTGTGTGGTGTGTGGTGTTGTGATGATGAGTGTCGTGTGGTGTTGTGTTGTCCAGTAAATCTTTACTGGACAACATCCAGATAGAGTGGTCCGATAGCAGAGCCAGCAGGTTTATCATCCGGCTTATCCTTCTTAGTCAGCATATCATACAGTTGCTTGTCAGCTTTTTCGAGTGCTTGGCGAAGCTCTTCATCTGTCTTTTCGTTTTCTCGATGAAGTTTGTTGAGATCTTCAGCGATTTTGTCATCTATCAACTCGCGAAGACCAAGAACCTCTAAAGCCTTGATAGCAAAGTGCTTTGTGTTCTTTACGTCTTTTTCGTCTGACATAAGTTGAAAGCTCACTGAGCTCGCGTTTGTTAGTTGTCTAGACGATTCTTGCAAATCGTTTAGATGTCATCGACATTTGAAAGTAAGTACTCGAGAAACCCGTTGAGTACGTCAATTGACAGCTTTTTCAGCCGTTCGACTTGCTGATCAGCACTGTACTTGTCACAGTCTAGATATTCTTTATCTATACCTTTGATCTTTTTAACAAGGATGTACATACCGAATTCGTTATCCATCCACCCTTCTCCGTTTGGACACCTTTCTTGGTTCCACTGATTATCCTCGTCATAATTTGCGTGATCTATCTGACACTTGAGTATCAGACGACACTGGAAGATCAGAAACCCCTTGATCTCGTCTTCAGTCAGACTGACTTCTTTCTCGTTAGTAGACATGTTAGGCTTGTTGGATTAGGAGTTCTCTTGTAGCGTTCGTGTTGATGTTTACAGCCGGCAAATAACCGAATCGATTAAGGGAGTAAGTGATTAAGGGTAAGTGGTTAAGTGGTTAAGGGAGTAAGGGAGTAAGTGGTTAAGGGAGTTAGTTACTGCTTACGATGAGCTGACTGACACGTCGATGTACTGCTGATGGTTCGGATCGTCTTTGTCAACTGGACTTTCAGTCTGTCCTCCTTCAGTCGATCCTCCTTCAGTCTGTGCAGCTTTTTCCTTCAAGTAGGCCACACGATGACTGTGCATACGATCGACAAAGAGTTTGTCCTGTGCGATATGCGACAGGAGATCATTGTACTCGTCGTCGTCGAGATTGTCCAAATCCATGCGTATTCCTTCAGTATTGGTCATGAACCAGCACCCTGCATCAATGCTGAGTTCACATACTTTACAGTCTTTGGTATAACACCTGTCACTGTACGCGTGCATTTTCTTGTCTTCACGGGGATAGTCGTTATCTCCGTCACTTCCTGAATAGTACCCGGAGTAATCGCCGTCCTGTCTGTTTCCAACGTCGTCGTCGCCGTGACGACCGTCATCGTCGCCGTGACGGTCGTCACGGTAATCGTCTTTATCCCAGTCGCTTTCGTCGTCTTGTCCGTCTCCGATAGACTTGCTATCCCATCCAGCACAGTACCCGTCACCGCAGTCACATTTACCTTCTGGCATGTCATCAGAGCTCCGGATGTTTTTGTACCAGCTGTGGTTTTGCGGGTTTCCGCAGCCACAATCGTACCCATCACCGTTGCATTTATCTTCCGGCACGGCACCGCGCATCAACGGCGCAGTCTTGAACGACGAAAGCATGTCTGCGCACATCATACGAGGTCCTCCACGACTGACCTTTACGTACCCCAGTCGTTCACATTCAGAGTAGAGGTGCACGCGATCGCACTCTTTACCACAGTCCTCATCGCGACCGTTGATGCACGGTGTCACGTCGTTTTTGCGCGGGTGATAGAACCCACACTGGATTCCGAGTGTACAAACACCTTTCTGCTCGTTGCGGCACACGACTGTTTTGTACGCTGTGGTCGCACCCAAACGCAGGTACAGTGAGCACATTTTACGCAGCAGAAACTCGCGATCACTGTACTTGCGGTAATCGTGCAGGTAGCACGTTCCAAAGTACAGGCATTTACTGCCGTATGCACATTTGGTTTTGAGTTTGTCTTCCGAGTGTGCAAACGTACACTTTTTGTTGGTGCACCCGTTTGCACCAAAGTTGTAGAACCAACACATTTTGGTCTTGATGATCTTTGGCGCCGCACGTTTCTCGTCAACTGAATGCGCAAAGTGGCATGCGTTACCGTAACGACAAATCACATCCTGTACAACACTGTTGCACATTTCAGTCTTGTACATCATAGCGGAAAGGGGTTTGCGGCTCATTTGTTCGAGTTTGCTTTCGAGAGTTGATCGAGAGTTGGTTAGTCGTGTGACTGGTTACTAGACTAGACAAAATCTAGAAATCGTTTATACGACAAGAAGATGTTGTTAGAGAGGTGTTGTGTTAGGTGTTTTGTGTTGTTAGGTGATTTAGTGTTAGAGAGTTACTGCTTACAACGAGCGACGAGTGACGAGTTTACCTGCGCGCCGATGTGCTTGACGCTCTTCTTCGCGTTTCTTCTCCAGCTTTTCAAACACGGGGTTCCCTTTCAGAACCACGCGAATCATCTGAGGAAAACGGTCATCGTACGGAAAGTCTCCCCAGTGATCAGCGAGTTGACTTAACGAGTAGCCAATCATAGGCATGTCAACCTCAAACACGTGGTATACGATTTCACCCCACGTGATCTTTTTACCATTGTTGATATCCGGACACTCTCCCTTTTCGAAAAAGACCTTGTCCTCGTCAAAGGTCCCGTCGTCGTGCAAATTGGCAGGGTCGAGTTTGCACAGCTCTGTGATCGATCCGTGAATCTTTTCAAACACCTTCATCAGTCCAGGTGTCATCTCGTCAATCAACAGCCCAATAAACGTGTTGAGATGTCGTTTGTTGTGACCGATCCGATCTTTCACGACACTCGTGATAAATTCACGGATGTAGTCGTGACAGTCCTGCACTTTTAGAGGACGAACGAACCAAATCTCATCTTTTGCGTCCTTTGCGTCCTTTGCGTCCTTCACATTTTCTACAGAGTCTTTCATGTTACTGGTCGCCACAAGAGTAGCCGCCATACGGCTTGCGACAGAGTGTTCGTTTGCCATTCGAATGTTGTTCGCTGTGTTGGGTGTTGGTTGGGTGTTGATTGAGTTTGTTAGTTTTATGAATCGTTAAAAAGTTGAGCGAGACTCGCACCTATCCAGACTCGCTGTCAAACCCGATGTAGGCGACACACGCATCCTTGAACGTGATGTAACGTGTAGGTAACTGATCAAACAGGTTACAGTACTCTTTATCGCGAATGTATTCAGTGACATCGCTCTCGTCATAGTCTCCTCCATCGCCATCAGAATCAGAGTCGTCCGATTCACCATCCGAATTGTCCGAGTCACCCGAGTCGTCAGATTCATCTTCAGAGTCGTCTGACTTGCACGTATCTTTCTTCCCCAATGAAAACACGACTGTACCACACGTAAAGTCTATGTTTTTCAGCACCCACGCGACATCGCACTGATTTGCTTTAGTGTTGATGTAGACGCCCTTTCCCCACAAGTTATCCATCACAACTAGTGGTTCCATGTTTTTTGGCTCGACTCCCTTGCTTGCTGACATCTTATCACCGAGTTTTTTCATATCAGCATTAACTGTCTTGTCCTTTTTCCCCACCTTTATCACGAGTTTGTACTTTTTGCATCCTTCAGCGATACGTGACGTGTACCCCGTGTCAATGATCACGTACTTTGCGTTTTTGGGATTCTCTGAATCCATCGTATTGAGACGCTCGACCGGTCCCATGCTTTGGAGTTTACGACACTCTTCATCAAAGTCTTTATTGGTTTCACGCTCTTTGTTCAGAAGCGCGAGAAACTTTTCACGGAGTGTGTCAGCACTTTTAGAACGCTGCAAAAAGTGAGTGTGAGTGTGATGAGGTGATGAGGTGAGGGTGTGGTGTGGAGCTCGCTGCGCTCGTGTGGTGATGTTGGTTGCGTTCGAGACTATAAAAGCGCGAGCAGCTCTGTGATGGCTTTATGCAGCTTTATCAGTGCAGCACGCTGTGTTTTCTTTTGCTCGATTTTGCGAATGT
This sequence comes from uncultured Verrucomicrobiaceae bacterium, assembly GCA_964473925.1. Classification (GTDB taxonomy): domain Bacteria; phylum Verrucomicrobiota; class Verrucomicrobiia; order Methylacidiphilales; family CAYYVW01; genus CAYYVW01. The sequence continues at coordinate 17,070 of CAYYVW010000004.1, forward strand.
GCTCTTCACACCGGAATAAGAAACCTTCACGCTCGAGCTCGCGCTCTTCTTCCCGTATGCGCTCTTCACGTTCCAGTTTCTGTTTGGCTGCTTCAATGCGTTTGAGCTCTTCGTTTCGTTCGCGCTCTTCACATTTCCGCAAGAGCTCTTCATCTTTGAGACGTTCCCGTTTGCGCTCTTCTCGCTTCCGCAAAATCTCTTCACGTTCTCGTTTGCGCTCTTCGCGCTTACGTTTAAGCTCTTCACGTTCATGTTTACGCTTTTTAGCTTCCTCACTTAAACGGGACACGAGCTCGTTCTCGTACTCGTTGTACTCGGCATAACACGCACCACGACGGTACATTTTCATACACTTGTCAGCGATTTTAGCGAGACGCTCACTTGTCTCGTTGGTTTGCGCGTATTGGAACACATTCTTGTCCACAATTGTGTTGCCTGCCGTTAGCTCCACGATACATTTGCGACCATCCCATCCGATCACACACTCATCCACACGAGGACGCGTGAGACGTTTGAGCGAGAGGTCGCGAAACATGCGAATGATCGCGACGCAGTTCATGTTGGCTTGTTTGGCTTGTTGGCTGACTTGTTTGGTACTCGTTGAGTGATGTATTTACTCAACGAATTTATGAATCGTTTAAGAGTGAGAGATATGAGAGATGTGAGGTGAGATGTGAGGTGAGATGTGAGAGTGAGATGTGAGATGTGAGATGTGAGGTGAGAGGTGAGGTGAGAGGTGAGGTGAGAGATGAGGTGACGTTTAAACAGCGTTGATTACGCACAGCATTCGACTTCCATGCTTGTCGCGTCGCTGTTCATTGGGTACTTGGCCGGACTTCCCATGACCTTTGCACAGTCAGGACACTCGATCTGATCCGTGTACCTTCCGTGACGATCAAGTGTCCAGCATGTCTGGATACCTGTATCAGACGAATGCGTGTAAAACACACCGTGTGTCGGACATTCCAGCTTTTCGCCGTTCTTGAGACTGAAAAACTGCGTCATCAGCATGTACGTGCAGATATGCACTTTCGGAGTCTGTTCAGTTGCTTTACTGATCGGACTCGTTGCTTTCGGACTCGCTTTTGGGGTAGTTACAGGACTTGCTTTCGGGCTTGCTTTCGGGGTCGTTACTTTCGGGCTTGCTTTCGGAGTCTCCTTAACGTCTTTATCGTCACCGAGGTCTTTGTCGTCGTCACCGAGGTCTTTGTCGTCGTCACCGAGGTCTTTATCTTCACGGTCTTCCGAGTAGTCGCGGTCGTTGTCGCGAGGCGATGCGGCTCCGCGCTGGCTGTTGGGTGTCTGCATTGCAAGGGAAAGAGAGGGCTGTGATGTGTAAGAAAAGGGAAAAGAGAAATCGTTTAAGGTGA
>CAYYVW010000004.1:18539-114944 GCA_964473925.1 uncultured Verrucomicrobiaceae bacterium
GAGGTGAGAGGTGAGAGGTGAGAGGTGAGAGGTGAGAGGTGAGAGGTGAGAGGTGAGAGGTGTGAGGTGTGAGGTGTGAGGCGAGTGCTTGCTGCGCTCGTGTTAGTTTACGGTTGGATGCCTTTCAGACTATAGATCAATCGGTGGTTTGACTGTCGGGTTATCGGGGAGCATCACACACACCGATTCGGGGAGTTTGTTGATGATCGACTCAAAGTCATCGAGACATTCCTTGAGGTCTTTGTCCGTCAGAGCTTTCGTGACTTCAGAGAGCTCGTCAAACATCGCCATGAGAGCTACGACACGCAGCAGATCAGATACACGCAGTTTGTTCACGTCGATCTCCTTGAGAGTGTCGATGCATTCACTCATGTACTTTACGATTTTGTGGTCAGACAGACACATGACTGATGCGTCGTCATCGGAAACTGTTTGTTTCGCATCAGTTTCAGTTGTGTCTGGCCAGATGTGGACATCCACTAAAGAGTCCTTGACATCTTTTGCGTTGGACATGAGTTTGACATCTTTTGCGTTGGACATGAGTTTGTTGGAGTTTGGGTTGGTGATGTGTATGAGAAAAGAAATTGTAAATCAGTTACGAGTTTGCGCTCTTACATGATAGTGTGTGCTTGATGCGTTGTTACAGCCGATTCGTACACGATCCACGAATGAGGACATTTGTGTTTTGCGGGGTTGATCGGTGACAGATCCGTAGGACAGCGATTACACCACGTGAACCCCTGCGAGTCAGTGTCGAACTTTTGAGGCAGGTAGCACTGTAGAGGAAAAGATACCTGACACTTTAAACTTTTGTTGCGTTTGACTTTGCACATCTGTCCATTCTTGACAGCGAGGATACTCTTTCGCCACGAGTCGACCTTGACCGAATTTGCGTACGTCTGTGCGTCTTTGAACGACGAAAAGATGCTGTGAGTCTCGCTTTGTTTTTCATCGACAACGCATACAACGTACGCGTTGGTCTCGCTGAGAGAGCGCGGATTGGCTTTTGTCTTGGACATTGTGCGTTTGTTAGCGTTTGGTGTTCGAGAGTTTGATATACAAAAATCGTTAAGGAGAAGCTCGCTGCGTTCATGTGAAGTGAGGTATGGGTGGGGGGTGTGGGTGTGATGTTATGGATGTGGTGGTAAAGCTCGTTACGACGATTTACTGCTTAGACTCGTCGTCGCTGTCCAACTCTGAATCGAGTTGCAGTGAAGGAGGCAGCGCATCAGCGACATTATAGTCGTCGCTGTCTTTAGCAACGCTGTCTTTAGCGGCGACAGCAGGCGCGTCATCGTCATCGTCACCGTCATCGTCCATGTCATCGTCCATGTCATCGTCATGGTCATCATCACTTTCAGCTGCCTTTTTGCGTGCAATGTCTTTTGCACGTTCAGCAATCGCTTTGGCTTCGCGCTCACCGTGTGCCTTGTGAAACTCGACAGCGTTTGTGATGTACGCCGGATGGTCACGAACCATGACGAGGATCATGTCACGGAACGTGAACCAGTCAAACCGATCGTACGTGTGTTCGTTGTCGTCGAGCAGCTCTCCGATCAGTGGGACGTCATACACAAAAAAATGAGTACACACCTCGTCCCAGTACATATCGGTTCCTTCACGAATGCCCGGACTCTTGATGATGATAGTGTCTTTGAACTCGTCACCAGCCAGATCTTCCTGGCCGTTGTAACGATCGTCAAAGTTGTACTTGACGAGCGTGTCGATGAGTTCATTGATGCGGTGAAACACCGGCATAAAGATGGGGATGGACATCAGCGTGATCGTCGACGCGAGCACACTGATGCTCGTCTCGCCTTGGACTTTACACTCGTCCTGCACGATACGTCGGATCGTGTCGCTGATAAACGCACGACACTGCTTTTCCTTTTCCGCAGTCATCTGAACCGACTTTTCGAGTTTGTTCACTTTGGCGATAGTCTCATCGACCAGTGCAGCAGTCGTTGCAGCGAGGCTGTCACCGATCTTTTTCACGTCGCACTCTTTTGCGGCAGCCATCGTTGAGTTGGTAGTACTTTGCACTCGCTGTGTTAGTCGTTTGACTGGCTGGTTATGCTTGTTTATTCTCAAATCGTTAAAAGCGCTGCGGTGCTCTGTTCGCTCATGCATAGCGCACTGCACTAATGGTGTGTGATGTTGTGTGGTGTGAAGCTCGCTGCGCTCGTGTGGTGTGAAGCTCGCTGCGCTCGTGTGGTGTGTGATGTTGTGTGGTGTGTGGTGTGTGGTGGTGTGTGGTGTGGTGTTGTGTCTCATTACACTAACGAGTCATCGAATGAATAGCTTGTTGATTGGTCTCAATACAGTAAAATAAAAAATTTACCAAGTCAAAGTATGTATCCTTTATTACGTTATCACTTAACAGTATTGGCGCTATATAGTCGATATAATCATGAATCAACTTGCATTCGTACAATGTCCATCCCATATTATTATGGGAAAGACTCCATATCGGCTTGAACTGTTTATAATTTTGGACAGAGTTTGCTTCAACTGAGTTTGCTTCAACTTTAAAAATAAACCGCATGAAATCCCTCCATGTTTTATAACACGATGACAAAACACATTTTCCATCAGTGCTCGTCATTTTGAATTCAGCCATTGTCGTTTGTTAGTCGTTAGTCGTTTGACTGGTTGTTTACGCGTGTTTATTCTCAAATCGTTAAACTCTCTGTGAATGATGTTGAACTCGCTGCGCTCGTGTGGTGTAGTGTGTGAAGTTCGCTGTGCTCGTGTGGTGTGTGGTTGTGTGTGTGATAAAGCTCGCTGAGCTCGTGTGGTGTGTGATGTTGTGTGGTGTGTGGTTGTGTGGTGGTTGTGTGTGATAAAGCTCGCTGAGCTCGTATGGTGTGTGATGTTGTGTGGTGTGTGGTGTGTGATGTTGTGTGGTGGTGTGTAGCTCGCTGCGCTCGTGTTGTGAAGCTCGCTGCGCTCGTTTAACGAGCCATCGGCGAGTTGTACGGCGTGTCGGTTCCCACAGTGTCGTCTGCTGCGCGGAGCTTCTTCTGCACTCGCTGACGCGAGGCATCAATCAGGCGTGTCTGAAGGGCGAGACGATCAGCTCGCTCCTTTTTGGCGAGGTCACGTGCAATCGCCATCGCTGCACGCTTCAGAGACTCCTTGCCTTCCTGACAGCTCGAGCGAGGCTGTGACGTGTACTTGTCACCCAACACGTCGTCGGCATAGCTCGCGCTCTCTCGCGTCCAGAGAGGCGCCAAGTGCATCTTGTTCACAGGCACCTTAGCCTGGACGACCTTTGCGTCTCCTCCTGCTGCGACAAATGCAGCGAGCGAGTCGGGGTGTGCGTAGCGCGCCAGCGAGGACGGGATGGCACCAGAGACACCGACGAATGCGGACATGTTAGCAATTAGTTAGCGGTTGTTAGTCGTTAGACTGGTTGTTTTACGCATGTTTATTTGTAAATCGTTAAAGGAGGGAAATACGAGCGCAAAGAGTGATGAGTGAGAAGTGAGGAGTGAGAAGAGGAGTGAGGAGTGAGAAGTGAGGAGTGAGAAGTGAGGAGTGAGACACGAGCGCAGCAAGTGCTGTGAGACACGAGCGCAGCAAACACGAGCTCAGCGAGTGTCTAAGACGACTTGAACGGATCAACCCTGTCGTACTCTGCGATGATCTCTTTGACGCTGTACTTGACACGGGCAGCCAGCTGCCTTGTAGATTTCATGACGTGGTCGCACACGTTTTTGACCGTCCGCTTCTTGAAGCCCGGTTTCAGTTCGTGGAAAAGCACACGACCGTGCAGTCCACTGTGAAAGACTGACATGACAACATCTTCAGTGACGAATCCGTTCTTAACATTAGTCACAACGAGAGACGTGATCGCGTCGATGCGCTTGTCATCAGTCACGTCATCAGATAGAGTGACGATGACGCGCGCCTCTTTAGCGATGGTAATAGTAGGGAGCTGCATAGTAGTCAGGTAGTCGGGTCGATGACTGAGTTTAGGATGTTATAACATCCTAAAATCGTTAAAGCGAGCTGTAAAGTGAGATGTGGAGCTCGCTACACTCGTGTGGTGTGATGTGGTGTGATGTGGAGCTCGTTGCACTCGTGTGGTGTTGTGTGGTGTTGTGTGGTGTTGTGTGGTGTTGTGTGGTGTTGTGATGTGGTGTGATGTGTTGTGGAGCTCGTGCTTAGTTTAAACGCAGTGACTTATGCCACGGCCGCTTCAGGCGCGACTGCCTGCTGCCATGCGCCGCTAATCTCAAACTCGTACTTGAACGTATCGTACAGTTTGCACAGATCACCAGGGTGCGTCTTACAGCACTCTTCCACCGTGCAGTAGCACATCGTCACCAGATCGTCATGGTGTGCAAAGTGGCACGCATTGCCGTACTTGCAGTCTTCACGAGTACACTCCTCCTTCTTGTACCATGCGTCCTTTTTCATCGCCAGCACTGCGAGACGCAGCTGATACTCCAGCTGATCCATCTTGCCGTGATCAAACTGGCACGTCGCCAGGTGCATGCAGTTGGGGCCGTAATCGCACGGCTTGGGCGGCAGCGCACGCAGATCCTTTTTGTCGTGTGCATAGTAGCACTTGTCGCCGTACTTGCACGTGCCACCGTTCTCGATGTTTTTGCACATTCGCGTGCGGAACGAGTCGTTCTCGGAGTTTTTCTCAAACCACTTGTTCTGGTTCTCCGTCTCCTTTTCCTTTTCACGAGCGCGCTTGGCGTCACCGCGCTGTTTCGGAAACACGACAGCGATCTTTTTCACCGGCGCTGCGATCTGCAGACCATCAGCCATCGCAGCCCACCCAGTAGGCTTTTTCGGTGCTGCCTGTGCTGCGACGACAGGCTGTGCTGCGACGACAGGCTGTGCTGCAGGTGTAGGCTGTGCAGCATGTGCATCCAACGGCTTCAGCTGCTTAACAGCGGGTTTGGCGGGTTTGACAGGTGCGGCAGGCACTTCGCGCTTGACCGGTGCCTGCACAGGCGTCTGGGGTGCAGACTGTGACTGGACGACCGGCTGAGCAGCGACCTGTTGCGCCTGAACGACCGGCTGAGCAGCGACCTGTGGCGCCTGAACGACCGGCTGAGCAGCGACCTGAACGACCGGCTGAGCAGCGACCTGTGGCGCCTGAACGACCTGCGGCACACATGCGATCGGGATCAGCACAACCTGATACATCAGGCCGTCAACAAACTGGTTGCGATGGATGAGCGAAGTACCCGGAATGTACTGTTCGGGAGTTGCGACGTGAGGCGCGAGTACGTTAGGCGCGAGTGCCTGGTACATCTGTTCAGAGGACATCGATTGGGTAGACGTTTGAGTAGACATTTGCTTGTGTTGTTAGTCGAGTGACTGGTTGTTTACGTCGTGAAAAATTAAAATCGTTTAAGACGATAGAGACGAGCAAAGAAGTGATTGGTTAGTGGTTAGGGGTTTAGATTGGGTGGGTTTAGATGAGTTACATCAGTCGGCTATAGAGCTGCTCGAGTGCGTCTAAACGAGAAACAGCCAGATTGTACGCACGCGGCACTTTGGGGTTTACGTCCTTTAGGTGAGGTTCCACCTTCAACAGGCTATCACCAAACGTCGTTACGTACACACGGTACGCGTTAACGAGCTTTGCGAGCTCGGCTCGATCAGTAAACTCGGACTGACGCGCCATGATAGCATCCACCTTGACATCGCGCGCAGACTTTTCCTTTGCCTCCTTCGCCTCCTTCGCCTCTTTCGCCTCCTTCGCCTCCTTCGCCTCCTTCGTGTCTTTCGTGTCTTTCGTGTCGCTCATTTGATTTGGGTTGGGTATGACGCTAAAAAGTAAGAGAATAATAAATCGTTTAAGTGTTGATGTGATAAGTGGAGCTCGCTGCGCTCTTGCACTCGTGTAAAGCTCGTGTGGGGTGTGGGGTGTGGGTGTGGGGTGTGGGTGTGGGGTGTGGGGTGTGGGTGTGGGGTGTGGGTGTGGGGTGTGGGTGTGGGGTGTGAGGTGTGGTGTTGCGCTCGTGCGATTAGTTTAGCGTCGTGTGCTTAGTCGACGTCGTCGGCGTCACTTCCCTTGCTGCCCTTGCCTTTGTTCTTGCTGCCCTTGTCGTCCTTGCCTTTGTTCTTGCTTCCCTTGCCCTTCTTGTCGTCCTTCTTGTCGTCCTTGCCCTTCTTGTCGTCCTTCTTGTCGTCCTTGCCCTTCTTGTCGTCCTTGCTGTCCTTATCGTCATCGTCGTCCGACCCTTCAGCGTCAGAGTCAGCATCAGAGTCGTCAGAGTCAGCGTCCGACTCCTCAGCATCAGACTCCTCGTCAGACTCCTCATCGGACTCGTACTCGTTCTCGTCCTTGCTGTCGGGCAGGGCAGTCAGGTGACTGTGTGCCTCACAGTCGCGGACGTACTTTAGCACGTCCTCGTTATCCACTTTGTGCTTTTTGAGAAGCTTTGACAGCGGACACTTTGTCTTTTTGAAGAAGGAGTCACCGCCCTTCTCATCCACCAGCTTTGCGACGCAGCTCACTGCCTCCTCGCGCAGCTTCTTGCTGAGGGGACCGCCGTACAGCACGTCGAGGTCTTTGACGTCGACCTTGTCTTTGAGGTCCTTTGCGCCGCGCACAAACAGAAGACCATAGGCCAGTGCTCCTGCAGGAGTCGTCAGCATGCCTTTAGCGTCCTTTTCGCTGTACAGCTTCTCAAAGATCTCGCCGTACTTGACGACCGTCGGTGCGTCGTCCTCGCTGCTTTTGTGGTTGAACATGTCGTAACGCGTCATGCCGAGGCCTGCGAAGAACTCCTGCTTACGATCCAGCATGTCCTTGTCCTGCTTGGTCTTTTTAGCCTTTTTAGCCTTTTCCTTTTTGGGAGACTCGCACTTGAAGTCGACCTTCTTCTTGGCCAGGAGCTTCAAGCCCTTCACCACCTGCTTGATGAGGTCAGGCTTGTTCATCGGCGTGTTCTCGCTGTCCGTCTGACGGACCTCCTTGAGCTTGTACTCTTTGCGCATCGACCCGAGCATCTCGCGCAGTTTTTCGACCGTGTACCCCTTCTTGATCTCCTCCTTCAGCTTCTTCTCATCAGACGAGTAGGCGAGCGTGTACGACATCGTGAGCGTTGAGTGTTGAGCGTTGTTCGATAGACAAGCGTGTGCTTGGCAGTCGGATGTTGTGTTACGGTGCAAATTTTTCAAATCGTTTATGCGCGTGCGTAGAAGCACACAAGACACGTTGAGACGTGCTCGCTTCGCTCGTGCTCACTGCGCTGCCTAGTCAGGGGCAGGGGCAGTGAGAAGAGGGATGAGAGGGATGAGAGGGATGAGAGGGATGAGAGGGATGAGAGGGATGAGAGGGATGAGAGGGGGGGAGAGGGATGAGAGGGGGGGAGAGGGAGGAGAGGGATGAGAGGGAGAGGGAGGAGAGGGATGAGAGGGAGGAGACAAGAGAGGAGGAGAGACAAGACGACTACTTGTCACGACGGTGAAACATGGTGATTGCCGATATGTACAGCTGACCACGGTCGGTCGTCAGAACTTCACAGTGCAGCTCGACGTTCCACATCTTGACACTGTACCGGTAATTCCCTAGACGATCTATGGTCGGAGAGAGTTGGTGGTTGGCTAGCATGGTGGACGCAAACTCCAAGTACGTGTCGATAGACGTTCCAAACTCGGATGCGTGTCGGTTGTATCCGTGACTGACAAGTCGTCCTACGTATACAGGCACACTGTGCACACCGATCGATCCCCACGCCAACAACATGAGATGTTTATCTTTAGCTTTCGTGTAGTATGCTTGCTTGTTTTAGTGTAAATCGTTTAAGTCGCTCGCTGCGCTCATAGAGCAAGTGTAAGTGCGAGAGTAAGAGTGTGAGCGTGACAGTATAAGTGTACGAGTGAAAGAGTAAGAGTGTGTGTGTGCAAGAATACAAGTGCAAGAGTGCAAGAGTTAAAAGTCAAACTAGATTCACGTCGAGTGTTTAGACAATTAAACGAATTGAGTTTTAATTTGTTGTATATTTGTATGGCTAATCAAACAAATCAAACAAATCAAACAAATCAAACGACTCATCAAATGACATATGCAATGTTGGAAAAAATGTGTAAAAGTCATGAAAAAGAACCTATACAATCAGTATCTCCAATTCCTTATGTAATACGAGACGAAGAGAAACTCAATCTCTCGAATGAAATAACTGAACTGCTCAAATTAATCAATACGATCTATAAAAACACGCGTCCAGGAACAGAATCCTCTGGCTCTACAGGAACTTGTATCTCGTGTAAAGGGAGGTTGGCAGGCGTTCCTTCCAAATGAGGAACGATTTTATTCAGATTATCAATAGTTTTATTCACTTTGAAAAACTCTCGTATCATTTCAAACGATGGTTTTTTTCGTCTTGGATTTTTAGCCATTTCTATATACGTGTAATTAAACTTTTGGTTTTGTCGCAAATACACAGTTTCAATGTCTGTTAGTTTATCATCGTTTACCCATCGTGTCAATAATAAATCGATTGTTCGGTCTTCGATTATCTGGAGTATTCCGTTAAATATAGGAGAAAACGTTCCAAGTACACCACCAACAAACGACATTGCAGATAAAATAATAGACGTAAAGTCTCGTGTATTTGGATTACATACTTGCAAGTAATCCGAATACGATACAGTATAGTTTCCCATTTGTAAATCTAGTAATCCTGTAATCAATTGAACTTTACGATCAACGTTGTCTTTTAGTTGCTGTTCTGAAAAAGGTTTATCAGAATACACGCTATCGTTATCGAGTATTAATTTCACCTTTTTAGGAATACCATGAGTATTAGGAGTGTCATGCATAGTTATAAACGAAGAGTACGTTATGTCTGATTTAGTGCATGTCAATGGCACAGAGTTGTTTAAATTGTTCAATACTGAAAATATAAATGAAACGATACAACCAGACACTAGTACCTTGTCTAACACGTTTCCAGCCTTTTTGTTAAAGACGATACGCTCGACGTACAACCCTAGTATGAGCATAAAACGATATACATTGAAATTTCAAACTCGTTTAATTTGAATTAAACGAGTTTGATTTGTTTGATTTAATCGACTTTATGAGATTTAAGCAATCAACGACAACTTAATGTCATTGTTTAAAAGAGTTGATTTTTCTATTAATGGTGAAGTATGGTATATGTGGAATACAGAGTTTTTTGATGCTCTCAATGCAAAAGTTTCTGAGGGCTTACAATCTTTGAATCGTTATCAAACAATTAATCCCCAAATCTTACAACAAAATAAACAAAATAAACGAAATCAACGAAATAAACGAAATCAACGAAATCATCTGAATAAACTCAATCAGAGCAATCGACAGAATCAACTAAACAAAGCAAACACCAAAATTTTTAAACACAATACTGTTGGATACCGATTGTTTAAAAAGTCGTCTAAATAAATCAAAAATCTCGCCAGATATACCATGCAACAATTCCCCTATACCCTTTCCATTTCATTGACAAGTTTCTAACATCTTTAAACGATAGTTTCGTATTTAACAAACTTGATAGCTTATTTCGTATAAAAACGTCGGTATACGGAAAAGTATCACATGTCGGATCGTGTGTTAGTTTTGCTGTCTTGTATGTCCACTCTCCAACACCATCAACGTTTAGGTATACGTCTTTTATGGTATAATCTTCTTTATCATCTTGTTTATCTTGTTTATCTTTGATATACTTGTTAACGTTGCGTATCGTGTTTATACAATCTTGGTTAAACCCCATAATTTTCATTTGTTTATCTGATAAACCATCGATATCTTTTAGTTTATAATTATTGTTAAATAAAACGTATAGCTTTTTACGGAGAGCTCGAGCTTGTTTGAATCTTATCAATTGACCTATGATCGCTGAAATTATTGATGTATATTTTGATTTATTAAAAAACGTTTCGTTTTCGAAATTTATAATTTTGTCGAATAAACGAGATAGTTCAGGTGTTATCAATTTCGCCTTGTTTATAGATTCAGACACGTAACTCTTGATATCTTTACCCTTTTGAACTTTTTCGATATCTGCGACACTCATTTAAAACTAAAATAGTTTAGTTTTGATTATCGTTTAATAGTCAAAAAATCAAAAATAAATATTTTAGATCTTTAATGGATAGAAAACTGATATTTGGATCTATTGGTTTACTGATCATTGGAGTATTGGCATTTTCAATGATTAAACGAAAAAAACGCGAATCTTACCGTGATACCTTGATTGACAAGATCCGTCTCGACGTTATCGATCTCGATCCTCGCATACCTTCTCTTAGGTTTCATGCTGGTAAAGTAAGCGAATCAATTGATAAAAAAGATGTTTATCTTTGTCTAAAAGATCAAAACGGTAAATACTACGATTACAATATGCTCATATACGTAACACTTCACGAATTATCTCATTGTCTATCCAAGGCAATAGACGAAGATCATAAAAATACAAGTCAGGAATTTATAGACAATTTTAATATCCTATTGAAAAAAGCAGAAGCTAAAGGTATATACGATCCGTCGATACCCAAAGTAAAAAAGTATTGTGGTGTTGAATAAATAGTTGAACTAATCAATTAATTACTTAATCGATTTATAATTAATCAAACGATTAATTATAATGTCGTTACAAGAAAAAGTACATTTACAAGAGTTGAAAGAAAAATTGCACAAGGATTTAATTGAACTAGATTCTCTAAAAAAGGAACTAGATTCTCTTAAATACGATATCGATTATCAAAATAAATGTTATAATCTAACTGTTGGAGCTACATCACGTGTCCATTCAGATTGGTATAGTCAATGGTACCGTTACGATGGAAATTTGCGTGCACGATTAGAAAAAGAATATGCTATAAAAATAAAAGAATACAATGATAAACTATCTATTTATAATAATGGAGCGACCGAGTATTATAAACTAAAGGCTAATTTAAAAACCTAATTGTTTACTCCGATATTAATCAATGATAAATAGATATTTATAAACGAAATTATAAATATCTAAACTTGATTTTTTATGTCAATAAGGTTTAGTGATTCGAAAATGAATTCTATAAATAAATTAAAATTAATCGATGATATAACCGTTAGGCCAAAGGAAACAAAATACAATAAATTTGACAGCAGAAAAACTAAAAAATGCATATCTATCCTTGAAGAACTAGATCCTCATGAAGAAAAAGACGTTTACCTATTGCCTTTTGCTTATGCATTCTCTCACGGGTATTTATACGCCTACAACCAGAAAACCTTTCCAACGATTAGTTGTAAATTTATAGGCAAGTTAAAACCAAAACAAGTTCCTGTAAAGGAAGAAATTATACCTATATTAAACGATACAAAGTCGGTTATATTAAAATGTTATCCTGGATTTGGCAAGACAATATTTACTATTTATCTATGTGTTTATAAATTAAAACTCCAAACGTTAATATTTATAACTAGGTGTGTTTTGATTGATCAATGGTGTGAATCAATAGAAAAGACTTGCAAAAATTCAAAAATTCAAGTGCTGAATTCAAACGATAAAGTAGACAAGTCTGCTGATTTCATTATTATGAATGTTGTCAATATAAAGAAATTTACACCCAAAGAGTTTTCCCATATAGGAATTCTCGTGTGTGATGAAGCACACTTGATCTGTAGTGAAGTGTTTTCTGAATGTTTATATTACATTGAACCTAAATACGCAATAGCACTGACTGCAACTCCTGAAAAAGAAAACGGTATGGATAAAATCCTAACGTTGTACTTTGGAGCAAACATGGTTGTCCGTGACTTGTGGCATCCGTGTAACGTGTATCTAGTAAAAACAGGGTTTGTGCCTAAAATAGAAGAAACTGAGCAAGGGACGTTATCATGGAATTCTGTACTAGATAGTCAAGCAGATTCAGCCGAGAGGAATTTATTTATCATAAAACTTGTCAAGTACTTTAAACATAGGACGTTTTTGATTCTATGTAAATTGAAAAAGCAATGTAGGGCTTTATATTCAGAATTGTACAATACTACAGGAGACGATAACGAATGTGATATTTTCATAGATACTATCAAGAGCTACAATAAAAACTGTCGTGTGTTAATCTCTACTTATTCTAAAGTAGGAGTGGGGTTTGATTGTCCTAAACTCGATGCGTTGATAATGGCGTCGGACGTAAATTCTCAAGTGTTGCAATACTACGGTCGTATATTTCGTCGTACAGATACGCTGCCAATAGTATTTGATTTGGTTGACAATTTTTTCGTTTTAAACAAACATTGGAACGAACGTCGACAAGTGTATATAAGACATGGAGGACAGATATTTAATTTCCATGAAGAGTTTCCCGAGTTTAAAAAGTATTGTAACAAAACGAACCAATACGCCAAGATAGTATATAAGCGAGATTAATTGGTTGATTAAACTCACGAATTAATCGATTTGTGAATTTGATTTTACAAGAGTTTATGTCTGAAAAGAAAGCTGGTTCTAAAAACCAATCCAAAGATCTTATCAACGTGAACCTGAAACCAACTGCTACTTGGCACTTGTTTGCAAAAGACGACAATATTGACGATTTGCATATTTCGTTAATGACTAAACAAGGAGAGCATGTAACAGCTAAAATTTACGATGGAAACGGAATCAACATGTATTATTTCGTAATTGGCAAGTGCAAATACCACTTTGAATGGTTTATGTAAATCTAATCAATATCTCTCTCTAAATACAGTTTATTAGAATATTATTCTAATAAACTATGCAATTAATTGATAATCAAAATAATCCTATTAAAAAACCTATAAAAACTATCAACCTAACTCTTTTTATAGAAAAAGTAAAATTCTTTCCAAACGGAAAATTAAAACTAAAATACTATTGTGACGTTTTTGGTAGGTTACAAGGTCCTTTTGAAGCGCATAACGAAAACGGATTATTAGAAAAGGCAAATTATATCAATAACGTATTACACGGTTTATACGAAACGTATAGTCAAAACAATTGTTTAATGATGAAAACCACGTTTGTAAATGATAAAATGAATGGAGTATGCAAGTATTTAAACGAAAATGGAGAATTATCGAGTGTTTATAATTATAGACACGATATATTACACGGTTTATGTGAAGAATATTATGAAAATAATCAATTATATTTTAAAACAAATTACTCAGACGGAAAACTACATGGTCTGTATGAAAAATGGTATCCAGATGGTAAAATACAAGAAAGGTTGAATTATTATTACGGGATGTATCATGGCTTGTATGAAAAATGGTATCCAGATGGTAAAATACAAGAAAAGATAAATTATTATCACGGTATGTATCATGGACAATTTGAATATTGGAGAGACGATGGAAGTAAATTAACATTGGGAAATTACCGTTATGGAAATATTCATGGAATACAAGAAACTTATGGTACACGGTTCAAAAACAGGAATTACGCATACAATGGTGAATTGCACGGATTATGTGAAGCGTGGATGGATAAACAGTTAATTAGATGTATAAATTATTCGCATGGACAATTTCATGGGATATGTAAATTTGATAAAAATTCAACAGATTACTATTTCTATGGAAACAGAATAAACGAGCACGTGTACAACGATATAATAAAATTAATCAGTGTATTGGAAATTCAACAATTGAATAGTATAATCGTTGGTTATTTTTTCTAATTGATTATTTGTATAAATAATCAATTTCTGTTAGTCTTTTTAGTCTTGTTAATAAACTAGATTTATTTATTCTCGCTCCATTGGTAATCACATGAACAACACCTATAGAACGTAGTCATTGGTTCGTCTGCACCACGAGTTTGACGTTGATAGTAGAGTACCTTCATACTGGTACATTGTACATTTTTTTTATTTCGACCTTTACATCGTATATTTCCTTCCTTGACTTCTGGTTTACTCTCTTGTAATTGAATATCTTGATCCCGTTTAAAAGTATCCTCTTTAAAAATTGTTAGATTAACTTTTTTTTTCTTCATATCGTCTACTAGTACTTTTTTTTCATCATTGTCCATTGAATCGTATAAATGGTATATCATGTTGTATTTTTCTTGATTGTCAGAGTATTTATCAGAGTATTCTTTTATCAAATTAGCAATAGGTTCTCCGAATTGAGCGATTGCCTTTTTATGTTTGACATCCATTGATTTCTCAGTTTCACGGATAGGAAACTGGGAAACGTTTTTTACCTTTTTCTCTACCTTTTTATTTGTTTTTTTCTTTTCATTGTTATCATTGTATTCTTCGTAATCTTCTGTTCCTTCGAAAACAAATTCGTCTTCTTGAAGTAAAAGTTCGTTGCATTCTACTTCATCACCTTCGTTTTCACTTTCTGATTCGTTTTCCAATTCGTCAGATTCGTCATCCAAATCTTCTAGTTCTAATTCAGTCTCTGTATCGGACATAACCTAGTAAATTAAACGTATTATAAATCGTTTAAATAATCGTGATTTTTATTTAATGGAACCGTTGTTCAATTCTCAAAAAATACGAACAAACACGTATACTATATTAAATAACGTTGTACTGATAAACAAAGAATACCCAAACGTACTGATCAAGCAATTAAACAATGAATCGAGTAAAGGAGAAAATAAATCCAATAGAGAATCAAAAGAATCAAACATTTCGGTTATTTACGATCCTTATAACGAAAAGACAATGTCTCTTGATATTAAAACTGAAAAGAAAACAAACGAAACAAATGAAATAAACGGGATAGTTTACAATAACCCTGTATATTTTTTCATATACAATTTCAACAATTACTACCATTTCATGTACGACACTATACCTTACTTGCTAAACTATATCAGATTACTGAAAGAAATACCCAATTTAAAACTATTGATCAATTACGAAACTTGTAAGTTATTTCAATTCAATAAAGATATACTGTCAATGTTTAATCAAGTGATTAATCGAGAGGATTGTGTTTATTCTACAATGGTAATTTCAGATTCATTGACTCATGGAGGATTGTCAAATTCTTCTCCTTTATCTGAAATTTACGGATTGTACTCTTCTTTTAGTAATCATATCGGACAACTAAGCAATGAAATTAAATCGACAATTGATAAAGTGTACATATCAAGACGTACATGGACAAGGAGTAAAAGTGACAATATAGGAACTGATTATACAACAAGGAGAAAGCTAGTAAACGAGGATAAACTAGTAGAGATGTTAAACTCTTACGGTTATAAAGAGATATTTGCAGAGGATTTGACTTTGAATCAAAAGATGAATTTATTCAAAAATGCAAAAAGTGTAATAGGATGTATAGGTGGAGGAATGTGTAATTTACTCTTTTCGGATAAAAATACAAAGGTGCTGTGTATTGTATCTCCATATTTTCTAGATATCAATAAAAGATTCAAGTATTCTATGGATCATACAAACATAACGTACGTATACGATACTAAACTGGTTCACCCACAAGGAAAAATACCTTTATACGTTCGTGTTCAATTAAAAGATGGGAGAATAGGGGAAATTATAGACTATTCTCTCGAATCAAAGGATAAAAAAGATAAATACGTGATCAATGTTGCGAGTGAAAACGTTACTGGGTTTGATAAAATACACAATATCGAGATTCATTCACTCGATGAATTTAAACAATTAGACAAGGGTTTAAATAGTCCGTTTGAGTTGGATCTAGTTAAATTTAAAAGTTTGCTAAAAGATTGTTAAAGTTTGCTAACGATTAAGCAATCAAAATATTAATCGGTAATTAATATTTTGATATATTAATGGGAATCTACTTTTCATGTTGTATGGATTACGATGATGAAGCTGACTTATATGAATTTATCAACTGATTCAAACGAACCGACAACTCCTAAAATAAAAAGTAGAGAAGAACTAGACAAACAACGAATAAACGCAGTACGATAGTTATTATTGTCTTTGAATCGTTTTGTTTTTAATTGTCTTTGATTCGTTTTTAATCGTTTTTACTAATTACTAGTAAAAACGATACATGTCGGCTTGTTTCATAAACGGAGTATACGAATCGTTTTATGACAATGGTCAACAAAGGGAATTATTGAATCACATAGATGGAGAACGACATGGAGAATTTAAGAGTTGGTATGAAAACGGTCAACAATCTATTATATCAAAACATTATTATAATGGAAATAAACATGGTGAATTTAAGAGTTGGTATGAAAACGGACAACAAATGGAAATATCAAATTACAAGGATGGAAAATTACATGGAGAATACAGATCATGGTTTTCAAATGGTCAGCAATGGGAAATATCAAATTACAACGATAATCGTCGTCATGGAGAATACAAATTATGGTATGAAAACGGTCAACAAGAAGTAATATCAAATTATAAAGATAACCACCTTCATGGAGAACGTAAAGAGTGGTTTGAAGATGGTGTTCTAGCAGAGATATCAAATTGGAAAGACGGTGAACGTCATGGAGAATATAAAACGTGGTATCCAAATGGTCAACAATTTGAAATATCGAATTATTACAATGGAAAACCTCATGGAGAATACAAGACGTGGTGTTACGACGGTCAGCAATGGGAAATATCAAATTGGAATGACGGAAATCTTCGCGGTAAATATTGGACTACACAAGGAACAAAGTACCATTTAGATAACAAAGAAATAACTGAAACTGATTATTTTGCGATATTGGAAAATCTAAGTAATACTATAAACAGGGATAATAAAATGAAAGGAGTATCTGATATAATAACTGGGTATTTCTTTTAGTTGATTATTAGTTGATTATTAGTTGATTATTAGTTGATTATTAGTTGATTATTCATTAATCGTCATTGTAATAATCGTAATAGTAACCATCCAACATTTTCCTTATACACGATTTCATTTGAGTAATGGCAGGTAAATCTGCTACTAAACAATAAGGTGAAACGTTTCCACAAACACAACATTTCTTTGGTGATTTTTTAATTATTTGACCTGGACCCTTGATTTGTTTATTCTTGTTCTTAACCAGTTTGATCTGAGGAACAATAGACATTCTTTGTTTGTCTTAAACGAAATAAATCTATTTCGTTTAAAAATCAAATACGATGCTGGTATTCCTTTTATTGCCACTTTACACGTTTTTATCAAGTATGGTAAACGTGTCGGGTGTTTACTACATAATATGGAAACACGAACATATACGTCTATATCCGAAAACAAGAAATATGTTTTTATGTATAATGTATATAGAATGCCTAAAAACAATGTATGCCATTATGATTTTTTTTAATGTATTATACTCGGTCGGAATGTACTCTGATTCTACAATTGAAATCGTCAGTTTTATAGTGTTGCTGTTATCAACGATTCAATTGGATATTGATAAATATTACTTGTACGCTCATCTTAAAACCTGTAAATATAATGTTAAACTGGCATGTGCTGAAAGTTTGTTTGTACTTTTCATCTCGTTTATAGGAAACTTGTCAAACATATCTATCGGACTAGGTAATTTGGTAATTAGTAATTTTTTATACGCTCTATTAGTCGACAGTATCAAAGAATGTCTTTCCGTTCAAGACGTTTACAGGGTTTAATTGTCAGTTTAGATTGTCTTTGATTCGTTTAAATCGTAAAATTGGTAAATACTAAAATTGTTACTAGATCCAAAATTCTCAATAATATAATTACCGATTGGCAATTCGTGTGTTAGCGACTTGCTCTGATGTATCAGGTAATCGTTGACTTTTTCCTGACATTTATCCTTTTCTATAAATATATACCTAAATATCGTGTAAACGTAATTAGGAACTTTACCATTGATTATACCAATGACGTACCGATAAGACATGAACAAGTTGTGGAGAGTATTCCAACTCCATTCTCCTTTTAACAAGTTTATATTTACTATTAGTATTCCGTTTTTATCTAGTTTATCCATTTTGTCAATCTTGTCAATTTTATCGTATTGTACTAGATTAAACTTTTCAAAGATTGGATCGTTTGTATATATTTTATTATTGGGAAGTAGATTTAATAGATGGGAAACGATTCCTCGATAATCTTTTGAATTTACTAGACACGAAAAATCAAAAGAATCGTATGGTAGTTGTTTCCAATTAAATAACGGAAAAGACATTAAAATAAACAACAATTATTTAAACGATTTAAAAAAAATTGTTATCTTAAATAACAGGCCCATATCAAATGAGTCGCTCAAACGTTTCAGTAAAAATGCCGATAAACAGTCAGTTGGTTCGTAACTTAAACGTAATTCGGCAATCAAATCAAAATGCTCGTCCAAGTCAAACTGTGAGTCGTCCTATGACCGCTGTGAGTCAATCAACTCAATCGACTAATTATCGTACTAAAAAATGTAAATATTTCCCAAAGTGTCGAAATGGGCGCGAGTGCACGTTTATTCATCCGCATATTCCTTGTAAATTCTACAATAGTGGCCATTGCAATCGTGGTAACAGTTGTACGTTTTTGCATAAACGTATTTGCAATTTTGGCGACAATTGCAAGTTTCACAAGGAGCTGAAATGTAAATACTACCACGAGGATTACCGTCAGAAGAAATACGAAATGTATTCACAGCAATCGAATCAATCAGTTGAACATGTAGAATCGAAAGCAGAGAGTCAAACTGCTGTTAAAGAAGTGTATAACGGACTGACTTTTGGTCCTCCGCCAAAGTAAATAAACTAATCAATAACTAATCAATAATAAATAAAAAACCTAATCTTTTTAATATTTTCATAACTATATGAAAATATTATTCCTCTTTACTGGAATGTTACGTACGTTTGATTTTAATATTTATCAAAACATCAAGGGTTACGATTGTGACTTTTACGTTTTAAACACAAACGATACAAAAGACAAGTATTCTACTTTTAAAGGAGACGTTTCAAATAAAATTAAAGTAATACATGCAAAACCTTTTCAATTCAAAAATCAATTCGATGAAAAGACACTCAATACTCTAAAACAATGGTACAATTTACATACTTTATTCAATTCAATTCAATCAATCAAGGATTACGATCTGTTTATACGTATACGACCAGATATTTATTTTAACGATGACGTTACAAAGCTTTTTAAACTAGATCCAACTAAGTTTAATATTCCATCTTCAAACGATATTTACTCTAGTAAAGTAATAGATGAAAATCCTGGTTTATCGTTTATAAACGATCAAATGTGTATAACAAATTACGAAAATATGAAGTATTATTCAGATATGTATACCTTTATCCAATCCAATCAATCCGATAAATATATATCAGAGAACCTATTAGCTGACTATCTCAAGGGTAAACCAATAGTCCGATTCAACTTTGATTATACTATACGACTATCAAAGTGTAATGTGATATCTATATGTGGAGATAGTGGCGTAGGAAAATCGACAATGTTGTCTGAAATTCGTAAACTCTTTGACAATTCAGTGTGTGTAGAAACTGATAGGTATCATAAATGGGATCGTGGTAACGAAAATTGGAAAAAGTACACACATTTGAATCCAAACGCCAACTATCTTGAAAAATTACAATCTGATGCTTTCAATCTGTCTCTAGGTAACAAGGTAATAACTGTCGATTACGATCACAAGACTGGAAAATTCATAGATAACGTTTCAATAATACCAAAAGATAACCTTGTATTGTGCGGACTACATACAATGTATGAAAGCAAGTTGCGAGATATTATAGATGTCAGTATATATATAGATGCAGAGACTAGACTAAAGACACAATGGAAGATAAATCGAGATTGTAAATTAAGAGGATACTCGTTAGAAAAAGTAATGGAAAATATAGAAAAGAGAAAACAGGACTTTACATATATATCGAGTCAGAGACAATACACCGACATACGAGTGTATTACTATTCAAACGTCTCTGACGTTTCCAATACTTTTGATTTATCAGAACCAAAAGATATCAAGATGAAAATTAGTATATCGGATACTTTTTACAATAAACACAAGGATAAGTTATCGAATGTTACGTTTGAAAAAGTTGATGAATCGGGTGAATACACTTTCAAATCGACGACGGATGATGTTGATAGCATACTAAAAAAATACAATCAGACGTGTATCGATAATATAAAGATTGTCAAGTATATTCTATTATTATGTTTTTTTAACGATTTTTTTATTTACAAATCATAGATTCCAATGTCCACGCCTCTCGACACGCGACAACGATGGTTCCCTGTTGACGACGAAAACACACTTTACCTTTCTGAATCTGATATTCGTGAATTTGAAGAAAACGAAGCAGAAAGAGATATTTCGGAAAACTTTTATTTTAAACCTGAACCTATTTATCGAAGTGTATCAGATATGTCGAATATGTCGAATTTGTCTGACCAAGAAATTCCAGGGGAAAGTCCAGTGTTACGAAAACAAAGCGGATATTACAATTCAGAAACAAGTCGATCATCATACGATGAAGAACTAGCAGGATTGGCGTTAATTGAGCAGTTAATAGAACGTGAGAACCCTATCGCAATGCTAACATTACGTCGAGAACAATACGCTATGTTTTAAATTAAGAATAATACGAAAAGTTTTAAATAACTTTTAATCAAGTTTTAATCGTTTTTACTAATTAATTAAAACTAGATTACATGTCTAGTCCATTAAACGGCGAACACAAATCGTCTTACGACAATGGTCAGCTAAAGGAAATATCAAATTATAAAGATGGAAAACTTCATGGAACGTATAAACTGTGGTACGGAAACGGCCAGCAACTAGAAGAATCAAATTACACTGACGGAAAACGATATGGAGAGCGCAAATTATGGGACGAAAATGGCCAACAAGTAGAGATATCAAATTGGAAAGACGGAAAACTACATGGAGAATCTAAGTTTTGGTATGCAAACGGACAGCAATCAACCATAGAAAATTACATAGATGGACAACTTCACGGAGAACGCTTTGCGTGGTATCACAGCGGTCAACAAGAAAGGATATCGAATTGGAATGATGGAGATATTCATGGAGAATATAAATCGTGGTATGAAAATGGACAACAAAAAATAATAGCAAATTACAAAGATGGAGATCATCATGGCAAACGCGAATCGTGGTATGAAAATGGTCAACGGGCAGAAATATCAAACCGGAATAACGGATATAAACATGGAGAATACAAATCGTGGTGTTCAAATAATGGTCAACAAAATGAAATATCAAATTGGAATAATGGAAATAGACACGGCAAACATTGGGATACGAGTGGAGCAAAGTATTACTATGACAATGCAGAAATATCAGAAACAGATTACGCAATGATATTAGAAAACTTACACAATACGGTAAACAAAGTAAACAACATGAACGGTGTATATGATATAATTGTTGGTTATTTCTTTTAAACAATGTCAAACAATTTCTGTTTTACATTTGAAGTAAATGTAAAACAGTCAATCAAACAAATAATCAATTTTCAGATTGTAACAACTTGCGTAATAAGCGCAAATAAGCCTCGTATTTGATAGCTTCACATCCACCGTTTCCCCATTTAGGATATTCAAATTTAGTGGTACTACATAAACAGGCAGATTTGCTTTTTACCAATTCTACAAATATATTAAATTCTTCTTCTCGGAGTAGTTCTGGAGTTATCTTGTGTTTTAGACTCTCGTATTTCTTTTCAATATGAGATATCACGTGTTGATTATTTTCCAACAATTCTCGTTTTCTTATTATATCTAACCTTGACGATACAGACTTTATAGGTTTTTGCATTGTAATTTTTATTTTTAAAATTAAATAATCGATTAATTGTCTATTGCTCCGAGTTTTCATCGAATAAAGGCTTGTATTTCTTATCATCTACCTTGTTTTCTTTATCGATTATTTTGTTTTTATCATCTGCATTTTTATCACTTTCGACTTTTTCAACTTTCTTATCCTCAATTTTCTTATCTTCAACTTTCTCTACTTTCTTATCTTCAACTTTCTCGATTTTCTTGTCTTCGATTTTCTCGATTTTCTCGATTTTCTCGATTTTCTCGATTTTCTCGATTTTCTTATCTTTTTTATCATCGACTTGTTTATCTCCTTTATTCAATACATGACTAAACATCTTTTCTGAATTTACAAATTCAGCGAGTTTATCACATTTTAACAAGATTTCATATACCCTAGCGTTTATCTTTTCAATTACAATATCCACTTCACTAATATAATAAGTATCGTCTTTATAAGTATCTCGTAGTGCTAACAATCCACAATCTTTTTGTATGATTTTATTTATATCTAGTATTATATACTGTATCTTGATTTTGTTCATTTCGTAATTAACCAAATAAGACTCTAATATGTTAAACGCCGAGTTTATAGTATTTTCTATATCGTTCAAACATTCCCTTCGACTACTTTTAAAAGTAAGAGTTCGTAATATCATATCAAAGAAACCAATACCAGAAGTCGAAAGAGGGTTTGTGGTGTTTATTTTATCACCAGGTTTTAACGATGCATAAAATTTTAGCTTGGTCAAATCGTTATCGTTTGGCTTGCTCATCTAATCAATGAAAGGAATAAAAAAGAATAAATTTATTCTTTTTTACTTGTTTGTTGTTGATATCAATTCTTCAAGTTTGATTTATATTTAGCAAGTAGTTTATTACAAACCTCGATTATCATGTTATCTTCTGTTTTATCTTCTGTGCTTTTCAAGGGATAGTTGAATTTATTAGTAAACAATTCAATTCGACTGATTATTTCTGTTGATATCATTCCGTGTTCTTCCATTGCTATCCCAATCATTAAAAACATTTTCCATCGTGTATATTCATACATTTTCTTATTTACAAATAAAGTCATATTGGTTGGCATGTTAAATATCAACGCTTGTTTGCAATACATGTCTGACAATATCAATTTGGCTTTACAATTATCCGATGCAAATTTAACTGAATTTTGCATGACTAGACTATTCAAGAAATGTTGATAATACACACTAGAAATTGTTATTAACGGTTCTATTCGTGGTATACATTCAAAAGCTCGCGTATACCACATTATAGTTTCTTCATAATCGTGTCCTAGATTCCTAGATAGACTTCCACAATTCATAAGGGAATGGTACCGTTCTTCTATAAATATCCTTTCAAATTTAGCACGCATTCTATAATATTGAAAAGCTTCAATATGATCACCTAAACATAAACACGTTTGTGCAAGATAAAATAAAACACGACCATACATGAAATCGTCTTCCGTTTGAACATCTTTTAATTTAAGGTACTCAGAATATAGTGCTTCTTTATCACGAGCAAACCTCTTTTTAGATTTTTCGTTATCTTCTGATCGGTCTTGATAAAACTCTATATTCAAGTATGGAACAACATCTATCTGGGCTTTTTCCCATGAAGGTTTTGATATATCGTATTTATTGTTTAATATTGCTTCATGAATTATAGTAGCACCGTAATACCACCCTGAATTTAACCTTATGATCTTGATATTTGTATACTCGTCAACCTTGTCTGAATAGTTCCAGCACTGTTTAACATGAAACCCTATTACGTTATCTAACGGTTTCCCGTCTAGTTTGTTTTCGTGAAAAACCTTTTTTAATTTATCAGCGTTTTTAACTTCGTCGTTTGCGTCTAGTAAAATACACCAATTGTTTTGGTATTGTTTATCAAAATGACGTAATCCATAATTTCGAGATTCACGAAAATCAAAAGGTTTAGGGTTGCCTTTTTCGTCTATATCAAACCTCTTTACAATCACCGAAAGGTGTTTATTTTTCTTTATACAATACTCTTTTGCTTTCTCAAGAGTATCGTCAGTCGAACCAGTATCTAACAAACACACGTCATCGATTAAATTTTCAACAGAAGATAACGTTTTTATTATATTGTTTGATTCGTTCTTGACCATTATATAAGCTACGATCTTTTTTGCTGGATTCGTTGAATTTGTTGGATTCGTTGAATTTGATTGATTCGATTGATTATTTGAAAGATTTGAAAGATTTGAAGGATTTGTTGGATTCGTTGGATTTATTGAATTCTTTGTCATGTTTAGTATGGCAGACAGCATAATTAATCGCAAGATATATTAAGTCGATATAATTACGATTGTGTTTAATCGTAATTATGTTTAATTGTGTGTAATCTTAATTAATCATGATTAAAAAGACATTCTCCTTTTAATCTTTATGGGTTTACATTCTTTTATTTGGTTAGTCTCTTCTAACTGGTCTTTTTCATCCGATTTATCTTTTTCTTCTGATTGATCATCTTTTTCTTCTAATTGATCGTTTGACACATCCAATACATCCAATACATCTAATTCTTCTAATTGATCAATCTCTTTAATTTGTTCCTTTGGTTTATACAATTCGTTCAATTGTTCGTGGATTATCGTCAAGACGAGTTTTTTAGCATCGGACAATTTCTTCAACGCTTCATCAAACGGTAACCATTCTATAATAGACAATTCACTAGATACGTACTTTTCACGGTACATTTTAATGTCCTTGTTATAATAGTATCGTGTATTTGGCTTGTATGGAATCTTCATTGCATAATATTTAGTAATGTACAGATTCTTGTTGTAACCTTTATAAACCTCGTACACTGGTTGCACGTTCAAGTCTACCGTCAATATACTCTTGTTATCCAGTTTTATTTCTTCGTCTACTTCCCGTTTTGCGGCGTCCATGTCTGACTCGTCCAACGTGTTTTTTCGTCCCTTGGGAAATATACACGAAATCTTTTTTGGTTTCACGTTAACGATACATACTTTGTAATATAGCATATTTTTAACAAACTCTTTGTGCTTGTCTTTACAATTCAAGAATAACGGAGTTTCTTTATTCACTAGTAAATCTGACCATAACCTATAGAAATAGGACTTTTCCAATTGATACAGCTGCATATTGTATTGTTTACCTGATCTATCAACGTATTTATTATCGTAATATACTATATTGAATTGTTTTCCCAATTGCTTACATTCCAAGAATTTCTTTTCAAAGTCTTTATATTCTTCCGTATCGTAATATCCACGTAACCTTTTAATCTCGGAAGTAGTCATTTCAGATATGTAAAATTCCATTTCATAAGGTTTAAGTTTACCATTGAGAAACTCTCGATAAGGAATCGAATCTCGAACCGTAGCTATTAAATATTCTCGTTCCCCTTTATTGTCTTTATATGCTATTCCACCATAACTAATGGTATCTAGGTTCTGTTTATAAATGTTATATACGTTATTGAGGTTTAATTTGGTTGTAATATCAAACCCAAACTGTTGATAATTTGACAAGGCGCACATACAACGTATACTATTTACAAAGAAAAATATTAATTCATTTTAAAAGAGTTCATTAAAAGAGTAAGACTAAACATATTAGACGATCAAACGATTAGATTATTCACGCTGCACTTGCTTTTTCAATGACTACTCGCATTTTGTCAAACATGCACAAAAACTCGGCGTTTAACATTTTTCGCTTTTCCATCTCGTCTTTTAGATTCTGGATATGCATCATAACTTTCATCAGTGCGTCTTTCAATTCAAATACGTGGACACACTTTTTATTGTATTCGCTGAAATTTACGTTGCACTGGTCAGTTATTTGTGCATTTACAGCTCGCGTATGGTTCACGTCTTGATATAACAAGTCAATCAAAGATTGTTTTTCATCACAGACTAGTTTCAAGTCGGAGATGATTGTTTGGTTTGATTGGTTTGGTTGGTTTAAACGATTCATTACTAAAACAAACAATAAATTTAACCAATATCGATTAAATTGTCCAACGGAGAATGTGTGCAAAGTTATTCATTACGATAGCTAAATGATAGATTTGATACTTTTTACCTTTGATAATCGGCCATATTTTCTCGTTAAACTCTTTTAAACTATTGGTCTTGTAATCGACGTTTAACGGAACAGCTTCAGAAGTTCGGTGTTTATATCCGTAAGGAACCGTAGGTTTATCGTATAAAAAATCGTATTTTCTTTGATTTTCAAATAGTTCACAAACATCAATGTTATGACGTAGATAAACTAAAGACGTTTTAGATTCGTTTCCCTTTTCATCACGAGATACGTATTGGTACTCTGCTTGATGAGTTATGAAATGACCTCGAGGTTTGAAGATTTTCAGAGTTTTACACCTGTGCTTTGCTTTCTTTAAGATTTTGACAATAATATCTGTTTTATCGCTCTTGTTTTTGACAGCCCACTTTTCTGTCTTGTCGATAAAACTTTGCAACAGATCAGTTGTACGTTGTTCTTTATAGTGCAACAACACTTTTTGGTCTTTTAAATCGCTCATTACTAAATGAAATGAATGACGATTTGAAAAACGTTAAACTCAAACGTTAAAAGTGTTTAAACGATTTCAAAAACTAGCAAACATGATACTTGAATGTCTGACGTACTGTCATTGCTGAAAAAACTCGCTTCAAAATCTGGAAGTGACGTTCTAACGTATGATGAGAAAAATTCAAAAATCGTGGAAAAGGCTCTACAAACGTTTTACCCAGACGTGTACATGAATGGAACTTTTCGCGATAACGAAATCCGTTATGTAATCAAGGGATACGTGTTGATCTGTGTGCATAAACTAAGAACATGTAAGAAGTAAACTTAGTTTCCTTCAGGAATATTTATATAAGGATCGTAATTAGGCAAATCACAATATTGAATACATGAATTTCCTTGATACCAACAACAAAATTGTGCTGGCTTGGAGGGTTTTGATGAGTTTGATGTCATAAAGAGTTTACTATTTTTACTCTTTTTTACCTTGATTAAAAGAAAAACAACAACGCCTGCAAGAAGTAGACAAGTTAATGCATGCATTAACTTGTCTAAATATTTTTATGAAATATTTATCAAAATTAAGACTATTACGATTTTACAATCATTGATATTTTATTATCTATCTTGGATATCGTAATATCAGACAAGTCCATTGCGTTTTTGTAATCTGATATCTTGATATTCATTCCTATCTTGTTATAATAGTAAAATATAATAGACAAACACACACTTATTGGTGTTGAACTGTTTATTGTCTTTGACTTGTCCTTGATTTGCTTGTATAATTCTGTAACTTGATATATATCCTTTTTTATATCTTCTTCAGAGGTTCTCATATTACACTTTCTCACGTACGTCTCTATATAGTGTTCTACTTCTGCTGAACGAGGAATGTTTTTTTTCCCATTTTTCATCATTACACGAGCATACTCTTTTATTCCTGTAGTAGCAGTTTTATTGTCTATGTTTAAACACTTGTAAATTTCTTCAGGAGTCGACGGTTTTTTACTCTTCATCAAATAGTTGTAAACTATAGCATACACTATACCTAGTAATTTTTGACCTCGATGTATTTCGTCTTTGAAATTAACTTGAAATACAATGTTACATTCGATAATGTCTGAATCGGTAAAATCTCGGAGTTTAATCTTTTTTAAATGGGTAAATATGTTTTTCTCTTCGTTTTTCTTATAGTGACACCTGATCTGTTCCTTTTTAAAAGGGTCTTCGGATGAGAAATTCCTTGATTCTTCAGCTACTAATTTATGTGATATCACTAGCCCACAATCTATACAATAGTCGTTGTGCGTATTGATGTGTTTACACTTTTCGAAAGCTGATTTTTCTACAGTTTTTTCTTCTGGTTTTTGTTCTTGCATTTTCAAGAGTTCGAGAAAAATATTATCTAGTTCTTTATCTTCCATTAATAATGGTAATTTTATTTTTTTATTATCATTTAACCAATAAACACAAGATTAAATGAGTATATATTGGATAAATAGCACACTTTCAGGTCTAGGTGATAGGTTACTAGATTTAATATTGATGGCTACTTATTCTCGTATTAAATACAAGAAGTTAATCTTGTTTTGGAAAGAACAACCCAAAGGAAAATCTGATACTGAAAAGCTACGACCAGATTATAGGTGGGAAGATTACAAACTAGAGAATTTGCTAAAATACATGTCTCTTCCTAAAAATATCGTATTTCTCAATGATCAAAAAGATTATAATAATCATGATAATAATCATAATACAGAGATATTTTCACATTATTTAGGAGGACAGTACTCACCTCGAGTGTTTCATAAACTATTTTTGTACGAGGTTTGCTTTTACGATTTGTTTTTGAGTAAATTAAGAGATGTCTGTAACGAGATACACTTTAAAAATTTAGATACAATAGAGTTTGAAGTGGTTACACATTTACGAAGAACAGATAAAATAACTGATAATCTGGATTGTTTGGGAGTGTCTCCTAAAGATTTATCAAAATTGGAAACTATTACTCTTGAAATGGAAAAGCCTTTTGCAAATTTTAAAAAATACACTTGCACTGACGATAATCAAAAGGATAATCAAAAGGATAAGCAAAAAAATCAAAAAAATCAAACAGATCAAATAAAACGTACATATCAAGATTTGTACACATTAACCAAGGCCAAAATAATAATCATGAGCAACAACTATACAAACTTTTCAATGGTTGCAAGTATACTAGGTAACAATTACGTTATCTACCCTTTTAAAAATAAAGAGCTATCATTCTTTGATAATGCAATATATTACAAAGACGTTAAAATATACATTGCTAGTCATCAAGGGTATGGAGATTTCTTTTCTCACATGTCCCAGTATAATCTTTATATTTCTACAGGATTACCTGTTGTTATATTTGTACTAGATCAAAAAAGAAAGGTTTTACTAGAGTATTTATTCAAGGATAAACCTAATATAAGTATAGAAATACCTAAAACTATAAATAAATCAAACGACACTTGCATAAATTGCATAACTAGTTCTTTAAATAATCAAACAGAATTACCTAGAAAATGTCCTCGCGATAATAAACGTGAATGTCAATTTATAGATTATTCGTACTACAAGGGTATAATTGTTAAATTAGGTGGATTTGACGATTACAATAGATGGGTTAGTACTTTAAATAGTTCAGTCTCTTTTTCTCATGCGTTTTATAATCATTCTAATCAACCCATAGATAGTCGAATTGATAACTTTAGGGTTTATCGTGATCTAACAAGAGAATGTGATATTTACAATAGCTTTAAAAAAGTATCAAACTCAGATAATTATATAGTCATCCATCAGTTTGAAGATTTCAAGATTAATTTAGATAAATATACAAAACAACCCAATGTAAAGATTTGCTATAATTTAAACAACAAGTCCGATTACATGACGGATCATCTTACATTGATTAGTAATGCGAAAGAAGTTCATTTGCTAGATTCTAGTTATTCTGTTTTACTTTGGTATATGTACCATACAAATCCTAAAGAATTTAAAGCTCCTGTTTATTTGCACACTTATCCTAGAGGGAAAGATAGAGATGTAAAAATATACGAACCTCTACCTAACGGATGGACGATACTAGAATAAATAGTAATTATTTATCAGATTAACCAATTTAATCTGATAAACATATAATTAATGTCTAAACAATCTAAACAATCTAAACAATCGATAAATCCACAAATTATGTGCCAGATAAGTTGGAAGGTGTATACACGTAAAAATAAACAAATGAAATATTCACTTGATAAATTTTCAAACGATTACAAACCCATGCATAAACGTAAAACCGAGAATCCTGTATTGGTAAAGACTTTTTATTCAGAGAGTCAAGCAATCGATTATATTTACGAATATGGAAAACATGAAAACGTATATTTGATTGAAGTTTGGAGAAATAATAAACTAGTCAATGGAAATTTTGCTGTTTATTTTCCTTGTAGTTGTTGCAATTTTGTAAAGAACTTTTTAACCAAGCATTCACAAAAGTGGGCATATTCAAATTCAAAATGGCATAAATCAAACTATGTACACTCTGACGAGTTTGTTAATTAGCTTTATTTAACTATTTATCCGCACATAACGTTTACAATTATTAATAATTGTAAACAAATCAAACAAATCAAACAAATCAAACAAATCAACTCCTTTACTTGCCTGCTCGCATACCCGCTATCGAATTGTTATAATTTTGTTGCATTAACGGAGCCATACGGAGCTGGTACATCTCACTGTTACGTTTACGCATTTGTCGTTCCATTAAATCCTCTCGATAAGATATCTGATCGGCAGACCATTGACTTTCTACCTGATCTTTTAAATCGTCGAGTGATACTTCTCGTGGATATTCTGGTATTACCTTATCCATAGGATCTTTAAAGTCTACATGATCTACTTTATTACGTACTATAAAGTTAGGTTGACGATAAGCATCTATATCTGAATAATAATATTGCACTTGACCAGTATTTACATCAGTATAAGATCTGAATGGAGAACCGTAGCCTGTGAATTTTCCATCGTATATGTTGTTGTAATCGATGGTTCCTTCTGGTTTGTATCCAGTGTATTCTGCTGAATAAGGACTTCGGGTCGGTAATTCTTGTGCACGACCAGCAGGCTGGTTCTCACGAATCAACTGAGGATCTATGCGATGATACAAAGGTTGAGTCGACCAAGGATAAGTTGTAGAATTTATAATTTGATCCTTAACTCGAGGAGGCATTACAGGAGTATACGAAATACCCAAATTATTATTAATAGGATAAGTTACATCAGAATAAGAGTATTCGTTCGGGCCTAGTGATTGAAGATATAAATTACGCGGGGTTTGCATCAATTCTTTTTCAGTGTATGCGTTTGTTGGAGTTAACGGTAATATCACTCCTTCACGTGTTTCGTAAGGGAACCCCATTACTTCTTGTTGAGGTGCTGCAATAGCTTTGTTGAATTCGTTATTTTTCAATACACGCACACGAGATTCTCCTTTAAACAAGTCCCCGATAGGAGTACCTTTCATTTGATTATTCGCATTATTCGACCCTGGATCTTGGAGGTTTACATCACTGTAAGGTTCTTTTGTTTGTGGAGTTGACTGATTTTTATCAGTATTTGAATTCTTGTCAAACTTATCAGGCTTTTTATAATAAGGTGTTGCGTGTAGAACGTTGCCATGATTATCATCGAGTTCTGTGATATCGGAACTTTTTAGTTTATTTATACCTGAACGGACGTAATTAGGAGCACTCCAAGTAGATTCGTCGTGAGATTTAGGAACAATAGTAGGAGTAATAAAAGTTTTAGGATTTTGACCTACATACGGAGAATAGTATACAGGAATATCTACTTCTTTAGCGCTGTGAACCCAGGAGTGACTGGGAGGTCTCGTATGCACAATTGCCATTATGCATATAAAATATTTTTTGAAAACTTAAATATTTATTTTCTAGATTAAATGTCTTTTCGTGTACGAGATGCGTTTATACAACGTGGTAGTCGTCAAATTCGCGCAGATCAAGAAGGAAATCATACAATAATTTATCAGCATCCTGCAAAGAGTCAAGCAGTTCCCCAACAAGCTGCAATTCCCCCTCCTAAAAAAAAGAAAACAAAAGTTGTTGAAGTAACCGATTCTGATGAGGAGGAAGAGGTAGTTGTTAAACCCCCGAAAAAAGAGAAAATGGATAAAAAGACGAAAGCTGTTAAGCATGCAGAAGAAAAAAATGTTAAATCCGAAGTTAAACATCAATCGGCTATTGATCTAGCAGCTGAAATGAAAAACGAACGAGAAGTAACTATGGAATCTCTTGGAATGCCACCAGAAACTAAAGTAAACACAGAAGACGTGAAAGGAATGCCAAAGAAGAAGAAAAAGCAAGTATTGGAACTTGTGGAATAATCAGCCAGTCAACAACCAACTATAATAAATCAAAACGATTTTTGATTTATTTTAACCTAAAAATTAAACGAAATTGAAATAATCGAAATTAAAGGGTTATGTCGGACGCCAAAGAAATCTCTATTCTGAAACAGCAGCTCGATGAACTCAAATTGGAAGTTCAAAAACTGAAATACAGCTCTCACGAAAACTATTCACGGATTAAGAAATGTAAATGTGAAGATCCGGTTTATTCAAAAACTGAAACAATCACTAAATACGTTGGTAAAGACATGGACAAGATGATAACGGTTGTCGCTTACGTTTGTAAATGTAAAGGACATTATGTTTGTTTTCACGTTTGTCAAATGTATCACTGCAATGAAAAAGTTGAATGCGGTTATACGTTTTGTCAGAGTTGCTTTGACAAAACGTGCAAAAAGAAAAAGTATGAACAAACTCGACAGACGTGTTGTCGTTGTAAAGCTATTGCAAACCCATTTGTTGAACCAGAAGGGAGCTTTTGCTCAGAGCACTGTAAAACACTGGTGAGCTATTACGGTTAACTCTTTACTCTTTACTCTTTACTCTTTACTCTTAACTCTTAACTCTCTTAACTCTTTTAAACGAAATTGAAATAAATATTCTTGTTTGATTATGTCATCCAAGTTTGATTTGTCTAACAAACTTAACAAACTTAACAAACTCGAGAAACTTGATGAGGAGTTCGAAGAGCGACTAAACATATTGGAAAGCAAGATAAACGATGCTATATCTCATGTACGTGATATGCGCTTGATGGTTGAATATTTGCAAAAATCCGTTAAACCAGACCATGCACCTGAAAGCATGTTTAAATGCCCATATTGTGGAAACGTTACATTTGGTAAATCAGTGTGTAAATGCAATAGTGTAATTATGAATCACGAATATGTCAAACGATCAAATTAATTAAATTAATCAAATTTATTAAATAATCAAATAATTGATATTAAAATAAAAAATTTACAACTATTAATGCTTTACAAAACTGAGAAGAAAAGTAAAGGAATTGTGCATCCGATATTTCTAGAATGCAGCAAACTGTCAGTCGACAAGTATTACAAGCAGTTTTACGATAACCTAGCAAAAGGAAAATCACCACATAAAAATATTTATATCAACGGTTTTACAATTGTTTCTAGTGTAGCCAAAAAACAACTATTTTCATATTGCTTTGAAAATAAATCCCCTTCTAAAATAATTGTAGAGCTTTACAAACTTTTAATGCAAAACACAAACATGTCTTCAACTACCGACACTGAAGCAAAATACAAAGAACTAGACAAGTGCAACAATGATGAAATCGTATGTAGATGGAAATCTATAAGAAAAAAGAATATCAAGGAGCAACTCATACTAGAATACGTCATTGAACAAAAGAAAAAGAAAAAGCTAGATGCAAATGCTACAAGAGAGTTGCATAGACTAATTAAATTTGGAATGTTTTGTAAAACTCAAACATCAGATTCTTTCGAAATGAATGAGAATGGCAAGATAAAAAAGATACATGGTATAAAATACGATAAAACTCTTGGTAGATTCGTAAACAAGATAAAAATAAAGGAAGAAGCACTGTCGGCACCCGAGCAAAAAGTCGGAAATTGTATATATCACCACTGGCCTCTTGTAATAAAAGAATACAATTCTAAAAAGGTTAATTAAGATTAAAAGGTTAATTGAATTTTAAATGTTTTGTTTTCAATTGTTATGCTGACGATAAAACCCGTTCAGATAAACGCAAATTGTGACAAGTTTGTCAATTTCGACAAGTTTGACAAGTTTGATAAGTTTTGTCATTTGATTGCGCCTTTTGTAGTCTTGATTAAAATAAACAGCGATTTCACGTCACTATATTTGAAAAATGTAAAAAACGTATATAGTACATGTGAACTTTTATATGAAAAGTATAAAGACACTCCAAACTGTAAACTAACAATTTCACCTAAATTTATAAGTATTAGATTAAATGAAGAAACGGTATTTAGTTTTGAAGTAATAACAAAACTAAATATAGATCTATCAAAAGTTGTTTAATTTACCCTTTTCACTCAACTCTAATTAATTTACTTGCGTTTATTCATATTTGCTCTTTTTGCATGAGCCTTCATCTGTAATTTACTCTTGGCAACACTCATAGGTTGAATGGTAGTAGAATATTCAGCAAAGCACATGTCCGTGTATTTTTGTACTAGCTCTGGTTTACTCGTTGCCAAACAGTTGCCATTTTCATCAAATTGAGTACATGAACAGTCTCCCCTATCTACACACGACAATACTACCTGAGCCTGACAGTCGTTTTTAATGCACTGGTCGTATTGTGCAGGATCTGATAATGCAAGACATTGGACCGGGATTTCTTCGTAATAACTATTTCCACCGTCCATTATATCTTTTACAACACGGTTATTTGTCGATTTCATCATTGATAGTTTTTTAACTTCGTGACCAACCGTCGCCAAATTCGCCGAAGGACTGTGATCGTAATACTGATAATTGGGGTGGTTAGCAGGAACGTATGCAGTATCGAACGACTGGTAATCGGGATCGGAAGTAGTTTCAAAGCTTACTTTGGAAATTGCATTTGCAGACGCGAATTTCTGCATATTGTTCGGAGCGTTACCAGATAGAGTAGCATAACTCTTGGGAGCTGAAGAAGTGTTTACCATTTTATTAGTTTGAGTAGGCGCGAAAAACTGAGCTCCCGTTTTATAACCGTATTGAGCCGACAACATCCAAGATTTGGGAGTTTCCATACCCTGTCCCGAAAGACCGTTATAATCTGAACTGTTTACTGCTGCGTAATCGGAATACATCTATATATATAAAAGAAAAAATTAATTTTAATCTTGTACGTTTACTCGTCGAGTAAACAAATTAAACGAATTTTTAAATTCTGTCTTTGTTCATTTGAATGGGTTCTGATTTTTCTTTTCCGACTATTTTGACCGAGGAAAAGAAAAAGCAACTACGTCAAGCAATAATTAAATTTGAGGTTCAGTACGAAAATAAATGTTCTGAGTTGAAAGAAACTCGTTCGACGTTAAAAGATACACGTATCAATCTAAATAAACAAATAGAACGCGAGAAAAATTATTCGTATATGGTTCAAATTAAAAACAAAAATCTCGAGAACGAAATACTAGCATACAAAAAGCGTATCGCTGAACTAGAAGCTGGTTATATAACTCTTCAACAGACGAAAAACACAGTTATTAATACAGTTCACTTACCAGCGTCATATGTTAATAAATAATCCATAAGATCATATTTTTGACTAATTGTCTAATCTATTAATCTGATAGATTAAACAATTTTTTAAACGAGATTTGATATTTCTGTTATTAATATTTTAATTTACTAATGATTCGCACTTCTCCTATAAACATTCCAAAGAAATCAAACAACCAAGATAAACCTGAAAATAAACAAAACAAGAAATCTAAACCAAACAAAACCGATAAATCAGATAAAAACACTCCAATAGATAAAATATACAATTGGGTCCCTGATGAACTCGTCGATAAATGTAGTGGATGTTCAAGTTTATTTAGTTTCATGTATAGGAAACACCATTGTCGGTGTTGTGGAAGGATCTTTTGCTTTAATTGTAGCAGTTTTAATATTGTTATACCTGAGAATTTTTCGTTATTAGTCTACCAAATTGACAAAGCAGAACGTGTATGCAAGACTTGTTTTGATAAAATAACAAGTTTTAATATAACCAGTGCTTTGATCGAAGGAACAAGTCTTTTTAAACTTGCAAAAAACCCAATTGTTAAACAATGGAACGAGTATATACTACACGATATCGAAATTCTTAATAAACTATCTCTTGTATCTAAAACTTGGAAAAACTATTCATCTTTTAAACTAGCTAAATTTCGTGAATTGCAATACGTATTGCCAAAACATAAATACACCAAATTAGAAAAAGATTTACTTTGGCATAACCGTGTGTATATAATTAAACATCCCAAGTATTGTATTCAACTATTAAAATCTATAAATTACAATTCTTATTCAGATGTCAAGTACAAATTGAATCAAATTATTGAATTATTAAAACAAGATATCAAGGTCGACTGTGAAAAGATATACTGTACTCGATTATGTAATAAATACAATAGTTTATTATACGAAGACGTGATTGAATTACTTACAGAAAATATAAAACATATAGATATTAGAAGGTACGCTTTAAACACACTTGACGTTTGTCCTGATATAATTCCATATATACCTTTTCTTGTATACGTTACTAAATTTGATGTACAGGATGAGACAATCGATTTTTTAATTAGCAAGTCTAATAATCTAGAAATTAGTAACGAAATTTTCTGGGATTTAACTTTATACACTGAACAATCAAACGAATCGAATAAAACTAAAGATGATAATAAAACAGATAAAAACAAATACAAGTACTCACTTGACAAGTTTACCGAAAAGATAAAACCAGAATTCTTAAAAGAGATATTACAAGGTAAACAGTTTACAGAATCTTTGAAACAACAAGAAGTGTACGAAATGAAAACTAAACTCGCGTGTTTATCAAACATAAAATGCCCCGTTGATATTAATGCAAAGTTTAATAGTATAGATACTAAAAACGCTCATATAAAGCCTACAGCATCGTCTCCTCTATTGTTGCCTTTTAATCAAACAAATAATCAAAAAGAAAAGGTAAATATACTTTTCAAATATGAAGATATACGTAAAGATCAGATAATCTTGAATATGATTAAATTGATCAAAGATATACTGTTAAAGGAAGAAAAGATAAATTTAAATATAACTACTTATAAAGTCCGTCCGACAAGTTGCAAGTCGGGTTATATAGAGATTGTACC
Source organism: uncultured Verrucomicrobiaceae bacterium (assembly GCA_964473925.1). Lineage (GTDB taxonomy): Bacteria > Verrucomicrobiota > Verrucomicrobiia > Methylacidiphilales > CAYYVW01 > CAYYVW01. The sequence goes on from CAYYVW010000004.1 coordinate 55,113, forward strand.
AGATTCACATACTATAAAATACATCAATACTGAATTATCAATGAGTGTATTGAATTTCATCATGGATAATAATAAAAAGAAAACTGTTGAAGAAATACGAACGACGTTTTTAAATAGCTGCGCTGCATATTGTGTAATAACCTACATATTTGGAATAGGAGACAGGCATCTAGACAACATAATGCTGACCAAAAGTGGAGTATTGTTTCACATAGATTACGGGTTTATATTGGGGGACGATCCTAAACCTTTGAATAAACCAATGATGAGGATACCATCAGATATAGTCGATGCTTTAGGAGGTATCAAGGGAGAGTATTATCAAGAGTTTATAAACATGTGCAATAAAATATACAATTGTATACGACGACATATTAATTTATTCATAAACATGTTGTCGGTTTTAAGCAACTCTGTCCCTCCAGTTATAAATCCAGAACCTATCATAGTTGACGAATTAATAAAAAGGTTTATACCAGGAGAACATTATAAACAAGCCGAAATTCAATTGTATTCAGTTATTAAAAGTAGCAGTGAAACTCATACTTATAACTTGTACGATATGATTCACCATTATCATGGAACTTTGGTTACAAAAGGAGGAATATGGAATACTATTGTGTCGCTGTTTTAATCAATTTGTAAATTGATTAAAAGATAGATTAGATAGATTAGATAGATTAGATAGATTAGATTAGATTAGATTAGATAGATTAGATAGATTAGATAGATTAAAAGAAATATCCAATCGTTATATTTGATACGCCTGGTATCTTTACGGTTGATTGTATTTCTTTAATTATCTTATTGTATTTTTCCTTGTCTATTTCTATATTGTTTAGGTAATAATACATGCATTTACCATTTATAAAAGTTTCAAGTTTGCCATGTAGTTTTCCATTGTCGTAATTTAATATTTCTTTTTGTTTTCCGGTTGGATACCATCTTTTAAATTCTCCGTGACGGTGTCCATTGTTGTGATTTGATATTTCTTTTTGCTGACCGTTTTCAAACCACGATTTTATTTCTCCATGAAGTTTTCCGTGTTTGTAATTTGCTATTATCTGTTGTTGTCCATTTTCGTACCAACTCTTAAATTCTCCGTGAAATTTATCATTATAATAATTTACGATATCTTCTTGTTGGCCATTTTCATACCAACATTTACGTTCTCCATGGAGGTTTCCAAGATTATAGTTTGATATTTCATATTGTTTACCATTTTCATGCCAACTCTTGAATTCTCCATTGCGTTTGTCATTTTTGTAATTTGCTATTATTTCTAGTTGACCGTTTGAATACCATCGTTTATATTCTCCATGGCGTTTGTCATTTTTGTAATTTGCTATTATTTCTAGTTGACCGTTTGAATACCACCATTTACATTCTCCATGACGTTTACCGTTTTTATAATTTGATATTTCTTGTAGCTGACCATTATCGTGATGCGATTCTTTACATTCAGTCTCCATAATAATCGTTTTTACCAATTAGTAAAAACGATTAAAAAACTTGATATTTGGTTGATTAACTTAATTAACTAATTTACTCTTTTACTCTTTTACTCTTTAATCATCGTCTTCATCCGACTCGACCGGCTTTTTCTCGTTCTTTTTCGCACTTGCAACAGCCGCCTTCATTTTACTCGAATCCTCCTTTTTCGCAGGAGCCGCTGCGGGTGCTGCTACAGCAGGAGTTTCAACTGCGTTAGCCGGTGCAGCACCTGATGCTGCTGCAGGAGTTGCGACAGCAGCTGCCTTTTCTTTAGCTTCGGCTTCAGCACGGTCCTTTTCCTTTTTGGCAGCTGCTTTAGCTTTCTTCTGACGTTTCATCTCTTCTTTCGAGAGCGGCGGAGGCTTGATAAAGTGGTGCTGGATATTCGACTGCACACGGAAATACGTGAGCGGATCTTTGTTGGATTTGTTCCAACGCAGCAGCTTGCACAAAGCCTCGTCAGGGTTAATATTGCGACCATCCTCCTTGTCCTGGAGATCGTGTTTCTTGATATAGTCACAAATGAAACGCGTAACAGCTACACGCGAATACATTTTCTTTTCCCAGCCAGTGAAAGTGAGCATTTCAGCAGAAATCTCAACCGGCTTCTGGAAACCTGAATTCTTATCAGTTTTACGATTGGTCTTTTTCTTCGCTTTCAACAGACGAGTGAAATCGGCCGTGAGCTGTTTCATACGTTTGTTAATAGTACGCAGGATACGTACACCCTCAATCTTTCCCTCAGATCGACGGTTAATTTCCTTTTGAATAAATTTCAAGAGCTCCTCCTTGTCAGTTGTAACCGACTCGTCAGTCACGTTACGACGGACACGCTTCTTCTTCTCTTCGGTATCTTTCTTATCACCCTTCTTATCAGTCTTCTTATCGGTCTTCTTAGATGCTTTCGAGGTACTGGTGGACATCTGATTATTATAACGTAATACTTAAGTCGTTTTTAAAGTAACAATATTTAAATCTACTTTAATTTATGTAAAATCTTTAATCCTATGAGTATAAGGATGCCAAGAAATATTATTTCTGTTATGTCCCGTATTTTTCCATAATTAAACCCGTTTTCACTTGATTCCTTGATTTGCACGGATTGTTTTTCTACTTGTTTGATAGGAGTCCTTTGCTGTATATGTTCTGGTGCTTTCTCTGGTACATATTTTTCTCTAGGTTGGTGATGTGATTGAGGATAACCATAACCTTGAGCTTGTTGAGGGGGGTAACCTTGTTGATAACTAGGTTGATTTATTTGATACTGGTTATACATTGGATTTGAAGAATACGGATTATATTGAAAACCAGAAGATTGGGCTATAAAAGGGTTAATTGGAGGAGTTGATCTAACCGCGTGACCCATTGCCACAGCGGGATCTTCTATCGTTGATTCGAAATCTTGCATAAACTAACAAAATAAAAAATTAAATAAAATTACCAATTATTATGGACAATTTAACCGATTTAACAAACAAAATCAACGATTTAGACGCTAAATCGAAAAGTTTTCAGCATACAAACGAAATTTCACTAAATAACGTTGGTATTTTATTCAATAGCAACAAAAAGTACATCCTCACTTTTGTATCGTTGTTTATCTTTATGACTTGGACTAAACCAAACATTGTAATGTCAAACGTTATACGAAACAATAAAATAGAAACTGCAATCGATTACTCTAAAACTTTTATCATATGCTTACTATTTACTCTTGTTATATTTGGCGGGATGCATCTGTATTCAACATATCAAAATAAACAGTTTTAAACATGTTTTAATAGACAAGAAAGGTTTTAAACATGTTTTAATAGACAAGAAAGGTTTAATTTAAACGTTTTACATTAATTATCAAATAGATAATTAATGTCCATCCAAGAAACAAATAAGCAAGATAAACAAGATACATTCGGATTGATATTTCATTGGGGTCCTTATTGTGTTCCTGCATTTGATAGTTTTGCGCCGAGAAAAATTTACAACGGTTCAGAATGGTATCTCAAGCGGTTACTTGATGCTGAATCTGATAATAAATTCAGGCCTGTAAGCGGTCATCAGGAAACCAAAAAGTTTCATGATCAGAATTATCCTGGAAAAACATACGATTATTTCAGAACTTGCTTTAAAGAAATTAAACTAAATAGTAACACGATAGACGGTTGGTGCAGTCTTGCTAAAAAAGTAAACGCGTCGTATGTTATTCTTACTTCAAAACACCACGACGGATTTTGTTTATGGCCTACAAAGCATACAAAAGGGGATTGTTCGAATGTCGATTATATAAAAGAGTTTTCAGATTGTGCTAAAAAGTATGGGTTATTGTTTGGAATTTACTATTCTTGGATGGAATTTGAACAATCAATGACAATTAGTTATCTAGACAATATCGTAAAACCCCAGATGAAAGAATTGCGCAAGTATAAACCAGACATATGGTGGTTTGACGGATCATGGGTATGCAAGACTAAATACTCGCTTGAATTTATGAAGAATATATGTAACAAACTAAAAAAAGACAACCCCAATGTTCAAATAAACGATCGAGTAGGTGACTCTGATAACGGAACTTATCTAGTAGTAAAAGACAGGTATATGCCAGACGATAAACCTAACAAACCATGGGAGCATATCAATACTATTGGAAATAGTTGGGGATATAATAAATACCAAACTATTTTTAAAACGGGACAAGAGTTGTTGAAATTATATAAACAGGTAAAAGAATACGATGGTAAGTTTTTACTAAATTTAGGCCCAGATGAAAAAGGAAACCTTGATAAACGCGAAGTAGATAAATTACTCGAGTTTTACGAATTGAAATCAAAAGTGGATGAGAAATCAACATACGAAATAAATGGAAAGAAATCAAATGAGAAAAATGAGAAAGAGAAATCTAAAGAGAAATCTGAAATAAATGGAAAGAAATCAAATGAGAAAAATGAGAAAAATGAGAAAGATAAATCTAAAGAGAAATCTGAAATAAATGGAAAGAAATCAAATGAGAAATCAAAAGACAAGAATAAAAAAAACAAATCAATCAAAGTTGTAATAGACGATAAAAAAAGGGATTGTCAAATAAAAATTATTAAAAAATGGATACCTCGAGATGAAGCTGACAAATTATGTGACAAGTATAAACAAACAATCAAGTTTGAACAACACGAAGTGTCAATGTATGGAAAGCCTATAATGCAACCTCGACAAATTTATGCGTGTGGCAACGATGGACTAGTTCACAAGTATAGTGGATTAGAATTAAAAGTTCATCCTTGGATAAAAGAAGTAAAAGAGCATGCTGATATGATATCCAAACAGTTTGGGTTTCCTACAAACGCATGTTTACTCAATGAATACAAAGATGGTAAACAATACGTTGGATGGCATGCAGATAAAGAATTAAACAAAAAGTACCCACACGTATACACGTTATCACTTGGAAGTTCTAGGTACTTTTATATTCAAGATAAAAAGTCAAAGGAAACTATAAAAATAAAACTAAAAAGTGGAGATCTTGTATGTATGACTGGCAACACACAGAAACATTACAAGCACAGCATTCCTAAATTGGAAAAGTGTGATAACGAAAAGATAGGATATCGGATAAGTGAAACTTTTCGTATACTGCCTAAACCGACTAAACAAGAAGATTAGATTTGATTAGACTAGATTGATTAATTCGTTAAAATTTTGTTTAACGAATTAAAAATTTGGGATTAACAAGAGATCAATGCAGACAACCGATTATTCTGACAAGTTTTCAGATGCTATCGAGTTTATTACCAAGAAATCTGTTTATTATCGTACTAGTCTCAATACTAGCGCTCACTTTGCTACTTTTGTGCAAGGTAAACAATGTTATCTATTTGAAGAAAAAACCGTATCTGTATGAAAACACAGAGCGTAAATCTCCTGGTTGTCCAGTTTCAACACATGCAGAAATGAGTCTGTTAAAGTACACCAACCGGCAAATAAAGATAGATATACTCGTGATACGGCTATCTCCTACTGGGAAATTGGGAAATTCTCGCCCATGTGAAAATTGTATTTTAAAACTATCTCGAACAAACATCCAATACGTTTACTATTCAACTGAACAGGGAACGATAGTACGAGAAAAAACAAGTGAGATGCTAACGTCTGAATTAACAAAGAAATCGTTCGGTTATCGTAAATCGTAACTACACTTTACTACACTTTACACTACACTTTACTACATCATTAAAATCTTGTATTTTACACAATGTAGTATAGTTTTTACGTATTAATAGATCAACATATCTTTTCTTCCATTCATCAATGTTTATCCTAACAGAAATATACTCTAGTATGTCTGGTTCTTCAAGAGGATTACAATAATCGATGACTATCAAGTTTAAAACTGCTGGTAACTCCATGATTTCTTTTCAATCGTTGAAAAGAAATCGTTTAATTTAGATTAATTTTGGATTAAATTTGGATTAGTTTAGATTAAATTACATAGATGCCAATAACCTTTTAGCTTCTTTGTTACCTTGTGAAGCAGATTTTGCATACCATTCTTTCGCCTTGTCAATATCCAATGGAACTCCTGATCCGCGTAGATAGCAATCACCAATCATCAACTGAGCGAGGGGTTGTGATTTTTCAGCAGCCGTTGTAAACAATTCAATTGCTTTTTTTATACTATTTTGATCATTTCCTTTATAATAAATAATTCCAAGATTATATATCGAGTCCGCGTGTTCCTGGTCTGCTGCTTTGGTATACCACTCGATTGCTTTTGCTATATCACCGTTTGTTTCACAATGATATCCCATGGAATACTGTGACTCTGCATGTCCTTTATTTGCAGCCAATTGATAGTATTCGTACGCTTTTTTTTCATCAATGGCAACACCCACTCCGTATTTATAACAATATGCTAATCCGTATTCTCCGTTTAGGTTTTTTTGATCAGCAGATAACTTGTAATATTCAAACGCTTTCTTTTCATCACGAACAACTCCCATTCCATAATAATAATATATACCTAAATTATACTGAGCGTTTGCGTTGTCTCCTGCTTTTGAAAATAATTCAAACGCTTTTACGTAATCTTTGACAACACCGTTTCCATTATCATAACATATTGATAATCCTATGTATCCGTACGAGTTTTTTTGATCTATTGATTTATTATACCATTCAATCGCTTTTGCATAGTCACGATCAACTCCTGTTCCGTAATAATAGCATCGACCTATGTTGTATTGGTTACTCGAGTTTGATTCGTTTTTAAAATACTCGTCAAATAGTTTCTTTTCTTCTCGTAGTTTTTCCAATTTATGCTTTGCTGGCTTGTATCCGTTATAAGCCGATTTTTTTATCCAATAAAAGTACTTGCTGAATTTATCAGAGTATTTCTCAGCATATTTATACTGTATTTCTCCTGATTTGAATTCCATATCTATCTCTTCCTTTGATTTAGAAATGTCGTCATCAGAAATAACCAAGCTGTTTACTACACCTGCATGAATTATACAAGCTTTGGCGATTAATTGTTGATCAGCAATAGGTTCCTTTTCAAGTGTATCCTTTACTAAATTTTCAAGGACAAGTGTTAGTTCTGGTTTCGTAAAAGATAATACTTCAAACAGTTTACCGAGATGTTTAATTTCAGTAAACGCACGGTTCCAATCAATTGGTTTTTCAATTTCAGACTTGATATCTTGTAGAGACATAAACTCGTATTAATAGATTTTTATTTTTCAATTAATATTCGTTCATGTCTAAATTCGTAGAATACTTAAACAGTAAACCAGATGAAAAAACACTGATTCATCCCCGTGATGTCAAGATTGATACACCGATGAAATTATATAAAATTACAGTCATAGAGGAAAAAGGAATCAAGCGTGATTATTACACTGAAATGACAGATTCATGGAAACTTGTCGATTTGAATTATGTTCGACGAAACGTTTGGCGAAAACAGTTTATGCGAGTAACAATAACAAATGGAAAGCAAGAATTAACTCTATCAATGGTTGATCATCCTGAAACATCTATATTGAATCGTATTTGGGACGATGACAATTCAAAAGACGAATATCTTGTATTGTTTACGAAATAAATAAACCAGTAAAGAGTACAGATACTTTAAAATTATAATCAATATTGATTATAATTTTTTTAATTTATTTGTTTTTCTTGTGCTTGTAACTAATACCCATACTCTCCAATTTCTTCAGTGCCATATCAGACGCCTGTACTTCTGCATCTAGTTTTTTCAAACCTTCTCCCTTTCCCATCAGTTCATGTTTAATATCGTGTTTAACTCCATTGATTTCTTCCCTGACTGTAATATACAACAACGCTTCATGCGAGTATTTAGTTTCCGATTTAGTAGAATTGTATTCCCACTTTATACAACTGTTTTTCATTGTATCGAACAACTCTTTCAATTTAGTCTTGGCATCGTATAGCGTCTCTATTGTGTTTGATATCTTGATATCTTTGAGAATCTTTTCAAATATGAATTTTTGTACTATACCATAAGAAGTGTCTACTATACAGTTGCGTTTTTGTTGTTCTTTACTGAAAGCTTCTGTTAACGCTCCTATGAACCCCTCACAACAATCTTCTCGAATAGAAGTTTTATTTCGATGCCATTCTTCTTCTGCTACTTGGATATATTTATCAAATCCTAAATTCTCTGCAAATTTAGCCAAATGACGTTTATCTTGTAATTTAGATTTTTGCTTTGCCAATATAAGTGGTTCTGCTGAATTATCTTTACGCTTGTATAAATATTCAGCAATAGCGTGATTGATTACACCATCTCCTAGAAATTCCAACACTTCGTAATTGTTTTTACTATCGACTGATTTATGAGTAAACGCCTTTTTAAAAGTATCGATATGGTTATTGACAATTTCTCGTGATAACAATTGTAAACCTCCGACTGTTAGCAACTCTACTAGATATTCCTTGAATTCTTTGCTGACGAGTTTATTGGTTTTTGCTTCTTTCGGGATTTCAGTTTTTTCAGAAATTATAGTTTCCTTTACTTCCTTGTATTTATCTGCTGGTTTTTTAGATTCAATCGGTTTTGATTCTTTTGATTCTTTTGATTCTTTTGACTCTTTTGATTCTTTTGATTCGATCGAGAGTATCTTTGATTGACTTGATTGACTTGATTGATTCAATGGATCTATCTGACTAACTGATTTTATTTTAATACGAGTTGAATAGTATTTCTTTTCAACAGGTTTGATTGGTTCTTCCTTGACTGATTTAACTAACTCTTTTTCTTTAATAGGTTCTTTCTCTTTAGTTGATTCTTTCTCTTTAGTTGATTCTTTCTCTTTGACAGGTTCTTTCTCTTTGACAGGTTCTTTCTCTTTAACAGGTTCTTTCTCTTTAATTGACTCTTTAGTTGATTCATCAAAAATAAAATACCCTTTTTTATCATATTTAAAAGGGATATTCGCTGGAAGAGAGATAGCAGGAGACGAATTTGATTTAATAAACAAACCAATAATATATTCGTATCGTGATGTAGAATCACCTACAACCTTTTTATAAGATTTAATTTGTTCATTTTTAGTATATTCTGAAATGTCTTTCCAAACGTTGAATTTATTGTTTTTGTCTTTGGAACTTTTCACCGACTTTAAAAATCTAATAATATCAGAATACCCGTAAATTACTTTACTATTTTCCAAAAACTCTTTAATCTTGTCGCACGCTTTATCAAACTCGACACCTTTTAAATCAGAACATAATCGTTGTTCTGATTTAATCAGTTTGTTATACTTTTCGATATATTTGATATCTTCTTTACTCATCTGATAATAAAAGACAAGTATATTTTAAATTCAATTAAAAATCGTTGGATCTAACATAACAATATCCGTATACGATATTCTTTAATTCCCTAACGTTTAACTCTTTGATCATTGATAAACACTTGAATAAAATCTTGCTAAAATTCAAAGAGTACTTTTCTGATTTCCTATATAAATCTAAAATTCTACGATAACTTTCTTCAAACATACCTGTTATTGGCATATTATTTCGCCAATACCTGACAATTGTTAATGGGTGTCCATACGTCCTAAAAGAACATGCAGGTATCAGAATATCTATACCGTCTAATGGGTTTCCATCTATAGCAACACGGTTTAATAACTCGTTTAATATCAAAATAAACTTGTTATCTTCGTGATAGATCCTTTCTTTCTTAGAACGATTACATTTAAATTTTTTCAAGTATTTATTTCTTTTTTTGTCCTTGATAAACTCATTATGACATTTACATCGAGGTGCATAAAATTTCATTTGCCATCGTTTTTGTTGCCATTCGTTTATCAATACTCGTAAAATAGACTGGTTATTATTGTCGTAATTTGATATCCTTTTTGTTAAAATACGGTTTGGACATTTTCGTATCTTGTCAATCACATTGCTTACAGGAATAGGTACCTGTGAAATTAAATCTGCAAAAGTCATGAAAATTACAAACTTGATTTGTAATTTTCATTTAATCCTTGTTTATCAATTATTCAAATTAATTAACCGTTCCAGTACCAACTCGGCTGTGGCTGAGAGCCGTTTGAATTTTGAGCGAGTGACGCAGACAGCACATTACGGAAACTTGCCGCAGGGTTTACTTTCTGTGTAGGTTGATTAGCATAAGTGTGAGGAGCGTATGCACATCCTATACCCTGGTACGCACTTGCAGGGTCTTGCGGTTTATTACAATAAGAACCAGTTAACGTATTGTATGATGCGTATGGAATACCCGCGTTTGCAGCTTTTGCCAATTGTTGCATCCGTACAACACGAACTACAGAAGGAGCAACGAGGTTAGGTTTTAAGATAGGAACACTTTCCATATCGTACTTGTCAATAAAAGTGTAATTTGACGAATTGGGTGAATACACTTCAGGTGTCGACATTAATAAGTTGAAATATAAAAAGTTTTTTTTTATAATCGGATCGATTGATAGTATAATCAATCGTAATCAATCGTAGTCAATCAATTGATAGTTAGTTTATTCACCATCTGATTCGTCTTGTTCGTTTTCTTCGTCTGATTTGTCTTGTTCGTCTTGTTCGTCTTCGTCCGATTCATCGTATTCTATAAATTTGTAAACTATTGTTTTATCTGGATATTCATCAGTTATCCCATAATCTTCGTAATCGTACCAAAATAAATCTCGCGTTTCACCAGTCATACTCTTTGTCAATACTTTCTTAACTTCTGAAAGAGTATGCTCTTTTCCTTCCTCTTCATCTGCTGCTAACAGTATATACAATTTGCCGTCATTTGCGTATTTGTTCTTTATCCACGTATGATAAATCTGAACTCGTTTTTCAGTTTTAAGTGTCTTGCCGTTTACTCGTTCTCCGTAAATGGTGGCTTCATACTCGAACGTTTTATCCCGTTTTAAATTTTTCAACATTTCCTTTATTTGATCGTCGTCAATGTTTAACCAAATAAACATATTGTGAGTTATCTCTTTTTCCCAGTATCTGGGTGGAAATTTATCTAGTACTTTAAACTCTTTTGGAATACATCCGTATTCGTCAATGTCTGTATCTAGCGGTATAGCTTTCTTTCCATCGTATATGTATTTTCCATCGTTCCTATAACCAGCGAGTTCTTTTACTTCTATAATGTCTCCTCTCTGTAAATCTTCTTTTTGATCATTGGTTAAAACTTTGTTTATCATGTCTGCTACTTCTTGATCATATCCAGGTTCGAATTGTTCTATAAACTCTTTAGTTAATTTCAAAGATACTGTTATAGATTTTGCTCGTTTATCCCAATCGATTTCATCAGAAAATGCAGAGATTAGATCTTTTATCTCGGGTAACTTTTTATCAGATATTTGTTTTGTTGCGATTATACCTTTTTTCTTGTGTTCTGAATAGATAATACCCAATTTAGACAGTATAAACTCTGATACGTCTGTTTTTCCTACTTGGTTTTCGATGGAGTGTCTACATAAAAAGATCATGACAAGTTTTTCAAGGTTTGATAAACCCTGGATGTGCCTTGACAGTTTTATCTTTTCTGGTGTTGTTTTGATGGAGCAATTCATTGGGTTGGCTATAAAAAACAAATATTAATATTTGTTTTTTCGTTTAAAATCTAGAGTAAAAGAGTAAGAGTAAGAGTAAAAGTAAAAGAGTAAGAGTAAGAGTAAGAGTAAAAGAGTAAAAAAGTCAACGATTAATGATGCTCTAGGTTTATACATGTTTTAACTAGTTCTCCGTCTTTGAAAACGTCTTTACGTGTTTGATTTCCAAAAGCATCCCATTCTTCATACAATCCTGAAAGATATCCGTTTTCGTAATTTGCGACGCTTCGTATCTCTCCTCCATACCACCATATTGTACTAGGTCCGACCTTTAAACCTTTTTCGTAATTTGTAAGTTCTTCCTTTTTTCCATTCCTATGATATTCAGTAAACAATCCATGCATGTTTTCATCTTTATAATTTATGACCATGGACAAAAGTCCGTTATCGTACCAGATTTCACGTAGACCATCGTAATTTCCATTTTTATTAAACGTTAACCTTTCAAAGCGTTCTCCAGTTGCGTACCAATACTCCTGCAATCCTATTTGTTTTCCGTTTACCCAATTTGTTTTTTCTTTTAGTTTACCATTGTCAAAGTACATTTCGCATACTCCATTTTTAACTCCACAATTCCAATTTGATTTTTCATATTGTTTTCCATTTTCATAATACCCTTCAAACAATCCATCGAGTTTTCCATAAAACGAATTAAACCGTTGACAAAGCTGTCCGTTATCGTACCAGTGTTTAGTAAATCCGCTTAAATCTTTATCGAGACATTTAATCTCTTTTAGTTTACCATTAGGATGCCATTTCTGTACAAATTCTGTTACCCAATCAAGTTTAGAAGTTAGCTTTTCCATTTCATTAATTTTAGCTTCTTTAGCTTCTTTAGAAAGTTCTTTCGAGTCTTTCGACTCTTTCAAGTCTTTATTAAGCGTATCGCTTTTTACGTCTTGCATATCAGACGTAAAAAGTAAAAATGAAAAGCGATTAAACCTATAACTTGTTTTTCTCTTCTGATTTCTTGATCAAATCAGATTCCCTAATAATCAACGCCGCCCCTTCTGCCTCTAAATCTTTATCTTCCTTTTCACGCCATCCGTACCATTTCTTATTTTTAATTTGTCCCAGCCTCTTTGACATGTCATCCTCAAAATCTGGCTGTGACGGTATATGTGAAAACATAGTAGGCGACGAATCTTTAAACCACGCTTTAAACAACGAATAACATTCTTTGACTGTGATGTACCCTTTTTCGTCTTTTTGTAACCCTTCTCCACGGAACTGATCAAAGATATCGTTATTCTTTTTGAATTTCAGTGTAGCTTCCAATACTTTGGTTGGTTTTGGTGTATGTCCGCGTCGTTTAACATCTTTGTAAACATCGAACGCGTATGCTAATAAAGTTTGTGCTAGTTCCGGTAATTTCTCGTCAAAGAAATTGTCACGAGGGTAAATGTTTTTTGCTCGTTGTTCTTCTGGATCGGTAGGGCAATCTTTTTCATTTTTAGGAAACCAAGATTCGTGATTCAACACGTCCATGCGATTCCATATAGCTTCTTCATCTCCAGGGATTTTAGGTAATTTATTACAAACGACTGCAGGTTTAAATAACGGATTCAATTTCTCCTTTTCCTTGTTTAATCCACGGATATACAAAGTATCGTTACCAGACAAGTTTTTCAACATACCTACATTGAATATATCTTTACGGTTGGGCTCGTTCAATACAACAAAACGTACACCATTTAGTTTATCCAATTCTGCAGTGTGATGCGACGATTGTGTTTGTTTACCCGTTGCCAAAGACGTGGGTAATATCTCACAATACCGTCCCAACATCCGTTCAATTAGATTAATAGTCACAGATTTACCGTTATCACCATCTCCAGACATTATAAGAATGCTTTTACGGAAATTACCACCCTGTAACAAGTCACTTATATACTCTATTGCGTACTGACGTAAATCAGGATCGGGATAAATTTTTTCAAGGAAATCCTGTAGTCTATCTGCTTTATAAGACCCGTGTTCATATTTAACGTATGGTATGTTTGTAGATAACGACAACATATCTTCTGGTTCTCCATCGCGAAAAGTGTCTAATTTCAGATCTAGTACTCCGTTTTCACAACGAATAAGGTATTTATTAGAATCTAACAACTTTAAAGCGTTTTCTTTAAAGAATAAACGACGACAAGTCTTCATGATGTTATTTATATAGGGTTCTGATTTGAGTTTACCCGTCATTTTATTAATGTTTTTCTGAAGGTCGCGGATTTTCTTTTCCTTTTCTTCCGATTCGTCATCGTCTGCTTCCTCGTCTTTTTCACGTTTATTAATACTCTTTAACAAGTCCTTGTAAGATTTTTCACCCATTTCTGCAATACGTTTCAACAAATAATTTTGAATATTGGTTGTTAACGAATACCCTTCTTCCATTAATTGCCATCCGTGATTTTTAAACGTCATCCACGTGTTTTTTTTAATATCGATGCACATGTTTTCTCGTCCAAACTCTCCATACGCAATCAATGCTAAATCGTAATGGTTTCCTTCTGCGTTTAAAGATTTTTCTAATTTCTTGGATTCAATCTTTTTGATTTTCTCCGTGTATACTTTTTCATTATCCATCTTGGCATAATAACGTAAAGTTCCCATTGTTACCTGTCCTTCAGAAAACTTCCCCCATTGTTGAACACACACAGCTTCCGAATAGTACCCTTTTTTCGAAGTCTTTTTTGAAAATTCCAACCATAAATCCAGAGCATCAATAGATCCTTTACCTATTGTGAATAGAGCCAATCCTATTTGAATCCAAGATTCGTACTCGTCTGCGCGTTTAGAAGAAATCATATCTAGGAAAATCTTGGCTTGTTTTATAGACTCTTCTACGTTTACAGGTTCGTTCCTAGAGACGAAATCTGAAGCCTTTTTTAATTTCTTTTTGAGGATACATTCTAAATCTGGTTTGGTCGATACTTGAAGAGATTTACGAAATTGGATAGGCGTGCTTAAAATACGAGGAAAATAATACAATATCGACTTGTACATTAAATTTTGTAGTTCAATATCTGTGTATTTTTTATCGGGATTAATATACTTGTCCAGTATGTTTATTTTTTTAGATCTGCTATCAAACAATTCGTAATTTTTGAAAACGTCGGGTAATTTCACATTTTTACCTTCATGGTTAAAAGCGTTAGTGAACTTATAAGATTCCAACGTGTGATTTTTACGACATCCGTAAATCATCCAATACTTTTGAGAGATTCCTGTATCTATCATTTTATCTGGTTCTACTACACCTAGATCTTGCATGAATTTTTCATCTTTGAGAACCTGTTTTAAACGAGGAATTAAATGTACCTCGTAATCGGTTGTTGCCATAAATATAAAAGGTGCTTGTAAATGGATACCAAAGCGTATTTCCCCATTTTCAATGCGCGATTTTTTCTTTTCAAACACAAGAGTGGTTAGCTGATCGTTTGTTTTATTGTTTAAAACACCTGATAAAGTTCGTTGAAAATAAGAAACTAGTTTATGAATATGTGATTCGGTGTACCATTTATCAGAAGCGTCTTTTTCAGAAAATTTAGGGTGTTTTTTCTTAAATTCAGGTGTATCGATAGAAATATGACAGTCGACATCTATAACGACACAACCGTACCTTTCTGGTTTTTCCAAGATTGTAAACGACGATTTAGGGTCGTTTGCAAGAGAGTTTTGAAAAAGTTCCCAAAAAGTTTCAATGTCACTAGGTTCCTCGATTAAATATTTTTCAGGAGGATTAATCGAAGAGAAGTTATGGTAGTCATTTGTTTTTTTAGTGGATAGAAATGAACGAAGCAACTCACGAGGTTCTTTTATCACGCTCTTTGACATGGATAATTCAATGAAATATAATTTTTTATATTTCGTTTAAAATTAATGTTTTAAATAAATATGAGCGAGGCCAATGCTATATTAATATTAAAGGATATGTGTTCTTCCAATTTCTCCAATGTTAATAAACTCAATTTTATCGATTACCCTTTTAATATTACTCTGATGTATTATCTATACAAGTATTTATCAATGAATGAGAAAATACAATATATCAAACATCAAAATAAAAACGAAACTAGCTACAATATAGTTTATCATTCAGATCATACCAAGATAGACAATATCAAACAAACATTGAAATACATGTATTACTTGTATTATCCTATATTGCGTTTTTTTGCGGATAATAAAGTGTATATCGATTACGAATATTTCAAAAAAGCTTATTCGATACAACCTGAAGATCTAAACGAGAGACTATCTAGTTTAATAAACGATGTAAACGAAAAAACAAAGTATGTCAGGTATTTCGCATATGTTGATTTGGAGAATAGGTTAAACAAGTTTGAGTTTTACGTATGGAAGATAATCTTTCCGTTTATCAAACCTCCTGCTGGAATCATTGTTAATTTAAAAGAGTATCAAGAGTACGTTTTGGATTACAACATTTCTAGTGTGTTGCTATTAGCTATTCCAGAGAACCCATCAGTGTATAAAAATGAGAAATGTGAAAAGATATATTTTATTAATAAATTACCAAAATCTAATTACACTTCAGTTTATACTAGTCGAGATATCTATCCCGACTATTTATACGCTGAAAAAGAACAAGCAGAGAACCTATTACCAGATTCACAGGAACTTGATGCTAATTTAATAAATTCACCGAAAGATTCACCGAAAGATTCTCCGAAAGGTTCAAAGAAAGGCTCGGGGAAAGAACTAGATTTTGAAAAATCAAACGTATTGGATTACATTTTTGAAGATACTCAAAACACTGGGTTTATTTTATACCAAGACGATGATGATATAAGATACTGCAACGTTTTTACTTTTGAAAAAGAAGAAGACGTGTACGACTATATTTTAAAAACGTATTATATTCCTGAATATGTTCTTTTTGAAAATAAAAAGATTGGAACGTACAGTAGTCTTGTATTACATAATAAACACGGTGATTTAAAATTTTATGCCAACTTTAAAACTAGATGGGATACCCTTGTAAAAATGGTTAATTCAAGTGAAGAGTCTGATGATGAATCAAAAGACTCGCCTAAAAACTCTCCGAAAGACTCGCCTAAATCAGATAATAAATCAGATGATTTATCAGATGTAGAAAAATTAAAACAGTCGTTGGGAGAAAATTTAAGAGATTTGGTAGAGGACGTCCCTGACAAATCTAATGAATCTGACGATGATGCAACACAACCTATTTAATCTTTTGCATATCCTTGCAATCATGAGATTAGAAAAAATAATCAATGACAATACCCGACACTCCTTTTATATTATCACAAACTGTATTGATATTTGATATAATTGAATTGTACGTTTCTTGAGTGATTTCGGTTCCGTAATAGTAATAATCGATATATTCTTCTCCTCTTTTTGTATATTTATTTATTCCGTGAAGAACATTGTTATGGTATCGCCTACTTTCATAATCATTAGTGATCTTTGACCATTGTTCAAAAGTTCCATGCTTTTGATCATCATGATAATTTGTTTTTTCCAACAACTTTGGAGGAGTAACAGAATAATCGTACAGTTCTTGGATTCCATCCTTTATTCCGTTTTTCCAATTTGACAATGTCAAAGTCTGTTTATTACCAAATTGACTGTAGTACCACTCTTTTTGTAATCCATGCAATTTACCATGTTTATATATATGTACGTTAGTAATTTTACCATTCAAATCGTACGAATCAAATATACCGTGCTGTTTTCCATTGACATATGTGGTTCTCGACAACTTTTCACCATTGTCGTACCACACTTCACGGGACCCGTGGTATTTTCCTCGTTTAAAATTTGATTTTTCTGCCAATTGTCAATTTAAATACCAGTCTTCATACAACCCATCAAGTTTTCCAAAATAATAATTACAAATATACGACCGACTTCCATCTATATGAAAAGATTTACACTGTCCGTGCTTTTTACCGTATGCAGTAGTGTATTGTGTCACGAGTCGTCCGTCGCGTGAATACTCTTTTTCTTCCGATATTTCTACTTTTAACTGTTTAGCTTCCATAAAAGCACAGTTAAATTAAATAAAAAATCGTTTATCCAAAGAAATAGCCAGTGATAATATCCGATACTCCGTTTATATCTTGACAAACTTTTACAATATCTGAAATCGTTGATTCAAAAGTTTCTTTTGTTATTTCCTTATCTAAATAGTAATAACAAGTATCTAAATTGGATATGGTCGACACACCATGTCGTTTTCCATTGTCGTAATTAATTTTTGTATACACTCCAGTACACCACGATTCGTATGTGCCATGATATTCTCCTTTGTAATAGTTTATTCGATGACTCAATTTTTCACCTTTCCATTTTTCACACAATCCGTGAAGTTTATTATCGCGATAATTTGCTTTTCTTTCTAATTTACCGCGATAATACATTTCACACAATCCGTTTAGCTTTCCGTTTTTATAATTTGATATTTCATAACTCGATCTCCTCCATTCTTCATGCAACCCTTCTTTTTTTCCTTGTTTATATGTTGTTCGTGTGAGCAGTGTTTCATCTATATCGTAAATTTCTTTTGTTCCGTCTAGTTTACCATTTTTCCAGTGTGATCTTTCCACAAGTTTATTGTAAGGACACCGTTTTTCATACACACCATCTTGTTTATCTAGGTGATACGTTATAGAAAGATGGGTTCTTCCATCAATGTAAAACTTTTTGTACAGTCCTTCTTTCATGTCGTCAAAATATTCCGATCTTGATATTAACCAACCGTTTTTGTGGTATTCTTCACACGGTCCATGTTTTTTACCAAGATAATAGTACGTTTTACGTTTTATCCCTCCATTTTCATAATATTCTAATCTGTTTGTTATCTGCTCGTTATCTTTCGACATGTTTGATCAATTATCCTTTTAAATAAATCGTTTTAAACAGGCAATAGGTTAAACGATTTAAAGTTTTAAATTCTAGTAGGTTTGATGACCTCGGTCAATTCTGAAAACGTAACAGATGTTATCGACATTTTGAAAACTGTGGGTATGACGGATACCTCAGACACATCTAAAGTATCGAATACTTCAGACGGTACATCCGCGAAAGGTACGTTTGCAGACGTACCCTCCGATAAGAAAGACTGCAGTCTAAACGATGTTCGTTGTTTATTCAACAAGAATAAACAACCAGACGAGTATACGATAGATGATATCAAATGGCTGTTTGAAAAGCCTATTGTTGAGTGTCCAGACTGCACTGCTAACAGCAAGTGTTTTAACCACAAGGTTAAACATGTTAAATCTATAATGAAAACCATAAAACATCACAATCAGGTCCAAATAAAGATCTTTAATAGCGTGATTAAAGAGATAATCTGGGAGTCTGCAATTATCGACTTTATCCAAGAGTATGCACGGTTCTCTTATGCGGATTACGTCGAAGACGAGTAATTAATCTTGGTTAATTCAAAACTAATCCAACTAATCCAAAAACTAATCCAAAAACTAATCCAAAAACTAATCAACCCAAATTGTTTAATCGATTTACAATAGTTTATGTTTTTTCTTACATGGCTTTGTTTATATCATGCTTGTCTGAATACGACATTCAATTATTCGATATTCCTTTATTCGATTATATAGCTTATTTAAAAGACTATTTTTCAGATAGTATTCAGTTTCATGATGTAGGAACTGGAAAATCAACGTTTCGTTTAATCACAATTGAAAATTACGATTTCCAAAGCTTGATCAAACAACTAACTAAACAACTAACTAAACCAATGAGAAAAGTCACAAACGCAGATTTATTTGGTAAAGAGTTTGAGACGTCATCCGATTATAAACCGTTAACAAAAAAGAATAAACAATATTCAAATTATAAACGATTTCAATTTAAACAATCTAATCAAACTAATCAAACTAAACAAAATGGGTTGTTCATGTTCCGACATAAGCGTAACGTGCGCAATATGTTATAACCTATATACATGTTCTTGCTGGGAATGGAAACCTGGAGTTATCAGATGCAGGTGCAATCCAAACAATAAATTTTCATGGTGTAATATAAATTTCAAAAAAGAAAAATTTGGAGAGTTTTACGCATGTCCTCTAAAATGTCGCTCAGTACTAAAGAAAATATCCACGTTTGAAGACAGAAATAACAGAAAGTTCGCTGTTGGTTATCAAGAAGGTAAATTCATAGAAACTAATAAGGTGTTATCTCAAAATTGTGGTGTATGTCGAGGAAAAGGTAAACGCGAGACAGTATTGTCTCAGAAATTTGAAATTTGTCAAGATTGTAAAGGAACAGGAGGTATAAAATGCAACAAGCATTATGTACCCAAATTTGGAGATAAAACAATAGAATGTGCTCATTGTGGGTATCGTACAAATACTGGATGGGTAGCAGAGTGTAAATCTTGCAAAACAGATGGACAGATATGTACACAAACGATTAAAACTGAAATATGTAAATGTGAATATCAAAAATGTAATACGTTTAAAAAAATGGATTTCATTTATCCTATAGATCTATCAATTAATCTTTTTTAATAATTCATGTTAAATATCATTCGAGTTGGATGTTTCATATTTAGTTTGATTTCCGGATATCTTTTTAACCCAGTATCCTCTGTATACTGAGTTACCCATATGTTTAGTTTATCGTTTTGTTGATCAGTTTCAAACTGGTCTCGTATTTTATTTACGATTGTATTAATCACCATTTGATTCAATTGACTAATGTCGTAATAGTAATAAATTGATATGTTGGTCATTTCAGATAAAATTGAATCGTCTGGTACGACTATATCCTTTCCTTTTGGATGGACGCCTTTTAATTTCAAAGTAATCATTTTAGAAATGTGCGACACGTTTGATTTTGTTAAAAACTTGTCACGTACAGGTTCATCTGATGCTATATAACCGACGTATTTAGGAATATTGTCAGTGTATGCAGTGTTTACTAGTGATTGATGTTTCATTAGTAGCTCGATAGGAGTGTTTTGCATATTTTAAATAAATATTTTTAAATTTAAATACATTTTCAAATATTTAATGTCTTTTGATGGATTATATTTATTGTATAGCAATGCGTCTCCTGCGTGTAAACTATTTACAAAGCTAATCGTAAATCAAAAGGTTTTCAATGAACATATACATCCAATATGTATAGATAATAACGATGTATTACGATTAATCAAACACACAATCAAAGTAGTTCCATCATTGATGATTTATAAAGATAGTCCTACAGGAAAAGAAATAGCAGTACTTGATGGTGAAAACATGTATAAATGGTTTGACGAATACATGCCAAATATTCTAAACACGACCATCTTTGAAAATAACCAATCAAACCCAAATATTTTTAATCAATCTAATCAATCTAATAGACAATCAAATCCATCCAATCCGTCAAATTTACAGAAATCTAATTTAGCACAAGTAAACAAGGCTCGACAGCCTCCAGTTTTAACAGAAGAACCTGTAAATAACCATACTGTTAAATCTAGCAATCACGAGAATATACACGGAGGAGTGAGCGGAGTGCAAGGAGTTCAAGGAGTGCAAGGAGTGGGCGGTACCAATGCAGAGAAATACGCGATTGCTTCGAGTAAAGAAAGTGATATACCAGAGAACAAATATGATAGACCAGAGAATAAACCCGATGAAAAGGATGAAAAATCGAATTCAACTAATCAATCGAATAATCAAATAGAAAATCTAGATAATGTGCCGGATATGCCTAATTCCGGAACTGAACCTGTAAAAGCAGGAAATTCGACACAAAATAAAAAGAAACAGACAATAGATCAAAAGTTAAAGGAAATGGAAATGGAACGTGACGCAATGGCAAGAGAAGAAGAAAAAAACAAACATTCAAAATAATCAAGATAATCGATGATAATCGAAACAAGTAATCAATTTTACAAAATAACCAAATTAAATACTTTGATTAATTAAAGTATTTAATGCAGAAAACGTCAAGTATGAGCAAATCAAACAAATTTAAATCAATCGACATTTGTCAGTTAAACGACACAATTATACGTAGTATCGAAGAAGAAACCAATAATTTGAGCTTGTATCAAAAACAGCTAGATATTATAGTCACTGAATTATCTTTGAAGGGGTTACCGTACGCTGAAGAAGCCAAGTTAAAAGAGCAGAAAAAAGAATTGACTGAAAAAATAAATAAACTTGATGGAAACGCTTTATATATAGAATATATAGCAAGCACAAAGAAAATACTAGATAAATATAACGAACTAGTAAAAGTACCTATAAAAATAGGTAAAAAATCAGAAGAGCAGAAAGAGAATAAAGAAATAACTCTTTTAAAGGAAGAGTTTCTCAATATTGTAAAAACATACATTACACTGGACGACGAAGAAACAAAAAGTATAGTCTGTAAATGTGGACAGCCATTAAGAAAGAACGAAGTAACGTGTAATTCATGCGGTATAAGTATAACAGTGTATTCAAACGTTCCAACGTTTACGTCTACTGATAGGATAAACAATTCAAGTACTTATAAATACGAGCGAAGGGTTCATTTTAGGGATACGATGAATCAGTTTCAAGGGATACAGAATAAAAAGATTTCACCCGAGGTGTTTAACAAAATTGAAAAAGAGTTTATAAGCCGACATATCATCCCAGAAGGAACAAAACCTTCATCAGAAATGTCTGAAAAGGAAAGACATTCAGTCTTTAAAAAAGTAAATAAAAACATATTAAAGGATAGTCTTAAAACCATAAAATGTGCCAAGCTGTACGAAGATATTAACTTTTTCAATAAATACTATACAGGTGAAAAGTGCGCAGACATTTCACATCTCAAAGATACTCTGATGAACGACTTTGATAAATTGACTAACGCGTTTGATATACTATTGGCCAAGGGTGAAATTAAAGAACGAAAAAGTTTTATAAGTGTACAGTATGTGTTGTATCAATTACTCCAGCACCACAAGTTTAAGTGTAGCTATAAGGATTTTACGATAGTATCTACTCTTGAGCGACTTACAAAGCATAACGAACTATATAAAAAATTATGCGTGATAACAGGCTTTAATTATAATCCATTGAATTAAGGTCTTATAACCCTCTTATAACCTCTTATAAGTTCATCTATCGACGTATATTTTAAATGAATTTAAAAAATAACACATTATAAAAGTCAGATGACCGAAAACAAACAGTTTGTTGCTGATGTAACGAAATTGTTCATGACTTATGTGGATGCTTTTACCGAGGCTTTATCTAAAAAGTGTTCCACGAAGCAAGACGAACTGGTTTTACTCTGGAATCAGGTTAACCCTAATTTCCAGTTTAGTAAAGAAGCAGTAGCAGAACCAGCTAAAAAGAAAAAGGCCCCGGCTAAAAAGAAGAAACCCACTGATGGTGATCAGTGTACTGAAACTATTAAATCTGGCCCTAAAAAGGGTGAACAGTGTGGTAATTCAGCTACTGAAAACGGTAAATGTGGTATTCACAATAAAAAGGCTAAAAAGAAAGGGTCTGACGATGACGAAAAGCCAAAGAAAAAGGCAGCTAAAAAGAAGGAAGAATCGTCAGACGAGGAAGAAGAGAAACCGAAGAAATCGGAAAAGAAATCGGAAAAGAAAAAAGTTGAATCAGATAGCGACTCGGATGAAGATAAAAAGACAGATACCAAATCTGATGTTAAGGAAGCAAAAACAGATGTCAAGGAAAATAAATCCGATGCTAAAGACAAGACCGAAGCTAAATCTGAAAAAGATAAGAAATCTGATAAGAAAGAATCAAAGGAGTCGAAAGACTCCAAAGACAGCGATTCAGATGAAGATTAAATCTATCTAATTTTTTTTTGATATTATTCTAATTCTTTTTAATCACTAGATTAAAAAGAGTTTTCCTTTAATTTAAACTTTCACTTAATTGAAATTAGAAATTGCAAATTAAGATAATTATGGATCTACTCGACTTAACAGATTCAAAAGAGTCAAAAGAATCAATCGACTGGCGTCGCACGTTTACCGATATTAAACATATTGGTAAACTGATGGAAATTTTACCATTTACAGAACCTGAACTTACATTGTCGATTGAAAACATAGTTATGAGTGCTTTAGAAAGCAAATCACTCAAAGTTCAAAAGAAATTGGCAGAAACGTGTCTAATTTATTCAAACGTCAAACCCGAAGACATGTCTGATGAAGAATACTCCGATAGGAAAAATGAAATAAGTCTCGAGTTTAAAAACGCACAGGAACAACTAGATTATGCTATTAAACACAAAGAGACAAACCATGAAAAATATATGTATTGGTTAAAAAAATCAGCAAGCAAGGGAAATTCATATGCACAGGATGCATTGGGTTATGAGTATTATTCTAGGCACGATTTTGCAAAAGCGTTTGAATGGCTTATGAAAGCAGCAAAACAAGGAA
Source organism: uncultured Verrucomicrobiaceae bacterium (assembly GCA_964473925.1). Lineage (GTDB taxonomy): Bacteria > Verrucomicrobiota > Verrucomicrobiia > Methylacidiphilales > CAYYVW01 > CAYYVW01. The sequence goes on from CAYYVW010000004.1 coordinate 79,122, forward strand.
ATTCATATTCTCAATATAGGATTGGATGTTGTTACAACGATGGAAAAGGAACAGATAAAGATTTTGCAAAAGCGTTTGAATGGTTTACTCTTTCAGCAAATCAAGGAAATTCACACGCACAATATAGTGTTGGATATTGCTATTTTTATGGAACTGGAGTTGAAAAGGATGAAAAGAAAGCGTTTGAATGGTATATGAAATCAGCAATTAATTCAAGCGAGCATGGAGAAAACGTTGTAGGAAATTGCTATTTTTATGGAACTGGAATCGAAAAGGATGAAAAGAAAGCGTTTGAGTGGTATACTCGTTCAGCAAAACAAGGGAATTCATATTCACAATATAGCTTGGGGTTATGCTACGGATACGGATACGGAATTGTAAAAGATATGAAAAACTCTGTGAAATGGTATACTCTTTCAGCAAACCAAGGGAATTCGTATGCACAAAATACTTTAGGATGTTGTTATTTATACGGAAGAGGAATTGAAAAAGATGAAAAGAAAGCTATAGAACTGTTTACACTATCGTCTAAAAAATATTGTTATGGACTGGCAAGTCTAGGAATATGTTATAAAAAAGGATTAGGAGTACCAATCGACAATGAAAAAGCAAAAGAATATTTTAAAGAAGCTGTAAAAGAAGGAATAAAACAAGGTGAAAACGATGTAGAAAAAGATTTAGAAGAAAAGATTAAAGATTAACTGATTTACAAATTCTAATTTTAGACCATGGTATGTCTCTCGATATATCTGATGACAAACAATTTGATAAACAATTTGATTACGATTCAAACCCTTTCAAGATCGATCAAACGTTAATCGATCTTGACCTAGTAGTGACATTGATAACAAACGACAACAAGAAAATTTACGTTGAAATCAATAGTATAAAATGCAACTATACTATCAAGGCGCTCAAGTTTAACAAGACTAAAACAATCAATGTTGGTTATTCTTACGATGTTGTTATCGGATATTTACTTGAAAAGGAACTAACAATCCCTCAAATGTACGAACTAATCAAAATGTACAACGAATGGAGTGACGATCCGAATAATCTGACAAACGATAATAAATACATATCAATTGTTAGATTGTTTGCTTCTAAAGCAAATCCAAAAGAATATCTGAAAACTCCGTTTAATACTGTGTGGAAAGAAATTATTAAAAACTTGCCCGTAAAAGATATCTTGGAGTATATCGTTACGGAATATAAAGAAGAAAAGGATATTTGTTTGTTTACGATTAGTACAGCTCAATCAAAAATTGCAGAATGTGATTTCAAAACTCTAAAGATCATGTACGAAAACAAATGGTACAATACGATAAATATGATATACTCTGATGTTGGAGACAAGGCCGTAGAACCTACAGAACACATACCGTACGAAATGTACGTGAAATGTCCATCATTGGGTGTATATATACCTAAAATGTCTCAAATAGATCTAGTAAAAAGTATTGCATCGTGTGATATAAACGATATAAATACAAGTTTCGTGTGTCTAATATTCAAAAATATCAAGATGAACAATCTGAAAGTTATCAATGATAAACTTGGCGATAAACTAATTGTAATGTCACGTAATACTTTTGTTTATAAAGATGCAATTGAACTCATAAGCAAAAATCGAATTAAATGTACAGATCAAGTACTAATTGAAAACGTCGATCTAAAGAATGCTGAAAAACTAAGCGATAACATACGTATTAAAATTATCAAGGCTCAGTTATTGAGTAAAGATATCAAAGACTGTAAAGAGAACAAAGACGTGAAAGACGTAAAAGACGCGAAAGACGCGAAAGATCGTAATCCTCGTTTTGAAAGGTTTGATACGATATTTAAAATGTATAACGACAGTCACTTGTTATTTCAAGCTATCAATTTGATAAAAGCAAACGATCTAAAAGGGATTGTTGATATTGTCCCGTACGCTATACAAAACAATAATATGCGATGGGATACTTTTTGTAGTGTTCTTAATTACGAAAAGAAAAGCAATCCTAATCTGAAAATGACAGATGAAATAAAGGAAAAAGTAAACAGATGGAATATCACGAAAACTGTAATCAAGGATTTATCTGTTATTTTTACGGCAAACGAAGTCATGGATTACATACTTGAAACTGATAGTATTATCATCAGTGAAGAAGACATGTGTTCAGTGTGTAATGAAAACTCTGTATGCACTGATAAAAATTGTGAAAATTTCCAGTCACAATGTAATTCTTGCGATAACGGCAAGTGCATTGCGTGTAATACAAAATTACGTTGCTGGGTATGTGATAGTTAAACTTTTTAATCTTAACCAAATTCATCTAAATTCAGATTAATTAATCTAAATTCATCTAAATTCAACTAAATTCATCTAAATTCAATAATTCATTATTTAATGGAAAAGCGTAATGGTAATGGCGACTAAAAAGAAAAAAATATACGATGTCAATCCAAAATCCAAAAGAAAAGTATACAATGCTGACGATATACTCGATCTTGACGACGACGAAACAGGCGACAATAAAACAATAACTAAAAAAAAACACGACAAGCTTGAAATCACCAATAACGATCTAGTTCTAAACATAAAGGAACTAGATATAAATACAATCACACCTACAAGCATTGACGATCCAGACGGATCTAAATACGTAATTATAGGAAAGCCGGGTACAGGTAAAAGTTTCCTAGCTCAAGATATCATATATAATAAACGTCATATATTTCCTGTAGGACAGTTTTATTCTGGTACAGAAGACAGTAACAAGACTTTTTCACAGATCGTCCCACAGTTGTTTATAGATAATGAAATCAAGGATTATAAAGATTCGTGGAGTAATTTCAAAAAACGACAAAACATAATGATGGATCTAAACAAATTACACAAGGATATCGTCCCGTGGTCTATACGAGTAGAAGACGATTTATCAACAGATCCTAAAATCTTTAATAAAGAGACTTATCTCGACGTGTTTAAAAATTCACGTCACTGGAAGAGCATGTACCTCCTCCTTTTGCAATACGCTATGGATATTAAGCCTGCTATACGAACGTGTATCGATGGTACGTTTTTATTACGCGAAGCAACAGTCAAGGGGAGGGAGAAGCTGTTTAATAACTTTGTGCCGTGTGTGGAATCACTTCCAGTGTTTAACGTAATTATGGATGTTATTACAGAGAATTATACGAGCTTGTTTATAAACAATAAAGTACAGTCGAATTCTGCGGACGATTGTTTGTTTTATTACAAGGCGAAAAAGGAAAATGTAGAGAATTTCAAAAAGTGTAAATTTGGCTGTATCGAATACCACCAATACTCGGACGATCGATGCAAAAAGAAAGATTAAACTAGAGATTAATTAGAGAATTAAACAATTTAATTGTTGTTTGTTTAATTTAATGGGTAACGAACCAAGTGCTGAAAGACAGCAAAAAGACAATAAACTATTGGAATGGATGAATACTTTCAAAGTTCCCGGTGATTGGACTTTGTGTAAAAATAGAGGATACGGTGGAAAGATTTATTCTCTTGGGTATAAACGAGATAAACAAGATAAAGATAATTTCGAACGAGAATACTATTTTGGTGTGTTTTTATATACGAATGAATCAACATTGAAAGAAAAGTTGGCTAGACGGGAAATATCTCTTGAGGAAGCTAAGAAATTAGTTGAATTATTAGGCGGAAACGCAAAAGTTGTTTTACACGATTCGGAAGCGTTTTACTATGTTGAACGGGATGGTCATTATATTTATACAAGACATTCTATAACTATCTAATTCTTGTTAATCGTTTTTAATTATTATTTGTCTACAAATTTATGTCTGTCGTTATCAAAGAAACATACTTTGATAACGGTCAATTGAAAGAAAGATCTAGCTGGAAACATGGTAAACTCGATGGACTCCGAGAGTTGTGGTTTGAATCTGGTCAAATCAAGGAAAAAACAAATTGGAAAAGTGGTAAATGTCATGGGCTGTGCGAGTATTATTGTGTACGCACAGGAACCATGATTACACGATCCAATTGGCAAGATGGACAAAAGCACGGACTATTTGAAAATTGGTATCGTAACGGAAATATAAAACACCGAATAAACTATTACAACGATATCCGTCACGGACTATGTGAGATTTATGATACGAATTGTGTGCGAAAAGCTTTTTACTATATGGAAGAAGAACAATATTTAGAAGTACGCATTGTTGGTAAATTGGTTCTTAAACATGTAACAAACAATTACAATGAAAAAGACTGGGATTACACAATTCCACCGAACGTAAAGATCGCTAATCGTTATACAGTAAAAGAAAGATACTTTGATGATGGTCAACTACAAGAAAAATCACATTGGTACAATAATAAACAAGAGGGTAAAACTGTGAAGTGGTTTATTGATGGAAAAGTACTAGAAGAAATAAACTATCTGGATGGAGTGTTTCATGGAAAAAATCTAGTGTACGATATAGAAACTGGAGAGTACATTCCTTATTATTATTTGGATGGAATGCGTATACCAAAAGAATGGTACGATTGTATTATAGACGGAATAGTAGATATCTTTAAAATACCTGGAGTATCAAATATAGTTGTTGCTTATTTCTTTTAATCGATTCTATAATTAATTTATCATATCTATTATGCCGGTTATGCCTATCAATTCAGCTAATCCAATTAAACAATCGGATAAATCAGACAGTCCAAACAATTTATCTAAATCAATCAAAAATATAGAATTGGACGAGATACTCTATAAAATGTCTGTTGCTCACGGTTATAATCGATCGTTGCAAGAATTCAAAAAAGAACATACATCGTTTGATTATTTTTTCCTGATGAAAAAAGACCAGGAAAAAATGATTGCTAAAACTCGTAAAAAATACATCTATCGTAAAAAGAAAAGTTCTACTGCAGTGAAATAAACAAATTACTTGATTACTTGGTTACTTGATTACTTGGTTACTTGATTACTTGGTTAGATAGTCGTAATTAGGCTCTGCCCAATTGATTGATTTCAATACTTTTTTACCATCGTTATAGATTACGTAATACCCGTTTACTAGACGGTAGCTTACGTTTGCATACGGACTTTTTCCTTTTGCAAACCTATCCTTGTACTCTTCAACTGTATCTTTTGCTTCTTGTTCAGTTTTACAAAATTTAGACATGTTTGCCTTGTGTACTCGATCAAACGCTTCTGCCGTAACACCAAGAGTTGCAATCATTCCCTGTGCAACGTAAAGTAAATCTGCAAGTCCATCAATCACTTCGGAAAAGTTTTTATCAGCAATAGCTTGTTTGATCTCTTTATACTCTTCTTCAATTAGACTCATACGAAATTTGATAGTTTCTTCATGTTTACCATCGAATAAATCGGTGATTGGCTTTTCAGGCAAAGGTTGTCCTGCAGTCTTCATAAACTCTCGTACCTGATTGTGCTCGTTAGGGTAATCTTCATTAGAAGTCTCCGTCATTTTTGAATCGTAAAACTGTTTTTGCATTTCTTCAACAGAACACACGTCTCCGTTACAGGCCATCTATTTATTATACACTACGATTAAGCTGGTTTAGTCTTAGCTCTTTACTTTTGAATTACTCTTGAATTAAACGATTACTGTTTTTATTCCCGAGTTTAAACATGGCGTTCGACGGACAACCCAAGTCTTATATTCAAAAGTGGAAAGGCAAGGTTCCAGTCATTCGTACAGTGATTGACGATATATTGAACCGGATTGAGGAAAAAACAAAAGTTTTGCAAGGTGAAAAACCAGAGTTTTTCACAGAAGATGAAACTCCTCGGATAAACATCCCAGATGTTTATTCGTACCTAACCAAACTTGCAAAAATCGAAGATATTGATTGGGTCAAGACACTTTTCAAAAAAGATGTCGTTAAAATATACCGACTAGATTGTGACTTTTACATTTGCTTTCGCGAAGATGAAAAGTACGACGAAGAAAAGTACGACGAGGAAAAGTACAAAGAGTTTTTCCTGATTGAAGAGGATGAACTTAAGGAATCCATAGACAAGTATTCACTAAAATTATGTAAAGAACTAACGATCGCTCCGAAATTCTATACAAAACACGACGATTTCGAAATGGAAATACAAATAGTTTATTTGTCACGTGATAAAGTGTACGTGTCGTCATGTCACTTTCCGGGAAAGATAGTAACAATTAAACAATTGAAAAACGTCAAGGAATTTGATGATATTGAAAATATCACCGGACATATCAAATCGTATGATAATCTAATCAAATTAATCGAATTTTAAATTAATATATTTAATTGATGTAAATGGTTCTTGCAATCGCGTCAGAACAAGAGTTTAAAAACGTTGTTTCGTCCAATCAAAAAGTTGTCGTGTTGTGTTCGGCGAGTTGGTGTGCTCCGTGTGTCAAGTATACTCCTGTTTACGAATCTCTGAAAACGAAATTTTCAGATGTAGTCTTTTGCAAAATCGACTGTTCAAACGATGTTCCCGAATTTATTGCCGACGTCCGTCAAAACTGTTCTCAACTTCCCAGTTGCCATTTTTGGTATCAGGGACGTCTCCAACCTGAAAAAAACGTAAACGGAGCCAACGCAGGAAAGATACTCAAGGGTTTAAATTTTTAGAGTTTCATCCATTTGCTAATCAACTTTAATCGAATTCCTTATTTCTTTAATAAGGAATTCATGCCTCGATTCCGCTGTGTCGAATGCAAACGTCATTTTGCACAGTCTGATAAATTCTGTCCCAAATGTGGATACGATATTCGTAAAACTAAACTAAGCTTCAAGGGAAAAAAGTACACCAACCGTTATGTAGATGAAGAAAAAGAGATAATGAAAGAATACGATTACAATAAATACACTGGCCGTTATACGAAATCTGTTAAACAGATTAAACAGATTAAACCTGTCGAATCTACAACTGTTGTCAAATCAGGAAATATCACAATAACTGTTAACATAACAGTAAAATAACAATAAAATAAAACGATTCAAATTCTTATTTTTAATTTTACAACATGTCGACTTATACCGATATTCATGAATTGTTTTATGATAATGGTCAACGACAAATAGTATGTAATTATAAAGATGGCAAGTTACATGGAGAATACAAAACGTGGTATCAAAGCGGCCAACAAGCAGAAATATCAAATTATATAGACGACCGATTGAACGGAGAATCTAGGGATTGGTATCATAACGGTCAGCTGCGTGTAATATTAAATTACAAAGATGGAGAATTTAATGGAGAATGTAAAGAGTGGTTTGACAACGGAAAACAAAAAGAAATATCAAATTGGAAAAATGGAAAACGATATGGAGAAAACAAATCGTGGTTTGAAAACGGTCAGCAAAGAACAATATCAAATTACAATGATAACTATTTACACGGAGAATATAAAGAGTGGATTGAAAATGGAAAACAAAAAGTGATATCAAATTACAAAAATGGAAGTCTTCACGGAGAACGCATAATATGGTTTGAAAATAGTCAACAACAACGTGAAATATCAAATCATAAAGATGGAGAACGGCACGGCGAATACAAAATGTGGAATTTAAACGGAGAACAATGGATAATATCAAATTATCATAATAACGTTTTACATGGAAAATCGATTTATAAACATCAACGGATGGATGAAATATATTTTTACTACGACACGAAAATAACAAAGGCCAAGTACGATAAAATTATACATGAAATACAGTCAACTGTTAAAATATCAGGTGTACGAGACGTGATTGTTGGCTATTTCTTTTAAACATTTGTTTAAAAGAAATGTTTAAAAGAAATCAAACTAATTCTTTTCTATGCTTAAATCAATTTCATACTGATTAAAACTCCTTGATTATCACACAACCTTTCAAAAGATTCTTTTCCTTTTTCGTAATATACCGTTACGATCGCTAATCCCTTATGCTTGAAATAGTAATCAGTAATTTCTGTAAAATCGCTACACTCAATAGTTATACTTTCAATTCCTACTGTATCTAGTCCAGTAATAATGTAATTCTCAGGATTGTTTATAATAATCTTTCCATTGACTAGTTTATTATTTTCAAATATACCTATCTGGTTATATACATTCTTGTAACTTTCTCCATATCCCTGTGCCATCCCCTTTTGTATGTTTCCTCTAAAAGTTAGTCTGTTATTATCATATTGTAGAGTATAACCGTTACATTCAAACGTGTCATCTGATATATAATCACTTATAAATAGTAAGTTCTTTTTGGTGTAAATATATTTACAGTGTTCATATTCAAGAGTGTAGTTATACCCGTCTATTCTTTTTCTTACGGTCTGATCATTGTCAAACACAATAAATGTATTATTCAGATGACACAGTCCGTTTTTTATACCTTTTTTAAACGTCGTGTAACCTTTATCAGATGTTAATTTGCCGTTTAAATAACCTTCAGGGTCAACTTCTCCATAAAATACTGTATTTTTGTGCGTAATTTCTACATTTCCTTGAAACTTGAAATTTTTATTATCTTGATACACGATTCCTTTTATTACATAAATATCGTTTTTATCGTGTTTATTAGAATATACTACTTGACATTTTCCTACTGGAATTCGCATATCATGATAATCAACAGTTCCTGTAAGAATCATAGAATACTCTTTATTAGTTTTAAAGGGAAACAGTACGTTTACTTTCATATCGTACACTTTTGTCATTAAAAATAAGATAAATGTTTAAATTTATCTTATTCTAAACAAGTCAAACTAACAAGTTATATCAATTTCACAAATGAAACTAGATTTATCAGCACAATTAGTCTTTCCTCCAGGGTTATACCATTTACAATATTCTTGAAACGTTGTATTGTCAGAATTTATTTTATCTCTGACCAGTTGAATTTCGCGTGTATCATACGAATACATTTCACTAAACTGATAACTCTTGACGTATTCTGTTGCATTGATTGGTAAATGCCACTGAATGTAATCTGTAAACGACAAGTATTGTCGTATAGATGGTAAATGGTAAGAAGTTTGAACTGATGGAGATATTAGTATAGGTATAGTTTTGTTGTTTGGATTATTCTTATTAATTATTGGATTAATCAAACCAGATTCACAAGTTACTAGTTTAAAATGGTCGTGATGTGTATGACCTGCATAAATATAGTTTATTTTATGTGAATACATACATATAATTTCTTTTAATCTTGTGTATTCAGGATTTATTGGTATATGTAGTAATATGTTAGTTTGCTTAGTTTGATTATAATTAAAGAGTGTATTGTTTAACCAAGTGTATTGCATTTCAGACATTGATTTATTTAAAGGGCTTAAATTATTGTCATCGTACCATAAACTGTTTAGTACAATCCAATCGTAATTGAAAAAATCAAAACGTGTATAATATCCGTAAACACGGAACGAATTATACTCTTCTTCTGATAACCATGGTCTCCACAAATCTGCAATCTTGTGTAGATATGTTGAATTAATACTCCACTCTTGATCTACGATAAAAGCATCGTGATTTCCTAATACGGGTAATATAGGAGTTTTGATATAGTGGTTAACTAGATTCGTAAACACGACAATAGATTCAAAATTATTAAAAATGTCAAAGTCGTGATGAGAGACGATATCACCTGTAATAATCAAAAATTCGTCATCAGTTTGAGATATGTGTCTTAGAGTATTGTTCAACGTGTAAATATTAAGATCACAATTGAAATCTCCCCATTCTGAAGCAAAAGTATACGGTTTAATCCCTATACTAGTATTTCTACAGCATGTTAGTCCGTAATCGTCAAATAAACAGTTTGAAGGTGATCCTACAGAATAAAAAGGGTCTAGATGAATATCTGAAATGTGATAAAAAGCTAAAACTAGAGTAACGAGTGTAAAAAGAGTAACGAGTGCAAAAATAATTTGTAATATGATGAAACTCTTTAACAAGGAAATAGGTTTCATCTATTATTACAAATTATCAACTAAATCGTATATTTTTTTCAATTGCTTGTTTATCTTGTCAGTTTCTGGTTCATACCTATCGTTGTACACATATTCAGGCATTCGATTATGTACTTCTTTAAATATGCTAGTCATTACTGGAATAATATCTTGGGGATCGTATTTCCTTGGAACTGTCGATACCTTTCCTTTAATTTCCCTACGAGTACGAGTTAGATTGATATTACTATGCGTCTTCATATAGTTTTTAACTCCTTGCTTTAGTTCACTATCTGTAAGTTTATTCATCTTGTCGTAATCTTTGTAATTGCCTGTTATAACACTACCCTTGAGTTTCTTGTATATCTGTTTCATTTTATCTTCGATATAATCCATCTTTTGTATACCCTCTTGATATTTACTATACACGTATTCTGGAAGGCGTCCGTGTTTCTTCCTAAATATGTTGTTTACAAATATCAATAGTTTCTTTTTATCAAACTTGTCAGGTATGTCGATATCTCCAAACAGTTTAACAAGACTAGTTATTCCTGATTCAATATCTTCATCTGTTAGTTTATTTATCAGATTGTAATCCCCGAAATCTGTTTGCGTTTGGAACTCGTTTACCAAAGACTCAAATTGTTTCTTTTGTTCTTTATTCTTGATTTCAATATACATTCCTACTTTTGTATTGGATGGGTAAACGTCTCGTCCATTTTTATCTTTGGATGGTACAACATGAACCGAATCGTAATCTATTACGTAGTATTCGTCTATTTTGATGAGTTCGGATATTTTCTTTGGATGATCGATATACAAGTCTTGCCAGGTAAGGTTTCGTTTATTTTCATCCTTGTTTCTCTTTTCAACTTTCCAACTAGAATCGTATTTTTTCCTTCCATATGTTATTATTAGTGACTGTATCGCTTCCATAAGAGTCGGTATATAATAGTAATAAGATTCGGGTATTACTGTATCTCCTTTTGCAATTGTGTTTAATATACATACCACAGTTGAAAAGCTTATACGTTTACGTAGCACACGTTGTTTCGATACTTTGATTTCGTTATCTTTGGTGGATCCTACTTCCTCATTTTCAACATACATGAAACTGTTTTTATTTAGACAGGTATCGATGATTTTTCGTATTATAGACTTGTCGTTTGGATTTTTTATGATTTCATCTATCTTGTTATTGCTTATTGCTTCTGTTATTTTTTCACCGATATCTTCTAATCGAGCGATTTGTTCGGTTATTTCTTCGAGTGCTTTACGTATATCTGATTTCTTGTCTACTATATATACGTTTTTAGTTTTCATGTTTCGAGTTATATCGCGGAATACATCTTTGTTTTTATAAATCAGTATGTATTTGTCGTCTGTTACAAAACTGTTTTTCAAATCTATTGAATGTATAAACGTCTTTTTCTTTGGATCCAATTCCTCTTCTTCAAGGTTTAAATACCGCAGACACAATTCCTTCTTGACTCCTTTAGTGCTTTTGTTTTGTTTTTCCAAGAGTTTTTGTATTTCGTCTTTTTTTAGTTTCATGCATTGTGTATAATTTAACGGTTTATCAGAAGATTTAGATTTACCGTCTGATTTGCCAGATTTAGATTTCTCGGATTTCTTTTTGGGTGTTTTTACTTTTACGTCTTTCACATTGTTTTTTATCGCGTATAATATCTTTTTGACAAGTTCGTCCTTTGTTAGTTGCTTTCCCTTTTCAGAAAGTTTTATACCTTTTACTTTTGCCCTACTACGCAACTGTAAAACAGAACATTCCTTTAGTTCTTCTTTTGTTTTACCTTTACACTCTTTGCTTTTAGGAGATTTCTTTTTAGGCGATTTGCTTTTCTTAGCAGGTGATTTCTTTTTAGGAGATTTACTTTTTGCTTTCTTTTTCTCTGCTGATTTTTTTTTAGCAGGTGATTTCTTTTTGGGTGATTTCTTTTTAGGAGATTTCTTTTTAGGTGATTTGCTTTTCTTAGCAGGAGATTTCTTTTTGGGTGATTTGCTTTTCTTAGCAGGAGATTTCTTTTTGGGTGATTTGCTTTTCTTAGCAGGTGATTTCTTTTTGGGTGATTTGCTTTTCTTAGCAGGCGATTTCTTTTTGGGTGATTTAGATTTTGCTTTCTTTTTCTCTGCGGATTTCTTAGGTGATTTACTTTTTGCTTTCTTAGCAGGAGATTTCTTTTTAGGCGATTTGCTTTTCTTAGCAGGAGACTTCTTTTTAGGAGATTTAGACTTCTTTTTAGGAGATTTGCTTTTCTTTTTCTCTGCTGATTTTTTAGGTGATTTACTTTTTGCTTTCGATCCGCACAATTTAACTAGTTCACTCTTTGTTTTACCTGAATAACCCTTTATTTTTTTGCTTTTACACAATTCTCGTAATTCAGGTACAGTCATTTTTTCAAACTTGCTAGACATGTTATTAATAACAAAATAAATTTAAAATTGTTTAAAATTGATTATAATTGGTTAGAATTGTCAAACAATGTTGTTTGATATAACCACATATATAAACACAATTATTAATTGAAATTTAAAAAATTATTGAGTATCTAAACAGATGTCTTCCACATCAACAGAACAGTCTGTAATTGACGCTGTATGTGTAAAGTTCAACGAAACAGTGCAGCGCTTCTGTGAAAAAGTATCATCTGTTCACAAGGTTGATATGTCGGAACTATTAAGTATTTGGAAAGCAACTTCACTCGAGAAATCAAAAACCAAGGAAAAATCTGATAAACCTATTTGTACTGGTAAAAAGAAAGATGGTAATAATTGTACTTTGGCTGCTTCTGAAGGAAGTGATAAATGTCATCGTCATGGAGGTTCAACTAAAACTAAAAAACCCGCTAAAAAGAAATCAGAGAAAAAGAAAGCTAAGAAAGCAGAGACTGAATCTGATGCATCAGATTCAGATTAAATAATTTGATAAACAAATCGTTTTACACTTTAAATCGTTTAACAAATTAAACGATTTAATTAGATCATAATTTAGTGTTTTATATGCAGGGAGAATATAAAACTTTTTACGGTAATGGTCAGCAATGTGAAATATCAAATTATAAAGATGATCTTCATCACGGAGAATACAAATCGTGGTATCAAAACGGCCAACAGGCAGAGATATCAAATTATATAAATGGAAAACAACATGGAGAATTTATGAAATGGTATCATAATGGCCAACAAAAGGAAATATCAAATTACAATAATGGAGATCTTCACGGAAAACTCGAGTTATGGCATGAAAATGGAAAACAATATGAAATATTTAATTATAATAATGGAGAACGACACGGAGAATGCAAATTATGGTATCCAACTGGTAAACACGAAATATTAAATTATGATAACGGAAAACTTCATGGAAAATCAATCAATGCAAATACACATGAACAGTATTTTTATTACAATACAGAGATAACAAATGAGGAGTACTCTGTCGTTATACAAGAAATAAATACAACAGTAAAAATTAAAAATGTATCTGATATAATCGTCGGGTATTTCTTTTAATCTTTCTGCTTATTTCTGTTTACTTATACTTTCTAAGAGATCACGCATTTCTTTGTCTCTACATATTTTGCACGTATCGCTCGTTATACGCGGACCTTTGATAGTATAACCTCCAACAATAGTCTTGAATTTCTTTTTGCAGACTTTACAAATTAACTCTTTTTCGATACCGTTATCCTTTGGTTCCAAAGTATTACCCATTATTACGTTTGCTTTATGTTTAAATTACCAAACATATTAAACATTTCGATGATTTCCTTGATTTCCTTTTCAGATTTACATGCTCGAATATACGTATTGTACAAATTCGTGATTAACAATTCACATTCTTCTTTGTTTTCACAAATTTTAATTAACGATTGCAACTTGTCCATTTTATCTTCCAGACTTGTTAAACTCGCCTCGCTCGTGTTAGTTGCACTCGTGTTAGTTGCACTCGTGTTAGACATTAACAAGTCTGATAACTATTTTTCATTTTCAATTAAATGAAAAATAATAATTGGTTACAGAGTTGTTATGGCAAGTAAAAAGGAAACTAAACGACAACTGACCAATGAAGAAAAAGAAGATCTGTATAAACTAATATACGAAACTGGAAAAGATCTAACATACAACGGCAATACTACAGACGACGTCTTTGAAAACGTATTTCTCAATATCAAATATATGTTGTCTGAACAGTTGGAAAGGTGTTTTATTTACCCGTCGAAAATCTCCATTTTAAAAAAGAAGATTCAGCAAGAGTATATTAAATGTCGACTACAGCCAGGAGAAGCTGTTGGTATTACTGCAGCCACTAGTATTGTAGCACCGTATACTCAAAACACTCTGTCTTCTTTCCACTATGCTGGTGTTATGAACATCATTAAAACACTAGGGTTACCGTTATTCAACGAATTGACTCGTGTAACGGCAAATCCTAAAAACCCATCAATGACGGTTTATTATCGTCAAAATTACGAAAAGGAAATCACAGTCAAATTAAACAGTCCAATTGTAGTTTGTGAATTGCATGCGTTATCTGGTATAGTAAATATAATCAATGAACAAGAATTTAAAAAGATAACTGTGAAAAACAATTTTGTATCGACATTGGGAATAATCAACTGTAATCGTGAAATTGAAAAGGAAGAATGGGATACAAAAAACGATGAAATCGTTATCGTCCTTAAGAAGCCAGTAAAATCTGTTCAAATCAAATTTATAGGGTACAACTACAATATGAAATTCACGAAAAAACTTTTAAACGTCAAGTTCAAAGATTTAGTACTATCAACAGATGTAGAGTTAATAACAGATAAAACCGTATACGATAGTTGGTACAAGACTTATAATAAACTATACGGAAAAGAGTATTTACGAACGGACGAAGACGATTGTCAACTGTATAATATTCGTTGTCGATTTCAAATAAATCGAGAACTGCTCATTAAATACGATATAACACTAGAATTTATCTGGAGGAAATTGGAATATCAGTACGAAACTTTGTATTTCGCATGTTCTAGTATGAAGGAATGTATCATCGATCTTTACCTTTCTACAAGTCTATCTAAAAAACTAATCCCGACAATGAAAGAACAAGATCACGTAACAGAGAAAACGTACCTTTATTACCTGGTGAAATTCGCATTATCTGAGCTGTTTGAAAGGGATATACTTGGAATTCCTAGTATTAAAAAAGTAGTACCTTGTAAAAAGAAAATTGATGATGAGACGATTTACACACTTGAAACAGAAGGTTCTAGTTTATTAGAAGTGTTGGGAATGGAAGAGTTTGATAACCGAAAAACAACGACAAATCACCTCGTAGAGATATTTGAAGTGTTGGGGATAGAAGCAGGAAAAATGTTTTTATATAATGAGCTAGTTCAGTCAGCAAACGGAGGATCGTACATTAATCCGATACACTTGAATCTACTTGAATCTGCAATGTCGTTTACAGGCAAGTTTAAACCTATATCTCGTTTTGGTGTATTGAAAAACCAAGTAGGTCCGTTGGGACGGGCAACGTTTGAATGTCCTATTGCAAATATAGTAGCAGGGGCTTCTCGAATGGAGAAGGAATCTACAAGTGGAATAAGTGCGAGTGTATCACTTGGAAAATTACCAAAGATAGGAACAGGATTATGTGACGTGTATTATAAAGATTAATTAACATTTCTTGAATTGTATAGATTAAAGAGTTTTTTTTTTAATACTCTTTAATCTTTTTATTTTATATGGATCGTGATTACCAAAAAGATGGCAAGATATTCAATTTCTTTGTAGCCGAAGGTAAAAAAGATAAAGATATAAATGACAAAAAGATGGAAGAGTATTTAAATAAATTACCAAACGAAAAACTTGCAAACGAATTCATTATTAACGTATCAAAAGAATTGGGAGATGACAGTGCCGATTTTCTAATATATTGCGAGAGAAAGTTTGGTTTAATAAACGACGAAGTTGTTAAACAAGCAGCCGACATGTTTGAAATGGACGTGTTGGAAAAGACCAGTATTCTTGAACACATTGAAAAACACCCTTATTTACTTAATTTTATGTTGCCTGCTGTAGAAAATTCTGAATCTGTTCGAATAAAATTGCAACAAGTTGTAAACACCATACAATCTAACTATCTCATTGATAGTTTATTTAAAGAACCAGACGATTTGAAAACTGCACGAGATTACATAACTCGTGAAAATCTCACACGGTTTGATTCATTATTGTATGTACCTACAGAAAATAAAGACAATTCAGATTTTAAAGAGGGTGGACGTGCATACAATATTATATATCATATTGATAGATCATTAAAAGAATTTGTTGATTTATTATTAGCTTTTGTAGATAGAAAAAAGGCAGTTGTAGAATTACTTGATTCGGTGGGATTAATTGACGGTGAAGATTACGGTATGTTAACCAAAGATTTAGTCAAAGAATACTTTGATGAACTGTCGCCTAAAATGTATAGTGCAGATGTTGTAGATTATATTAAAAGACACCCAGAACTGTACGATTATATAATCCCCATACTTTACCATAATACACGAATTCCTAATTACACGAGTTTGATTTTAGGATTAAAACCAAATAAAGACGAAGAAAAGAAAATGTCTAGTCAAACGCGAGATCAAATAAAGAAAATGTATTCGTCTCCTGTTTTCATATCTGGTCCTGTATCTTGCACAGAATATTATAGGGAAACAGATACTGATGGTAAGGCTTCTCCAATGAGGATTTACGTATTTGGTGATCATCATTCCAGACGTACTAGATGTGATGCTAAAGCAGTTCCAATTCAAGATTTTTTGAAAAGAACGTTTGAAGAGAATAAAGACAAGATAATAGATTTTTACGGCGAGTTTGATTATGTATCTACAGATGATAAATACGTATTCATATCTGAAACTAGTATTGGAGATGTGAGGAAAATGTTATTGAAATGTTCATATAGGACAGACGTTTCCGAGTGTGAATTTAAAAACGTTCGTGTGCATTACGCTGATATACGTCGATTAGAAAACCTAGATAAAGGACTAATTAATAAGAAAGCACATGATCAACTATTTAACAGAACTGAAAAATTAGATAAAAAACATATATACGATACTTATACAGGAGAATTTAAAAAAGATTTCATAGATAAAAAGATAGATAAACAGATAAACAACGTAAAACAACCTGATAAAAACATAATTAAAGGTTATTACACTCCTCTTTTAAATTCGTACTTTGAACTATTTAAACTATACATCCAAGACTATAGTCCTAAAGAGGATAGTATTTATTACGCTCCTAATAGACGTTTCAAAGATATGGCAATGGATATGTTTTCGTTTAATATGGACTATTACTTGATATCACGCGTGTTTCGGGATTATACTACAAAATCGAAAAAGGGAGAATTTAAAGAGTCCAAAGCTAAAAACGTTATTATTTACGTGGGAGACTGGCATGCTCAAAATTACGAGTCAGTTTTAACTAGATTAAACTTTAAAATAATAAACAAAGTATTTAATACGTATCACAATTGTTTCGATTCAGATATGAATTACCAGTTTCAATGTATTGATTTAAAACATTTTATGCCTTTCTTCCCTTAATTGATTTATTTTTTGTTGATTATCATATTATATGGATAATCAACACAAACACAATTATTTAAAAAGGATTCAAACTGTTACGTATTATAAAAGTAAACCAATTATAAATTACGAATGTATGTGTAGAGGAAGTTGTCAAGCAGTATCCAAAGAAATGATGAAATTGTGGGATCTGTACGAATATATAACTACACACGACAAAAATAAGAAACGCGACGAATATGAAAAGTACTTGAACAATTGCCTAATTTATTACGAAGAGAAAGGAACTATACCAATGGCGATAGGATTTGGAATAACAGCTGAATTAAACATTAAAACAGGAGATTATACTTTTATTTGCAACGGTAAAGAAGAACACGGCTCAATTCGTGACAAATCTATTCACAATATTCCTAAAGAAATAGATTGATCGGAATTTAATTTAAACAATCACAAATAACTTATGAATTACTTTACTGATACTAGACTCTGTAAAGATGTTTTATCTATTATAAAGATGTATTATGGTACATTTGAAAACGAAATAAAACTATTACAAGACTTACTTGTTCCACAAAACATAGATCACCCATTATCGCAATTGGACGATTATTACAATACACATACGACTGTTTACAGTCCAATGTTGCAAATAAAATGGGAATCTAATCAAGCGTTAGAATCAGAATTCAAATCGAAACTTTTAAATACATGTTTAGATAAAATGAATAGGTTTGCAGTTGTCTCACAAATGATTAATCAAGATCAATCGAAGATTTTGTATAATTTATACACACAAGATGACAAACGATATTATAAGCACAATGAACAAGATTATAAACAAATAAGTAATAACTTGTGTATATTAAAAATGTTGTTTCAATTTTTAATATGGAGAAGCCCTGAATTATGTTTCAGGGAACATTCATTAAAATATAGTGAAAGTGATGGGCCTATTTTTCAAGTATGGAATGAATACGTTGAATATAACCTTTATGTTTATAAAAGGTATAATTCAGGAAAATGTAAACTAATAACGTCAATAACAATGGCAGTTATACACAACATATACAGTGATAAACATAAATTTAGAAGAGACGGAATACACCTTTACGACTTTTTAAATTAAACAAATTAATCGAATTAATAATTACCATGATTATTAATTCAATGTCTGACAAATCAAACCTTCAAATCAAGTACAAAGTAATTAAAACAGAAAACAAGGGTATTGCTTTGATGGCGGACGAGTTTATCCCTAAAAACACCTTAATTTGGAAACCTTCAAGTAACAATACGTTTTATAAACCGATCGAGTTTAAAGAGTACATTTCTAAAATGTCTGATAATAGCCAAATAAAATATATACTTGAACACGTATACTGCTGGAAACAGTACATTATAGAATTGAACGACGATTCACAGTATACTAACCATTCGAGTAATCCCAATATGTATACACCGGTAAACGATAAAGAAGGGTGTGCGTATTCGATAAGAGATATACAAAAAGGAGAAGAATTGACAGAAGATTATTCAAAATACGATTTGATTGACGAATACACTGAATTGTGTAAAAAACGAGGAGTGTACAATACGCACGAGATATCGAAATTATTCAATTAAAATTATTTTTTTTTATTTTTGTCATATAATGAGCTCACGTGGATTAATACTAGTAGGTCTAGGTATAGCTGTAGTTGTAGCCGCAATCGTAATGAAAAAGAAAATGAAAGAAGGTTATCAGGATATTTTCATGGCCAAAGATATTCCAAACGATGAAATGATTACCCGTCCGTCGTTCTCGGCACAATTGGCTCCTCGTATGGATCCTTTCCGTAACGGCGAATACAATAAATTAAACGGTTACCTTCCCAACATCGATATGCAGGCTACTCCTGTAAATCCGTTGGGTAACGGTAGTTTTCCGATTGATGGGAATCGTGTAGACTATTCTGCAATGGGAGATGCAGTTAAAAACGTTGAAGTGGAATCTGAATACGCCAATGCTCGATTGAAAAAGTATTCGAGTATAGTGTCGGCGGATCAAGCCCAAAAATCTAATCAATCTAAATCTGAACCTTTCCGAATGAATTATTCTGGTTCTGACGGAATGAATGCGGGTACTCCTGTAGCGAGTATTCCATTGACTGCTGGAGCGGCTCTGACGTATTTGGATCCGAAAGATTTGTTACCGCAACCGGACATGGCTAGTGTATTGAGTAAAGACCCGACGGACCCAAACGTGTTTAATTATGACCGTACTTTGTTCTCTAAACTAAAACGTCGTAATTTGAATAACGTGGATTTTATCCGTGGTGACCTGCCTATTCAAATGAATAATATGGGCTGGTTCTATTCCCCAACAAACCCTTCGACGGACCTCATGATTGGAAGTATGAATATAATAGCGCCGGATATTACGCAGCAAACAGAGATGCAGGACTTGGTGTACACGCGTTTCGATCACCAGTATCCTCTCCAGGCCAACGTCGTATCAGGAGACTTGCAGTACCGTTTCCCGTAAGAGTTATCAGGTATATTTGTTATTTATATTCAACCAGAATATAAATGATATTTAATTTACACATTAAATCAATTTCAGACAGGTATGTTAGTTCTAGATATTATCAAACGTAAATCAAAAGAGTTAAAACTTGATATTAATAAACTAATATCTGTATGGGAATCTCGATTAATAAAATACGAGAAATGTAACAAGAAACAAGGTTATTTATGTAAAGATGAAAAGTGTTATTACTGTTATTATAGGAGTGTAGCGTGCAGACCTTATCGATATTGTTTAATAGGATTCGATCCTCGAACTATTAGGAAAGGAAATTGTGTTTTTTACGATTTCAAAGCAGAGTGTTGTGGTCATATAGTTAATATGTCACCTGCATATATGGATAAAAATATGAAACGAAATAAAAAAGGAACGTGGTGTCCTTATTGTGCTGTTGGAAGTAGTACAATTTGTAAAGAAAACGCAAATTGTAAATTATGTAGGAACAAAAGTTTTGGATCACATCCAATGTCTCAGTTTATTATATCTGAAAAATCTCCATGGGAAATATTTAGAACTACAGATGATAAATACAGCTTTTATTGTTATAAATGCGATCATATATTTGAAGCTCGGATAAGTGATATTACATTAAAAAATTCATGGTGTTCTTATTGTTGTCCATCTCCGAGACAGTTGTGTAAAGAAATAATGGATTGTAAAGTGTGCAGAGATAAAAGTATAGGGGTGCATCCTAATTCTAGGTTTATACTATTAGAAAAAGGAGATTCTGTATGGGAGATGTCAGCAAACAGTTATTATAGGTGCAATTGTAAATGTGAAGTGTGTAGCCATGTATGGGAAACCCAACCTTCGGCTATAAATATAGGTCAGTGGTGTCCCAAATGTAAAAATAAAACAGAGAAAATGTTTGCAGAATGGTTTAATAAAAAATACGATTATAAACTAAAATGGCAAAAGAAATTTGATTGGTGTATTGCAGAATCCAAAAAGTATTACAAGTTTGATTTTTGTATTAAAAAACTCAAACTAATAATAGAGATAGACGGCCCTCAACATTTTCAACAGATAGGTAGCTGGAAACCTCCCGAACTAACTCAAAAAAACGACAAATATAAAATGAAATGTGCATTAGAACACGGTTATTCTATAATACGAATTTCTCAAGAAGATATTTATTACAAGAAATACAATTGGAAAAAAGATGTAAAACAGTATATCAAACTACACGATAAACCAAGTGTGTTTTATTTATCAAGTAATAAAGAATTGTACAAGGACTATATAAATCTAAATACAGTGAGTAATTAATAATGTCTACCGAAATTCGCCCTTATAAAGTAATAACAGACTCTAAACAACTGTATGAATATAGTGAAAAATTAAATTTAAAACATGAGGTAATAGATCTTTTGTTTAAATATCATATAAAGAAATTAAAATTTGACTGTGGTCGTCTTATTTATGTATATATTAAACATAAACTCCCTCCAAAAAAAAGTTCGATTAATTATAAAAATCCAGAAATAGAAACGTTTGATATTAATAGTTTGATTCCAGGTAATGTTATTTTTATGACTGATATACAAAATATTAATTATCATTATGCTATATACTTGGGAAATGAATTGTTTTTATCAAAACATGGTGCAAATAAAACAGAAGATATAAATTCGGAATATGGAAGAGCAATTGTTACAGAATTATCAATATCAGATTTAAATTATATGAAAATAAAGCATAAATGTAATTTAGTATATAAAGTTGAAAAACTTAAATGAGCCAGATAGGCACTGATATAACTCAGCAAACAGAGATGCAGGACTTGGTGTACACTCGTTTCGATCACCAGTACCCTCTCCAGGCCAATGTCGTATCAGGAGATTTCCCTTAAATCAACTAAACCAACAATACCAATTTTACAATCACAAGATTGTAAAATTCTTAATGAAATTGAAAAATCGATAGTTATTTGATTATGTTTCGTTACAAACAAGTCACGAAACGTAAACAAACGAAAATTGTGTGTCGTCATAATGGCGAAACACAATGCGGCAAGACTTTGCCAATAGATAACAAAACTGAGCAGTTGTATAATCCGTGTGAACGGTGTAAAGAGTTTGAATGCAAAGACTGTAAAAAGATTAAATCTGTAATTTTCAGCGGTATATGTGACAACTGCAATAAAAAGGTATGTGAAATTTGTAACAAGAGTTTAATTTATCAGATACCACACCCTTTATGTGATATCAAACGAATCAAACTCTTGAAAGAAAAGATCAGACAAAAAGTTAAAGATGAAAACGAAAAACTAATCAAGGTTAAAGATAATAGTGTCTATCCAAACGGTGTGATAGACGTTATATTTGCGTTTTCAATGTATATAGAAAAAGATTTCGAGAGTGATTAAATAATAAATATGTAAATAATCACAAAGAATAGGTAAATAATGATTAATCATTATTTACTCGATTGAAATTTAAACTCTTATACGTCAAAATTATTCAAATCTTCATCGCTCATGTCTGAAACATCCTTTTTCTCAGCTTTTTTCTCCTCTGCCTTTTTGGGACTCGGAGGTTTAGGCTTGACACTCGGTGTTTTTGGTTTCGGCTTGACACTTGGGGGTTTCCGTTTAGCAGGACTCGGTGATTTATATCCACCAGAAATCTCGCGTACTTTGTCAAGTGCCTTCATAAAGTTTTCAGATGACTTTTCTGTTAACTTATTACTTACTATATCAGAAATATCACTTCTTGAATGTCCGTAACCCATTGCAAATTGTATTATAATTTGTTTTTCATCAACATCAAACTTTTTAGCATTAGGCAACTTCAACTTTGTAAACGCTTTAGTAGCCGCTCCTTTTTTCTCAAAGTCAATTTTTCCTACAGAATCAACTGTAGCTTTTTTCACAGGTGACTTTTTCTTTGCAGGAGATTTCTTTTTAGCAGGCGCCTTCTTTGATTTAGATTTAGATTTCGATGCACTACCAGATTTCTTTGATTTCGACGCAGATCCCGATTTCTTTGATTTAGAAGCAGAACCAGACTTTGATTTAGAAGCAGAACCTGATTTCTTTGATTTGGATTTCGCAGCAGATTTCTTCTTTGGCGATTTCTTCTTTTTCTTAGGTGACTCTTTTGCCTTTGAACGCATTTCTTCCTTTTTAGCCATGTATTTCTCATATTCAGACGTTTCCTTGATATTACTTACAATTTCGGCCTTTTTAGTATCTTTTTCAGGTTTCATCTTACCCCATTTAACCTTGATACGACGACAAAACGCCTGTAATTCGCGTACAGTCATACTTTCACGGACGTCTACCATGCGACGGCCCGGAGGTTTCGCACACGACTTGTCCTTTTTAGCACCGTGAGAGCACGGATTTCCATCCTTGTCAACTTTTGGACGTCGTGCATAAGACCCTTTTTTCGCACCACGCCGTTTCTTTGACTTTGATTTGCTTGATTTGCTCTTTTTGGATTTGCTTTTCTTGGATTTGGATTTCTTTGATTTCTTGGATTTACTTTTCTTGGATTTACTTTTCGGGCGACCCGATTTCTTTTTGCATTTACCGTTCTTTTTCACACCATAACGACAAGACTTGCTCTTTTTGGATTTCGACTTTTTGGATTTTGATTTCTTAGATTTTGATTTCTTAGATTTCTTGGATTTTGATTTCGGGCGACCAGATTTCTTTTTGCATTTACCGTCCTTTTTCACACCATAACGACAAGACTTGCTTTTCTTTGATTTTTTAGACTTTTTAGATTTTGATTTACTCGACTTGCCAGATTTAGATTTCTTGGATCCTTTACGGGCTCCTGGTTTTTTTTTACACTTGCCATCTTTACGAACACCGTATTTTTTGCATTTTTTCTTTGGACTACTTGAATCACTTCCTTTTGGGGAAGACGACATTAATATAATAACAAGAAAAAAAAAATGGAAATATTTCAATTTGACAAAAATATTTCCAATAATTATGGAATCTTTCAAGGACGACGATCGTGTATCGTTTGCATTGGAAAATAAAATCCCCCTATTTATGACAACTAAAAACAAATCAAACCTCGTCAATTCTATAAAAAATATAAATAGCAATATAAAACAAGAAATCAAAGAATTGTTTAAAAGGAACGGAATACCAGAAACCGAATTTAAAAAAAACGAACCGTTATTATTTTACATTTGTTTTCAAGATTTTAATTTTAGAGACGTATCCAACGAAGAAGTAATCAAACTCTCTGAATACGATACAGATTTAATATCTGATATCGACGCAGCAGAAAAATTATATATACGAGGTAAAAAAGATTATGAACACGAAATGGACGAATTGTTAGAATTATCAAAAAAGGAAAAGAAAAAAAACAATGTAAATATCGACATAACCCCTTTTAAAATCGAAAAGATTACGGGTCAATTAAAATACGACTCTAATCTTGACCTATTTTCCATCTTTGACAATATCAAACTAGACAACGAGTATCCTGTATGTTTTATTAAAACGTCTGGTAAATCTTTTATTAAATACTATGAAATGTTTAATATTAAAGATAATACTGACAAGTTTCAGACTCTATTTGCAGATGCTGAAAACGATACTTTATCATTGTTTTATATTACGAAAAGTATAGTCCAGTTTACGATTTACATATCAGACAAAAAATTGATTATAGACGTTTCGGATATTATAGAAAATTATAATTTCCGAGATTTAAACAAGGTACTTGGCTTTTCAGACAACTTTATAAAATCGTCAGATCTACAACGAAATTTCCAAGCAGGTGACTATACTATAAAATTGAACGATTACCATTTCAATTCTTATTTATTCCACAATATAGTAATGAATAATCGAAATATTAATAATATGATGTATATCGATGAAAGTGACAAGATTTTCAAGAAAAAAGGAGGTATAATGTTTTACACTATTATTGAAGAAAAAAAAGAGATTAAAACATCCAATAGCTCAAGCATCGAACAGTTTAAAACTGTAATATCTACGAGCATGACTTTACGTATTGATAAAAAAGAATACCTTAATTTACATATACGAAAGATCCATCCAGACCATATTAAAAAGTATTTTGATCGAGTGCAAAGGTTATTCAACGTTTATTTCACTGGTATAAACGAAGAGAAAAAGAAATTGTATCAAGTCTTTGGCAAGGACGAAACTGAAAAGTACCTAGCTCAAAACGATGAAGACGTTCGACGTATATTGCAAAAAAAGGAAGACGCTAAAACCAAAAAACTAACTGAAAAAGCACATCTAGACACTGCTAACAAATGTGGTCTTTTACCTGAAAACCAATTGAGTTTATGTGGACGAGCAGCAGGAACAAACGAAAGTAAATACATTTCAGTCATTTCAAAAGAAGAGTATGACAACCATATTAAAAAGGGAAGAGATGCTAACGTATTATTGTACAAAACTAAAACAACAGATGAACCATGTTATTTATCGTGTCTAGAAAACGAAAAATATACAACAATTGGATTATCTTATAACAAGAATCACAAGATTATATTTCCTTGTTGTTTTGAGAAATTAAAAAATCCAAACAAGAAAATAAGGGAACTTTACGATTTTATGCTTAAAGGAGAAAAGTATACTTCTTTAACAGAAATACAAAAACAAAAGTTTGTTCTGACTAAAAACGAAGAAGTTAAAAGTCGTGGTATGTTGGACGATGGACAGTTTTCATATATACGTCAAGATATTCTTACTGAATTGTACAATCTATTGATTTATTGCGACCCAGATATAGTTTTAATAGATGGTGAAATAAAAAATTATAAACGTATTGGTGTTGAACAGTATCCCGATTCTATACTATACGCCTTAAACAAGGCGACTGATAAGGAATTGACAAAACAAGACATTATAGATATACTTAAAAACAACGATCAGCTAGTATCTTTTGAAACTAGGAACGAACTCATTAAAGACACTTTTCTAAACGGGATATTCATGCTATCTTTGCTTGAATTTGCATACGATTGCAATATTATAATCGTACGATCAGATTTCAAGAAAAAGGACGAACAAGGCAGAGACGTTCCTATGGAAGTTTATAGCAATGGTAAACAATCGGGTGATTACGTAATTTTATTTGAAAACGAAGGGTCTTCTCGTGGAGTAGGGTTCCACCAATATGAGATCATATCCAAAACTGAAAAACAAGATATGCTGATATTCAAAGAAGATTCGGATTTAATCAAGAATTTAATCAAGTTGTCAAGCAAAGATATTCCCAAACTCGACAAGAAAATAACAAGCATGATAAAAGGGTATTCGTTAGACGAGTACGGATTTGCAAGGTACTTGTATTTTGATAACGTTACAGTTTTAATAGATCCTATACTACCTATAAAAATAGGTCGAAATATCACAAGAGAAGACAAATACACTGACCCAAAACATATTGACGAGTTTGAAAAGAAGATGCGAGGGTTAATTGAAATATCACGAGATGGAGAGAGTATGCTACGTGTCAAGTTTATAGGAATGGAGAATTTTACCGGTTATATACTTGTCAAACAACGACAGTCTTTTATAGATGCGTACAACAACAATAAAAAAATGGCAAATATACTCGTTAGTTATATAGAGTACTTTTATGACAAGTTAAAAAGTTCAATAGATATAAACATGGACAGTAAGAAAATGGCAAGTTTCATAACTATCGATAAAGATTACGATTACGGCAACCTTAAAGATTTGTATACGAAAAGTCTTTCAAATAAAATGTTTGTAAACGGTAAAATGATTGTTAAATCGGAAACTATAAAACGTAAACTGTTGAACCATATAGAAATTAAGCTACGTTTAGAAAACAACGTAATAACACTTGATAGTATATTGCGTATATACGTAGAGTACTTTCAAAAGGTGAAGAAAATAGCCGATATGAAACAGTATATTACAATCATTGAAAATTACGATTACGGAAATTTAAAAGACTTGTATGTCATTTCGTTCAAGAATAAAATATTTCAAGACGGTAAAATAGTCGTCACTTCACCAGCAAAAAGGGATAAACTGTTGGGATATCTCGACAATAACTCGAGTGACGTTGTATCTGGATTTTACGACAATCCCTCTGATTTTTACAGCAATAATCAAATTGTATTGTTTGTAAACGAAGGAAATATTAGTTTTCAAGATTCTACAGTGTACGACACGACTATGAATATTACTTTTAGGACAGAGCCTTTCTTTACGTATATTGAAAATAGTTTGTGGATGGTTCAGTTCGCGTCATCGTTGTCATCTGCGATAACTATCACTGAAATGTGGAAGAATAAAAAGATAAACATTGGGTTTAAAAACGTACCAAACAACATGTCTTCAAATTATAACCTATGGACATCTTATGATAACAAGTTTTACTTGATAGACGATCAATCGTCTGACTTGAATATTTTAATTAAATTTGAAAACGGCTTGAAAAAGTATGCAAGTTTATTAAAGATGGATTAAAGATGGATTAAAGATGGATTAAAGATGGATTAATCCTGATTTGTTTAATTGAATAGTTAATTGATTTTGTTTATTCATTGAATAAACAAAACATGTCTGTGGAACTCGTCGAAAGCTATTGGTCGATTGGTCAAATAAAGGAAAAATACACTGTAGTAAAAGATATAAAAGATATAAAAGATGTAAAATGTGTAAACGATGTAAAAGAAGTAAAACACGGAGAATATAAACATTGGTACGATAATGGTCAATTACAAATGGAATGCAATTACAAAAAAGGAAGATATCATGGATTGTATAAATACTGGCATGAAAATGGACAATTGTGTGAAGAATCAAACTATGATAACGACTATCTTCACGGAACAAGGCAAGCATGGTATTCAAATGGAGTATTGAATATAAAATGTTTTTTTTTAAAAGGATCTTTGCATGGACTATCTGAAGAGTATCGTACAAATGGAAAACTGTTTTCATTGTCCAATTATGAAAATGGAAAGAAACATGGATTATTTGAAACGTATGACATTAATGGAATAAAGACAAATGAACAAAATTATTATAAAGGAGAACTTCATGGATGTTTTAAAACGTGGGAACGTGGTATATTACAAGAAAGTATAAATCACGAATATGGCCACGTACACGGACTATTTGAATCTTATTGTGATGGTAAAATACAAGATAGGTCATATTGGTGTCGTGATAAACGACACGGAATTACTGAGAGGTTTGACAATAAGGGAAATCTCATATTTCGATTAAATTACAACAATCATAAAATGCACGGAATACAAGAATATGTAAAGACTGGTACTACCGGGTATTATCTGGACGATAACAAAATAACAAAAGAACAGTACGAGAGTATTTTATCAGTTATATCTGAGTGTTTCGGATTATCTAAAATACCAGGAGTATCAAATATAGCAATCGAGTACTTTTTTTAAACTGTTTCGATTTATCAAGATAAGTAAATCGAAACAAACATTACAATCCCAGTGTTTTACTAACAAAATCGATTTCTCCTTCACCTGCTACCTTTTTCATTACGTCCTTGATAAATTCCTCTTGTGATAATCCATGACGGAATTGATTCAGTAAACTATCTTGTATTATATCCAACATGTTTACTTGTTCCGATAATCCCATGTCTAGTTTCTCTTGAAGTTTGGTGTCAAACATATAATCGGTTAGTCCTAGTATAACGTTTTTAGCATCTGGTAAATACACTGGTTTTATTCGTTCAGGAATTTTAATATCTGTATCTCCTCTCTTTGTTTGTTCAAGAAGAGTATATATGTTTTTCAAGTCGTTTCCAATAGATATGACGTCTTGTGCTGTATTTATTATATTGGCAGATTTCTGATACCATCCTACACCAGGTACCCACGTGATACCTACGTTTACAACAGAATTAGTTACTTGTTTTATTAGTGGTACAAATTTAAAATCCATGTATTCTTTTAATTCCTTTGGTAATTTTATAGATTTCATCTCGTCTAAAAGTTTATTTGTTACTGCGTTATTCTTGATAATTGGATTAGACACACCAATTATTAATTTAGGAGCAAGTTTATTAAAAGTCTCTGGGTTTATATTATCTAGTACGCTTTTTAACTCGTTATACTCTTCCAAATGCGATTTGACGTAATTTAAACTCGTTGTATACTCTTTGAATTTGATTGCAAGTTCGTTATTCAGGCTATTTAAATTTAATAATATATGTTGCTTTTGTTCAATTGTAGATTTTGTTGGTACGTCTATATCGTCTATTTTAGACAGGATATCGTTCACTTCTTTATCCAAAAGAGTGAATCTTTTATACTCTTTGGTTAGCATATCAGAAGGTTTTATACGTTTTATCATTGACGATATACTTGTACCAGCAGATTTAACGTTTTCATATATTTTCCCAGTTGATAACAATACGTCATCTATTTGTTTCTTTATTTGGGACGTTTGTATTTCACTAACAATTTCAGAATTGACTGATATTTTAGAATTTGCAACAGTCAGATTAAGTTTTCGTAATGCGTTAACAGCTTGTATTGTTATTGGATCTTCGTTTTTAATATCGAGGTCTATGCCTATTTTAGATGTCATGTATTTATTTACAAATTCTGGATTTTGTGATGCTACTTTTAATGCTGTTATTTCATCTATTGTAATATCTCCCATCTTGACTATATCTGTATTATTTAACAATCCAATAACCTGATCTTTGTAAACAGCATAACCTGTAGATAAAGTCTTGTCTATCACTATCGATGTTGAAAGGTTTATAACGTTATTGGATAACGCTGTTAAAAGAGCAGAATACGTTATCTTTTGACGTTCTTTTTGAAGTTGGATTAATTTTTTCCTTAAAACATCAGTTGAGTTTGTTTTGTTTACTTTATTTACTTTGTATTCTGATAGTACCTTTAGTAGTTCTTCTTTATCCATCTTGTTTATCTGAGTGGACGTGTATATTTTCTTTCCTAGCAATATTCCAAAGAACTCTGTTATTACTGAATCTTGATTCAATTCTGTTTTCATGATGGATAGCTTATTTATTTGGTCAGTAGTTAAAAAACCAACAAAACTATTAATGTATTTATCAATCCCTATATATTTTTGAATTAGTGATATCGTAAATTTTTTAACTAGCACATCTTCTAATACACTAGTAGGATTTACTATACCTTGATATAATAATCCTGATATGGTTGCAGCAAAAGATGCTGCAATTAGACTTGATTTGTACTCTTTGATTATTTCAGGTTCTATGATTTTAACAGGTTCAGTGATTACTTTTGACGAGTGTGTAAGATTAATGATAGCTTCTGCTTGATTTTTAACCGGTTCAATCTTTACTTCTGGTTTTAAAAGAGTATCTATATACGAATCCATTTCTTGCTTAGTTTTTGCAGTATTGTGTAGTACAGTTTTTAATTTTTCAGTTTCTTTTGTTTCTTTTGTTTGTTTTGTTTCCTTATTCGATTGATTAACAATAGAAGATACTCCTCTGCTTACCAACTGACTACCGATAGTAATATAAGGGTTTGTGACTAGACCAAAACCAGACATGTATATGTTTCGGATATTTCCTAATAAAGTCTTGACAGTTCCTGAATAAGTGTGATTATATACGGATTCAGGAATACCTAGTTGTTTTAGTTTATCTCGTGTCTTGTCGGACAATATAAACCTGTCATCGTTATAGTCTTTTAACAGATATTCTACAAGAGCTTTGTTTAATACCATACCGGTCAATATATAAAACTGAGCGTGTAGTTCTTTACCAAAATACTGTGCCATTGTTATTATACCAGAAGATAATCCAGTTATTTGAATACCTCCATATACGACTGCGTATCCACATGCCATACCAGCAGCCAATATAGATATTGAAATTAATGCTTTTTTAGTTATTAACGATTGACACGTTTGTTTTATAAAGGATACGATCCCTTTATTTTCAATTTTTATTTCTTTTGTTTTAATCTCTTCCGCTTTGATATCAGTTATTCTATCTAGTATATTGTAAACAGGGATATCTTGCTCTATATCAGATATTAATTTAGGGATTTCAAAAGTTTTTGATTCTTGGGTTAATTCAAGAGAAGGAGTTGAATAATCTATGTATTTAGGAATTTCAAATACACGTTTAATTTCTTGTTGAGGAATTGTGTATTTTGGAATTTCGTAAACAGGAATTGATTGATTAAATTGATTAGATTGATTTGTAGGAATTAGATCAAATAGACTAGTTTCAGTTTCAATATTCATGTTTTATAAAAATATAAAATTAATAAATCTTGTTTAATAATAATTGAAACATGGACGTCTCAACCGTTAAACAAGATTTACATGATAAATTATCCGTTTATTGTAAAAGCAACAACGAATCGTGTGACAAGTACAAGCCGTTGATCCCTCAAATAAAGACTGCAGATGAGAATACACTTAAAGGTATAATACAAAAACTACTTGAAGAAATTCATAATCGTATGGCAGAAGTCAAGGGGTTTTCCGGTTTATCTAAAAAGAATCAGGAATTAGCAATATATATAAATAATCTAAATAATACTACAACTTTTCGTAATTCCGACACTATAAAATGTGTTGAAACGTTAGCTCCAAGTGATGAAGGGTTTAACGAATTGGCTGGTATGAAGGTTGAAAAACAAAAAATGGAAGCTTATTATATTCGTCCCTTTGAATATCCTAACCTGTACAAGACTTTACCCAAAGGGTTACTATTATACAGTGTTCCAGGTACAGGTAAAACTCAATTGGTTTTAGCTAGCTCTAAAGAATTAGCTCCAAAGAGTATTATATTTGCACCAAGTCCTGGAGATATACGCGGTTCCCATGAAGGTGAAACAGAAAAGAATATAGGCAACATCTTTAAATGTGCAGGAGATGCTGTAACATCGGGAAAATACGAAAATGCAATTGTCTTTTTTGATGAAATTGATGCTATTGCTAGTATATCAGATAATCCGTTAGATGCGCGAGCGCGTGGTGCTTTATTACAAGCTATAGATGGTGTCAAGAGCAATCCAAAAGTGTCTGTATTGGGAGCAACAAACTTTCCTGAAAAGATAGATCATGCAATTATGCGTCGCTTCGACTTGAAAATATTTGTAGATTTACCTGGTTTTGATGCTCGCAAATTTATAATTAAAAAGCACATTATTTTAAACTACAACTTTCCCAAAGATATACAAGAATACAAGAATTTATCCAAAAATACAAAAAATAAAAACGAATTGATGGGAGTTTATCTAAGAAAAGCAATAGAAAATATAACAATGTATAGCTCGGGTGATAAAGAAATTAAAAGTGGATACGGGTTTTTAGGAGTTAGATTAACAGATAAAAAAGAAACAGAGATATGGATAGACAATAATTTTATTGACGAGATGGCACATTTTATGGGACCTCGCGACTCGGTAAAAAACGAGATTAAACATACTCGTGGAACAAACGATATCGAGTATTCAAAAAATACGGAAAATTTATACGGATACTCGGCAAGTGATATAAACAAGATAATGAACCTCTCTCGTATAGACGCTTTACAAGATGTGTTGGTTCCAAGTTCACGGTTTTTTAAAGACAAGGACGGGTTTTATATATATACTCCTGGTGAATCGGAAAATACCGTATCGTTGGAAAGTATTCCTGATAAAAAGAAAATATTGGCATTTAATCTACGACCATCAAACGTGTTAAAAGCAATAAAAGAGTACAAGTACACGTACGACATTGACGAATATAAACGCATGGTTAAAATGAAAGAGTAATTATCAATGAAATGTTTTGATTGTTGAACAATAATTAATAGCGTAAATTAATTACTGTATGTAACCCAGTCTCCAAATATTCCGTCATAATTAACGATAGGGATGCCGTTTTTAGAGATAAACATGATACCAGATATCATTTTCCCATTTTTTGTTTGTGCATCTACTTGGTTATTCAACTTTTCCATTTTCCTAAATCCGTCTATAAAGTCACGAGTATCACAATGGTATTTCCAAAACTTTTTAGGATTGCTGTCTTCTTCTGATCGACATATAACCCATCCCGATTTGTTAACCAGATCAGTTTTATAGTCGGAAATAATAGAGTTAGTTATACTAGTACCGTTACTTAGAATCAATTTATAACTATTAGAATTTCCATTGTACATATCGATATGATATATGGCAGCCATCATACCTGCCATATATTCCCATGTTCCTGATAATTTAAAAGTGTTGTTGTGACTAGTTACCAAAAAATCGAAAATGTGATTCATGAGTATACGTTTGTCTAATTAAACAATTAATTAATCGATTAATAGATTAATCATAGATAGATTAACGGATTAATCAATTAAAGGATTAATCGATTAAACAAAAATAAAATTTTCAAATTATAATGGCAACAAAATCCAAATACCACGTTGCGTACCAATTTCCAGTCGATCCCAAAGATATCAAAATTAAATATAATCAATCTGGAAACAGTCAAAAAAAAGGTCAAAAAAGAATTAAAAACTCACACGACGTAAGGTGGTTTACATATAAACACCCTACGTGTAAACATACAACAATGGCTGAATTGGATGAATGTCACCTTTGTTATAAACAATTGATAACTAGTCGAACAATTAACTAATCATTAACTCAATGAGTAATTTATAACAATAAACAATTAATTTTATTTTTTATTG
The DNA here is from genome assembly GCA_964473925.1 of uncultured Verrucomicrobiaceae bacterium. GTDB lineage: Bacteria > Verrucomicrobiota > Verrucomicrobiia > Methylacidiphilales > CAYYVW01 > CAYYVW01. The sequence goes on from CAYYVW010000004.1 coordinate 112,885, forward strand.
CGAATTATTAATGGCGTACGAATTCAGCAATATTGCTAGTAACGACTTTTCCACCATTATGGGAACTACCCATGCTATGGCTACTCCTCAACCTTATAAATTGAGTAATCAGACGGGTTACGACTCTGGTAAAGAATTTCTAAACGGAAACCGCAATACAAACATTTATGTTCCTACTTCTTCAGTTATTACAAGTGGCTACGGCGCATTGGCTGGTATATCTAATAATAAAACTCTGCAATTGTCTCGAAACACAGACAACCCACAAACTGATCCGAGTAATTCATACTTTAGCTTTTCAACAATTGGAAATACCCGTTAAACGTTATAAACCTATAAGAGATTAAAGACGAAACAAATGAATCACTTTAGCAATTTGAGCATTACTATTATACCTTCTCGTGGCTTTTTTAAATTTTGAGTTTTAAGAAAGCTATTTATTACGCAAAGTTTATTTAAACTCTTGGTATCTTGCAACAACATATTTGACAACATTCCTTTTTTGTTAATGATAAGAGTTAATTTATTAAAGTATACAGTTAATTCATCGAATAGATCAAGTGATTGTTTAAAATTCTTTACAGTGGGTTTCATATTATCTAGTTCAGTGTAAATTTGTTTAGCATATTCTAAACCTTTGATCTTTTTCTTGAGTCTGTTTAGTATATTTATAAATTGTAGAAAACTTCCCGTATCGTCTATTCTTGTAATTCTCATGTTTATTTCTTCAATTGTTGAAGTTTCACTCGTGAATGTGAGAAACAGGTTAGGGTATTTTTTATGTTTATTATACAATACACAAAGAGACGTAAAAGTCTCTTCGTATTTATCAAGCAAGACGTTTGCGAGTGATTCGTCTAATTCTCGAGCCTTTTCTACGTGATGACGCAAACAATTGAATTTCTCATCTTTTAAATTAAGTAGTAACCCGTTTATTCGTTCTTTTACGTCTATAGAAATTGGTCTAAAGAAAAATGAAAGGTCCATATAATTATTATAAATTTGAAATAATATTCGTTTAAATAAAAACGAATATTATTATATGCAAGAAGAAGCAAAAATGACGCGCCAAAAAGACGCCTTTAAACAGAATATCATAGACTTTATCAAATTTTCAGCAAACATTTCAGGTGTAAATATGAGTAATTTAAATTTAATGGCACAGGGAGCTAGTGGGGATGTGTTGATGCTCAAGTTTAACAAGAATTTTATGAAGTATGCTAAATTTATAGATCTGAGTATGTTTACAGATATGTCGGATAAAGACAAGTTGAAAATGTATGGTCGTATTTGTCAATATAACGAATACTGTTTGAAAAACGTTGAAATGTTTTCAGTGTTTGGAGACGAGTACATCCCATTGTTTAAAAAGATACTAACTGATAAAAACACTAGCAATACTATTGATATAGTAAACATGTACAACTTTTACAAGTTTTGCAACTATTTTGTTATACTACTTCAAAAGTTTGTTGCAAGTTATACCCTTGTAAACGGAAAACCTCCGTTTTAATTGAAGTAAGGCAAAGTAAAAAGATTATTAATTCTAATAGAATTAATAATTGGTTAGGATGATAGTTGTTATTTAGGGTTAATCAGAATTATTTGTTTACCAGTTGAACAAACTAATGAAATGTTTGAGCGTTGAAATCGTCTGACAATCCAAGTGTTTACCAGACTTGAGGTATACATCGGAACTTGCATACGTGTCTTTTAAAAACTGGAGAACGTTCCCAGTTTTGGTGAGAGATGCGTATTCCTTCATACATTCGAGGAAATTGTGATATTCTGCGGAATCCAGAGAATTTGCTCCATTGCAAAAACGAGTGACGTTGGCCAGATCTTCAAATCGGTAATTAACAGGAGTCAGCTTTTTTACTGCGCTTAGTTTTTCATCCATTTCTTTGAGATCAAATCCAAATTCTTTTAGAGCTTGCATCTTTTTCTCGTCGAGTTTAAACATTGACATAAACGAAGTTGCTGAAGACTGATTAGTTTCGCTAGTCTGATTAGTTTCGCTAGTCTGATTAGTTTCGCTAGTCTGATTAGTTTCGCTAGTC
>CAYYVW010000004.1:115044-122321 GCA_964473925.1 uncultured Verrucomicrobiaceae bacterium
TGATTAGTTTCCGATTTAGCTTCAGCAGCAGGCTGTTGGGTGGGCACTTCAGTCTGTGCAGAAGTCGGAACCGTTTGCGCAGTTTCGTAAGGGTTTACGTTTGCGGTTTCAGTGGTATTGGAAGCCATCGTGTGCGTCTGATTAATACAATTAGTAAATTTTTAAAATCGTTTAATTCTTTTAATAAAGATTAAATTAACTAATTAGTTAATTTAATCAACAACAAACAATCTATGCAACCATTTTAGCCTTGATGACCGAGTGAGGATTGTACCCAGTCAGATTAAAATCTGAGAATTCTAAAGATTCTATCTCTTTGATCAATTCATCCGTAGTTTTACCTTTGAACTCTCTTGTTACACTCATACTCGGTAATTTACGAACAGGACGTGAAATCAGCTCTTGACATTCGGATTTGTGAATTGAATAAATATGACAATCACCGAGAGAGTATACTAGTTTTCCAGGAGTGTATCCCGTAATCTTGCAAAATATATGAATCAATAGCGAATACGACGCTATATTGAACGGAGCACCGAGAAACAAATCACACGATCGTTGAGTTAGTTTTGCATCGAGATACTTTCCTTTACGTACGTAAAATTGACACATGCAATGACACGGAGGCAAAACAGTTAAATTGACGTCTTTCGGGTTCCATGCGTTTATTATAATACGACGAGAGTTTGGATCTTTAATTAGTAATTCTAGTACTTGTTTGATTTGATCTATACCGGTTTGTTTTGATTCTGTATAATTTGTTTGTGTGTTTGTTGTAACATTAAACGAACTTACTCTGTCTCCTTGTAATATACTATCGTTTATACTTTTACTACATCCGTTTAAAATATACGTATCACAAAATTCTTTATGGGTTCCTCCGTAATTTCGCCATTGATGGCCGTACCCTTTACCTATATGACCTTCTGGGAGGTTTAATCCTACTTTTTTGATGAATTCTTTTGAAGTGTTGTCGTCCCATATCTTTACCTTTTTCTCTTGTAGTTTCTTTGCATCTGTTTCTCCTCGAAGCATCCATAACAACTCTTCTACTACTCCTCTCCAAAACACTTGACGTGTAGTTAATAAAGGGAACCCTTTGGAAAGATCAAAAGATATTTGTTCTCCAAATAGAGATATAGTGTCGACTTCTGTGCGGTTTTTTCGTGTTTCACCGTTTTCCAATACGTTTTTTACTAGATTTATATAATTGTTTTCGTCTGTTTTGTCTACTTTATCATAAACGTTATAAACAACTTCCTTGCAAGTTTCAGATACCATACTACTAGTCCATGAAAATCGAGTGAGAAAAGAAGTATCGATAAAAGTATCACATTTGTATTCTTGATTAATAAAAGTGTAGTAAACCTTTGATATTTTATCAAAATGGTTATCTATGACGTGTTTAATCAATTTAGCACCGCCTATAACAAACACATTGTTTAAATTGTCTATTTTCAAATTGAAAATATCTTCAAATTTATTGATAAAGATTATATCTTGTTTATTGTCTAATTTGTTATCTTGTTTATTGTCTAATTTGTTATCTTGTTTATCTGATTTTTCAGGTTTATAATTCCTATCAATGACAATGTTTAATCGTCCAGGTAAAGCCTTTTTAAAACCTTTAAAAGTATTGTATCCGTAAATTACAGGTTTACCCATAGTAGTCTTTTTAAAGTATTCTAGATCTTCGGGATAATTCCAAGGTAAACCTTGATTGTAACCTATTCCGTTTTTAGAATCGGATGCAAATATGATTGAAAGCATTGATTAATTATTTTAATTAAAATAATTAATCGTTTAATTTGTTGGTAATTAATCACTCGTTGCAGTTACCATATACTCGAAATAACAATCAACTTCAAAATAGTCAATTATATCTGAAAACGTCTTATCGTGTATTGTCCTTTGCTGATACGAAAATTCGGTTATGTTTGTCATTTCAGGTGTCATTTTCTTGACAGTTTTCTTATTAATCAAAACCCCAATTGTCACGTAATGGTTGCCTGTATCCTCATCTATCGTTGAATCGATATACAGATCAGGATACATCTTTTTTGCTGTTTCAAATGCTAGCCTTAGCTGATTCTCTGGTTTATCCTTTTCATCAAAACATTCCCCAAGGATGTCTGCATAGTTTATACGGATACCGTACGAGTAAGTAATGGTAAGCATAAACACAGAGAAAAGATTGTATTTTAAATCGATTAATCTTTGTCAGTTTAATCTTTATTGGGTAAATCTTTTTACTGAGTAAATCTTTGGTCAAATTGTTAAAAGAAATAACCAACAATTATGTCAGGTACATTGGCAATTTTTACAGTAGATTGTATATTACTAATAATTGCATCATACTCTATCTTTGTTATTTCTTTATCGTAATAAAAGTACATCTCGTTACGTTTAATTGATTTTCCATGTAGTTTTCCATCGTGATAGTTTGCCATTACGTGTAGTTTACCGTTTTCATGATATTCTTTGAATTCTCCGTAAAGTATACCGTTTGTATAATTTGATATTATAGATTGTTGACCGTTTTCGTACCACCATTTACATTCTCCATGACGCTTGCCGTCTTTATAATTTGATATTTCATATTGTTGACCGTTTTCATACAACACTTTGTATTCTCCATGTAGTTTTTCGTTATTCCAATTTTGTATTATCCATTGTTGACCGTTTGAATGCCACGTTTTATATTCTCCATGGCGTTCACCATCTTTCCAATTTGATATTTCCTTTAGTTGACCATTTTCAAACCATTCTTTGTATTCTCCATGTAAATGTCCATCATGATAATTTGATATTATAGATTGTTGACCGTTTTCGTACCACCATTTACATTCTCCATGAAAATTTCCGTTATTCCGATTTGATATTTCCCATTGTTGACCATTTTCATACCACAATTTGCGTTCTCCGTGAATGTAGTTATCTTTATAATTTGATATTTCTTTTCGTTGACCACTGTCGTAAAAAGTTTCCTGCATAAAAATATGTTATTTCAAATTAATTTAATCGATTAAACCAGATTAAATTAATCAAATCTTTGGTCAAATTGTTAAAAGAAATAACCAACAATTATGTCATGTACATTGACAATTTTTACAGTAGATTGTATATTACTAATAATTGCATCGTATTTCATCTTTGTTATTTCCGTATCGTAATAAAAGTACTTTTCATGTACATTATAATATTTACCGTGTAGCTTTCCATCGTGATAGTTTGATATCACGTTTTGTTTACCGTTTTCATGATAATCTTTGTATTCTCCATGTCGTTTTCCAATTTTCCAATTTGATATCTCGCGCGGTTGACCATTTTCATACCATAATTCGCATTTTCCATGGAGATTTCCATCATGATAATTCGATATTTCATCTTGTTGGCCATTTTCAAACCATTCTTTATATTCTCCGTGTCGTTGATTATCTTTCCAGTTTGATATTACAGATTGTTGGCCATTTTCAAACCAACTCTTACATTCTCCATGACGCTTGCCGTCTTTGTAATTCATTACTTCATATTGTTTACCATTGTAATACCACGATTCATGTTTTCCATGTAATACATCATTTTTAAAATTTGATATTACATGTTGTTGTCCATTTTTAAACCAGGTTTTTCGTTCTCCATGTTGAATCCCATAATAACGATTTGAAACAAGTCGTTGATTACCGTTCTCAAACCACGATTTATATTCGCCATGAACTTTTCCGTCTTTATAATTTGCCATTACTTCAGGCTGTCCATTTTCATACCACCTTTTTAATTCTCCGTGTAACTTGTTATCATGATAGTTTGATACCTCTTTCGGCTGACCGTTGTCATAAAAAAATTCTCGTCTTTCCGACATGTAAAATAAAACAATACAACTAATTAAATCGTTTAACGAATCAAACGATTTAATCTTATTTAATCAAGATTAAATTTATCTTTAGATTATTTTAACAATCGTTTCTTTGGTACGTAATCTTCATCCGAATCATTATCGGATTCTGATTCTACTTTTTTCTTTTCGGTTGATTTCTTTTCAGCTGATTTCTTTTCAATTGGTTTGGTATTAGGTTTATCCTCAGCAGATTTCTTTTCAACAGTCTTTTTATCAGCAGATTTCTTATCGGTGGGTTCATCTGATTCTTTAAACTTTTTCAGTTTTTTAAACGCAGGATCGTCATCGGTTAAAAGTTTGTTATTAACCATAATAGTCATGAGACGTTCAACAGTAGAGACCAATGCTAGGAAATTTTCATGCGAGACTCCTGTATTTTGTGCCTTGTACTCTATTGATTTTTTACCTTTGGGGTTCTTTCCCGACTTTTCAATTAGTTTCTCGATCGCTTGCTTATTTTCTGACGATTTTTTCAAAATAAACCCTTTGATCGCCTTTCCATCAACTTTTAAGTTTGCGTTATATTTACCTCCTATGTTCTTGATCTCTTCTTTCCAGGGATAAGTGTTTCCGAAAATAACGTACGATTTGCCTCCTTCGTAAACTTCGTATTGCAATTCAGAATCCATTGTTATTATCATGAACAATATTTTAAATTCGTTTAAATGAATTTAATAATTATTTGTTTATTTTATCAGATGAGTGTTTTACTTAGCGACTCGAAAGAGATTAAATCCGTTGATAAAGAAATTAAAGAAAACAAAACACATATATTTGGATATCAGGGAAAATACAACGACAATAGTACATATAGTTTTAACCTTTTTAAATTAAACGATAACAAATATCTATTACGTGATTATTCATCAGGGGAATCTAAAATATATAATTCATTAGATAAATGGGTTACTTCACTAAAAAAAGAAGTTGTATTATCATTTTTAGATGGAGTATTCAAATTACCAGAAGTTGGAGAACCTTTAAAATTGCGTTATTTTGAACTTAAAGAAAACAAAAATAACAAGGATAACAAATTTATTGAACCTATGTTTGATCCTTCTCGTAAACGGTTGGCGCTGTATCCTATCAAAAATCAACGGGTATGGAATTGGTATAAAAAACACCAGAGTTCGCACTGGTTTGCAAAAGAAATTGATTTCAAGGAAGATGCTGCAGCTTTTGCAAAACTAAATAAACGGGAACAACACTTTATTAAAACAATTACTGCATTTTTTGGATCTAGTGATTTTGTTGTTAATGAACTCGTCGAGCAAGATTCTATGGATTATGTAGAATTAGAACATTGCATGTTTAACGACTATAAGAAAATGATGGAAAACGTCCATAGCGAAACCTATGCTGATAATATCAAGGCTTTCAATTTACCTCCAAAAGAAGAAGAAGAATTGTTTCGCGCAATTGAGACAAGTCCTTCAATTAAAAAGAAGGCAGAGTGGATTCGTAAATGGATCAAAGGTCGATCTCCTGTACATCGATTAGTAGCTGGAGTAATACAGGAAGGTGTGTGTTTTTCAGGTAGTTTTTGTGGTATTTTCTATTTGAAAAATCGTCAAAAAGGGTTAAACGGCACGTTTCAAGCCAATGAACAAATTTCACGAGATGAACGCATTCACTATTCAAAATCGAGTGACGATTATGTAACTGAAATTCAACATAAACTCCCAAAAGAAGAAGTCATCAAAATGTTTAAAGAAGCTGTCGCTATAGAACACGAATTTATCAAGGAAGCGTTACCCAATAATAACGATGATAACGGAAACAGTACACCTGGTATGGATAGTGATAAAATGTTGCAATATATTAAACACACGGCAGATAACGTATTGTACGGGTTAATAGGAGAAACGATATATAACGTGTCTAATCCTTTTGATTGGATGGCACAGATGAGTATGAATAAAAATGTAAACTTTTTCGAAAAACTGTCGACACAATACACACACACTTCTGAAATCGTTGACGCATCTCAGAACAAAGTTCGTTTTGATGAAAAAGTTTAAGTTAAGTTTTAGAAATAAAGTTTAATCTATTCAAATAGATTAAACTTGTTTGAATTATGTTTTTTTTTCCAAACATCCTATTGTAGATAATATTTCAACAAGTTTTATAAATTCGGGTGATAATACGTTTATTCCTTGAATATAACTTTTAATTTCGGGGTTGTATTTTACTGGAATAAAAGATTGATATCCTAATAAAAAACTAATAAAAAAATCAGAGTATACTGTTTTTTTGTCTGACAAGTCTGGTATTATTGCATCTCTATGTTTGTAGTAATACTTGTTAGGATGTACTTCAATATCGGTAATGTCTAATTTAGGATTATCATGATTTATTAGTTTTAATACTCCATCAGTTTTAATTATCTCATTTGTTAATTGTTTATACGTATCAGTTCTTATTCCCTTGACCATACCATCGTTTCGATAATATTGTCGTGTATACATTGCTTTTATAATTAATTGTTTAAGTGTTAAAAGTATAAGTTTTAATTTGAGTTTTAATTTGAGTTTTAAACTTATTTAAAACTTAAATTCATATAGTTATGAAATTTACCCATGACCAATATTATCCCAATGGTCAATTAAAATTCAGATGGAAAAATGGGTATAAACAAGGTTTGTACGAAACTTTGTACCCAAACGGTCAATTAGAATCTAGATCTATGAAAAACAACAAGAAAACTTTTGGTTTGCACGAAACGTGGTATTCAGATGGAAAACAACGTGCAGTATGCTATTATAAAAATGATAAACTTTGTGGTTTATATCAAGACTGGTATCCTAATGGACAATTGGCATATGTTATAAATTATCAAGACGGAAAATATCACGGTTTATATGAATTTTATCATACAAACGGAAAATTATGCAAATGATCAAATTATATTCTTGATAAACGTCATGGGTTATATGAAACGTTTAATGAACATGGTAAAATATACGAGCGATCAAATTGGAAAGAAGGAAAGGAGCATGGGTTATTTGAAATATATCATGGTAATAGTCGAATATTTAAAAGATTGAATTTTTACAAAGAGGAAAGACATGGATTACAAGAGTGTTTTTTCGAAAATGGAGAAATTGAATATTCTTATAATTACTGCAACAATAAATTAAACGGAGCGTCAAAGATACGAGTTGCAAACCGAATTTAAAATAGAACTAATCACTGTTTATTATCTAAACAACAATGTAATAACAGACAAGGATTATCATGAGTTGTTGTTTTATTTCAAGGAAATATGTTTAGGTATTAAAAATGTTTCAAATATTATAACGGGATATTTCTTTAATTAACAAGTCAAATCAATCAAATCAATCAAATCAATCAAATCAATCAAATCAATCAAATCAAT
>CAYYVW010000005.1:0-120639 GCA_964473925.1 uncultured Verrucomicrobiaceae bacterium
TTCGGATTGCAGGCTGCAACTCGCCTGCATGAAGTTGGAATCGCTAGTAATCGCGGATCAGCTACGCCGCGGTGAATATGTTCCTGAGCCTTGTACACACCGCCCGTCAAGCCACGAGAGCTGAGAGCGCCCGAAGTCGCTAGTCCAACCGAAAGGGGGGCGGCGCCGAAGGCGAGCTCGGTGATTGGGACTAAGTCGTAACAAGGTAGCCGTAGGGGAACCTGCGGCTGGATCACCTCCTTTCTAGGGAGAAATTCCAAATCTCGCCTTCGGGCGAGAGGCGGAATAGGTCGAGCGCTAACCCTTGGGATTTAAGCGTTCCAGTTCGCTGGAGCGTTTCTCAAGATATGCGTGAAACTTGGGTTGCTGAAAGGCTTCTCAAGTTTATTCAAGACTACCTTCAGGAAACTGGTTGACGCACTATTCAGTTGATAATCTTAAGTTTGTAAATCTGTCGAAAAGTTTGAAGCAAAGAATCCCCGAGCGGCCCAAAAAGCTGCTCGGGTTTTTTTGTTTGGTGGGTGGGCTGTTCCTAAAAAACTCCAGTACATCGTCATCCCGAGCTTGTCGAGGGACCTGGTTATGAAGCACACAGGCCGCTCCGTATGCAAACCAAGCTCAATGAATAAAACAAACGCATGCGGCGACTATCATCAGGCCAGCGAGTATTCTTTCCGGCTAGGTCCCCTCGACAAGCTCAGGATGACGATATTTTGGAACTCGATAGCTTGTTAGGGTGACGTGGATTTGGAAGTGCGAACGACTCCACTCTTGAATTTGCTGGGAGGTGTCACTACGGTAGGCCGCGCATCTTCAAGTTCCGGGGGCATAGCTCAGTTGGTAGAGCGGTAGCTTTGCAAGCTATAGGTCAGGGGTTCGAATCCCCTTGCCTCCAGAAATAGACCCCTTGCGGGTCTATTTATGAAGTGCGATGTGGGATTCGAACGACGTTTGAATGCGTTGTCGCGTGAGCGACATGGGGAATATACGCAAAGCCATCCTGCAAAGCCTGGCCGTTAGGCCGGGCAATCCCCTTGCCTCCAGGCGAGGGGATGAGAACGCCGTTTGGCTGCTTTGTCGGCGTGAGTGCTATCCCCGCGGCTGTATTTTCTTGAGCACGGATTCCACCGGATAGATCCAGTCAAAGTCCCGCTGCTCAAATTCCATGAGCGGGTAGGCCGGGTTGTAGCTTGAGAGCTTGAGGATGAGGCCATCGCGGCTGTAGTGCAGCAAGCGAAAGAGCAGGCCGGCATTCTTGAGTTTGGCGATGACCAGGGCGCCGCTGGCGAGCGCCATGCCTGGGGCCAAGACAGCAACGTCCCGGTCGCGGAACTCCGGCTCCATCGCGTCCCCATGCAGGCGGACGGCGAGGGCATGCGAGTCGGACAAGTCCGTGGGGATCTTTTCCTGGATGTTTTTTGGAACTTGCTTGATGTCAACCAGTTGGCTGAGCTGCGGCCAGGAAAGGACGGGGATCAGGCGCAGCTGGGCGGTTGTTTGTGGGCCTTCTTCTACCAAGTCGGGCCGCTGGCAGAGCGCATCGAAGAGCATCGACAAGCGGTCGGAGGGCCGCGTGCGACCCGATTCAATCATGTAGATATAGTTTTGTGATACACCCAGCCGGCGACCCATATCTAATTGAGTTAGTTTATAAAACTTCCGATAATCTTTGATTTTTTGGATTATCAACTTATTTTTCTCTTTATTCATATTTTATTGTCCTTTATAATAAATTTATTAGATTATAATACTCAATTATTACTTAATTATTTCGATATATCATTCCTAAATCAGAAAATCAACCTTAGAAATTCTTATGCCAAAAAAAATTGAGCTCTCCCCCTCCCAATGTCGTCGATCGGGGGTGAGTGATCCGGACCGTCCAGCCAGTGGTTTGACGGAGATGCCTGTCCTTGCCGGAGCTGTTCCATCACTGGAGAACCTGTTGCCCCGTCCACACCTGACGGTCCAGGAGGTGGCGGATTTTTTAGGGTCCTGCACCAACCATGTGCGCGCCTTGGTCGATTGCGGCGTGTTGCGAGCGGGCCATATTGGGATGTCGGATAAGCCGCGCAGAACCCACCTGCGTATTACGCGCGAGAGCGTCGTCGCGTTCCACCGCGAGCGCTTTGGGGGCCCGAGCCAGTAGGCGCGGTTGTCGCGGGCGGACGGATTTTTGAGGGCAGGACGATGCCGTAGAGCGCGCGGTCGGGGCCGAGTTGCTCTTGCCGATAGAGTTCTATCTTTTTGCGCATCCACGCGGGTCCGGAGGGGGATGGTTTTTTTGCAGAGCGCAACGCCTTGGATTGAGTGCGACCGGATTTTTGAGGTGCGTAGTAAAACGCGACCTCGTGCACGAGGTTGGCGGCGAAGGCGCTTGTGAGGAGCTCGGCGCCGCCTTCGAGCAGGAGGCGAGTGACGCCGCGTTTTCCGAGGTCAGCGAGAATTTTTTTCCAGGACTGTTTTCGGTAAATGAGCGTGCGGGCGCGATGCGCATCCGAAAAAAGGTGGAGGCTCCGTGGCAGCTGCCCAGAGCGCGTCAGCACGACACGCCAGGGCTGCGGCTTGCGGGCGCGCGAGCGCCGCGCGGCTTTGGTGAGGATGCCATGACGGATGGTGAGCCGCGGATTATCAACGCGAACGGTTTCTGCGCCGACGGCGATTGCGCCCGAGAACAGGCGGAGCTGGTGCCCCGCGCGACGTGCTTCGGGCCCCGTGATCCAGCGTCGGCCGGGTGGCGGGATGAGGCTGCCTTCCGCCGTCATTGCCGCTTTCGCGACGACCCACGGGGTGCTGTTGGTGATCCAGTGACAGAAATCTCGATTCAGCCAGCGTGCCTCTGCGGCGAGTACGCCGACGGTGACAGCGATGCCTTGCTTGCGCAGGAGTTGCAACCCGCGGCCTGCATGGCGCGGATTGGGGTCGGGCATCGCGACGACGACGCGGCTGATTTTCTCTCGGGCGACTGCGTCGACGCATGCTGGTGTGCGCCCGTGGGTAGAGCACGGCTCAAGCGTGACGTAGAGCGTCGCGCCTTCGATGCGGCGATTGCGTCGGCGGGCGTCGGCGATTGCTTCGATCTCGGCGTGCGGCTGGCCGGCCTGGCGATGGAATCCGGAGCCGAGTAGTGTGCCGGGTTTTTTTCGATCCATCGACGGTCGGACGAGAAGCGCGCCCACACAGGGGTTGGGGCTGGTCATGCCGGATGCTCGGGCCGCGAGCTCGAGCGCGCGACGCATCCAGTGCTGGTCGATCTTAGCGGTTGAAGAAGGCGTCGACATAGCGCGCGGCATCGAAGGGTTGCAGGTCTTCCGGCTTTTCGCCCGAACCGACAAAAAGCGTCGGGAGATTGAGCTCTGCACGCGCGGCAGCGGCGAGTCCGCCCTTGGCCGAGCCGTCGAGCTTGGTGAGGATGAGGCCGGTGACACTGGCGGCTTGCCCAAATTCTCGAGCGTGCATGAGCGCCGCGCTGCCGGTCGTCGCGTCGGCTACAAGCCAGACGTGATGCGGCGCCAGCGGATCTCGACGGCCCAGCACGCGTTTTATTTTCGCGAGCTCTTCCATCAAGTTATGGCGATTGGCCTGGCGCCCGGCGGTATCGACGATGAGCCAGTCGGCGTTTTGCTCCTGCGCGGTTTGGTACGAGGCGAAGGCGACGCTCGCGGGGTCTGCGCCGCTGGCGCCGTGCACGACGGGGATGCCAAGCCGTTCCCCCCACGTCTGCAGTTGTTCAACCGCGGCTGCGCGAAAAGTATCGGCGGCGCCGAGAACGACTTTGGCGCCGCGTTGTTGAAAGAGCCGAGCGAGTTTGGCGGCGGTGGTCGTCTTGCCGCTTCCGTTCACGCCGACGAGCAGGACGACCTCTGGCTTTTCAAGGACGAGGCGCGCGGGTGGAGATTCAAGCAGGGTGAGCAGCTCTTTGCGCAGCCACGCTTCGGCGGCAGGCGCGTCGTGCAACAGTTTGGCACGTTCGAGCCCAGCGACGAATTTTTGCGTGAGCGGAAGGCCGAGGTCGGCTTGGACCAGCACCGCCTCCCAGTCTTCCGGAGCGGATGCCTCGGGCCGGAGCCGCTGCAGGAGGTTTTTCCAGAAGCTCATGCGGAAAAAATGATTCGCTGCTATGATTTTCCTGGCGACGGCGCGGCAGGCGGGGGAGTGGAGCCTTTCGCAAGCGCGTCGAGCACGCCGTTGACGAACGGCGCCGCCGCGGGCGAGCTGAAGTGTTTGGTAAGCTCGACTGCTTCGTTGAGCACAACGGCGCGCGGAGTATCGGGCGAAAATAAAAGCTCTCCGGCTGCGAGGCGCAAAATCGCTTTTTCAATGGGTGCGATGCGATGCCAGTCCCAGTTGTGCGCGCGGGAGGAAAGCGCTTGGTCGATCGTATGCCGTTCGCGCACGACTTGGCGGATGAGCGGCTCGGCGAATTTTTTTGCGGCGGGAGTGGACTGGGTCGACGGCCAGAACGCGGCGAGTGTTTCTTCGAAGACGACGCCTTCGGGCAGCGGATCGATCGACGACCACTGGTAGAGAAACTGGACGGCCAGCTCACGGCCCGCGCGGCGGTGGAGCATCGCTAAGAGGCCTTGAGGTGCGCGAGCGCCAGCGCCGTTTGCCCGGCCTCTTTGCCGCGGTTGAGCTTTTTGCCCAGGCAGCGTTCTTTGGCCTGCGTTTCGTTCTGGACGCTGAGCACTTCATGTACGACCGGCATGTCGTGCGCGAGGCTGATGCGCATGAGCGAGTCGGTGACGGTGCGCAGAATTTCTTCCGCATGCTTCGTCTCTCCTTGCCAGATGAGGCCCAGGGCGATGATGGCGGTGAAGCGTCGCGTTTTGGCGAGGCGTTGCACCTGCAATGGAATTTCAAACGCGCCGGGGACGCGCATGACGATGACCTCGTACCCGTGCAGCGCTTTTTGCGCTTCTTCCAGCATTCCATCGACGTACTCGGCGTTGTACCGGCTGCAGACGATCGCAAAGCGCGGTCGGCCGACGAACGGGAGGTGGACGATGCGGGACGACATAAACGTGAAAAGAAGACTCTACAGGCTGTGGCCAAATTTCAACCGCTTTGTTTTGAGGTAGCCGCGGTTGTACTGATTGGGCGGCGTGCGGAGCGGGACGGTCGCGACGATTTCCAGGCCGTAGCTGGAGAGGCCGACCACTTTTTTTGGGTTGTTGGTCAGTAGGCGGATTTTACGCACGCCTAGGTCGTAGAGGATTTGCGCGCCGAGGCCGTACTCGCGCAGGTCGGGTGCAAAGCCGAGCTTACGGTTGGCCTGCACGGTATCTAAGCCGGCCTCCTGCAATTTGTACGCGTGCATCTTCGCCGCAAAGCCGATGCCGCGCCCCTCTTGCCGCATGTAGACGATGACGCCGCTGCCGTCCGCTTCGATTTGCCGCATCGCTGCGTCGAGCTGCGGGCCGCAATCGCATCGCTGCGAGCCGAAGACGTCGCCGGTCAGGCACTCGCTGTGGACGCGCACGAGCGTCGGCTTTTTTCCGTCGATCACGCCTTTGACGAGCGCGAGGTGGTGCTCGCCGTTGACGGTGGTGCGGTAGAGATGCAGGTTGAACTCGCCGTGCTCGGTCGGCAGGCGGACGACTTGTTCGGGCTGGATTAATTTTTCGCGGCGGCGGCGGTACTCGATGAGGTCGGCGATCGTGCAGAGCTTGAGCCCGTGCTTTTTGCGGAACTTCATCAGATCGGGCATGCGTGCCATCGTGCCGTCGTCCTTCACGATTTCGCAGAGCACCGCGCAGGGGCGCAGGCCGGCGAGTTTCATCAGGTCGACCGTCGCTTCGGTGTGGCCGGTTCGCTGCAGCACGCCGCCCGCCTTTGCGACGAGCGGAAAGATGTGGCCGGGCTGGACGAAGTGGCCGGTCTTGGATTTGGGATCAGCGAGCAGGCGGATCGTCCGTGCGCGATCGGCGGCGCTGATGCCGGTGGTGATTCCTGCGGCCGCGTCGACCGAGACGGTGAAGTCGGTCCGGTGCCGCTCCCGGTTTTGCGCGACCATGCGCACCAGGTTCAGCGTTTGCGCGCGCTCTTCGGTCATGGGGACGCAGATGAGGCCGCGGCCGAAGCGGATCATAAAGTTGATCGCAGCGGGTGTTGCTTTTTCGGCGGCGACGACCAAGTCGCCTTCGTTCTCGCGCTGCGCGTCGTCGGTGACAATGACGACCTTGCCTCGGCGCAGGTCCTGCAGCACGGACTCAATCGAATCGACTGCGGCAGCGGCGTTGCGCCGCGGAGCGTGCGAGCGAACGGGCTTATTTTTTTTCTGCTTTTTCACGGGAAGGAAGGGGGGTGGATTGTAAAACGAGTTCGTTCGCCTTTGCCAGTGCCGCGTCTAAGCCTGCCGGATCGGTGCCGCCGCCTTGCGCAAGATCGGGGCGTCCACCGCCTTTGCCTGCGATGAGCGGCACTAGCGCTTTGAGCACGTTGCCGGCATGGACAAGCGCGGCCGCTTCTTTTCCGCAGACGACCAAGAGCGCCGCCTTGCCCTCGTGCGACGCGCCGAGCACGGCGACGAGATCAGTCTGCACGCGCAATAGTTCTGCCAGAACGGGCAGGTAGCCCGCGGGCGTCGCATCCAGTTTTTGCGCCAGAAATTTTACCGCAGTGCCGTCCGCACGTTTGAGCTGCTCGGCGCGCTGCAAAAATTCAGTTGCTTGCTCGGCGGCGCGTTTTTGCCACGCGGCTTGCTCGGCCTTGCCCGCTTCTTTCTCAAGCTCGCGCGCTTTTTCCTGCAGCTGGGCCCAGGCGGCTTGCCACGCATCCCACGCTTCCCAATTTTCATTGGCGGTGCCGTTGAGCGCGAGCGGGGCGAGGCTGCACAGTGTCGGGTGCTTCTGGCAGAACTTCGCGTACTGCTCCTGTCCGCGCGCGGCCTCCACGGCCAGGTACGCGTTGAGGGCCGAAGCGCCGCAGATCATCTCGATGCGCCGCACGCCGGACGCGATCGCGCCCTCCGAGAGTATTTTACAAAAACCGATTTCGCCCGTCCGCTTGACGTGCGTGCCGCCGCAGAGCTCCTTGGAATAGGCGCCGATTTGGACGACGCGCACGCGCTCGCCGTACTTGTCGCCGAAGAACTGCAGGATCGACGGATCCTTTTGCACAGTGATGTAGGCGTGCTCCTCGGCCTGGACGATATCGTCAGCGCCGATTTTTTCTCGCACGGTTTCTTCGATAATCATCCGCTCGCTTTCGGTGAGCGCCGCCGGATGCGAGAAATCAAACCGCAGCCGGTCGGGCCCGACGTACGAGCCTTTCTGCGCGATGTGCTTGCCGAGCTTCTCGCGCAGCGCCCAGTGCAGCAGGTGCGTTGCGGTGTGGTGGGCTTGGATATTATTGCGCTCCGTGAGGTTTACCGAAAGCGTCACCGTGTCGCCGCGGCGCGCTTCAACAGCTCGATCGAGACGGTGGACAATGACTCCCTCGGGTGAGCGGTCCACGTCTTCCACGGTATAGGTCGTTCCCTGGAAAATAATTTTGCCTTTATCGGCGACTTGCCCACCCCCGCCTGGATAAAACGGCGTCCGGTCCGTTCCAAGGAGCCGGCCATCGCTCTGAACAAACGTGACGGACGCTTCTGATGTTAGCAATTCTTCGTAGCCGATGAACAGGGTCGGCTCGCCTCCCGCCCCTTGCGACACCTCAATCACTTGTTTTTTCTGCGCCGCCTGCGAGCGCTGGCGCTGCTCGGCCATGTGACGCTCAAATCCTTCGACATTGATCTCAATGCCGCGTTCGCGCGCCATGAGTTGTGTTAGGTCGAGCGGAAAGCCGTAGGTGTCATACAATTCAAACGCCATGCCCTCATAGCCGGTCTTGGCGTAATTCCCGCCCATTGGAAGATTTGCTTCAAATAATTTAATCCCCCGGTCAATTGTCCGGCCAAAGCTTTCTTCTTCGCGCAAGAGCATCTTCTCAATCTCGGACTGGTGCGCGCGCAGCTCGGGGAAGGCGTCGCTCATTTTGCTGCAGAGCGTCGGCGCCAGCTCCGCGAGAAACGACTTCTGGAGTCCCAACTCCCGCCCATAGCGAACGGCGCGGCGTAAAATCCGGCGCAGGACGTAGCCGCGGCCCTCGTTGCTGGGCGTGATGCCGTCGGCGATCGCGAAGGCAAGGCAGCGGAGGTGGTCGCCGATCACGCGGAAGGCGACGTCGGTTTTCTCTTGCGGTGTTTGCGGCGGAGAGCTGGCGGCGGGGAGGGTCCGCTGATATTTTTTTCCGGAAATTTTTTCCAGTGCGTCGAATAGTGGGCGGAAGAGGTCGGTGTCGTAGTTGGAAATGCTACCGGAAAAATCAGTGAAGTTTTTTGTTCCTTGGACGATCGAGGCGACACGCTCCAAGCCCATGCCGGTATCAACGTGCCGCGCGGTGAGCGGCTCGAACGCGCCGCCGGAGGTGGCGTTGAACTGGATGAAGACCAGATTCCAGATTTCGATGCAGCGCGGATCACCCTTGTTGACGAGCTTCGCGCCGGATTTATCGGGCGTGAGATCGATATGCAGTTCGGAGCATGGACCGCACGGCCCCGTATCGCCCATCATCCAGAAATTATCCTTCCGGCCGCCGGGGACGATGTGTTGCTTCGGGTCGAGGCCCGCCGCGCGGAAAATTTTCTCCCAGTGGTCGTAGGCTTCCTGGTCAAAGTGTGAAGGATCGTCCGCCCCCGGTTGGTAGACTGTGGCGTACACGCGGTCGGCCGGAAACTTCCAGCGATTGACGAGCAGCTCCCACGCCCACGCGATCGCTTCCTGCTTGAAGTAATCGCCGAACGACCAGTTGCCCAGCATCTCGAAAAATGTGTGATGATAAGTATCGAGCCCGACGTCCTCCAGGTCGTTGTGCTTGCCGCCGGCGCGGATGCACTTCTGCGTGTCTGCGACGCGCGGAGGATTTGGAGCAGGCGCATCACCGAGGAAAATCGGAACGAACGGGTTCATCCCCGAATTGGTGAAGAGCAGATTGGGCGCCGTCGGCAGCAGGCTGGCACTGGGCACGACGGTGTGGCCGCGCTCGCGGAAAAATTCCAGGTAGCTTTGGCGGATTTGGTCGGAGGTCATGAGCGGAAGGGGGGAGAGGGGAGACTCTACCCTTTTCCTGCTGTGCATCAATCCCGGGATGCGGGACTGAGCCACCCACTCACGAGGCACACGACCAGCCCGATGCCGACGCTCGCGACGGAGGCGGCGACAATGAGGTAAGGATTCTCCTGCACATTCGCGTAGATCGAAAGCGGCGCCGCTACGACGAGTGAGAGCACGATCGCCCAGAATGCGCCCCGCGCGGGCAGGCGCTTCCAGAAAACGGCGAGCACGGTGGGGAAGAGTCCTGCCGAGGCGAGTGCGCCGTAGGTAAGAAACACCCAGAGCAGCTTGGGTTGCAAGAGCGCGATGCCGATCCCGACTGCAGCCAAAAGCAGCATGGACCAGCGTGAGACGCGCAGGATTTGCGCGTCATCGGCGTCCGGATTGAAGTAGCGCTTGTAAATATCCACCGTCCCGAGGGAGCTGATCGCGCAGAAGGAAGAGTCGAGCGTCGCGCAGAGGATGAACGCGAACGCATAGACGCTCACGTGCGGTAGCAGGTGGACGATCACTTCCACGCCGACGAGCTGTGGATTATTCACCGTCAGCGCGCCCTGTTGCGTGAGCGTCACCGCGACAAATCCCAAGAGCGACAGGAGGATGGGCACCACGCCAAAGAGCAGGCCGCCGTAGGCGAACGTCCGGCCGATCGATTCGGGCCGTGTCGCCATCGCGCGCTGGAAGAACATCTGGTCCCCGATCGGGCCCGCGATCAGGCTGAGGGTCATCGGAATTCCCATCGAGAAAGCGACCCACGGATCGAGTAGATTGCCGTGGCGGCCGTCGATTCCGGCGAGCCCTTGCGTGATGGCGGAAAGGCCGCCGGCCTTGGCGACGCACCACGGGACCAGCACGAACGCGATCACCAGAACCATCGTCATCTGAATGACGTCGGTGAAGATGGACGCTTTGAGCCCGGCGTTCCACGTGTAGAAAAGTGGAATGGCGGCGAAGAGGAGAATTGCGATGCGCACGTCGATGCCGCTGATCGCGTGGAGTAGCTGTCCGCCCGCGAGCGAGTTGATGATGATCGCGCCGAGCTGGTAACCGAAGAAAATGACGAGGTATGCCAGGTGCGTTCGGCGTTCGCCCGGAAAGCGCTTCTGCGCGATGTAGTGTGGCAGGGAATAGCCCTGCGGCATTTCCCGTCGCAAGCGCTTGGCCAGTGGGATGAAGACAAAGAAGCACAGGATGTTAGGCGCTGTGAACCAAAAGATGCCGGGGAGGCCCAGGTTGTACGCCTGCATCGAGCAGATGAAGATTGCGGGCGCCCAGATCCAACTCACGGCGATGCTCATCGCACCGCGCCAGACCGAGACGTTGCGATGGGCGACGAGAAAACCTTCGGCGCTGGCTTCCTGCCGCGCGCCCCAACGCACAGCGGCGTACATCCCTGCACCGAAGACGAGCAAGAGCACCAACGCTTCCGTTTGTGTGAGCGCGGTCATGGCATTACGGAAAAGACAAAAGAAGTTTATTGAGGCCGAAGCTTTTTTACTTCTTCAGCGCTAGGCATGTACGCATCACCCGGTTTGTAAACCCAGTCGCGTAGGGTGGGTTTGCCGTTGACGATAGTCGTCTTGCCGATCCAGACGCCGAGGGTGGACTGGTGATCGGATGCGCGGTAGGTGACGGGCCCGATGAGCGAATCGATCGTCAGCCCTTCCATCGCATCGACGAGCTTTTCTGTCTCGACGACTCCCGCTTTGGTGATGGCCGCTGCGACCGTCTTCATCACGTGGTAGCCGATGAAGGCGCCGTAGCGGGGATCTTCGCCATAAGCGGCACGGTAATCCGCAACGAACTTCTGGTGCGCGGGTGTTTTAATTTCGTCATACGGATAGCCCAGCACGATCCAGCCCTGCGGCGCTTCGTCCTTAAGCGGTTCGAGATTTTCAGGGAAGCCGGAGAGCACGCTGACCATGGGGCGATTATCATAGAGCCCGCGCTTGCGGCCCTCGCGGACCAGCTGCGTGGAGTCGGAGCCGAAGCATGCGGTGAAGATCGCATCGGGCTTAGCCCGCAGCAGCGCTTGAATGGTGGGGGCCGCATCCATCTGAAGGACCTTGGGCCATTGGTCGGCGACAAACTCTACATCTGGCCGACGTTTCTTGAGGCCTGCTTTGAAATCTGCAACCGCCGAGTGACCGAACTCGTAATTGGGTGCGACGAAGGCCCACCGCTTGGCGGGGAGCTGGGCCGCTTCTTCGGCTAATGCATTCGCGTAGACATAATTGGCGCAGTCGAAGCGGAACGCGTACCGGTGCCCTTCCTGCCAGATGTGGCGGTTGGTGCCGTTATAACCTTTGAGGAAAAGAATCTTGTGCCGCTTGGAAAGATTCGAAACAGCCAAGCCGACATTGTCAAAACACGTGCCGGTCAGGAGCGCGACTTTATCCCGCGCGATAAGTTCTTCTGCGACGCGAACCGCGCTTTCCGGGCCCGGTCCGGAGTCGCGAAAAAGAACTTTGACCGGCCGGCCCAATACGCCGCCGGCATCGTTCACTTCTTTGAGAGCGAGTTGATACCCCTTTTGGTAAGGAATACAGCCATCGGGATAAGTAGTAACTTGAATAAGATCGCCCACCACGATGGGTGGCGCAGGCTGGGCGAGGGCGCCGCTGATGCAGCTCGCAGCTATAAATGCGCGCAGCAGCTTTTTCATGGAAATGGAACTATCGCCGCGCGACTAAGACAAAAAGATATACGAGCGCGAGGATGAGGATGGGCAGGCTATAGGCAAAGCCGTCGCGCGCCATGCCAAAGAAGGAGCGGCCGGAGGCCCTGCGTGCTGAACCGCTTTGAGCGAGATCTTCCTCGGCGGCGGCGAGTTCTTCGGGGGAGCGCATCGCTTCGAGCCGCGCGCGGGATTGCGCGTAGACGGCCTGCGCCTGATCGATCGTCGCGAGAGCGCGTGTGAGCTCGGTCGGCAGGTTGTGCGACTGCCAGCCTTCGGGATTGAGCTCTTGAATGCGCGCGAGCTGGTCGGCAAAGCCTTCGCGGATCATGCGGGACGTCTCTGCCTCGCGGTGCAATTCGTGCTCCTGTCGCTCGAGCAGGACGAGGCCGCGTGTGAGCTTCTCGAGCGTATCTTGCCGGCCTTCGTCAAATTCGCGCTGCTTGCGGGAGAGCTCTTCAAGCGCACGCTTTTGATCTTCGAGCTCTTCCTGCTGGCGGCGGAGCTGTAAGAGCTGCTCCTGCGCCTGCTGGACCTTCAGGCCCAAATCTTCCGAAGAGCTGGACGCGTTGACGCCGAGCAGGGTTGGCTCGTCCGGAGTGTAGTTGGAACCTTTGTACATACCGGAAGAGAGGGTAAAGATTGAACGGAAATGCTTACGGAATGGTCAGCACGGTGCCGATCTTGAGCGGCTTGCCTTCGACGAGCACCTGCGGGTTGGCTTGCTTGATGCGCTCGACGCCATTTTTGACATCGCCGCGGTAATAGGTGGACGAGATTTTCCAGAGGCTATCGCCGGCTTGAATAGTGTGGGTGTGTGCGGCGCCGGTGCTGACAGGAGCCGGGGCCGCAACCGCGGGTGCGGGCGTAGCGGGGACGGAGGAGAGCTCGGCGGCGCTTTGCGAAGCGGCCATCGATTGACCGGTGGAGGCAACGGGGCTGGTCACTGGTGCGGTGACGGGAGCGGAAGCGGGCATCGCGCTGTGCGGCTGGCTGCCGAGCGCTTTCTCAAGCTCAGAAGTGCTTTTGATGGAAGCCTGCAGCTGCTGCTTGAGGCTGGCGTTCTCGCTTTGGATCGCGGCCATCACCTCGGCGTTTTGCACGGGTGAGTTGGCAAGCGACGCGGCAAAGTTGAGCGACTCGCGGTCGAGCAGCTTCTGCACTTCATCCCGGTGCTCGCCGGTGGGGCGCAGGTCCAAGTACTCGGTGAAGTGATAGATCGCCCGGACCGGGTCCCGCTTGGCGTCGCTATAAAGAAGGCCCAGCTGGCGGTGCGCGTCGGGCAGGTTGGGGTTGCTGCGCAGCGCATCCTGGTATGCAACGATCGCGCCGTCGGGATTATGATCGGCGGTGGCGGACTCAGCTTTTTGGATGAGCGGGTTACGCGCATCGTCGTACTGCAGCGACGCTTGGCTGGGCTTGCAGCCGGTGGCCAGGACTGGGATGAGCGCGGCGGCGAAAATCAAAATCCAAAACGAAGGGGACGAGGAGGTCGTGCGATTGAACATGCGGCGGATCGTAACGCTATTTTTTTTGCGGCGCAAGCCGATAGCGAAAATATGTAAGCAACAAAAAAATCTATGTCATCCCGAGCTTGTCGAGGGACCTAGTGTTGAAGAATCAAGGTTGTTACGCAAAGAGAAGGATAGCTTGAAGTCTAGATGCAGTAGCGTTTCGGCTACGGTTCTTTACAACCAGGTCCCTCGACAAGCTCGGGATGACGGGGTGTGTAACTTGCATCTCTTCCCTATTGATCCATGCGCCGCGCGGTGGCATCGTTCTAGGTCGGGCGCCAAGCGGGTTTGGCGATTTTCTTTATGCTCATCCGGTCCGACGTCGTCTTGGCGGGAGAGGCGTTGCGCCCAATCCTGCGCGGTGCCGTGCGGACCGAAGGCAGTCGCATTCTCGCAGTCGGCACCCAGACGGCGCTGGGCGTGCTTCCGGGAGAGGTCGTCATCGATCTGCCCGGCTGCGTTCTTTCGCCGGGCCTGATCAATGCGCACACGCATTTGGATTACACGCGCGTGGCCGGGCGGGTGCCGATGTCGGCCCGTGGGAATTTTGTCGGCTGGCTCAAGGCGCTCAACGCGTGCAAGAGCGACTGGTCGACGGACGATTACGTGGCTTCCATCGAGCGCGGGTTTGAGATGCTGCTTGCGGGCGGGACAACGAGCGCCGCCAACATCGTCGCGACGCCCGAAGTGCTCGCGCGCGTTGTTCCGCGTTCTCCGCTACGCATCTGGTGGTTTTTTGAATTGGTCGATATCCGGAGCCGCCTCGCGATGGAAGAATCTCTCGCGGCGGCGCTCAGTTTTTTTGATTCTCTGCAGGACGATCCGGAGCCCGAAGCCCTGAGCCGCTTCGGTCTGTCGCCCCACGCGCCCTATACCGCTTCGGTAGATTTATACCGCCTCGCGCAGCGGTGCGCGGGCCAGTGCAACGCGCCGATCACCACGCACCTGGCCGAGTCCCGCGAAGAGAGCGAGATGTTCCGTCACGCGCAGGGGCCGCTGTATGATTTGGCTGCCAGCCTCGGCCGCGCCAACGGGGATTGCGGACACGGCTCGCCCGTCTCGCATTTGGCAGAGCACGGTGCGCTGCCCGAAAAATGCATGGCCGTGCACCTCAATTATATTCAGGAGTACGACTGGCCTCTTTTGCGCCGCCACGGCGTGATCGCCGTCCACTGTCCGCGCTCGCACGCCTACTTTGGCCACGCGCCGTTTCCGCTCGAGCGGATGCGGGCCGAAGGGATCCCCATCTGTTTGGGCACCGATAGCCTCGCGAGCAATGACCGGCTCGATATGCGCGCCGAAATCCGTCAGGCGCAGCCTGAGCACCCGGACCTCACTCCGGCCGAGTGGCTGCGCATGGTGACGGTCGTCCCCGCGCGCGCTCTAGGCCAAGCGGGTCAATTGGGAGAGATTTCCACTGGCGCGTTTGCGGATCTTGTCGCGTTTCGTCTTCCCGAAGGGCTCGCCGAGCAGCTTGACTCGGCCACGTTGGGGGATGTTCAGCAGGCGATCATCGATTCGACCGACGCGCCCGAGTGGATCTCCATCGCCGGCCAGCCGGTTGAGCCGGCGCTGAGCGTGGTGGGGTAGAAGAACTATCTCAAGGGTTTAAAAAATTTGTCATCCCGAGCTTGCCCGATGGACCTGGTTACAAAGCAAAAGGGCCATTACAGAGAGACCACAACGGCTTGAAGCATAAAATACGACAGCATGATGACCACGGTTCCTTGCGGCTAGGTCCCTCGACAAGCTCGGGATGACAATGATCTAAACAGGCGAGGTCGATTTCTCTCTACACCAACCACCCGCTCTTGAGGTAGTCGGCGATGCCGGCCTCGAGCGTGTACTGCGGTTGGTAGCCCAGCGCGCGGAGCGTCAGCTCGATATCCGCCTGGGTGTGCGGCTGATAATGCGCGTGCGGGTTCTCTATATATTCAGGCATCAGTCGCATGCCCAGCGCCTTGTTCAGGCATTCGACCAAATCGTTGAACGACCGCGCGCGGCCCGTGCCTGCGTTATAAATGCCGGACTTTTTCGCCTTCGCCGCTGCGAGCGTCATGCCAACGATATCACGTACATAGACAAAATCGCGCTTCTGCTGGCCGTGCTTGAAAATCCGTGGTCGGCGGCGGGCCTTCATCTGCTGGGCGAGGTGGTAGATCATGCTCGCAGGGCCGCCCTTGTGCGTCTCGCGCGGACCGTACACGTTGAAGTAGCGCAGGCCGACGATCCGCTGCTTCGGGTTCTCCTTGGCCCAGCGGCGCGCCATGTTATCAAGAATCACTTTGGAGAAAGCGTAAACGTTCGCGGGGCGCGGCGGATCATCCAAGCGGTTGATAGTGCTGCTGACAACGCCATAGGTCGCTGCCGACGAAGCGTAGACAATGTTGGCCCGCGTCCCGGCGACGGCACGCAACAGATTGCGGAACGACTCGACGTTGTCGTGGACTTGCCGCTGCTGGTCGTGATCGGTCGTGTCCGTGATAGAAGCGAGGTGGTAGACCGTCTTGACCTTCTTGAAATTGAAATATTCGGTCAGATCGGCGGTGGCCATGTTGACGGCCAGCACATCACCCCGGTAATCCTCCAGGTTGCGGAACGCGCCCGAGCGGAAGTCGTCGACGACGGTGAGCTGCGCGTTACGGTCCACTTCCTGCAGGGCGAGGGTGAGGTTTGAACCGATAAAGCCCGCGCCTCCGGTGACGATCATCTGATCTGGCATAACGTGCGCCGATTGAACGTCAGCCGCTGCCGCCCGCGCAAGGAAAATCCCCATTCGTCATCCCGGACTTGCGCCCACGCGCAACGTGAGTAAGGTTGTCATTTGTGCAAGGGGAACGGATGGATCAGGCGCTGGGGCGGCTCTGCCAGCATCCCAAACGTATTGTTTTTGTCGATGGGATGCACGAGCGGGCCATCGCGGCAGCGGCTGAGTGCGCGCGCCGTCATTGGGGCGTGGGCATTTTGCTGGGCAATGTTGAGGCCGTGCGCCAAGCCGCGTGGGAAGCTGACTGCGCGCTCGATAAGGTGCTGGTTGTCGATCCCGAGCGAGCGTCCGACCGGGAGCTTTTTTCTCAGCGGCTCACCGAGCTGCCGCCGTTCCGCGGGACGACGCCCGAAGAGGCGCTGCGCATCGTCAGCCAGCCCGCGCATTTTGGAGCGATGATGCTCGCCAGCGGCGCGGCCGATGCGCTCGTGGGCGGATTGAGTGAAAACTCCGGCAGCTTTCTGCGGCCACTCTTTCAAATCATTCGGCCGCTGCCGGGCGTGAAGACTATTGCCGGTGCTGCGGTGGTCGAGCTTCCGGGCCGGGAGCCGCTCGTCCTCGCCGACTGCGGAATTGTTCCCTCGCCGACGCCGGAGCAGCTCGCCTACATCGCGATTGAATCTGCGCGGCTTGCGCGGCAACTTTCTGGCACGCCACCGCGCGTCGCGTTTCTTTCCTATGCTACCTACCAGGAAGCGCAGACCGGATCGGCGCCAAAGCTCGAGGAGGCACTCAATTTAACCCGCGCAGGTCTGGAAAAGCTTGGCGTGGAAGCTGCGGTGGACGGGCCGCTGCAGGCAGACGTCGCGCTTTCGCCCGAAGCCGCGGCGGTCAAAGCTCCTAATAGTGCAGTGGCCGGGCAAGCCAACGTGCTCATTTTCCCTGACTTGGCCTCGGGTAACATCAGTCTCAAACTGCTCCAGCGATTGGCAGGCGGCCGCGTCTATGGCCAGATCATGCTCGGCCTCGAAAAGCCCGCCGTCGATGTCGCGCGCACCGCCGATGTGGAGGAGATTCTTAACGCGGCGGGTCTAGCGGCATTGCAGGCAATTGCGTATCGGGAGCTGTATCCGGCAAATCTGTGAGGGGAGTTGAAGCTGTTTCAACCAAGCCCATTTCCCCGCCCCTTAGCAAAGTCTCAATACTGCTATACCCCGTGGTTCAGTTTCGGAAGGTTCATTTGGCACTTCCGTAACTGTGCCTTTCACTCGGACTGGGGCTGAAGTTGCCGCCGGTTCACAGCCTGCGGGACGCCGGTCGCCCTCCCAAGGACCATATGCTTTTTCTAACGCTGTCAGCGTTGCAGCCAATCCCGGAAGCTTACTTTGCGCAAGCGGCTTTCCCTTTCCATCCGGTCCTAGTGCTGGCAAATACTCATTTCCCCTTGTGATGCCCGCGCCTACGGTTCCTTCTTCAGGCTGCGATACAATCTGCAGCACGCGTGGATCCTGCCCTGCTGTAGCGGTGATTTCTATCCGGCCTACAGGTACTGAGTTGTTATCGAAAAGTGCACAGTCGATCACGCGAACTTCGTTTACGCCTTCCTTTTCAAGCCAGTCGATCGACTCTGGGTGCAGCCACCTTGCATATACTTCATCCTCCCCTTGGTATTTCAAAAAAGTAGGGTGTGGTGCGCCAGGTCGGTGAACGAAAACGTGATAGGCAGGCACCGTTTCAACATTCTGGGTGGACGCAACATCATCAGAATCTAACACAATCATGACAACTTGATTACCGCACTGTCTCTAAAACGTCAGGTTAATTTATGGGATTCCGGCAGGTGCGTCTAGGACTGAGGTAACAGCGCTGGCTGCACTCCAGGCGATTGTGTAACGGGAGGTGTACCCGACAGCGCTGTAGCCGTTCCGCCGCGAGCAGGAGCGGCGGCTGAAGCTGCGACCGGTTTACAACCCATGGGGCGCACGCCATTTTCCCACGGCCCGAGTTTGCGTTCCGCCGCAGCGATAAAATCCTTAAAGCGAGGCAAGTTGCTTTGGGCTAAGGGAAGACAATCCCCGCTGCTGGGATCACGTGCAGCCAGCCATTCGTGTTGCTCTCTTTCGCCTGAGATAGAGGGGGTGAAAATCTCAGTATGCATTCGCAGGATGCGACCATCTTCCCCAGGCGTAGACGCAATTTGCATGGTGCCGGAAATATTGCCAGCGTCGTTGAGCACATCAATTTCTGTTAGGCGTAAACCAGACACCTCGTTTTGCCGTAACCACGAAAGTAGTGATCCAGAAAAGTATTTGTTACCAGAACGCCCCATGTTGGTTTGAGTTTCGGGTTGAGTAGGGTCTGCATGCCTTTGATGGCAAATCAGCGTAGCTGCATTTCCCTGCCAGCGATCGCTATACGGATCACAGTTTAGAATATCTTTATAAAGTGCGAGCATGATCATCAATCTCGCGAGGAACGAAAAAAGTCAGCTTATTTTTACCCCTCCTCGCGCCCATTGGAGAGGTGCGAGGCAACTTGGTGGTAGAGCGTCTCAAAAGAGAACGGCTTTTCGAGGTACGGGCAGCCGGTGGCGTGGATGAAGGCGCGGGTGGTTTCGCGCACCAAGTCGCCGCTGATGAAGATGAAGCGCTGCGCGTACCGCGGCTCCATCCCCCGCGCGTGCTCGTAGAATTGCAGGCCGTCCATCCCGGGCATGCGGATGTCGCTGATGATGACGTCAAATTCCTGCGCTTGCAGGAGCGCGAGCGCCGACAGCGCGTCCCCCGCGCGGCCCGTTTCAATCGACTGCATCTCGAGGAAGCTGGCGAGCGATTCCAGGATCTGCGGCTCATCGTCGACCACCAGCACGCGGCCGGTGACCTTGTTCCCGTTTTTGGATGCGGTCGGCTTGGGTTTGGTTGCAGTGGAGGAAGCTTTATTGGTAACCGACCTCAGGTTTTGAGTCCGCGTCGCTGCTGCGGCGATAGGATTTGAGATCGCGGCGGCAGGAGCATCTTTCAGCGGAACCGGGCGGCCCGCCGCGGGCTCGGTCGCCAGCGGCAGCTCGATCCAGAATGTGGTGCCCGTCGGCGCGCTGTTAAACGCAATCTGCCCGCCATGATTTTTGATGATGGAGTGCGCGATCGAAAGCCCCAGGCCCGTTCCTTCACCGACGGGCTTGGTAGTGAAGAACGGATCGAAGATGAGCTTTTGCAACTCTTGCGGAATGCCACTGCCGTTATCCTGCACGCCGATCGCGACCCGCTGCCCGCGCTGTTCGAGCAAAATGCGGATGCAGCCGTCGCGGCGGTAGGGCGGAATGGCCTGCTCGGCGTTGTTGATGAGGTTGAGCAGCACCTGCTGAATCTGCGCGGCGCTGACGTACAATGGGTAAGAGGTCGCCGCCGGCTCAAACACCAGGCCGATGTTGTTAACGCGAAGCTGGTAGCGCTTCATCGCGCAGACCCGTTCGATGAGCTGATTGGCGCCGATGTGCTCCCGCTGATTGCCGGCCTCTTTGCGGGAGAAGGCGAGCAGGTTTTTGACCAGGTCGGCGGTCCGGCGCGCTTCTTGCATAATGGCATCGATGGAAGCAGCGGCGGCTTCTTTATCCTGATCTTGCGTGAGCAGTGAAGCGTGGCCAAGGATGGAGGTGAGGGGGTTATTGATCTCGTGCGCGATGCCGGCGATGATCTCTCCCAGCGAGGCGAGTTTTTCACTCTGCACCAGATAGCGCTGCAGCCGCTCCTGCTCTTTGAGCTCGAGCTGCAGCGTGATGGCGAAAGCGGCCAGTTCGGCGAACATCGTCACCGTGGCCAGCATGCCTTGGTCAAATGCGTTGACGGCGAGGCCGTCCATCACGATCACGCCCCAGACGCGGTTATTGACAACGACGGGCACACCCATCTCGCTGCGGACAAATTCAAAGAGCGGGTAGTAATAGGGATCTTGCGCAACATCCGGACACAGGTAGGGAACGCCGTGAGTGGCGACCCAGCCGGTGATGCCGACGTTGACCGGCTGGCGCGTTTGGCGTTTTTCGAGCGTCCAGTCGGGGCCGTGCGTCCCGGCGATCACCAAATACTGGTTGTCGTAATCGACCTGGACGAACGAGCCGTGAACTGCGTCGGAGAGCTCGCACGCGCGGTGGAGAATGAGGGCGACGACATCATCGAGCGTCTTGCGCTGCTTGATAGCGGCAAGCACGTCACGAATTGACGGAGCGATCGGATTATAATCCATGGGACCAGAGGGGGCGCAGGCAAACGGCTAGTCCTCTATTGTACACAGGCTCCCACCCACTTGCCAAGGGACATTGGGGGTAGGGAGCATCGTCATCCCGAACGAAGGCGTAGCCGGAGTTGAGGGATCTGGGTGAGAAGAGTACCAATGTTTCGGATGCGGATTCGCATTTAGAATGCAAGCCAGTAGAACCCAGATCCTTCGACTGCGCATCGCCGTTAGCGCTGCTCCGCTCGGGATGACGGTGTTCTGTAAGCAACAAAAAATCTATGTCATCCCGAGCGAGCGATAGCAAGGCCTGCCCTGAACGAAGTGAATTGGTCGAGGGATCTGGGTTCTATGAGTATCGCATCGCCCTGCAGGCGAAGATTTCTCGAATCGGGCCTCGCGGCCCTCCCTCGAAATGACGTTTTTTTGAAAGTAGCCCATTACCGTGCGTGTCCCATGCTTGCCCCTGGCGGATAGTTGAGCTAACCCGGGAGTTTGTGAGCTTCCAGCGGCAGTCGGGAATTTTGAGAACTATGCGTAAGTGGAGCCGGGCCGTATGGATCTTGCCGTTGCTCATTCCCGCCGTCGCATTCGCGCAAGAGACGGCGTCGCAGGACGCGGCGCCGCGTCCGATCCGCATCGACTTAGCTAAAATTGTCACGCGCTCTGCGCCGGGCCGGTTGGGTTTGAACTTGAACTGCCTGCTGGACGGCAGCTGGCTGCAGCCGGGCGCGTTCGATGGTCCACCGCTAGCCACGGCGCTCAAGCAACTGGGCGTGAACTTCCTCCGTTATCCCGGCGGGGAGTTGGCGGATAATTTGCTGTGGTCGCGGCCGCCGTTTGAAAAGCCACTGCCCACGCTCGCGCGGGCCGATGGCAAAACGTGGCCGAGTGGGGATGCGCGCTGGGTGAATGCCGATGGTTCTTTCGTCAAGCCGCCGCTGGATTTTGACCAGTTTATCACCCTCTGCCGGGAGTCTGGCGCTGAGCCCGTCGTGGTCGTTTGCTATGACAATCTCTACCCGCCTGCGGGCAGCGCCGCAGCGCCTGGCCCGACGCGGGAGGAGCTCATTGCGACGGCGGTGGGGTGGGTCAAATATGCGAACATCACGCGCGGCTACAAAGTGAAGTATTGGGAGCTGGGCAGCCAGAGCTGGCGGCTGCGTTACAACGGCGGCGCTTCCGCGGCCGACTACGCCCACGACCTGCAGGATTTTTCCCGCGCGATGAAAGCGGTGGATGCATCCATCCAAATCGGAGCGAATGGCCCAGTGACGAAGGAAGCAGTCGGGGAGCGGGACCAGCTCGAAAAGCGTTCGCAGCCGTGGTGGGAAGTGGTGCTCTCCAACAGCGCATCCGAGTTCGATTACTTAGTGATCGATGACTATCCCTGCACTGGCTGGGGCGGCTTTGATGCTTACTCCACCAAAACCCAGGCCAGTCCGCTGGGCAAAGTGCTCGACCGGATGGGGGAGACAATCCGCTACTGGGCGCCGGACCGGCCCGAGCTCGGGGTGGCGATCGCCCAGACAAGCAGCGCCGATCTCACCCCTCCGGCTGCCTCCAAAGCGGCGGCAACTCCGTGGGCGCCTATTAATAACCTTGGGCACGGACTTGTGCTCTTGGACCAGCTTCTTTCCTATGCTTCCTACCCGCAGCTTCGGTATGCCTGCGTGTGGGTCTCACGGTGGCTCGAGCAGGTGGCGGGCGGGGTGGCTGGCAGCGATCTAGAAGATTCAGAACTCACTGCAAGCAAGGAAGATACAAAGAGCTTGCATAGCCCGCCGACCGCGCGGCCATCGCTCTGGGATACGCTTGGCAGCGCAAATGAGCCGCACGCAACCGGAATGGCGCTCAAGGCGGCGGCCGAGCTCGTCGGACCCGGCCGGGAATTCCTCGCTGTCGAACCCGCGGCTGGAGTGCGGACCGTGGCGACGCTTGCGCCGCAGTTGGGGCACGTGCAGATTGCGCTCATCAACCAAGTCGCTGTCTCCCAACGAGTTATCGTTGTTATCACCAATGGCCAGATCCAGGGAGAGGCTTCCGCGCGGGTCTGGCGCGGCAGCGGCCCTGAAGAGACCAAACCCGCCTGGACCTCGTGGGAGCCAGTCGCCTTCGAGCCGGACAACCGCCTGCTGCTCGAGCTCGCTCCCGCCTCGTTGACGATCCTCCAAGTCCCCGTCAAACCCAATGCGCCGGAGTTGTAGCGGTAAAACTACTACACTATGGACACTCCTACCTCAGGCTGGCTAGGCTGAGGGATTGTTGATTATGTCTTCCGGAGCTTCTGAGTCTGTTAAAAAAGCGGCAGGTGCAAACGCCCCGGCGCTCTCACCCACGCGGGAGGAGGATTTCCCGGAGTGGTACCAGCAGGTGATCGTCGCGTCCGACCTGGCTGAGAATTCGGAAGTACGCGGCTGCATGGTGATCAAGCCCTGGGGCTACCGGCTCTGGGAGCTTTTGCAGGAGCAGCTCGATGCCATGTTCAAAGCGACGGGGCATGAGAACGCCTACTTCCCGCTTTTTATTCCGCTGAGCTACCTGGCCAAAGAGGCCCAGCACATCGAGGGGTTTGCGAAAGAGTGCGCGGTTGTCACCCATTCGCGGCTCGAGACCAACGCCGAGGGCAAACTCGTCCCAGCGGGGGAGCTTTCCGAGCCGCTGATCGTCCGTCCGACGTCTGAGACCATCATTGGCGCGGCGTACGCGCGCTGGGTGCAGTCGTACCGCGACCTGCCGATCTTGGTCAATCAATGGTGCAACGTCGTCCGGTGGGAGATGCGTCCGCGCCTCTTCCTGCGCACGGCGGAGTTTTTATGGCAAGAGGGCCACACCGCGCACGAGACCGCGCAGGAAGCGATTGAAGAAACCAACCGCATGCTCGGCGTGTACGAAACATTCGCGCGCGACCACGCTGCGCTGCCGGTCATCGCCGGTCGCAAGTCGGAGGGAGAGCGCTTCCCCGGGGCGGTCGATACGCTCACGATTGAAGCGATGGTGCAGGACCGCAAGGCGGTGCAGGCGGCGACGTCCCACTTCCTCGGGCAGAATTTTGCCAAGGCCTCGGGCATTCAATTCCTGAGCCGCGAGAACAAGCAGGAATTCGCGTGGACGACCAGCTGGGGCATGAGCACCCGGATGATCGGCACCATCCTCATGGCGCACTCGGATGACGACGGGCTCGTCCTCCCGCCCCGCCTCGCGGCGCAGCACGTCGTGATCGTTCCGGTCACGCCCAAGCCCGATTCCCGCGTGCGCGTGCTCGATGCGTGTGAAGAGCTCGCGCGCAAGCTGCGGGCGCAACTCTTCCACGGCCAGCCCATCCGTGTGAAGGTGGATGCGCGCGACTCCACCGGCAGCCACAAAAATTGGGAATGGATCAAAAAAGGCGTGCCGATTCGCATTGAGATCGGCCCGCGCGATCTGGAATCGGGCACCGTCATGGTCGCACGCCGCGACCGGTCGCATAAGGAGAAAGAAGCGCTCACGCCGGACGTGCTCGCGGGTACTCTCGCGCAGCGGCTGCAGGAGATTCAGGACGGGCTGCTCGAAAAAGCCCGTGCGTTCCGGGATGCCAATACGAAGCAGATTAATTCACGCGAAGAGCTGGTAGAATTTTTCACGCCCAAGTCCAAGGATGCCGAGCGGCCCGAGATCCACGGCGGCTTTGCGCTCATGCACTGGGCGGGCGACCGCGCGCTCGAGGCGCAGCTCAAGGAAGAGCTCAAAATCTCCATCCGCTGCCTTCCTACCGACAAGACGCTCGCCGGCGGCCCCGGCACCTGCCCCTTCACCGGACGCCCGAGCCCGCAGCGAGTCGTCTTTGCGAAGGCGTATTAGTAAAACGTCAGGTTGACGTTTTGGGCGGGGTGCGGGAACACAAGGGGTAGATTGCCCATCTTTTAGCTGTATGTAGAAGCTGGGAGGCCGTCGTTCCAACCCCACCAAACTGATAAGAGAGTATTCATTTATGCCAAAACCATTACGATTAGATCAGCCCGTCTCGAGATTCTGGACTCTTGCTCGGATCAGATTTCATACGGCGTGCCGCGCAATAGGTAAAATCGTGGACAGGAGGTCGGAGACGGGCGACGCGCCCAGGACTGGCAGCACTTTGATGGGTGCAGTGTATAACCGTAGACCGTGTGTAGGTGTTGTCGCCGACGTCAGCCGGGCTCCGCGATCGGAAGACATGAATAACCCCAGCATCGACGGCAAGTAAGCGCGCTTCGTCTTAATAACTCCAGCGCATCGTCATCCCGAACGAAGGCACAGCCGGAGTTGAGGGATCTAGGTTGGTGGAGTATTAAAACCGCCAACGCCGTCGGCCTTCAAAAAGCAAACCGCCAGAACTCGAGATCCTTCGACTGCGCTCGGCAAAGCTCGCTCCGCTCGGGATGACGGCGCATTTTATTTCCCCTCGCTAGGTGGACGAATCGCCTCGGCTGCGGTACTACGTCGGGAACATGGCTTCTCGTAATACTCCTATTAGTTTGGGTTTAGATGCAGAAAGGATTGCTGTTCACCCTTTCAGAGAATTGAGGGATGGCGCATTAGGCGCTCCTGGTTTGGATAATTTAGACGCAGCGTCAGATGGTGGACAAGTGTCTGGCGTTGATGTGCCACCAGCCGGCTCGCCTTCTGGTCCTACTGCTTCGCCCGGTCCTCTTTTGCGTCCGTTGGAGCTTCCTGCAAATGAGTTGGATGCGGCAGTGCGTGCCATGGGCCCAGCCATTGCCGTTCCGCCATCTCCTGGCGTGGGACCGCGCTTGGCTCAGAGTTCCCGAACCGCCAGTCGTGCGCGCAGCTCCGCTGGCCGCTTGGCTGTGTTTGCACTCAGCTTAGCTGGCTTGGTCGTGGCGGGATCGCGAGTCTGGGATGCTATTAAAAACCGGGATCAGACCGTTCCCGCGGTTGAGCTGCCCGCCGGCCGTCTGGGGCCCGAAGGCGCCAAGCGTTTGGTTTTGGACCAAAGGGGATATGAGGCAGTGGCTGCCTGCGGTAACGATGTGGTGCGTGATATCGCCGCCCGGCGCCCCTTGTCGTCACCACCCGATCAGCTTCCACCGTTTGAAGCGGCGGCTCAGCAGGTCCGCGTTTTCTCAGAACAGACAGGATGGTGCGCGGCTGCGCCATCAGACAGCTGTGTTCCGGCGCTGGATGTAGAAAATTTCGAGGTAGATAACTTTGGGCGATTGAAAGAGGCGACAGTCGTTGCCTTGAGGGCCCAGTCAGGAGCAAGTCGCAACGATCCTTTGCGTCGAATCGGGCCCACTGACATTCTCGCAAGCCAACCCGACAAAGGTCAGCCGCCTCGTTGCGAACTGGGCGTTTGGGCGCGCCTTGGGCCGGGACGTTAGATAACCCGCCCATTTTTTCACTGTCGGGCACTTGGCATTGGCGCGTTCTGTCGTAGAGTAGTCGACCCCCGGGTGGGGGTTCTAACATGCATGCTGACTCCATCAACCTCCGAGGCGCGCGCGCCAATAATCTGCGGGGGGTTGATGTTCAGATTCCGATCGGCAAATTGACGGTCGTGACAGGCCTGTCGGGCTCGGGCAAGTCGTCGCTGGCGTTCGATACGCTCTACGCCGAGGGACAGCGCCGGTATGCGGAGACGTTCTCTCCCTACACACGGCAATTTCTTGAGCGCGTCGACAAGCCCGCCATTGATCACATCAGCGCCATTCCGCCGGCGATCGCGCTCAGCCAAGGGAACGCGATCCGCACGTCGCGCAGCACCGTCGGCACGATGACCGAGCTGGCCGACGCGGCTAAGCAACTCTTCGCGCGGCTCGGGCGATGCACCTGTCCGGCGTGTGCGCGTCCGCTGCGGCCCTGGAGTGCGGGGGAGATTGCCGAGCAGCTCGTGCGCGATTGGTCGGATGCAGAGGCGCTGCTGGTCTTCGCGGTTCCGTTTCCACCCAAGACGCCGCTCTCGGACGCTGCTGCATTTTTGCAGGCGCAGGGCTTTTTGCGTGTCTGGTGGGACGGAGCGCCGGCGCGCTTGGAAGAACTGACCGCGCGGGAGGATGCGCCCAAGCACGCTCCGCCTGAACTGATCGTTGTGCAGGATCGCGTGCGCATCGCTTCGGAAAATGCGGCGCAGCGTCGTCGGCTGCAAGATTCACTCGAGGCGGCGCTCGCCAGCGGCAAGGGCGTCGTGCGTGTGCTGCGTATTGGAGAAAAAAACGGGAAAGCTTCGATGGCAAATTCGGATGTGGAACAGCGCTTCGCCTCGCGGTGGATCTGTCCGTGGGATGGGACGGAGGTTCGGCCGCCGAGCCCCGCACTCTTTTCCTTCAACCATCCGCTCGGCGCGTGCCCAACGTGTCGCGGCTTCGGGCGCACCGTCACGATCGATGACGACCGGGTCATTCCCGACCGCAGCAAGACGCTCGCTGAGGGTGCGGTGCAGGCGTGGCGCGGTGCGGTGTATCAAGAGTCGCAGGCTGACCTCGCGCGTGCGTGCCGGCGGGAAGGCGTCCCGATGAACGTGCCGTTTGAAAAGCTTTCGGCCCAGCATCAGAAGTTTGTGCTCGAAGGAGAGCTGGAAAAATTTGGCACGTGGGAGAAGCTCTGGCGCGGCAAGGGGTGGTACGGCGTGCGTGGCTTTTTCGTCTGGCTGGAATCGCGCGCGTACAAGATGCATGTGCGCGTCTTCCTCTCGCGCTTCCGTTCGTACCGGGAATGTCCCGACTGCGGCGGCACCCGGTTTTGTGCCGAAGCGCGGCAGTGGCGCGTGCCGGTGACAGGTGCGGAAGTGGGATTGACGCTGGGAGAGTGGAACGCGCTTCCGCTGGAAGAGCTGCAGCGTGCGGCGCGAGGCCTTGTTTTTTCTGCGGAAGATGAACCCACGCGCCGGCTGCAGGAGCAGATCCTCGTCCGCGTCGGTTATCTGATTGATGTTGGTCTCGGTTATCTCACGCTGGGCCGGGCGGCGCGGACGCTCTCGGGCGGCGAGGTGCAGCGCGTGAATTTGACGGCGTGTCTGGGCAACGATCTGGCCAACACGCTTTTTGTTTTAGACGAACCGACCGTCGGCCTGCATCCGCGCGATACGCAGCGCTTGGTCGGCGCGATTTGCGCGCTGCGCGACCGGGGCAATACCGTCGTAGTGGTGGAGCACGATTCCGCCGTTTTGCGCGCAGCCGATTGGGTTGTCGATCTGGGTCCGGGTCGCGGCGAGCGCGGCGGGCAAGTCGTCTTCTCGGGACCGATTGAAAAGATCGGCAGCGCGAAGGAATCCCTCACGGCCGATTACTGGACGGGCCGCGCGAAAATTCCGATTCCGGCGAAGCGTCGCAAACTCGATCCCAGGCGCACGCTTCAGCTAGAAGACGCGCGGGCGCATAACATCCGCGGGCTCGACGTCACGATTCCCCTCGGCGCGTGGGTTTCCATCACCGGCGTTTCGGGTTCGGGAAAAAGCACGCTGGTGGATGAACTCCTCTATCCGGCACTGCGGCGTGCGCTTCACCTGCCGGTTGACGAACGCGGCGCAGGGCAGGTCGCTGCGGTTCGCGGTGTGGGCGGGCTTTCGGATATCATCCGCGTGGACCAGGCGCCGCTCGTCAAAAATTCACGCTCAAACCCCGCGTTGCACCTCGGCGTATACGAGGCGATCCGCACGCTCTTCGGCACCTCGGAAGAAGCGCGGCTGCGCAGCCTTTCACCCAGCGATTTCTCTTTCAACGCGGGCACGGGCCGGTGCGACCGCTGCCAAGGGAGCGGCGTGGAGCGGATCGGGATGCAATTTCTCGCCGACGTGCTCGTCACGTGCCCGGTTTGCGCGGGACGACGCTTCACTCCTCCGGTGCTCGAAGTGCGGTGGCGCGGCAAGTCAATCGACCAAGTGCTCGGCATGACAATCGCCGAGGCGGTTGATTTTTTTGAACCGGATCCTGCCGAGGATAAAATGGAGCAGCGCCGCTGCGCGCAGATCATCGGCGCGCTCTCGCTTGCGGCACGGCTGGGCGTGGAGTACCTGCGCCTCGGCCAGCCGCTCATTCAACTTTCCGGCGGTGAGGCGCAGCGGCTCAAATTGCTTCGGTATCTGGTCCAGGCGAAAAAATTGGACAGTGTAGCGGGCATCGGGCACTCAGCGCTTTTCCTCCTCGACGAGCCGAGCGTGGGATTGCACTTGGAGGACGTCCGGCTGCTGGCGCAAGTCCTGCGGGAGCTCGTCGAAGCGGGCCACAGCCTCATCGTGATTGAGCATCAGCTCGATTTGATCGCGCAATCCGACTGGGTGATCGATCTGGGCCCCGAAGCGGGCGCGGGCGGCGGACGCATCGTCGCGCAAGGGACGCCCGAGAAAATCGCAGCATGCGCGCAGAGTCACACCGGCCAATTTCTTGCGGAACATTTTGCCGATGCATCTGGCCGCAGGCGTGCCAAAAAAGCGGACGCAAAGAAGAGCAAGGCGGCCGCTTCACAAACTCTGCGCAAAGCAACGCCTCCGCTCATTTCCATCCGCGGCGCGCGGCACCACAACCTCAAGAATTTGGATTTGGATATCAAGCTCGGCGACATGACGGTGCTCACGGGTCTCTCCGGCTCGGGCAAAAGCACGCTGGCGTTCGATCTGCTGTTTGCCGAGGGGCAGCGGCGGTACTTGGACAGCCTCGGCACGTACGCGCGGCAATTCGTCGAGCAGCTCGAGAAGCCCGAAGTCGATTCCATCCGCGGCATTCCGCCGGCGGTTGCAATTGAGCAACGGACCAGTCGCGGTGGGCATAAGAGCACCGTCGCGAGCACCACCGAGCTGCATCCTTTTCTGCGATTGCTCTACGCGAAGCTCGGCCAATTTTTTGATCCGCAGACGGGCGAAGCTGCCGTGCATCTCGAGCCGGAAGAGGTGACCACGCGCGCACTCGCGCGGGCCGAGCGCGGTCGGTGGCGCGTGGTGGCGTCGCTCGTGCGCGGGCGCAAAGGCTTTCACACGGACGTCGCGCGGTGGGCAACGCGCCGCGGGATCGAACGGCTGCGCGTCGACGGCAAATGGATCGAGACCAAAAAATTCAAGGCGCTCGCCCGGTTCCGCGAGCACACGATCGAGGCCGAGCTCGGGCTTCTCGAATCCAAGCAGTCGCCGGCGACGCGACGCGCGTTGATCGCGCAGGCGCTGGAAGTCGGTCGGGGCGCCTTCCTATTAATAGGCGAAGAGAAATCAGCAGCGAGCGAAGTGCTCTTCTCTACCGCGCTCTATTGTCCCGAGAGCAGCCGCGCGTTTGAAGATCCCGATCCGCGGCTCTTCAGCTTCAACAGCCGTCACGGGTGGTGTCCTCGATGCGAGGGCTTCGGCGTCCTTCCGGCTGATGCGAGCGAGCCAGGTGCTGACAAAGAAACGGGTGAGGGCGACGATGCGATCCCGACGGCATTCCTGCTCGAAGAGAAAGCATCGGGTGAAGAGAGCGCGGGTGACCTGGAAGCCGCGCGCGAGCGGCGGCAGGAGTCGATGCTCCGCGATGGAGAAGAAGGTGCGGCGCTGCTCCTCTGTCCGGCGTGTCACGGGGAACGCCTAAATGCCGATGCCCGCGCGGTTCGGCTGCCGATCGGCAAGTCGGCATGGACGGCGGATGCGCGCGGGCCGCGGCTGCCCGAGCTCCTGGCCCTTTCGGTCGAGCAAGCGCGGCGGCTCTTTGAGAAGGTCCGGTTTGCCGGGCGAGCGGCAGCGGTTGCGCGGGACATTCTGCCGGAGGTTCGTCAGCGGCTTGAATTTTTGGAGAAGGTCGGGCTCGGGTATTTGGGGCTCGAGCGGGCGACGGCAACGCTGTCGGGGGGTGAGGCGCAGCGGATCCGATTGGCGGCGCAGTTGGGGTCGAATCTACAAGGCGTCTTGTACGTGTTGGACGAGCCGACGATTGGGCTGCATCCATCTGATAATGAACGGCTTCTGGAGATGCTCGGAGCGCTTAAGGATCGCGGCAATACGCTGATCGTCGTCGAGCACGATGAGGAGACGATGCGCGCCGCGGATCGGATCTTGGACTTAGGTCCGGGCGCGGGGGAACGCGGCGGGCAGATCGTCGCCGATGGGACGTGGCGCGAGCTCGCCAAGGCGTCGGGCCCCTCACGCAAGCTATTGCGTTCAAAAGTGTTGCGGGAAGGTGGAGTGGTGCTCAAGTCGACCTCTGCGGAACCCGCTGCGGCCTTCTCTCCGACACAGCATATATTAGGCAGTCGGATGGCGCATCCGATGCGCGGCACTCGGCGGCCCGTCCGTCCGGCTGATCCGCACTGGATGCTCCGTGGGTTACATGCGAACAACCTAAAGGACCTGACGCTCGCGCTGCCGGTTGGGCGGTTGATCGGCATCTGCGGCGTGTCGGGGTCTGGGAAGAGTACGCTGCTGCATCAATCGCTTTTACCTGCTGCGCGGCAAATAGTTGCGAAGGATGCGCCAGGCCGTGGAAAGATCCGGCAAGTGGCAGCATCCAAGGGAAAAGCAGTGCCGCTTTTCTCCGGAGTGTTCGTGATCGATCAAGCCCCGATTGGAAAGACATCCCGCTCGACACCATCGACTTATATCGGACTCATGGATGGGCTACGGGCACTCTTTGCGCAGGCGACTCTCGCCAAGCAGCTGGGGTACACGGCCTCGCGCTTCTCGTTCAATGCGGGTCCGGGACGGTGTCCAGTATGCCTGGGTCAAGGAGCTGTAACGTTAGAGATGAACTTTTTACCGCCTGTTTCTGTCCCATGTGAGGTTTGCAACGGCCTGCGGTACAATCCGGCAACATTGGAAGTGCAATGGCGGGGCAAGAACATCGCCGAGGTGTTGGGGATGACGGTTGAGGAAGCCCTGGAATTTTTCTCGGGCGTGGCGATGCTCGCCCAGCCGCTGCAACTCCTTCATGACGTTGGGCTTGGGTATTTACGGCTCGGGCAGCCGAGCCCGACGCTTTCTGGGGGTGAGGCGCAGCGCATCAAGCTCGTGCGGGAGCTCGGTAAGGCGGGTGCGCGGCAGTTGCGTGGGATGCTGCGAGAGATCGGCACTTCGGCGGCCAGGGCGCTATATCTGCTAGAGGAGCCGACCATTGGCCTGCACCGCACGGACGTGGAGCGGCTGTTGGAAGTGCTTCATCGCCTGGTAGATGCGGGCCACACCGTCGTTGTGATCGAGCACCACCTCGATGTCCTGGCCGAGGCGGACTGGCTGATCGAGCTTGGCCCCGGTCCGGGCGAGGCGGGCGGCCGTCTCGTTGCCTCCGGTACGCCTGAGCAGGTGGCCGGTGCAGTGCGCTCTCCGACCGCAAGGTTTTTGCAAGGCGTTCTTAAGACGGAGGTTGTCGGTAAGCAGAAAAAATCCGTGGACGCACCTTTAAGCGCGCGATAAAGGGCAAGTGATGTTCTCCCCCATTCCGCACTTTGTTTCCAAGACGCGGGCGATGGTATATCAGTGGGGAGGGCCGGCAGATGTTGACGTGACGTTTACATTGGAAACGGCACACCAGCATGACGGGACGTTGTTGTCTTTGATGGAACAGCGAGGCGGTCCTTGGTTCCCATGCTACCAGGCGCAATGGCCTAATCCCCAAGCTGAAGAACCGTGGGCAAGATTCTGCCCGCCGAGTCTTCTTCATTATTACTCTCCAGATTTTGGAGTGGGCTCGCCCTATATGGATGAACCAGGCGAGCGAGCGCGTGTTTGGTATTACAAATTACTCGCAGATCCAAAGGAACAGTCTCCTGATACACGCCATGTGGTAAGGGTTGCGGCTTTGTGGAGGCCGGATGAAGCTTCGGACGGGAAGCGATGGAGAGTAGAACAAGTCGATTTTGGGAGTGATTACACCTTTGAATGGGATGGGCGTTATGCACAGATCGGCGGGAAACTCTTTTTCCGCGGCCTGTCGAATGTTGTGCCGGACATCCCTGATTCCATGACCTTGCGTTATGACGGCCAGGGGCAGGTGGAATCGGTAGCTGCCAGCTGGCATGCTTCGAGTGAGCGAGAGGAAAAAATCAGCCGATTGAGGCAGCCGGAAAGATGGCAAGCGTTTTGGGGGCAATGCGCCAGTGTTGTGGAGCCCGATTGGGGAGCTGATCGCAGGCAAGAACCGCAGGCGCCGGTGGTGGTGGTAAGACGAAGGGGTTTGCCACAGCTGACTTTGCCGGCTGCTCCATCAGAACTGCAACAAGATCTTTCCGTTGAGTAAGTCTATGCCAAACCTCCTTTGCATTCTGGGGTAAAGCTGGTAGGTTGCTTTCGGTGCGGGTGCGGGTAGTCGCTGCCGGATGTGTTTGCTGGGAATAGTGTCGGAAGTAGGGTCCCCCGGGGTTTTGCTTCCAGGCCCCCGGCGATGCGTCTGGGAGAGGAAAGTCCGAACACCGTAAGGCAGTGCCCCGTGGGAAACCGCGGACGAGCTAGGAGCACGCGAGGCGGAGACGCTTTGCGCGGACCGGGCTCGATGGAAAGTGTCACAGAAAATAAACCGCCGCGAGTTTTCGCAAGAGAGCACGCGGTAAGGGTGAAATGGTGGGGTAAGAGCCCACCGCTTGGTCGGTAACGTCCAAGGCATGACAAACCCGGCACGGTGCAAGACCAAACAGGGAGATGGGCCGCCTGCCCGCTCTGCCGGCCTTCGGGTCTGGCGGGCCCTCCCGGGTACCGGTCGCATGGGTGTTGATGGAAGGAAGTGGGATGCGGGTGGCAGGTGTCTGGTAACGGATGCCCCGCCAGAGCGTCCCTCAAGCTTCCTTTCTCTGCCTGTGGCCCCGTGTGCCTGCTGGCTGAAAAGCCGGCG
This sequence comes from uncultured Verrucomicrobiaceae bacterium, assembly GCA_964473925.1. Classification (GTDB taxonomy): domain Bacteria; phylum Verrucomicrobiota; class Verrucomicrobiia; order Methylacidiphilales; family CAYYVW01; genus CAYYVW01. Next base: position 32,979 of record CAYYVW010000005.1, read on the forward strand.
GGTGCGCCAATCAAAGCGTGGCTAAGAGGAATGACTGCCCGGGCGAGGGCGGCTTAGCGGGAAACTGCGGCCGGACTCGCTCCGACAGAATTCGGCTTACAGCGCCCGCACCACTTGCTTCCGGGGCGCTGGTGTCGTAAGGTGGCGGCGCTTCTTTTCCCTTTCCACGCGTATGCCTAAAGTTACTATTTTACCCGCAAATGTTTCGGCCGAGGTGGAGCCGGGGACGCTCTTGCTCGATGCGGGCGAGGAAGCGGGCGTGGAGATGGAGGCCGGCTGCTTCAACTGCTCGTGCGGGACGTGCGCGGCCGAGGTGGTCTCGGGGATGGAGAACCTAGAGCCGGCGACCGACGAGGAGCTCGACGTGCTCGACCAGTGGAACAAGGACCCCGAGAAGTACCGGCTGACGTGCTGCGTGCACGTGCTCAAAGGCGACGTGACGCTGAAGGCGGGGCATTAGCCGCTGAGAGCGTGCTGCCTCAAGCGCTGCGAATTTCGGGTTGCAGTTGACCTGGGAGGCTTGACGCTCCGCCGGCGGCCATGCCGGGCAAGGGACTGGTAGTGCGCACCAGAGATGTCCCGGCTCCGTCTGCCGACGCATTCGTCACCCGATACGTTGCCTTTGGATCATTAAGCATACGCTGGAAGTGGTGCATAAAGCATCTTTCCGTCGTGTGTGCGGTAACGGAACCGACGGGGGCGCTTATCACTTTTGGAGAGGCGCCCGTCCCCTCTTCCAAGCGAGTTTCTATACCGCTAAAGCCACTTTCTTCGTCGCCTACGCTTATCTGTCCCATCGAATCTACCTCTTGCTTCCGCAATTCATTACGGGAAAGGCAACCGCGCAAGTAAGCAAGGGCGCGAGCGTGCAAGGATGCTTCCAGGCACCGTGGACCCGCTGTTGCCCGGACCTTCAATCGCACCCCTGCCAAAGAGTCCGGATCTTCAAGCTGCTGGGTCTCAAGCATCTGCTTGAGCGCCGGGGCGGCATGCTCCCCTCCGGGAAGGATTGTGATATCCACGACCGGCCCTTGGTTAACCGCCTGGGGAGGAGGATTCAAATCAGGATCGTCAAATATAAGGGCCATAACTTCTACGATAATAATCACGCGAGAAGCTCATTTTGTCCTATTAATTTTACTTTATTTTCCACTGCGAATGAGCTTTCAATCAACCCACATGGACCTCCTCGGCGCGCACACCTCAATCGCGGGCGGAGTGGCGGAGTCGGTGACGCGAGCGTCGGCGGCGGGTTTTGGCGCGGCGCAGATTTTTGTGAAGAGCAACCACCAGTGGGCCGTCCCGCCGATCGCGAAGGAAGAGGCGGCGGCGTTCCGCGCGGCATGGGAAAAATCGGGCATCTTCTTTTTCGCGCATAGCGGTTATCTGATCAACGTCGCGAGTCCCAATCCGGTGCTCTTCAAGCAGTCGGTCGATTCGCTCGTGGCGGAGCTCGAGCGCGCGGAGGCGCTGGGCCTTCCGTTCCTCGTGCTGCATCCTGGCAGCCACGTCGGCGCGGGGGAGGAAGCGGGCTTGGCGCGCGCGCTGGATGGACTTAAGAGGGCCATCAAAGCGACGCCGCGTGCGAAGGTGAAAATTGCGTTGGAGAATACGGCCGGGCAGGGGAGCGGATTGGGCTGGCGGCTTGAGCATTTGGCGTGGCTCTTGGATCGATTGCCGGCCGCACGTTTTGGGATGTGCATCGATACGGCGCACCTTTTTGCGGCGGGCTACGATGTGCGTGGGAAGAAGGGCTACGACGCGGTCTGCCGCCAGATTGAGTCGGTCGTTCTCAAGAAGCACCCCGGCGCGGTGCTAGCGTGGCACGTCAATGATTCCAAGACGGGGCTGGGCTCGCGCGTCGACCGGCACGAATGGCTGGGGAAGGGGCAGATCGGCTGGGAGACGTTCCACGCGCTCGTCGCCGACCGCCGCTGGAACGGCGTGCCGAAGGTGCTTGAAACGCCCAAGGGCCCCGAGATGAAAGAGGATATCGCGACCCTCAAGGTGCTGCGGAAAAAATTGAAAGCGCGGTGATCATTCGTCATCCCGAGCTTGTCGAGGGATCTGGGTTAGCGAGGCGCCAAATTGGTCACTGGCGTCTGCTTTCAGAATTCAAACCTCTAGAACCCAGATCCTTCGACTGCGCTCGTTCCACTCGCTCCGCTCAGGATGACGCAGTTCTGTAAACTGCAGAAAAAGCGTTGCCATCCCGAGCTTGACCGGCTCCTGGGCGCGTTTATGGTGTGGGGCTCTTGTCTATGAAAGTAACGGTTGAAACACTCGCTCCTTGTCGTAAACGGCTGCGCATCCAAGTTCCGCCCGAGCGGATCGTGCAGGCGACCGAAGCCGTCTTGCAAGATTTCGCGCAAAGCGCCCGCGTCCCCGGCTTTCGTCCCGGCAAAGCGCCGGCCGCGCTCGTCGGCACGCGTTACCGCGAGCAGATTGATGAAGAAGTGCGCCGCGACTTGATCAACCGCGGTTATCGCGAAGCCATGCAGGAGCAGAAGCTCTCTATCGTCGGCGCGCCCGAAGTGGACGAGGTGGAGTACGAGCCGGGCAAGCGGCTGGAGTTTTCCGCGACGGTTGATTTGGCTCCTGATTTTAAGCTGCCAAATTACAAGGAGCTTTCGGTCAAGGCAGGCGATTTAGAAGTGAAGCCCGAAGAGGTGGAGCGCTTGCTCGAAGAAGTGCGGCAGCAGCGCGCGCATTTCCACGACGTGGAGGGGCGGCCGCTCGCGATGGGCGATTTCGCGCTCGTTTCTTACGAGGCGACGATTGAGGGCAAGCCACTGGCGGAGGTTGAGCCCGACGCGCAGTCGCTGGCGCATAATCCTCGTTTCTGGCTCTGGATGAAACCGGATGCCTTCTTGCCCGAATTCGCCGCGCAGTGCGTGGGGATGGAAGTGGGCGGCAAGCGGACCGTGAGCGTGCAGTTCCCCGAGAAGTTTATGTTCCCGTCGCTCGTCGGAAAAAAAGCCGAGTACGCGGTGGAGCTTGTCTCCATCCGCGAACAGCATTTGCCGGAGCTCGACGATGCGTTTGCGCAGAGTGTGGCCCAGACGGATTTGGCGGGATTGCGGACGCGCGTGGAAGAGAACCTGAAGCAATCCAAAGAGATGGATGCCTCACGCGTGCAGAAGATTGACTTGGCGCAGCAGTTGCTGGGCCAGGTAACGTGCGATTTGCCGCCCGGCCTCGTACAGCGCGAGACGCGGGCAATCGTGCAGGATATCGTGCTCGAAAACCAATCGCGCGGCATTGATGTCGCGACCATCGAAGAGAAAAAATCCGAGATTTACGCCAACGCTACCAAAGCCGCGCAGGAGGCGATTCGCCTGCAGTTTATCACCCGTGCGATTGCGGAGGTCGAAAAAATCCAAGTGAATAACGAGGACTTGGCCATTCGCATTCAGAACATCGCGCAGCAGCGCAACCAGTCGTTTGACAAGACGGTGGAAGAGCTCCGCCGCCAGGACGCGCTCGAGCCGCTGCATGACCGGGTGCTGGCGCAAAAGGTTTTGGATTTCGTCCTCACGCAAGCGAAGGTCGAATCAGCGCCCGCGTCTGCCGCTTGATTTCGGCGCGCGCGGCAAGTAGAGTCTTTTCCATCACTTTTATGAGCAACAACATCTTTGATTCTTCCTACGTTAAACCCGCCTCCGCTTATTACGTTCCGATGGTCGAGGAGACCAACGCGCGCGGCACAACGCGGTTTGATATTTACTCACGCCTGCTGCGCGACCGCATCGTCTTTATCGGTTCGGCGATCGACGACGACGTGGCCAACGTGATCATCGCGCAGTTGCTCTTCCTGCAGATGGAAGACTCGAAGAAGGATGTGCACGTCTACATCCATTCGCCGGGCGGATATGTCACGGCGGGCCTCGCGATTTACGATACGATGCAATTTTTGACCTGCGATATTTGCACCTACTGCATCGGGCAGGCGGCGAGCATGGGTGCGGTTCTCCTCGCGGCGGGCACCAAGGGCAAGCGGTACGCGCTGCCTAACTCGCGCATCATGATCCACCAGCCGCTGGGCGGCGCGAAGGGCCAGGCTGCCGATATCGCGATTCAGGCCAAGGAAATTTTGTACACCAAGCAGCGCTTGAATGAGATTCTCGCATACCACACCGGCCAGTCGGTCGAGGTGGTCGAGCGGGACACCGACCGCGACAAGTACCTCAGCGGCGAAGAGGCCAAGGCCTACGGTTTGGTCGACGAGGTCGTCGTTTCGCGCCGTCAGGTGAAGGCGATCGGCGACGAGACGGGCAAGGATAAAGACAAAGAGAAGAAGTAAGTCGCGACGGTAATGTTACGTTGCCGATTGCGGCAACACGGCGGTTACTTCTATTTCTACGCAGCAGCCTTCTTTTGCGAGGCGGCTGACTTCAACCAGAGTGCTGACGGGCTTAGATTTTTCGAAATGCTTGTTGCGAATCGCCGATACTTTGGCGAAATCTTCCATGTTCGTTAGAAATATCTGCGCTTTGACGACATGGTCAAAGCCGGCTCCCGCCTCGGCGAGAATTTTTTGGATGTTTTCAAAAATAAACTCGGTTTGTGCGGTGGCGTCTCCGGCCGCGACGACTTGCCCCTGAGCATCCATCGCGATTTGTCCGGTGACAAAAATGAGCTTCGCGCCGGGCAAGGCGATCTCAATCCCGTGCGAATACGCGCCAATGGTGGGAGTGAAGGAGCCGGGCTGGAGCGGGCGGATCATGGGTGGTTAGGATTAGAGCATGGGCTGAGATTTTTTACGAGACTACCATTAAAATAGGCGTGCGAACTGGTTTTACAGCCCGATACTATCAGCTGCAGGGAATTGCCCGCCTACATTTTATTTTATGGCCCGCCCGACGATCATCACGATGTGTTCCTTCTGCGGCAAGAGCCACGCCGAGGTGAAGAAGCTTGTCGCGGGGCCGGGCGTTTACATCTGCGATCAGTGCATCGGCACGTGCCGCAATATTTTAGAGAAAGAAACGCGGGCGGAGCCTCGCGGACGGAAGGCTGACACGCGCCTGCTCAAACCGCACGAGATCCGGCGGGAGCTGGATCGCCACGTCATCGGTCAGGAGCACGCCAAGAAGGCGCTCTCGGTTGCGGTGTATAATCATTACAAGCGGATTGGTCAGGCGCACGGCCTGACGGCGCTCGATGCGACGTCGGAGGTGGAGATCGAGAAGAGCAACATTCTGCTCATCGGGCCGACGGGCTCTGGGAAGACATTGCTGGCACGGACCTTGGCGCGCGTGCTCGATGTTCCGTTTTGCATCGCGGACGCCACGACGATCACCGAAGCGGGGTACGTCGGCGAGGATGTGGAGAACATCATCCTGCGGCTGCTCCAGGCGGCGGACTACGACGTCGCGCGCGCGCAGCGTGGGATCATCTACATTGATGAGATTGATAAAATCGGCCGCAAGACCGAGAACATCTCCATCACGCGGGACGTTTCGGGCGAGGGGGTGCAGCAGGGGCTGCTCAAGATTTTGGAGAGCACGACGTGCAACGTCCCGCCGCAGGGTGGCCGCAAGCATCCGCACCAGGAGTACATTCCGGTCAGCACCGAGAACATTCTCTTTATTTGCGGCGGCGCTTTCATCGGACTCGAGAAGCTGATCCAAAAGCGGCTCAACAGCAGCCGCCTCGGGTTTGTTGCGCCGAAACGTGCGGAGGTTGCTCACGAGGTTGAAGCCATCCCCTTCGAGGCCCATCGCGCGACCGACTGGCTGCGGCATGTCGAGCCGGAGGACCTGGTCGGCTTTGGACTCATTCCGGAATTCGTGGGCCGACTGCCGGTCGTGAGCGTGCTGGATGAACTGACCGAAGAGGAGCTCGTCGCCGTGCTGACCGAGCCCAAGAGTGCGCTCACCAAGCAGTACGCCAAACTCCTGTCGATGGAGGGTGTCGAGCTGGCCTTTACGCCGGATGGGCTTGAGGCGCTGGCCCGCGCCGCGTTGGCAAAAGGAACCGGCGCGCGAGCGCTGCGGGCGATTCTCGAAAAGCTGATGCTGGAAGTGATGTACGACACACCCTCCCGCGGCGACGTCGCCCATGTGACGGTCAACCGCGCGGTTGTCGAAGGCAAGAAGCAGCCGATCATCCGCCGCAAAACGGCCCGGCAGGAGAAAGAGGCGGCGTAAAAAATAAGCTTTCTTAATCTGACGAAATAACGGGCGGGCGGGATTTCTCCTGCATGAGCCGGGATATCGATCCAGCAGCGCCGCGGTATGTGCATTACCTGCGCGGTCCCAGCGGGAGAGGTCCGGAAGGGCTGATGAGCACGTTGGTTTTCGATCCGGAGTCCGGCCGATGCATCATCGATGGTGAAGAATTGGAAGGTGCGTTATTTATTGCCAGTGTTTTGGCGGTGAGCGCTGCGTTCGCTTCGTACCGCGGCAACGGGCGTGCGGGTGAGGGGATGGTCGCGAGGGGGCTGAGCGACTTGAGGGCGGCGTCGATGGTCGCTTCCGCGGAGGCACGGAAATCCGCGCTCGCAGAAGTGCCCAAGGCGGTCAAAACAATGGGAGGTTCAGAGAGAGAAGTTCGCAAAGCAGAAGAAACTTTGCTCCGGTTCTGGGAATCACCCTTAGCGGTACGATTTCGGGAAAATGGGTGGATGCATGTGGTAATTTAACGCCAATCGTTTTGCTCCTCCACGCTTGAAACCAGCGGAGCAGGGGGGCATACTTTCAGCCGGTTTTACCAGACTGTTTTGCCATGCCCCGCGCTCGTGTTTCCAAAGCCAGCCGCCAGAAATCGCGGCCCGCGCCTCGTCGGCCTGTCGCAGCGGTAAAAGCCAAGAGTGTCGCCAACGCACCCAAATCCAAGAACGGGGCAGGCCTCCTTCCCGAGCTCTCCGCGGCAGAGAAACTGACGCTCTATCGGCAGATGCTCCTAATCCGCCGGTTTGAGGAGAAAGCGGGGCAGGCGTTCCAGCAGGCGAAGATTAAAGGGTTCTGCCATCTTTACATCGGCCAAGAAGCCGTCGCCGTCGGCACGATCTCCGTCCTGCGACCGGAGGATGCGGTGATCACCGCGTACCGCGACCACGGGCATGCGCTTGCACGTGGCATGACTTCAACCGAATGCATGGCCGAGCTGTTCGGCAAAGTGACGGGCTGCTCGAAGGGCAAGGGCGGCTCGATGCACTTTTTCTCGAAGGACAAGCATTTCTACGGCGGCCATGGGATCGTCGGCGGGCAGACGCCGCTGGCGGCCGGGCTCGCGTTCGCGCAGAAGTATCAGGGGAGCGGAGGGATTACGCTCTGCTACCTGGGCGACGGCGCCGTCAACCAGGGCGCATTCCACGAGGCGCTCAACCTGGTTGCGCTCTGGGGCCTGCCCATCATTTATGTGATAGAGAACAACGAGTACGCGATGGGCACCAGCGTCGCGCGCTCCTCCGCCGGGCTGCCGCTCACCAACCGCGCGGCGGCGTACGGGATGGAGGCGGTCACCGTCAACGGGATGGATTTAGACGAGGTGCGCGAAAAGACCGCGGCGGCCGTGCATCGCGTGCGCACCGAGAGCCGGCCGATTCTCATGGAGATCCGCACCTACCGGTACCGCGGGCACTCCATGTCCGACCCGGGCAATTACCGGAGCAAGGAAGAGATCGAGAAGCGCCGCCAGCAAGACCCGATCGAGCGGTACGCGCACGTGCTGCTACAATCCAAGGCGGCGACGCAAGCAAAGCTCGACGCGCTCGACGCGGACGTCGTGGCCGAGGTCGATCACGCCATCACGTTTGCCGAAGAAAGCCCCGAGCCCAATCCCAGCGAAATCTTCGACGACGTTTTTGCGCCGGAAGATCAGATTGAAGAGATACCGCGGCAGGGAAATTCTTGATGCCGTTTTCAAATTCCGTACGGTTAACGACGAAATTTCTCTCGAACTCTATCCGCTAATTCTCCGAATCGATCGCCTGCTGCCTGTGCGATAGCAGATCCAAGACCTGCTAGGCTATCTAATCTCAATTCAGCTTGGGTCGTCAACGATACGCCCTGTGTTTCTCTGGGGTTTCCTTCCTCATCAAAATTGATCCGTCGCGCGGCTTGCACATCTGCGCTATCCCAAGTTGTATCCAAAGCTTGATCGCAAGCACGCACCTGATTCGCATTGCGTCCAAGAGTGAGGCCCGGTTGTTCGCCTTGCACCCAAGTGCGCGGAAAATCAGCCAAATTCACGGGCTGAACATTGCCGATATTAGCGCTCGCAACGCATCTTAGCATGTGACCATGGGCTTCCTCCCTGGCCTTTGGTGCCGCCACCTTGGATAAAGCTCTTAGCTGTCGTGTCAGTTCTTCCCGCTCTTGAGGCGGGCGTAGATCCCGTTGAGCCACAAACGTTGCTCCTGCGGCAACCAGCCCCAACTCAGCTGCCATGCTCGTCCGTCTTGATTGTACATCTGGATGAACATATTCCACTTCACCCCTTTTAGGATACGACAATACAGTTACCTTTTGACCATTGCGGTCTAGATAAGCAGATCGAAGAACTAGTTCACTCATAAGTAATGATAAAGTACCGCGCCCCCTCAGAAACGTCAAAAGAGGTTGCCGTTTTTTAACAAAAATTCATACTCGGGGCCGCATGCCCACGCTCACCCTGCGCGAAGCGCTCAACCAGGCTTTGGCCGAAGAGATGGAGCGCGACGAGCGCGTCTTCCTCATCGGCGAGGAAGTGGCCGAATACGACGGCGCGTACAAGGTGAGCCAGGGGCTGCTCAAGCGGTTCGGGCCCAAGCGCGTGGTCGACACGCCGATCAGCGAGAACGGCTTTGCGGGGCTGGCGGTCGGCGCGGCGATGAGCGGCCTGCGCCCGGTCGTGGAATTTATGACGTGGAGCTTCTCGCTCGTCGCGTTCGACCAGATCGTCAACAACGCCGGGACGATTCGCTATATGTCCGGCGGGCAGTTCAGCGTGCCGATCGTGTTCCGCGGCTCTTCCGGCGGTGGACTGCAAGTGGGCGCAACGCACTCGCACACGCCCGAGAACTGGTTCGCGAGCGTGCCGGGCCTCATCGTCGTCACGCCGGCATTCCCGGATGATGCGAAAGGGCTCCTCAAGAGCGCGATCCGCAGTAACAACCCGGTCTGCTTTCTCGAGAACGAAAAACTTTACGGTTTTAAGGACGAAGTGCCCGACGGGGATTACCTGACGCCGATCGGTAAGGCGCGCATCCGCCGCGAAGGAGGCGATGTCACGCTCATTGCCAACAGCGGCTCAACGCATCGCGCGCTTGCAGCGGCGGAAATGCTCGCGGGCGAGGGGATTGAAGCCGAGGTGCTGGATCTGCGCACGATCAAGCCGCTGGATTTTGATGCGATCGCCGCGTCGGTCGCCAAGACGCACCGCGCCGTCATCGTCGAAGAGAACAAGCCCTTCTGCGGCTGGGGTGCGCAGGTCGCCTACCAGATCCAGCGGGATGCGTTTGACGAGCTCGATGCGCCTGTCATGCGCGTGACGGGCCTGGATACCGCGCAACCGTACGCTGCTGTCCTTGAGAATGCCGTCCTCCCGAATCCCGAGCGGATTGTGGAAGCGGTGCGGGAAGTTTTGGCGTAAAAATTTTCTCGAACCTCGCATAGCTTTTGTCCACTTTCTTCCCATGCCCAAGCCGATTTTGATGCCGATGCTCAGTCCTTCGATGACGGAGGGGGTGCTGGTGCGGTGGGTGAAGAAAGAGGGGGACGCGGTCAAGTCGGGCGAGGTGCTTGCGGAGGTTGAGACCGACAAAGCGACGATGGATCTGGAGGCGTTTGACTCCGGCGTGCTGCGCAAAATTCTGGTGCAGGAAGGCAACAAGGTGCCGATCAACGCGCCTATTGGCGTGATCGGCGCGAAGGACGAGGCGATTGATGATTTAGTCAAAGAACTCAGCAGCGGTGGAAAATCCAAGCCCGCTCCTGCGCCAGATAAAAAAGCCGCGGCGGCTCCAGTCAAAATTTCTAAGCCGGGCGAAAAAGAACAAGCGCCGGTTCCATCTTCGGATGGCCGACTGAAGGCATCTCCGTACGCGCGCCGACTTGCGGCCGAGCAGGGCGGGGATTTGGGCGGCGTCGCGGGATCTGGTCCCGGCGGACGGATTGTCGCGCGGGACGTGGGCGGGTCGCGTCCGTTTGTGCCGAATGCGCCGGGCACGCCAGAGCCGCTTTCCTCCGTCCGGCAGACGATCGCGCGGCGGCTGGTTGAGAGCAAGCGCACCGCGCCGCATTTTTATCTGCGGGTGGAGATCGACGCGGCCCCGCTGACGCAGTTGCGTGCGTCGCTCAATGATGCGCTCAAAGAAAATGCCAACGCGCTCAAATTCAGCGTGAATGATTTTGTCCTGCGCGCGTGTGCGATCGCGCTACGTGAGGTGCCGGATGTGAACGTGGCGTTTGCCGGAGATACGCTCTGGCGCTATCAAGATGTGAACGTTGCCTTCGCCGTTGCGCTCGAGGGCGGTCTGATCACGCCGGTGATCGCAGCAGCGGACGGCAAAAGCCTAGCGCAGATCAGCCGCGAAGCGCGGGAGCTCGCGGGCCGCGCAAAGCAGGGAAAGCTCAAGCTTGAAGAGTATGAGACAGGCACTTTCAGCGTGTCCAATCTCGGTATGTTCGGGATTGATGAGTTTGCTGCGATCCTCAATCCGCCGCAGGCCGCCATTCTGGCGGTCGGCGCGGTCGTCGCCAAGCCGGTGCTCGATGCACACGGCGCCGTCGTCCCAGGCCAGCGGATGATGCTCACGCTCTCGTGCGATCACCGTGCAGTGGATGGTGCGCTCGGCGCCACATTCCTGCAGAAGCTGCGCGAGCTGCTCGAGAAGCCGGCAGTGCTGCTGAGCGAAGGTTAAGCCGCCATAGACAGCTTGGCTGTATTGACTTCGGCACCTGTCCCTCGGTGCAATGTCGGGTCGTTCGCAACTGAGGCAATGCTTCCGCCCCGAACGCGATGCCCCGCCGTTATGGGGACGACATTACTAGGCGCGGCTTGTTGACTTGCCTGCATGGGAGCTGCGCCGGATTTTTGAGCCGCCACACTGTTGGGAGCAATATAGGCTGGATCATCCGTATTGACATGAGCAACGCCTGGCGTAGCGCCGCCGCCTTGCGCTTTGACACCTTCGTAATAGTTATCTGCATGGCCCTCGCCATATTGAATTTTGGGCTTACTGTCGCCGGCTTCTTGGTCGCTCATGACTCTTCTCCCGGGATGAGAGGCGTTTGCGCTCTTGTCCTAAGAAAAACGTAATCCTAAAGCGGAATACCGCCGCATTAATTTTTTTTAATGCTGTTGATCGTCGTTTTACTGAGAACAATCTAAGACTGTATACTCATCAGATAACCAAGCCGAGCACCACCCGTCGATCATGGTTGCTCGGTAGAGAAAATCGAACGCGTGCGCTTTAGGGACGACGGTCGTCGGGAGCCGATTTTGCCGCAGACTTCGGTTTTTGCCACACAATGCCGTGATTTTTAACATCGCCGTCGATGCCCGGCAGACCTCTGGAGGTAACAGAAGTTATTCTTACATGTCCGGTTGCATCTGCATAGTTGCGTTCTGGCATACCTTACTAATACTCCATTGTATAAATATTCATAAATAATTTTTCTTAATGTTGACTACTTAACCGTGGTCCAAGACCCATCGTCTTGTTGGACGAGCTCTCCGGGGAACGCGCGCTCGCGCCACAGCTTGGCGAATTCGCGCTGGGCAAGTTCGAGCGGCTTGCCTTGCTCTCGCGCGCTGCGCATGTAGAGGAGTACGCGGTCGTTGTTCTCTTCCTGGACGATCCGCTTGGCGTAGTCGGCGTACTTGGGATCGGTGGGCGCTTGGCGGATGACCAAGTAGCCATCGCGATCTTCCCCGGCCACGCGATCGTTCTTCAAGTTTTGCACTTCTGCCATGCGCGCACGGCGGTCTTCGGCGACGCGTGTGGATGAGGCATCTTCATTGATCTTCTTAGCGCTCTCTTCAGTGTGCACATCCACTTTCATCGCGACGTCGATCTTCACCGGATCCGGCGTCGCGACACGGATGGTGGGCGCGCATCCCACAATGAAGAGTGCCGCGAAAGCCGTCGTGGTGGAGAGAGGGAAAGAAATACGCATGAGGTTTTGAAGCAGCTCCTTCTTTTATTTATCGAGTTTCAACCGTCTTTGCAACGTTTGTAGCCGGCTCTTGATGCCAGCGGACTTCAAACCGGCGTTTTCCTTGCGCACCTTCAATCTCCAGCGTCGCTCCGGCAACAGGGGCTGCGTAGTCGAGCTGCAGGCTGCCCGAGGTGAAATCAAGCTCCCGGACGGCGAGCAGTCCGGCGCGCGCGATCTCCTGCTTAAACTGCGCCCAATCGGCGGGAATTTTCTCGAGCATAGAATCGACGCCTTGCACGACCAAACGCCCGGGACCGGCAAAGCGGAAAGCGCCGCCGCCGTTTTCAACAATCCGTGATTGGCCGCGCACTTTGAGATCGCCGTCAATCGTTCCTTCCAGTGAAAGGTATTCCCCGGCCCAGAGTTGGACGGCGGGCGCGAGATTGACGTTGCGGGTGAAAATCGAGCCGTTCCAAGGGAAACCGGATTCGAAACCGACGGTGAATTCACCGCCGACCTCGCCGCCATAGCTTTTCCCGCCAACGCGTCCGTAGATGCCTTTTGGATCGAACGTAACGGAGACCCATGCATCGGTGACGCGCGCGCCTTTCCAGACAATGGCATCGGCATAGAGCGTCGGGACGACGTTGCGAACGCGGCCGTGCTCTACCGGCGGCAGGCTAAACTCAATCTGCCCGTGGAGTCGCTCGATCGAAAGGCTGTAGGTGGGATAGACGAGCGTCTGATCGTCGACGATCATTTCGCTTTCAAGGACGAGTTGGTCGAGCGCTTCCGTTCGGACATTCTGCGCTTGAGAATGAAAGTAGAACGGGAAGATGACGCTGGGCTGGCCGGTGACATTGATGGCGAGGCGACCGGCTTTGATCTGCACTTGGTCAATGCGCCAGCTCGGGAGCGTGGAAGGCTTTCCGCCTGCGGTCGGGGCGGGCGCGGCCTGTTCTCTTTTGGAGAACTCATCGACGAACCAAAAGAGGTCGGGCCCCAGGTAGAGCGTGGGCTGCGTCACGATGACGCGGCGGAGCTTCTGCACGGCCAACTCGGGCCAGGTGAAGATGAGGCGGATTTGCGCGAATGAGAGCACCGGCGAGATCGCATCGTAGGGTGAATAGATGACCAGATCATGGACAGCGAGCGATTGCTCGGTCGCGTTGTTGGACGAAGCCGAGCCGCCGATCACCACGTCACGCCATTCAATCGGTGTCGGAGAGCCCAGCGCGATCGTCAGTGGCGGCAGTCCGGGCGCGAGCGCATCGAGCAGCAGCGTCCCGTTCGCAATGACCAGCTCCCGGATTTTGAAATTGGGATTGAGGCGGTTGAGTAGCGTCGAAGTTGCGGAAGGTTCTGCCGCTGCGGGATCATTTTCTTGTGCCGGCGGAGGCGCGTCCGGGCTTTGCAGGTGGGAAGCCTGGATGCGCGGCTGATCGATCTCGAGCCGTTGAATTTCCTGATGCAGCAGCAAGCGCACCCAGTTCCAGGCCATGCGCACGCGCGTCATGCGGACTCCGCCGCGGGTATCCGCAACCCCGGCTACTTCGAGCGACGCGGGGCCGGTCCAACGCGCGCTTTCAATCTGCACGGGCGCGCCGCTCCAGCGCAGCACACGGTTAAAGATCGCCGCCGGGTAAAGAAGCAGGGCGACCAGCAGCAGGAGGGCCGCAATCAGTGCTGTCAAAATGCTGCGCATCGCGTGTCGACGAAGCCGCGAGCGCTTGGCGGGAGATTTTTTTTGAGAAGCCATTTGTCCGAGAACCTGAGATGGAGGCCCTCTTCAAAAAACCACAGCCGCGCGCAAACGCAAGCGTGTTACCAAGATTCGTTGGGAGCGTCCTTCGATTGAATCAGTCGGACCGAAAAGATAAAGGCGGCGATGAGAGGTAAAACCGTTGAAAGATAAAATAAAATTCGCCACGGATTTTCGGCGGAGATCCAAAATCCCAGCCCGCAGAGCAATCCCGCCGCGGTCAAATAAAAGGCGGATGGCGCGATGCGCAGCAGATGGGCAATACCTCTGGGAACGAGCATCAGTCCGATGAGCAGCGCCAAAATAATATTGCAATAAGGGAAGCGCATGATGGGCAGCAAGATTTCAAAAACGATGACCAAGGCGATTGCTTGTACTTGCGCGGCGTGAGCCAGTTTTTTTTGTTCGGACTCAAGCGCCTCTTTTTTAGATAAGCGTAGTTTGATCCAGATGAACGCCCAGGCCAGCATTGCCCCTCCAAAAATCTGAGCCAGAAACACGGGCTCGATGTAGCAATACTGATAAAACATGAGAGCGCCGTTCAGGCAGCTGTCCACATCCGGCAGCATTTGCGCGATGTTCATGTGAGAAAGCCCCTCGATGGTCTCGGGAAAGGAGGTAGGGGAGTGATAAATTTTAGGAAAATCTACCGGCATAACGCACATTGCCTCGGTGTACCAATTCCAGATCTGCGCGCCGCCTAAAAGCATGGGAAGGCCGACCGCTGCCGCAACACCCCACAGAAAACCGCGGAGCCGGCGTTTATTCTTTTGGGGCCACAGTGCCCAGGGCATCAGGCATAAGATATAAGGCGGACGCAGGAAGCAGGCCACGCCCAGCAGCATGCCCAAGAACCATTCTTTTCGAGGTGTTTTAACTTGCGGCAAAATTGCAGCTAACGTCGCGCAGGCAAAGAGCACGTACACTTGTCCGCGCTCGACATGCAACAGCCAGAAAGGACTCGCGGCCAAAAGCGCCATCAGGATCAAAATCGCGCGGCGAGTCAAAATATCGGGCGCGGCACGCGCCAATAATAGGCCAATACCACCCAGCAAAATCCACTGGAGCGCCCACCAGATCCATCGCAGCGGATTGTACGGCAGCCACGACAGCAACGTATAAAAGGCAAGGGTGGTCGGTGTGACGCTGACGCGGTTGCTTTGAACGGCGTGGGATTCCGCAGGGTCCGCCCACCGTTCGGGATCTCCCGCCTGCCATTTATAACGGTAAGGATTTTTCCCAGCGAGCATCACGCGTGCGCCGACGATCCGATTACGTAAGTCGATTTGGCCGGATTGATGCGTAAAAATTGCCGACTGAATAAGAGAGGTCAGTGTCAAAGCGGCCAGCGCCGCGAGCGTAAAGAGAATCGTTCCCGGCCGACTCAAAAAACGAAGAACAGGGTGCGTACGGACAGGGGGTTCCACGGCTCTTATCAAAACGGTTGGGAAAGATCTCTATTTGCCGTATCCATTCGGGTACTTCTGATGCCACCGCCACGCGCTTTCGACAATGGGAGGCAGGGAAGGGTACTGGGGCTTCCAGCCGAGTTCGGTTGCAGCTTTGCGTGCAGCGGCAACCAGGCGCGGCGGATCTCCGGGCCGCGGCGGATGCATCTGCACCGGAATCGCATGCCCCGTGATGCGTCGCGCCGCTTCGACCACTTGCAGCACCGAGAAGCCTTCGCCGGTCCCCAGGTTGTAGCAGCCGCTGACCGTCCGCTTCATCGCGAGCACATGCGCCTGCGCAAGATCTTGAATGTGGATGTAATCGCGGATGCATGTGCCGTCGGGCGTCTCGTACGCATCGCCGTAAATTTCGACCTCTTTTTTCTTACCGAGCGCAACCTGCAGGACGTTGGGAATGAGGTGCGTCTCAATCCGGTGATCTTCCCCAAAGCGTTCCGACGCGCCGGCGGCGTTGAAGTAACGCAGGTTGACGTGTCGCAGGCCGTGAATTTTTTCGTACCAACCTAGGATTTGCTCGAACATCAATTTGGACTGGCCGTATGGATTGATCGGGTTTTGAGCGTGACGCTCATCGATCGGGATTTTCGTGGGGACGCCGTAAGTTGCGCACGTTGAAGAAAATACCAGCATGGGGGTCCCCGCAGCGACGAGCGCGTCGAGCAGGTTGATCCCCGCACCCACGTTGTTGCGAAAGTACTTGGACGGGTCGCGCATTGATTCGGCCACCAGCGCGCTCGCGGCGAAATGCATCGCAGCTTCTGGCTTGAAGCGGCCGACGCGCTCGATCACGCGCTCGCGGTCTGCCAGGTCCAGCTCAGCCAATTCGGCGCCCGGATCAATCGCCGCGCGGTGGCCTTCGCTTAAGTTATCCAGCACCAAAACGCGGTGGCCTTGCGCAACGAGCATCTCTACGCAGACGCTCCCAATATACCCGGCGCCGCCGGTGACCAGAACGCGGGTGCTCATAAGCGCAAGGAGAGGTCCGACATGTGCCCGTTCTTATACACAAAGAAAAGGCGCTCGTCATCAGCCAGTTGCGGCTTCTTACGGTGAGAATATCCGCTCGCCTCGCTTGTAGGATTGGGTCCACTCTCAAAAAAGCTTGCCCTTCCCCAGGAAGCTCAGGCTATAGTGATCGGCTTCCTGCGGCCCGGACTAGATACATTCATAGGAGGTTAAATACGGGTCGTAGGAAGCCCCTTCTTTATATTAATACATCATGAAAAGCGCTCTTGTTCAGGCAGCACTCGAAAAAATCGGCAAGCCGGAAGATTTAATCAACATGGTCGCCCGGCGCGTGCGGGAGCTCGGCCAGGGCCTGCGTCCCCTCGTCATGGTCGATCCCAAATGGTCTTTGATGGAAACCGCAATGCAGGAAATCATTGCCGACAAGCTCGGGTTCGAGCGTGTTGAAGGCGAGTCAAAGCCCGCGCGGCGCTCCCCACGGCGGACGGCTGCCCGCAGCGGCTCTTCTCGGACGCCTGCGGCCCGTGGCGCTTCCCGCACCGGGACCGGACGCGCTTCGGGCGCACGCACGGCAGCGCCCCGTCGCCGGTCTTCTTAAAGGAAGCTTCGTTTAGCTCTATTTTTCGCAGCGCTTGCCAGACTGGCTGCGCTCGGGCACCGTCCCCGTCAAAGGCCGGTGGTTCATTTTTCGCCGGAGTTACGCCATGGGCGACGAAATTTTACTCAACCGCAAAGCGACGTACGACTGGCATATCCTGGAGACGTACGAGGCCGGAGTCGCGCTCAAGGGAAGCGAGGTCAAGTCGCTGCGCCTGGGCCGCGGAAATTTGACGGACGCCTTGGCGCGCGTCGAGGGCGGTGAGGTCTGGCTCTATGGCTGCGAGATCCAACCCTACGCACCGGCGGCGCAGTTCAATCATGAATCCAAAGCGCGGCGCAAGCTGCTCTTACGCAGGCCGGAGATCCGTAAGCTTTTTGAAGCAACCGCCTTGCGCGCGCGGAGATTGATCGGGCTCAAGATGTATTGGAAGAATGGGAAGGTGAAAGTCCTGCTGGGCGTCGGCGAAGCCAAGACCAAGGGCGACAAGCGTCAAAGCTTGAAGAAAAAAGCGGCGCAGCGGGAAATCGATCAAGCCATGAAAAGTCGTGGTCGGCGACCGAAGGGCAGCGCATGAAAGCATACATCACCCATTTTGCGGGTTTGGGTAACCGGCTTGAGACGCTTATCACGGCGCATGTCATTCGCGAGCGGTTTGGCCATGAGATCTGCCTGGATTGGCCGGAGCTCGATACACTGCAGATACCAGGGACGCGAAGGGCGAAGTTGGGGCTTTTCGCACGCTTTGCGGGACTGCGGCTCGGACTCTATCAACCGGAAATTTTTAGCGAGCTTGGCAAGCGGCGTCATGTGATCGTGCGCGGGCTCTACGGCGCGCCGTCCGAACTGCTCGATGTGGCACTTCCCCATGTAGCGGCAAGCGTTGCGCTGCATCCTGTGGCGCGGGATCATGTTAAAAGCATTTTTGCTAAAAACGCAGGGCCTGTGGTAGGCGTTCACTTGCGACGCGGAGATTTTAACGGAGGCATCAAGGGCGAGTACGGCTGTCGTACCAAGCATTTTGTGTTGCAGGATGCGTGGGTGCTGCACGTCATGGAGAAAATTCGGACGGCGTATCCCGGGGTTCGTTTCTTTCTTTCTTATACGGGCGATATTAAGGACTACGCTCGTCTAACGGAGCGGTTTGGCTGTTTTGATATCGGTTTGGGATGCTCCTATTCAAAAAAAAAGGCGGGACACGCTTCTGCCATGAATCCGGCGGCCGACCTGTTTGCGCTCGCGTGTTGCAACGTCATCATTGCGACACCCAATTCCTCTTTTTCCCATTGGGCAGCCAATGTCCTCGGGCGGCCCTCGACGACGCTCATGCCTTCCTTTTCGCAGAATCAAGACAACCCCGGCATCCTCGCGCATCAGCTGGGCCAAGTGCGGCTCCCGCTGTGGGTCAATGCGGGGAAAACAGGAACGAACGGGCGGCCCGTTGAGCGTATGGAGGAGTTGCCAGCGCCTGAGCCTGCATTTACTCAGTGGCTGTAAGGGAAGCGGGCTCCTATTTTACAGGCCAGTTTATTTTTGGGCTCAGAAAGATCGCGTCGGCCCACAAAAGCCGGTGTAACGGTTTTTTAATGTTCAGGCTGTAGAGTCCGTGAAAAACGTAATGGTGGGATTGAAGAAATTGGCACACGTCCCAAAAGAGGGGCTGGTTTTCGTAGAGCGGCACGAATTCAACTTCGCAATATACTAAATCGA
Organism: uncultured Verrucomicrobiaceae bacterium; assembly: GCA_964473925.1. GTDB lineage: Bacteria > Verrucomicrobiota > Verrucomicrobiia > Methylacidiphilales > CAYYVW01 > CAYYVW01. The sequence goes on from CAYYVW010000005.1 coordinate 51,573, forward strand.
TGCGGTGCTCCCTCAGCAGGCCCTCCGCGCCTTTCAACACAGGCAACGTAGCGCCCTGAACATCCAGCTTGAGGATGTCGATGTGAGCGATCGCGCTTTGCGTGCAATACGCGTCCAGCGTTGTCGTCGCCACGTTGAGCGTTTGGACTGGCTCGGTTAAATGACTCGGCACCCATTGATCCGACTGGGCACTCTTTTGCAAAAGCGAGCTCGTTCCCGCGGAAGCATTCACTTGGAAGGCGGCAGACCCTTTTTGATCTGAAAGTGCCAGCGCGTTGGTAATGGACTGGGCATCGCTTGATAGGTTCTGTTGCAATCTTTCAAACGACTGCGGATTAGGCTCAAATGCGTGGAGGTGCGCCGCCGGAAAAATTTTCCGGTATTCGCGGCTCACCTCGCCGATACTCGCTCCGACATCAAAAATGGTGTCCGCTTTTCTTCCTTGAAACAGGCGGCGCTGGATTTCAAGCGCGCTGGGCGGAATGCGGCGAACGCGGAATCCGAGACGGTCGGAGATTTTTTTGAGAGACGCTTTCATACTAAACTGCGCTCTCTTCCATCAAATCCGGGTACGCGCTACGTGCAAATTTTCGGAGGCGTTCGCGGGAGGCTTCTTGGCTGGTGCTGTGCAGAAGTGCGCGCGCTAGCTGCGCCGCCTTGGCCAGCGTGATGCTCCGCAGCGCCCGCTTGAGTGTGGGGATCTGCGGCGCGTGCAGGCTCAGGTTTTGCACGCCCAGACCGGCGAGCACCGGCGCCAGTAGAAGATCGCCCGCCATCTCGCCGCAAACGGTGACTGGAACGTGATGCTTGCGCCCGGCTTGGGCGACCATTTGGATGAGTCGCAATACCGCCGGATGCGTCGGCTGATAGAGCTGCGCGGTCCGCTCGTTGGTACGATCGGCTGCCATCGTGTATTGGATGAGATCGTTGGTCCCCAGACTGAAAAACTGCACTTCGGGTGCGAAGAGCTCCGCCGCAATCGCGACCGACGGCACTTCCACCATCACGCCCAGCGGCACGGCGGGCGGCGGCGGCGTTCCGCGGGAGACAAGCGACTCGCGCGCCCGGTCGATTGCTCGGCGGGCGGCGTGCACCTCTTCAAGCGTTGCCACCATCGGCAAGAGAATTTGCACCGGGTATTCCATCGCGGTGCGCAAAATCGCCCGCAGCTGCGTCTGGAAGAGATCGCTGCGGTCGAGGCAGAGACGAATGCCGCGCCACCCGAGCGCCGGGTTGACTTCCTCGGGCATCGGAAACGCCTCGAGCTTTTTATCCACGCCCAGATCAAACGTCCGAATCGTCAGCGGATGCGGCGCGATCGCCTGCGCAGCTTGGCGGTAGGCCTCCAGCTGCTCTTCCTCGCTTGGCAGTTCGGAACGATTCAAATAGAGGAACTCAGTCCGGTAGAGGCCGATCCCTTCGGCTCCATGCTCCTGCAACACGGGCAGATCTTCCGGTAGGCCGGCGTTAGCCAGCAGGCGGATGCGGTGGCCGTCGAGCGTCACGGTTGGCAGTCGTCGCAAGGACGCCAGGCGGGATTGATCGGCGTGGCGCCGCTCCTGCTGGATGCGGTAGCCCAGGCGCGTCTCTTCGGTTGGATTGAGGATCAGCAGGCCACGGTGGCCATCGAGCAGCACTTCTGCGCCTGCCTCGAGCGTCTCAAGCAAGTCGTGATCGAGCCCTACCACCGCTGGCAAACCCAGGGAACGCGCCATGATCGTCGTATGTGAGGTGTGGCTGCCCGCCTGCGTTGCGAATCCGAGCAGGTGTTGATGATGCAGGCTCACGATTTCAAACGGAGAGATGTCGTGCGCTAGCAGCACCCCAGGCGCCGCCAGCCAGTCCATTCCGCGCGCACCTTCTGTCGGATGAAAGTTGCGCAGCACGCGGCGGCAGACATCCAAGATATCCACGGCGCGCTCGGCCAGGTACGCATCCTCCAGCGCGCGCATCTTTTTTGCGTACGTGCGCGCCAGCTGCTCGTACGCGTAATCGGCATTGAAAAGTTGCTCGGTGATTTTTTGGCGGACGGCTTCCAGCAGCGTGGTGTCTTCCAGGACCAGCAGGTGAACATCAAAAACAGCGGCTTCGCCTTCCTGCGCTTGGTTGAGCAGTTTTTGCCGAGCCTCCATCAATTGCTGACGCGTGCGCACCAACGCCTCTTCGAGCCGGTCGATTTCAGCCGGAACTTCTTCTAAGACGATTGCCCGCCGCGCGACGATCGATTCATCCGGCCGCAAAAGCACCAACGGGCCGATCGCCACTCCGGGGCTGGCGGGGAGCCCGGTAAACCGGCGTTCGGGTGCCTGAGCAGGGTTGGAAGATGCAGGCGGGCGCGGGTGCATGCAAAAGCCCCGATCAGGAACGGTGGGTTAAGAGTGTTGAGTCAGAAGGCAAAGTAGAGCCTGGGCAGAGGATAAAATTTAAGCCCCTATTCCTATTCTTCGTTAAACTTGCTTTTGAGAAGCGCTTCGAGCGCATCGACCGCCTGCGTTGCATCCGCACCATTGGCCATGAGCTTAAGCTTGGAGCCCCGCCCCGCGGCCAGCAGCATCAGTCCCATAATGCTTTTGCCGTTAATTTTTTCGCCGTCTTTCTCAACCCAGATTTCGGAAGCAAATTTGTTAGCCTCGCGCACAAACATCGCCGCAGGCCGGGCGTGGAGGCCCAGTTTGTTCTCAACCACCACTTGGCGGGAGGCGCTGGCAGTCGAGGATTTGCTGGAAGTGGTCTTGCTGGAGGAACTCGAACTCATGGGAGAAAAATAGGCAAAAGGAGTAAGTTAGTGCTGCCGGAGGGACTTGAGGAGCCGCTCGTTGAACTCCAAGGCGGAATTCTGGCCGAGATCTTTGAGCTTCTGGTCCATTGCCGCGACTTCAACCAAGCTGGCCAAGTCCCGACCCGGGCGGACAGGAATGGTGACATGTGGCACCTTTGTTTGCAAGATTTCGTAAAAATGCCGCTGCACGCCGACTCGCTCCACCTCGTCCCCCTCTTTCCACTCTTTGAGTGTGACCACCAGGTCGATTCGCTTCTCAAAACGGATGCTCCGGATGCCGAAAATTTGGGCGGCATTGATAATTCCTAACCCCCTCACTTCCATGTGAAAGCGTGACAAATCGGCGGCCGTGGCGATGAGTTCCCGGCCCTCGATCAGGCGGATACGCACGACGTCATCGGCGACCAGGCTGTGGCCGCGCTCGACTAGCGAGAGGACACACTCACTCTTACCGACGCCACTGGAGCCTTTGATCAGGATGCCGATCCCGTGCACGTCGACCATGCTGCCGTGCTCGCTGACAAACGGGGCGAAGTCCAGTTCCAGGCAGATAGTCGCGGCGTTGACCAAGCGCATCGTGTGCAGCGACGATTGGAAGACGGGCGTATCGTGCTCCTCGGCTTCTTCAATGACGACACGCGGCGGCCGGAGATTCCGAGCGAAAAGCACGCAGGGGATTCCATAGGCGAAGAGCTTGCGTAGGCGCTTGCGGCTTTCAGCCTCGGGCAGCGAGCGCAGGTAATCGGTCTCGCCGCGGCCGATGATTTGCACGCGGTTGTGCGCGAAGGACCGGTAGAAGCCCGCCAGCGCCAGTCCCGGCCGGTGGACCGAGCCTTCCCGGATCGGCGTTTTGAGCCCACCCGCACCCGCGAGCAGCTTCAGGTTCAGGACGTTGGCGTGGTTGGTGTAAAAATCTCCCACCGTGACTTTGGGCGTCTGCTTTTTGGTTTTGGAGGAAGATTTCATAGTGGTGATTTATGCAACCGCAGAGCAGTTCGTCTTTCGGTTCCCTGAGTGGAGCGAGCGATCGCGAGCGGAATCGAAGGGCATGGCACCAACCATATCCTTCGACTCCGCCTACGGCTTCGCTCAGGAAACCGGCAAACGGGTCCACTATTCAACTGCAATGAAGGTTGCGCTTGAAAATGATTTCTGAAAAGATGCACGGCATGGCCGAGATGGTAAAAAAGTTTGTTGAGCACGGCACCGCGCGCATCACGCCGCTGACGTTGGAAAAGCTCCTGCATCAGCTGCCGATGCTAAAGGTGGAGTTCACGCAGGTCAATGCGCCGCATTTTCCGCATTTGGTCGACCAGCTCGAATTTTTGGCGGATGTGGTGGAGGATTTCGCCGAAGGCGTTCTGCGTGACATGCCGTACGTGGCCGCCGCCGGCGCCGCGTTTGCGCTCGTCTATGCGCATCGGCAGATTGACCTCATTCCCGATTTCCTGGGCGAGCTGGGCCATGCGGACGACTCAGTCGTGGTTCGGGCAATCCTCATGCTGCACGAGCACGACTTCACTCGGTACGCCGTCGCGCGCAAAATCAACTGGTCCAAAATCACGACGCAGGCGTAGTTCATGCAGCCGCTCTCTCAAACGAAAGAGTGGGAGGCGCTGGCAGCGCATTGGCAAAAGCTTCAGCCGCTTCACCTGCGGCAGCTTTTCGTGGAAGATCCGCAGCGATTTCAAAAGCTTGTTCTGCGGTTTGAAGATTTTCTCGCCGACTTTTCCAAGAATCGGATCACGGAAGAAACGCTCATACTGCTCCGGCAGCTCGCCCACGCGCGCGGCGTTCCGCAGGCGATCGAGCGGATGTTCGCCGGAGAAAAAATCAATGCCACGGAGCGCCGCGCTGTTCTGCATGCCGCACTGCGCAATGTTTCAGGCCGCCCGATGAGGGTGGAGGGGAAAGACGTCATGCCGGACGTCCGCGGCGTGCTCGAGCGCCTGTTCACTTTTGCGGAAGCGGTTCGCTCCGGCGCGTGGAAAGGCTTTTCCGGCAAACCGATCCGCGCGGTTGTCAATCTCGGCATCGGCGGGTCCGACTTGGGGCCGCTCATGGCGACCGAAGCGCTCCGTCCGTACGGCAAACCGGACCTCACCGTTCGCTTTGTATCAAACGTCGACGCTGCGCATCTCGCGACGGCGCTCGAGGGGCTCGATCCAGCGACGACGCTCTTTGTGGTCGCCTCGAAAACATTTACGACGCAAGAGACGCTCGTCAACGCGCGCTCGGCCAAAGAATGGCTGTTGCGCGCCGCGCCGGATGCTTCCGCGGTTGCAAAGCACTTTGTTGCCGTCTCCACCAATCGCAAAGGCGTCCAAGAATTCGGCATTGATCCAAAAAACATGTTCGAGTTTTGGGACTGGGTCGGCGGCCGCTACTCCCTCTGGTCGGCGATCGGGCTTCCCATCTTGCTCGCGGTTGGCCGAGAGCACTTCACCGCGCTGCTCGAAGGTGCGCATGCGATGGACGAGCATTTCCGCACAGCGCCGCTCGCAGAAAACCTACCCGCGACCCTCGCGCTCGTTGGCATTTGGAATCGCAACTTCCTAGGTGCTGGCTCGCACGCTGTTTTGCCTTACGATCAACTGCTCTACCGCTTGCCCGCGTATCTGCAGCAGGCTGAGATGGAAAGCAACGGCAAGTCTGTCACGCTCGAAGGGGCGCGCGTCGACTGGCAGACATCGCCCGTCGTCTGGGGAGAGCCGGGGACCAACGGCCAGCACGCGTTCTACCAACTGCTGCATCAGGGAACGGACCTGATCTCCTGCGATTTTCTCGCGCCCGCTTTCAGCCATTATCCGTGGGGCGATCACCACGCCATTCTACTGGCCAATTTTTTCGCGCAGACCGAAGCGCTCATGCGCGGCAAGACGCAGGAAGAAGCCCGTGCTGAAATGCTCGCTGCCGGAATCGCGCCGGAAGAGGCCGACCGGCTTGCGCCGCACCGTGCGTTCGAAGGCAACCGGCCCAGCACCTCCATTCTTTTCCGGCAACTCACGCCGCGCGCGCTGGGGTCGCTCATCGCGCTGTATGAGCACAAGATCTTCGTGCAGGGCGTTGTCTGGGAGATTAACTCCTTCGACCAGTGGGGCGTCGAGCTCGGCAAGCAGCTCGCGCAAAAAATCCTGCCCGAGCTACAAACTCCTGGCCCCGCATCCGCTCATGATAGTTCGACGAGCGGCCTGATCGAGTATTACAAGCAGCTGACGAATGCGTGAGGCGCTGCTTTAAGAGGAAAAATCCACCTTCGGCGTCAAAGCCTTCCATTCCAGCGGCGGCGTGAGCCCGAATTGGACGAACAAAAAGTAACGCAATCGGGCGACGCCATTGAGGCGGTCCACCCGCGCGCTGCGCAAATCACGCGCGCTTTGCACATACGCGCACGCCGCCTCCGCCGCGGTCTGCGCCTCCGCCGGATTTTGGAAGTAGAAGCGATAATCGCCCCGCTTGTTGTCCAGCGCCCGCTGCTCGGTCGGCATGAGCAAACCCGAGCGGCCCAGCCCGGCCAAGGTGCGCGTGTCTCCGTACCGGTGAATATAAAGATACGCGCGGATCGCTTGCGCCCGGTGCAGCGCGTAGAGAAACGGATCGGCAAAGTAGAGCGCCACCAACGCCAGCAGGATCATCCGGAGCATCCAGACCGACGGCGGTGCTACCTGGCGCACATTTTTTTTGCCACGGTTCCGGTAATCGGCCAGTTCCACGGTCAGGCGTGCCTGCGCGTTAGGCGAGAGCGCGGCCACTGCGCCTTGTTTGTCAAAAATGGAACTCATAGCAGGCGCCGTAACCCAAGCACCGGCCAGTGGTTACGGCCAGCATACTCTTTAAAAATCTAATCCAGTCTGCCATCAGGTTCAAGGTTAAGCGCTGAGGGGTAGCCTTTCGTCGTTTCGAGGGAGGGCCGCTAGGCCCGATTCGAGAAATCTTCGCCCGAAGGGCGATGCGATACTAATACAACCCAGATCCCTCGACTTCGCTCGGGATGACGAAGGAGTCGAACTTTTTGAAAATGACTTGCCGTAGCAGCGGCTGATGTGAGTTTCATTAACAAATCTTCATTATGCTTCGCGTAGGTCCGTATGTTACGACTATCGCATGAGAGATTATTTCGCTGCTTTCAATGACCTCATGAGTTCCGCCTTGGATCAGAACGCCGGTAGTGGACGGTTTTCCGCGATGGCGCCTCACGCCTCGAACAGGGTTGTCATGGGAGTGGGTCTGCGGCTTCGAAAAATACCGGTCGCCTCCATCTGGGGAAAAGGTCGCAGCAAAACCGAGATGTTCCATCCGGTCAGAAAGTAAGCCGGGAAGAACCCCTCCCGCTAAGTTCGTGCTGGAACAGTATCCGCTTTTCCCGACGGCGGCGCGGTGCTGCCGCGGGTAATCAGCTCGACCGGAATTTCACACGGCGATACGGGTTCTCGCTTGATCAAAGTTTCGAGCAGGGCCAGCGCACGCCGGGCCATTTGCTCAGGATCAGTGCGCAGTGTCGTAAGTGCCGGAGCGGCATGAGCGGCGGCGGGCGTATCTCCAAAACCGACGATCGAAACTTCCTCGGGCACCCGCCAACCTTGTTGCCGGAGTACGGAAAGCGCGCCGAGACCGACTTTGTCATTGAACGCCACCACGGCGGTGAAGCGCGTTTCCTCTCCAATCGCTTGCAAGAGGGCGCGGCGGCCGTCGTCCTCGGTTGTGCCCGCCAGGAAGATTTGCCCATCGTCGAGGTCGAGCTTGGCGGCGGCCATTGTCTTGCGCCATGTCTCAAAGCGCGTAGCGGCTGCCGATGAGCCGGTCGGTCCGGCGAGAAAGAGAATATGCCGATGTCCAAGTCCGATCAGATGCTCGACCGCGAGCTCGGCGGCGCGCGCTTCGTTGTGCATGACGCGGCCGCAACGGGAGAAACGCTCGGCGCCGGCCGGATAATTTTCAAGTAGCACCGCAGGCAAGTCGGCGGTGACAAATTGCTCGAGCGTTGCCAGCCGCCGCTCCCACCGGACCGCGGGGATCAGCAGCACTCCCTCGACCTGACGCTGGATCAGGCGTTCGATCTGCTCTTGCTCGCGGTCGGCCCGGTTCTGGGATTGGCTGACGATGAGCTGATATCCGGCCGTGGTGGCATGCTGCTCAAGCGCGCTGGTTAGGGGGCCGGTCCGTGCGCCGCCCAGATCCGGCACGACAAGGCCGAGCAAGCCGGAGCGTCGCGTCCGCAGGAACCGGGCCGCGGCGTTGGGCCGGTAGTTGAGACTTTTTGCCTCGGCTTGAACACGGGCCTTGGTGGCCGCGCTCATGTCCGGGGCATCCCGCAGTGCCTTAGAGACGGCCATGACGGAGAGATTGAGCTTCTGCGCAATGGTCCGGAGTGTCGTCATAAGTTATTAAGCCGCAATAAATTGTATGATCTAGGATTCGACTGAGGCGCCACTCCAACGGAGTTTTTGTCGCAAAATCTGGAAAAAGTTACTCGTCTTGAGATAAGCCAAGCTGACCGACGCCGGCGCACGGGTGATCTCGATCCAATCCCCAGCTTTGAGCTGCGCGACCGGCTGTCCATCCGCTTGTATCACAAGGGAGCCGGTTTGGCGGGGCGCCTCAATTTTGATTTTGGCATCTGCACCGACGACCAGTGCGCGGTTCGTCAGAGTGTGCGGCGCGACCGGCGTCAGGACGAGCGCTGTTGCTTCCGGGGAGAGGATCGGGCCGCCTGCAGCCAGATTATAAGCCGTTGATCCTGTTGGGGTTGCGATCAATAGACCATCGGCTCGATATTCTGTGACCAACGCGCCATCGACATGCGCACGCAATCGAACCAGCCGGGCATTTTCACCTCCAACAATCGCTATCTCGTTGATGGCAAATGGGATGCGAATCGGCGACCGGCCTCGCGTATGAATCACAGCCCGTAGTAGAAGGCGCGGACTATAATGGAGGGCTCCTTGGGCGATCTGGGGCAGGGCGGCTGGGAGCTCCTCCAAAGCCAAGCCCGTCAAAAATCCGAGATTGCCCAGGTTGATGCCCAGTAATGGGACGCGCGCTGGGTAGATCCGGCGGGCGACGCGCAGCAGCGAGCCGTCTCCGCCTGCGACCAAAAGCAGGTCGAGCTTGTGACGGCGGACGAGGGTCTCGAGCGGAAGGCCGGCTTTGCGGGCGAGGGGGGCTGCGGTCTTTTCCCAGAAGAGCTTTAAGGGCGGATGCGGATGGCCTTTTCCCGCCTTGGCTGTCCGAGGTCGCGCGGTGGCCGCATTGTACTCAAGGAGATAACGGATCAGCGTTGCCGCATCGGCGGAAGGCTGCTTGACGACGACTCCCACAGCACGGACCGGCCGGAGGGGGCGGGCGTGGGCAGAGCTCATGCGAGCATTACACCTCAACGGTCACACTCAAGACAAGCCGCAAGCGGGTGCTGCAGGAAAAGGCCCAGCGGTTATATCGGCGGCGATGGAACTTTAGGTGTGAGGGAACGCTCGGGCCATTGCAGCCAAACATTCGCAGCAGTGATTAGTAGTCCTCCGATAACCAAGTGCCAGGTGAGATGCTCATTCGGGTAGTGGAAGCCGCCCCACGCAGAAAGCAGGCCGGGGATGAAGAGACAAGCCAGGGCGGTGAAGACGCCTTCGATCGCGTAGATAATGCCGACCTCGGAAGGCGGGAGATGGCGCTGGTAGTGAATGACGATCCACTGCGCCAAGCCAAAGGAGAGGAAGGCGGGAATAATCCAGCACGCGGTCGAGAAGGTGGAATGCCACAGGAGGCTGATGGCAGAAAGAGGGATCCCCATGAGCGGGAGGGATGCGAAGAGCAGAAGTGCGACGACAAACCAAAGCAGGATGGTGATCGCGGCGGGGCGGTTATTTTCGTATCGCCGCGCGTTGATGATGAGAATTTCAATCGCGAAGACAAAGCCGCAGAAGATGGCTTGCAGCTCTCCGAAGCCCAGGTGCAGATTGCGCCAGTCCAATTGGACAAGGACGCCGCCGCCAATGAGCACCAGCAGCACGCACGCGATGATGCGCAGGGAGGGAATGCGTCGCTGCCCGATCGCAACCAGGAGCGGCACGAAGATGCAGGAGAATTGAAGGAGGAAGCCCAGGACGGAGGCATCCATGCGGTGGGTGGCGTCGGCGCCGATGAATACCGTGATGGCATTGAGCACGCCGAGAAGGAGGCTTTGCTCGATTTCCAGCTTGGAAAGATTGCGCAGCGCTTTGGGTTGGAGCGCGGCGACGAGGCCGGCAGCGGCGATGCCGCGTCCGAAAGCCAGGACCGCCGCCACCTGCGTCATGGTCAGCGCGAGGAGGCCGGCGTGAGTCTGTTGCTCGGTCAGGAATGCTTTGCTCACGGGAGCGCTCACGCCCCAAAGAAAAGCGACGAGCAGAACGCCCAGCGCCGCGCGCAGGTGCGTCATCTGAAAGGGAGGGGAGGTCGGCTGCATGCGTTGTTATGCCAACGGGCCTAAGCTGTCATGCTAAACGAAGTGAAAAGAGTTTGTCATTTTAACTTCAGATCGTTTTCCCGAGCGGAGCCCCAGGCGCAAGCGAGGGACCTGGCTTGGCTCACCCCGAGTGCGCAGATCCTCAATGAAGCGCGAACCAGGCCCTTCGACAAGCTCGGGATGACCTGCCGTCTAAACGCACCCAGCAGTTTCAACTATACCTTCAAGCGCACTTGCCTTGGATGGTTTGCTTTGAGCGAGCCAATATTAGGTTGACGAAGAAAAGAGTTTGCGACAATACGCAAACATGCGGTCTCTTTCTTTAATAGACGCGGCACGCCAACCAGTCCCAAACGCAAAGCTGCAAATTGACGGCCCAGCTCGTCAGCCGCGCCAGCTCAGAGGCGTTCGCTCAAGCGTAACATTCGTTTATGAAGGAGGCCGGCCTTTAGTGACGGCCCGGTCTGGTATTTTCTTTGTAAAGGAATAACTGAGCCGTTTGCTAAACGGTGGATTCCTCAATCTTCGGAAAGAGCGGCGCGGAGGCCTCGAGCTTTTTACCGGCGAGCGACTGGCCAAAGCGCGCGTCTTCCAGTTGCAGCGGCGTTCCGGTGGCGTTGGAGACAAAGCCGGCGGCACGGAGCTTTTCGGTCGTGTGCGGAATGACCGGTTCGAGCAGGACCGTGAGGCGGCGGACCGTCTCGGCCAGATGCGCGAGGACGACGTTCAGGCGCGCGTCTGCAGCGGCATCGCCCGCAGCGGCTTTTTTGGCGAGCGACCAGGGGGCAGTGCGTTCGGCGTATTGATTGGCGGCGGTCGCTAGGCCAGATGCATGGTCTAATGCGGCATGCAGCTGCCAGCGCTCCATATTGTGATTAAAATTGTCAATCGTGTTATCGCGTTGAAGCTCGGCGTCTTCCGCAGTGACTAAAGCAGCTTCATAACTGGGCACTGTGCCTGCACGGTACTTTCCAATCATCGCGACCGTGCGTTGGACCAAATTGCCAAGCGTATTAGCTAAGTCTGCCTCGTAGCGCACCATGAAGCGCTCATGCGTAAAGTCTGCGTCCTGCCCGGTTGCCATTTCCCGAAGCACGAAATAGCGGAACGCGTCGGGGCCGTAGACGTCGATGTAATCTATCGGGTTCATCACATTGCCCAGCGACTTGCTCATCTTAGTGCCGCGCGAAAGCCACCAGCCGTGGACAATGAGTTTTTTTGGCAGCGGCAGTCCGAGTGCCTTGAGCATGATTGGCCAGTAAACGCCGTGTGCCGGGACGAGAATATCCTTGCCGATGATCTGTGCGTCGGCGCCCCAATTCCGGTCAGCGGGCCAATTCCCATCGGCGAACGTGACGTAGTTGAGCAATGCATCAAACCAGACGTAGGTGACGTAGGTATCGTCGAACGGTAGCGGAATGCCCCACGCGAGCCGCGCCTTGGGCCGCGAGATGCACAGGTCGGGTAGCGGATTTTCGAGCGCGGAAAGGACATCCTGCCGGCGGAAGGCGGGGAGGATCCAGTCCGGTTTTTCTTTCGTGAGGAAATCCCGCAGCCAGTCCTGGTACTTAGAGAGATTGAAAAAGTAGTTGGGCTCGACCATCTCGGTGACTTCGCCGAAGATTTCGGGCCACGCGCCGTCGACCTTGTCTTTCTCGGTGACGAATTGCTCCTGCCGGACGCTGTAGTAGCCCCGGTGCTCTTGGAAGGAGATTTCGCCTTTGTCGTAGAGTTGCTGCAAAAATTCGCGCACCTGGCGCTTGTGATCGGGAGCTGTCGTGCGCACAAAGCGCGAGTGCGTGATGCCCAGGCGAGTGCACAGCTCGCGGAAGTGCTGGCTCATCTCATCGCAGAAGGCCTGCGGATCTTTCCCCGCGGCGGCGGCCGACTGCTGCATCTTCTGGCCGTGCTCGTCGGTGCCGGTCAGGAAGAAGACGTCGCGGCCCGTCAAGCGCTGATAGCGTGCCATCGCATCGGCCAAGACTTTTTCATACGCATGGCCCAGGTGCGGGCGGCCGTTGACGTAGTCAATCGCGGTGGTGAGAAAAAACGACTCAGGCATGAGGCCCTGAGGCTATGATCAATTGCGCGAACGGGCAAGGGGATAGCGTGCAGCTGTAAGTCTGCTGCTTATGACTTCCCACTTGTGACGGCCGTTCCTTTTAATTAGCCTCCGCGCATGATCGGCATTATCGGGTACGGGCGTTTCGGACAGTTGGCAGCGCAGCATTTGAGCCGCCATTACCCGCTTGCGGTGTTTGATCCAAAACTCAAAGCCGGCAAGCGCTTGGCCAAGAACATTCAATCGGTATCGATGCCCGACCTATTGGCCCAGTCCCGCTGGGTGATGGTCGGAATCCCCGCACAAAAATTAGAGGCGTTTTGGAAAAAATGGGGCAAGTCGTTCGGTCCACAGCACGTCGTGGTGGACGTGTGCTCGGTCAAGCTGCTGCCCGTGCGGTTGATGAAACTGCACGGAAAAAAGGCCGGGACGCTGGTCGCCGCGCATCCGCTTTTTGGCCCGTACTCTGCCCGCAACGGGATTACGGGGTTAACGTTGGTGCTCTCTCTAGTCCGCGGGCGCCAAGCGGATTACCAAAAGCTCAAGAGCTTTACGGCAAAAAAACTTTCGCTTCGAGTCCTGGAACGCTCACCGCGCTGGCATGACGAGCAGATGGCGTACGTTCAGGCGCTGACGTTTTTCATCGGGCGCGCCTTGAATAACATGCGCATTCCCCACAGCGAGTTGTCGACGCTCACGTACCGCCATTTGCTTGAGATCAAGCAGATCGTCGGATCGGATACTCCGGCCCTCTTCCAAACCCTGCAGAAGGCGAATCCCTTTGCCGCTGCCGTTCGCGCCAAGTTGTTGCAAGAGTTGGAGAAGATCAACCGTCGCTTGGTGCGGGGTGGGTAAGCTAAAGCAAAATCGAGAAACCTTCAGTTTTGAAGAAGCAAGACTGTGAGTGAGATATGAACTGGTGAGTTGCTGCGAAGCATAAAGCTAGCAGCAGAAGAATTGCTACGAAGGAACTTCAGGGATCTTGGCAGAACGCGAAGATGGGGGGACCTCGAAGGGATTTATTGCCTCTTGTGCAAAAGTAAGGTGAACAAGCCGACGCATTACGCTTGCTGAAGGAGCTCGGTCAAGATCATCTACAAATGCCATAAAGGCGGCTGCATCGATTCTTGGCTGGCGCTCTTGCGGTGAAGCAGGAGGGATAGCCCCTTGTTGGGGAGACGTTAGCTGCCGCTCCATGACGCTGACAACTTTTGAAAAAAGCCGCCGATGAGAGGCGACGTCTTCAGGATCGATTGCTCTTACTATTCTTGGCATGGGAGACTCCTTTAATACTTAGTTAAGCTATACCGCAACCCTCCGAATTTATCCTACAAATTCGCACCTTGCAAAAAATAAAAGAGGGCGTAGGGTCGTGGCCCTTCGCTTTCGGTACTTGCGCTTGAAAGCTTGGCCTTGGGGCCGGGCGGCGTAGTTCTCGAGGGCGGATTTCAACCCCATCCATCCAAACCTAAACCCTTCACCCATTCCCTTTGGTTCGACAGAGGGGGCAGCGGCGTGGCATTCCCAGCCCGTCACTTTCTGGGAGAATTACTTGCCCGAGCGTTTTTTCGGGTCTTTTCTCCAAGCATTCTGCCCGTTTTGACGTTTCCGTCGCCTCGCGGTGCCTTTTGCAGGCGACCTGACCGAACCTTCAGAGATCCTTCTCTCCCTATTTTTATCTTATGAGCGCCACCATGAAAGAACTGCTCGCGGCCAGCACGCGTGCTTTTAAAGAAAACACCTTGGTCATGGGCCGGGTCGTTCAAAAACGCGGCCACGAAATTTTGGTCGATATCGGGTACAAGTCCGAAGGCGCGATTCCGCTCGATCAGTTTGACGATGCAGAGGCGGTGCAGGTGGGTGATGAGATTGAGGTTTTGCTGGAGAAACTGGAGGATGACGAAGGCTCCGTTCAGCTCTCCCGCCAAAAAGCAGCTCAGAAGCAAAACTGGGACAAGATTGTTCAAATTTTCCACGATGGCGGCACGCTGACGGGCAAGATCAAGAGCGCCGTCAAAGGCGGACTCACGGTCGCACTGGGCGTCGAGGCATTTTTGCCGGCGTCGCAGATTGATTTGGTCGCTCCGAAGAACCTCAAGGAATACGAGGGGATGACGATCGAGTGCAAAATTATCAAGATCAACGAAGAGCGCAAAAACATTGTCGTTTCGCGCCGCGAACTCATCGAGGCCGAGCGCTCCAAGAAGCGTTCCAAGCTCCTGGGTGAAATTCAGAAAGGCGCCGTGGTCAAGGGGACGGTCAAGAACATCACCGACTTCGGTGCGTTCATCGACCTGGACGGCTTGGATGGCTTGCTGCACGTGACCGACATGAGCTGGAGCCGCATCAGCCATCCTTCCGAGATGGTCAAGATCGGCGATCCGGTCGAGGTCGTCGTCTTGAGCGTCGACTTGGAGAAAGAGCGTGTTTCGCTCGGCCTCAAGCAGCGGACTTCCAACCCGTGGGATCAGATTTTAGAGAAGTACCCTGTTCAGGCGAAAGTCCGCGGCAAGGTGACCAACTTGGTTCCTTACGGCGCGTTCGTGCAGATCGAGCCAGGCGTCGAAGGCATGATCCACGTCTCCGAAATTTCCTGGACCAAGCGCGTCGCGCGGCCGGCCGATGTGCTGTCGGTGGGGCAGGAGGTCGACGCGGTGATCCTGGATATCAACAAGGACGACCAGAAGATTTCCCTCAGCTTGCGGCAGTTGGATAACAACCCGTGGGATGAGGTGCCCGTCAAGTACCCACCGGGCGCGCAGGTCAAGGGCGTGGTCCGCAATCTGACGGCTTACGGCGCGTTCGTTGAGCTCGAAGAAGGCATCGACGGCATGATCCACGTTTCAGATCTCTCCTGGACCCGCAAGGTCAACCACCCGTCCGAAGTCCTCAAGAAGGGCGATACGGTTGAAGCGGTTGTGCTCGAAATCGACCGGCCCAATCAGCGGATTTCCCTCGGCGTTCGCCAATTGGCCGACGATCCGTGGAAGGATATTGAAACCCGCTACAAGATCGGTGACGTGGTGGCCGGCAAGGTTTCCAAGCTCGCAACCTTTGGTGCATTCGTGGAGCTCGAGGGCGGTATCGACGGCCTCGTTCACATTTCGCAGATCGCGCCCGAGCGGATTGAGAAGGTGAAGGATGCGCTCAAGGTGGACCAAGAGGTCCGCGCGCGCGTCGTCAAGATCGACAAGGCGGAGCGCCGCATCGGTCTTTCCATCAAGGCAGCCGACTACTCGAGCGAAGACTTTGAGCGCGAACGCCAGACGCTGGAGGTCTCCAAGCCGGCAGACGACTTGGGCAGCCTCGAGCACGCGTTCGATCAAGCCTCCGAAAGCCAGGAAGAAGAAGATTACCGGCCGGGCCAGAGCAAGGAGTAATCCCTGCTTTTCCATGTTCTGCTCTTACAGCAGGTTGACGTTCTGCGCCTCGCGCGGTACTAGGCCTGTCGTTGCGCTGGGCATATGAGGGAAGCATCTATCGTTGTTGAGTCTCCTGCTGAAAGTCTCTACGGGCTTGCCCGGGCCCTTAGAGGATTGGAAGAGGGTGAAGCTGTTCCGCTCGTGGTGTTGGGGTTACAGGCGCGTGGGTATCCCGTAAGTGGAGCTTCAAGGGTTGGTGTTGGTAAATTGCTCGTGCGCACATTCGTGCAGGCCGCTAGAAGCGTGCACGATTCCGGCGCCTCCCAAAATCAAGGAGTGACCACCATGTTGGGTGACGCGGCTTGCGATGACCCGGCAACGGCTTTTTGGTACCAGTGGAGTGGGTTGCGGGGGAGGGCATTAATGGGTCTGGCCGTTGAGTAGGTTCGGGTCGCTTGATTTTATTTCTGTCGCTTGTGCTGGGGCGCAGGTGGTGTTAGTTTTTCTTTGCCAGAAGCGCGGGAAGCGGCAAGGTCAACCCCGCCAGGTCCGAAAGGAAGCAACGGCAGCTTTTGTCCGTCTTGGCCGCGCTTCTGGTCTTTTTTTAAATCAAGAGCATCCCTTTGATGAAGAGCGCCGCAGCCGCCCTGCTGATTTTCTGCACGCTAAGCGCAAGCGTGTGGGCGCAAGTCCCGACGCCGCTCGAGCAATACCTGCTGTACTTGGTCAACCGCGCGCGGGCTAATCCGGCGGCGGAGTTGCAGCGCTGGGCAGATGCGCCCGAGTGGAACGGCGCCCGGCCCGACTGGAATGAGAAGCTCCCCGCCGGTACGATCTCCATGGAACGAAAAGCGCCGCTAGCGTGGAACACGGCTCTCTTGCGTGGTGCGCGGGCGCACAGTGCGTGGATGCTGGGGCGGGGAAAATTGAGCCATTCGGGCGAGGGTGGATCACGCCCGGTCGATCGGATGCGCGCAGGGGGCTACCCGTTTGCTTTTTCATGGATGGCATCTGAAAACGTCGGAATGGAAGCGACGACGCAGCAGACGATTGCGCCGATTGAGCAGCAGCAGATGATCCTCGGAGCGCATCGGCGGCTGCTTATCGATGCGACTGATTCGCAGCGGGGGCACCGGCGCGCAATCTTTGACCCGGGCGCGCGCGACGTGGGCGTGGGCATCGCGATCGGCGCGTCCCCGCTGGGGCGCGGTAAAGCGTGGCAGGCGATTTTCCTCACGCAGGATTTTGCCGCGAGCACTTCCCAGCGTCAGCGCTACGGAGTCGGCGTGGTCTGGCGGGACGCAAACAGCAACGGCGTGTTTGATTTGGGCGAGGGGATCGCGGGCTGTAAGATCGCTGCTGAGCCGTTGCAGGAGATGGGCCCCGCGCCGCAAACCACGGCGGATGAGACGGGGATGTTTCAGCTCGCGCTCCGGCCCGGCGGCTATCAGTTCTTTTTCACAGATCCGGCCGGGGATTGGCAGCGGCATCGGGGCGTCAATATGAATGACGAAAACGTCTGGGTCGACGAGCGGGTGCCGTGAGGGCTACGTCGCATCTCCGTCGTTGAGGACGCGAATCTCGGGCAGGCTGCGGTACTTGCCATCGAGGTCCAGTCCGTACCCGATGACGAACGCGTTGGGAATCGCAAAGCCGGACCAATCCGCGCGCATGGGTACGACGCGCTTCACGCGCTTGGAGAGCAGCACGCAGACTTTGATATCACGGGCGCCCAGATGCTCGAGGTGTTTGCGCACGCGCGAAAGGGTCAGGCCGGTATCGAGAATATCGTCCACGACCAGGACGTCCCGCCCGCGGAAGTCGCCGCGGCAGGAGTTGAGGCCGCTGAGCAGATGCGTGGACTCCTTGCCGCGGTAGCTCGTTACGCGCCAGCATTCGACGGTGTAGTGCTGCGGCAGCTCGCGCAAAAGATCGACCAGGAAAAAGAGCGAACCGTTCATCAGGCCGACAACGACCGGCGGCTTGGCCGGGTAAGCGCGGTCGATCTGCCGGGCCAGGACGCGGATGCGCTCGCGGATCTGCGTGCGGGAAATGAGGACCTTGCCGGGAGAGGTCGCCCGCGCGGCAGGACGGTGGTGCGGCAGCAGGCGTCGGGCCCGGCGTTTGGGAGCGGCTGATTTTTTCTTCAAGGGAACGAAAGAGACGTGGAGAGAGGGAGTGGCTTCCTCCGAAGTGAATCGGAAGTGTGGCGGCGTGCCCTCTTTTTTGCAAGAGCGGCTGGAATTGGCCCGTTGAAAATTTACTTTGACGCGCGGCGTTCCGTGCGGCATGGAGGGACGTATGGGTAGTAGTAATGGTTTCCCATGGTGTCCAGAAGGAGTGGCGGCTGCCTGGGCTTATGCTGGCATGACTGGAGCTGTGGGTGATGTTCCGCTGGATCTCCGAGCCGATCCCCAAGGCGCATCTGCCCCATCTTGCGGCGATGAATTGCCTCCGGAGGTCCGAGGTGGCATTGATGATGCGCTGGCATTTTATGAAGCCGCGGCATTTGGCCCCACTTCTTCTCAAGCGCGTGACGCATTGTCGTTAGGTCGGCGCCCACTGCATCTTTAGAAATTACTCCTGCGACCGGTTACCCAGGAGCAGAGGCAGCAGGTAGTACAGGAAGTACGCCAGCGAGGTGACGAACGCGGCGACGTAGGTGAGGCCGGCGGTGTTCAGCACTTTGTTCACGCCCGCGGCTTCTTCGCCGGATTGGACAAAGCCCATTTGGCCGAGGATGAGCTTGGCGCGGCGGCTGGCGTCAAACTCCACCGGCAGTGTGATGAGCTGGAAGAGCATGATGACGCCCCAGGCGATCGCCATCCAGAGCATCATCGTGCGCGGTGCGAGGCCGGTGAAAAGGCCGAGGAAGGGGATGAGCATGACCGCGCCGTTGGCGAAGTTGGTGGCGCCGATTGCGGCCATCCGCCATTGCAGCGGCGCGTAGGCGATTTTGTGCTGCACCGCGTGCCCGCATTCGTGCGCGGCGACGCCGACGGCGGCAATCGAAGTGCCGTTGTAGTTCTCTTCTGAGAGGACGAGGCGCTTGTGAATAGGGTCGTAGTGATCCCCGAGCTTGGAGGGTTCGGCCGCGATCTCCACGTCGTGAATTCCGGCGGCTTGCAGGATGCGCGCGGCGACTTGAGCTCCGGTGTAGCCGGCGGAGGTGGGCACTTGGCTGTAACGGGCGTAGGTCGATTTGAGCTTGGCCATTGCCGCGAGCGACAGGCCGAGGGTGACGACGAAGAGAGCGATGGAGAGGATCATAGAAGAATGGAGTGAAGTGAGAGTAAGAATAACTTACATATATTTTAAAAAGCGCAAGCGCAACTGGACTTTACGCCGCCGGCACCGCGGGTTGCTGCTGCGTGATGCAGTGGAAAGAGCCCTGGCCCCAGATGAGGTCGACTGAATCGATCGGGATGATCTGCCGCGACGGGAAGGCCTGCTGCAAAATTTCCTGCGCTTTTTTATCCCGCGGCTGGCGGTAGGTGGGCAGGAGCACGACATCGTTGGCGATATAGAAGTTGGCGTAGGTGGCGGGCCAGCGCTGGCCGTCCATTTCCACCGGCTCGGGCATCGGTAGCGAGATCACCTCCAGCGGCTGACCCTGCGCGGTTGTCATTTTCCGGAGTCGCTCGTGGTTCTCTTGCAGCGGCGCGTAATTGGGGTCGGCGGGATCGAGTTCCGCCACTGCCAGCACCGTCGTTTCGTTGACAAAGCGCGCAATGACGTCGATATGTCCATCGGTGTCGTCGTTGACGATCCCCTCGCCGGTAAGCCACAAGATTTTATCGACGGAAAGATAATCACGCAGATATTGCTCGATCTGATCGCGCGAAAGATGCGGATTGCGGTTGGGATTGAGCAGACACGATTCTGTCGTTAGCAGTGTGCCGGTGCCGTTGACCTCAAGCGAACCGCCTTCCATCACAATGCCAGGCTGGAAGCAGGGGACCTGCATCCAGTCAGCGATGCGCTCGGGCACTTCGTCGTCAAAATCAAACGGCGGATACTTGCCGCCCCACGCGTTGTAATCCCAGTCGACGATCGCGATGCCGCCCGGCTTGGTGACGAAGGTGGGGCCGTGGTCGCGGCACCAGGTTTGGTACGCGGGAAAATGGTGCAGCTGAATGGTGCGCCCGACGTGTAGCCCGGCTTGCTCGAGCGCGGTCAGGATCTCATTCTTGTGCTGGGGTGAGAAGTAGTTGATGTGCACCTGTTCATGCTTGGAGAGGACTTTGGTCAAGTGCGCCCAAAGCGTGGGGATAGGAGCGAAGCGCTCCGGGTGCGTCTCCGGGAAATCTTGCCCGCCAAACCGAGGCCATGAGAACCACGTCGCGGCATGCCGCTCCCACTCGGCCGGCATGCGGTAGCCGAGCTCGCGCGGGGTTTGCGTAGGAAGCAGTGGCGCGGTTTTCATGAAGACCAGCGCTGGGTAATCCCTTCGTACGCATCGATACGCCGATCGCGGAAGAAGGGCCAGTAGGTGCGGGTTTCGTCCACCGCGTTCAAATCGACCGGAACAATCAAGACCTCTTCTTGATCAGCGCTCGCACGTTTGAGAACGTTGCCCGAGGTGTCGCAGACAAAGCTACCGCCCCAGAACTCGAGACCATCGCCGCCCGCCGGCGCTTCGTGGCCGATGCGGTTAGGCACCGCGACGTAGCAGCCGTTGGCGATGGCATGGCTGCGCTGAATTGTTTCCCATGTGTTTTGCCAGCCGGAATGTTGTTCCGCGCCGGCTGCGGGTTTGCGCTCACCGGGCGTCAGGCCGATTGCGGTGGGGAAGAAAAGAATCTCCGCGCCTTGCATCGCGGTCAGTCGCGCGCCCTCGGGGTACCACTGGTCCCAGCAGATGAGCACGCCGATCGTGCCAAACTTCGTCTTCCATGCGCGAAAGCCCAGGTCGCCGGGGGTGAAGTAAAATTTCTCATAGAAGAGGGGATCGTCTGGAATATGCATCTTGCGATAGCTGCCCAAGTACGTGCCATCCGCGTCGATCACGACCGCGGTGTTGTGATAGACGCCTGCGGCGCGCTTTTCAAAAACGGAGCCGACGATGACGACGCCGCGCTTTTTGGCGAGTTTGCAGAGGGCCTGCGTTGTGGGGCCGTTTGGGATTTCTTCGGCGAGCGCGAAATATTGATGATCCTCGCTCTGACAAAAATACTGGCTGCAGAAAAGCTCGGGCGTGCAGATGATCTGTGCGCCGCCATCGGCCGCTTTTTCAATTAGCGTGAGCATGTGCGTGCGATTGGCTTCTACGTCGGTGCCCATCTTCGATTGCAAAATGCCCAGCTTTACTTCGCGGGATTTTTTATTTTTGTCCATCAGGTCGAAACAATACTGGTCAGCGGCGGGCGCGCACGTTAATTTTTCGGTTCTATGCTTTCCACCGCCATCACGGCCGCGCGCGCTGCGGGTGCCTTTTTAAAGGAGCGCTTCGGCCAGCCGCAGCAGGTGAATGAGAACATCGGCCAGGACATCAAAATCCAGACGGACATCGACACGCAGAACTTAATCTACGATGTCATCCTCAAAGCGTTCCCCGATCATAAGTGCGTAGGGGAGGAAGGGGACGCTGGCAATCCGAACGGACCGGTGGAGTGGATCGTCGATCCGCTTGACGGGACGGTCAACTTTTTCGCGGGGATTCCGCATTTTTGCACTTCCATTGCGGCGCGCGATACGGGGTCGGAGGGGATGCGCGTGGGCGTGATCTACGACCCGATGCGGGATGAGCTTTTTGTCGTGGAAGCGGGCAAAGGCGCGCAGATGAACGGGAAGAAGATTGCGATCAGTCCGCGTGACCGGCTCTCAGACGGAATGCTGGCGCTGGGCTTTTCTAAAACACCGGGGGCGATGCGGCATTGCCTCGAGATGTACGAACATTACGGACCTCGGTGCAAAAAACTCCGCGCGATGGGATCGGCAGCGCTGGATCTGGCGTACGTCGCCAGCGGACGGCTCGACGCCTACATCGAGCGCGGCGTCTCGCTGTGGGATGTCGCCGCAGGTTGGCTGCTCCTAGAAGAAGCGGGCGGCTTGTTCGAATACGAGATTATCGAAAACGGCAAGTACCACATCCGCGCGCACAGCGGACGGCTTGATTTGCCGATGTGGTGAAAATTATCTCGTAGCGCATCCAGTTTACGTCATTTCGAGGGAGGGCCATCAGGCCCGATTCGAGAAATCTTTGCCCGCATGAGGAATGCGTAGCCCACAGAACCCAGATCCCTCGACTTCGCTCGGGATGACGCAAGCTGTGTAACTATTTTACTTTTACCTTCCCTTAAAACTGGCCATCACGTACAGCGTCTTGAGAGAGATCGAAAGATCGAGGAAGAGCGAGTAGTGCTTGATGTAATAGAGATCGTACTGAAGCTTTTCGACCGCATCGGCGAGGGAGTCGCCATACGGATAATTCACCTGCGCCCAGCCGGTGATGCCGGGCTTCACTAAATGCCGGAAGTGGTAGCAGGAGATTTCCGACTCGTAGTTTTGCACCAGTCGCGTCCACTCAGCGCGGGGGCCGATCAGACTCATGTCGCCGCGCAGCACGTTCCAAAGCTGCGGCAATTCATCCAACCGCAGCTTGCGCAGAATGCGGCCCAGCGGCGTGACGCGCGGGTCGTGGCTGGAGGTATAGAGCTCGTCATCGCTCCCTTCGCGCATCGTGCGGAATTTGTAGAGCGTGAAGCTCCGCTCGCCCAGGCCCACGCGCGCCTGACGAAAGAGCGCCGGCCCGCGGCTCTCCAAGCGAATGAAAATAGGCAGGAGTGCCAAAATCGGCGATGTGAGAAGCAGACCCACAACCGCAGCCGCGATATCAATGAGCCGCTTGAAAAGGCGATATGGGGAACTGCGTGCCAGGCGGAAATCTTGCTGGAGCGCCCAGACGGGGTCGAGCGCCGCGACGGGAATCTTTTGCCACTGCGCCTCGTAGAATGCTTCAAGCGTGAGGACGGGCGCGCGGTAGAAATGCAGCCGGACGAGCTCCTCGAGCATCGTATCCGAGAGCAACTTGCGCGGAATCGTCACGACGATGCATTCGATTTCATTGCCGATGCGGTTGCGGTCAAGCCGGGACCAGTCTTCGATGACGGGTGATTTTTCTGCATCGATCAACGGCCGGCCCAGGCGGGCCTGCTCCACGTCAAACGCGCGGATGTGTTCGAGCATGTGCATGCGGATGCAATGTTGGTAGAGCGCGGCGGCGGGGGCGCCGGTGCCCAGAACGGCAATGGTCTTGGCGGCCAGATCGTGGCAGACCGCCGCGCGCAACATGCGGCGGGTGATGAGTGAAATGGGCGTCCAAAAAACGAATGCGGCGGCAAGGGCAGAGCGGCTGCGGCTGAACTCTCCGCCCGCGATCGCGTAAACCAGGAAGAGCGTCGCTGCGAGCGCAAAGACGGAAGTGAGAATGTGCTCGGTCGCAAAGCGCAGGGAGCGCATCTCGACGCGCAGGTCGTAGCCGCGGATGGCCGCCAGAAACGAGATGAGGCTGATTCCGCCGAGCGCCACGACGACCCAGCTGAAGCCTGATTGACCGGGGATCCAGGACCAGATGCCCGAGCGCAGGTCGAGGAAGTAAAGGTAGAGAACGAAAAAAGAGGTCAGGTCCAAGAGCGCCAAAAGCGGCGGAAAAATCCAACGCTGCCGGTTTTGCCAGCGTGCATGAACGGGAGAAAGAAGTGCTGCGTGCAGCATGAGAGTGCGGGGGCGGGTAATCCGTGAATCCCCGCGAGGATACCGGCGGCCGCGTGCTTTGGCAAGGGCGGCGCCTACTCCACCGTCACGCTCTTGGCCAGATTGCGCGGCTTGTCTACATCGCGGCCCAGGATGACCGCCATGTGGTAGGAGAAAAGCTGCAGCGGAATGGCAGCGAGAATCGGTGTCAGGTAATCGGGCGCTTCGGGGATGAAGATGGTGTGATCGGCAAGCGACGCCACTTCTTTATCGCCCCCGGTCGCAATCGCGATGACTTTGCCTTTGCGCGCTTTCACCTCTTGCAGGCTGCTCAAGTTTTTATCGCGCACAGAATCATTCGGAATGATGAAGACAGACGGCACGTTTTCATCGATGAGCGCCAGCACGCCGTGCTTGAGCTCGGCAGAGGGGTGCCCTTCAGCGTGGATGTAAGTAATCTCCTTCATCTTAAGCGCGCCCTCGAGCGCCGTTGCGCGGTTATACAGGCGGCCCAGGAAAAGCATGCTGCGGCACGTCTTGTACTGCTCGGCAATCGCGTGGATCGCATCGCTTTGTTTGAGGATGGACGCGATCTGCGCGGGGATTTTCTCGATCGCATCGATCATAACGCGCCCTTGCGCGGCGGACATCCAGCGCATCCGGCCCAGCAGCA
The DNA here is from genome assembly GCA_964473925.1 of uncultured Verrucomicrobiaceae bacterium. Classification (GTDB taxonomy): domain Bacteria; phylum Verrucomicrobiota; class Verrucomicrobiia; order Methylacidiphilales; family CAYYVW01; genus CAYYVW01. The sequence goes on from CAYYVW010000005.1 coordinate 75,582, forward strand.
GCGCCAGCAAATTAAACACCATCACCTGCGATGTGTACGACTTGGTCGCCGCGACGCCGATCTCGGGCCCCGCGTGCATGTAGACGCCGCCGTCGGTCTCGCGCGCCATGGTGCTGCCGACGTTGTTGCAGATGCCCAGCACGCGATGCCCCTTGCGCTTGGCTTCTCGCAGCGCGCCGATCGTGTCCGCCGTTTCGCCGGATTGGCTGACGACGAGCACCAGCGTTTTTTGATCGAGCGGCGTGTTGCGGTAACGGAACTCGCTGGCCCAATCCGTTTCGACCGGAAGTTGCGCGAGCGATTCGATCAGGTACTCGCCCACGATGCCCGAATGAAGCGCGGTGCCGCATGCGGTGATCAGAATACGGTCGAAGCGGCGTAAATCTTGCGCGGACATATTCAGGCCGCCGAGCACCGCCGTGGCGTCCTCTTTATTCAGCCGGCCCCGGAACGCGTTGTGGATTGATTCGGGCTGCTCAAAAATTTCTTTGAGCATGTAGTGCGGAAACTCGCCCTTGTCGGCGGCGTTGTGCTGGTACTCGACATCCGTTATTTGAAAGTCGCGTGCGCCGCGGGTGAGGGAGGTGATGTGGAAGCCTTCGTCAGTGATCGTGACAACGTCGCCGTCATCGAGGTACACCACTTTTTGCGTATGAGCGCCGACGGCCGACAGGTCGCTCGCCAGAAAGTGCTCCCCGTCTCCGATGGCCAGCAGCAGCGGACTGCAGCGGCGCGCGCCGACAATGGTCCGTGGCTCCTCGGCGTGAATTGCAGCAATGCCGTACGCGCCGGTTACTTCTTGCAGCGCCGCGGTGATGGCGCGCTCCAGGCGGTGCGGCGTTTTTTGCCCAAGCGCGTCGAACTTCTCGCCGACAAAATGCGCGAGGACTTCCGTATCCGTATCAGAAGAGAACTTATGCCCCTTGGCGATGAGGCGCTCTTTGATCGACTGATAGTTTTCAATGACGCCGTTGTGGATCAGTGCCAGCTTGCCGCGCGCGTCGGTGTGCGGATGCGCGTTGGCGTCGCTGGGCTCCCCGTGCGTTGCCCAGCGCGTGTGCGCGATGCCGGAGGTCCCTTCGAGCGGATGGTTGGCGATCGCGTTCTCTAAAATCTGAATGCGGCCCTTCTTTTTGGCGATCTGCAGGCCCTTGTCGTTGAGAATGGCGATCCCGGCCGAATCGTAGCCGCGGTACTCGAGGCGATGCAGTCCTTGAAGCAACAGGGGCTGCGCTTGTTTGTCGCCGAGGTAGGCTACGATGCCACACATAAGGCGCCTTGTTTACCCGACCCTACGCGGATCGGCAAGCGTGGAGCGCGCGTCTAACTACTTCTGCTCAAGGCAGCGGCCGCTAGAGGAGGGCTGACACTTCCAGGTTCCACCATGACCCAGGCTCCAAAAACGTATTTCTGGGCCTTGGCCTTTTGCCATTTCGAGCGCAGCCGCATCATCGAGGGCTGGTCCCCCCATGAGCTGAAACATAAGTTGATTCCTCCGGGCGGCTGCTTGCAGTGCCTTCGCATCCAGCTCTGCTGCCGGTTCAGGTTCAGGGCCCAGGATACAAGCTACATACCCAATGACCCGTTCTCCGGTGGTGGCTCCAGATCGTGGAAATGGCGGCATAAAGTATCAATCGAAGAGGTTACTCCTTAGCCATTACCGCGCAGGCTTTCTGGCGTCAACCTACTAAAGCGTCAGAGCGGAAGAATCGCCCGCCGCTTGCCACGTGGTTGCTTTAATGGCATCCTTTTTGGATGGACCCGGCGGCGCTCTGTTACGATCCGAAGGAGGTCATCGCGCTGGTTCTGGGCGGCGGCGCGGGGACGCGGCTCTTCCCGCTCACGCAGGACCGCGCCAAGCCGGCGGTGCCGCTGGCCGGAAAGTATCGGTTGGTTGATATCCCGATTAGCAACTGCCTGCACTCCGATCTGCGGCGGATTTTTCTGCTGACGCAATTTAATAGCGCGAGCTTGCACCGGCACGTGCAGCAAAGCTACCGGTTTGACGAATTCTCCACCGGCTTTGTCGAAATCATGGCCGCGCAGCAGACGCACGAGAACGCCGACTGGTACCAGGGGACGGCCGACGCGGTCCGGCAGAACCTGGCGCACTTTGAAAATCACCCGCATCAGTTGGTCCTGGTTCTCTCGGGCGATCAGCTCTACCAGATGAATTTCCGCAACATCATCCAGCAGCACTTGGCGACGCAAGCGGATGTCACGGTCGCATGCTTGCCGGTGAGCGCGGGCGCAGCTCCGGGTTTGGGGATTTTGCAGCTGGACGGTGAGCGGCGCATCCACCGCTTCGTCGAAAAACCGAAAGATCCGGGGGTGCTCCAGTCGCTGCGGATGGATCCGCTGATGCTTGCGTCGATCGGACACGATTCGCAGGAAGAGCTCTATCTGGCCTCGATGGGCATCTATGTCTTCAGCCGGGGTGCGCTGCGGCGCGCGCTCGAGACCGACGACCGCGACTTTGGCAAGGAAGTCATTCCCAGCGCCGTCGCTCAGCAGCGCGTTTTTGGTTATGTTCACCAGGGGTACTGGGAAGATATCGGAACGATCGGCGCTTTCTATGAAGCTAACCTCGATCTGTGCGAGCCGGTGCCCAAGTTCAATTTTTACAGTCCGTCAGCGCCGCTCTACACCCGGGCGCTGCACTTGCCCGCGACCAAGATCGTCAAAAGCACGTTTGAGCGCGCGCTCGTCGCCGACGGCTGCATCCTCAATGAATCCACCATCGTCCGCTCGATCGTCGGCATTCGCAGTCGGATCGAAGCGGGGACGAGCATCTACGAAAGCATTCTCATGGGCCACGATCAGTACGAGACGGAAGAAGCGCGTGCTGCCACCCTCGAGCGCGGCTTGCCGGCGCAGGGGATTGGTTCGGGCTGTGTGATTGAACGGGCGATCATCGATAAGAACGCGCGCATCGGCCGCAACGTGCGGATCTCTCCGCGGGATAAGCCGTCGCAGGTCGACGGCGACGGCTGGTTTATTCGCGACGGCATCGTCGTCATTCCCAAAGGTGCGGTCATCCCCGACGGGACGACCATCTAGCCGCTTACAGCTTCCAATCCACCGGGATCGCTTCCCGGCGATGCGTCCGCTCGTTCTGATAATACACGCAGCCGTAGTGCGCGCCGTACTCGTGCACCAGCTTGGTCACCTTCACATCGTAACAGCAGTAGTGCGCAATGTCGGCGATGCGGCCTTCCTTCCACCAGCGCAGCGCGTCGGTGCCGACGGCGGTTTTACCGATGCCCAAGGTGGATTTGGCAACGGCATCCAACCCGATGCGGCGGCCCAGGCGCTCCTCAATGCTGCGCATCAGATCGAGCCGCGGCGCCTGGGAGAGATCAAAGAGGCTGTAGGGCGCCAGCACCTCAAAATCAAAATCAATGACGTTAAAGCCAATCACGCAGTCGGCGCGCTGCAGCTCGGTGACGAGCGCGGCCACTTCCTCTTCCGGGTAGATCGCGTATCCGCCGCGCGCGGTGCTATAGGTCACGCCGATCGACATCTTCATCAGCCGCTTGTTCTGCCAGCCGCCGACTTCCTGCACGCTCTTCTGCGTCTCCAAGTCAAAGTAGACGAGGTTCTTGGCCTTTGTTTCCGAGGGAGTCATGAGATGAACGCCTGCACGCTTTGCGGCAAAACGCGGGTCTTGTCAATGCTGTGGGGAAGAAGGAGAGAGGTAGAGGGCTTTTCCGAAAAAATTCCACACCGCCCCTTCGCTTGCCAACCGGTGCGGGATATGCTCTGGTAGCGGGCCGCTCTTTTTCACTTTTACGTATGGACTCCAGCCCTCTTACCGATACCGCGTCGCCCTCACATGCGGATGCACCGCAACCCAAAGCGCACGCGCCGGGCTTTCTCAAGCTGGTGGAAGATGCGCGGCCCCGCGTCCGAGAGATTTCCGCCGAAGAAGCGCATCAGATGCAGCTCCACCAAGGAGTCACACTGGTGGATGTCCGCGAAGATGCCGAATGGCGGGCCGGACACGCCTGGGCAGCGTGGCACATCGGCCGCGGCGTCTTGGAGCGCGACATCGAAGCGCGCGCGCCCGATTTGTCCACCCGACTCATTTGCTATTGCGGCGGCGGATTTCGCTCTGTGCTCGCAGCCGATACGCTCCAACGCATGGGCTACACGCACGTTTCCTCAATGGCAGGCGGCTGGCGCTCCTGGGAAGCGGCAGAGCTGCCTGCGACCGCAACGGCCGATCCCATGCTGCCTTCGCCTCGGGAAATGCTCGGCGGGCTCGTTTGGCTTCCGCGCTTGCTCGAGAAAATGCGGCGCGACGAAGCGGGCATCTGGATGGGTATCGAACCTGCCGCGGGTGAGTTTGACCGGATGACGCTTGATTTTCTCTGCGTCGAGTGGGGCGCACTGCAGGAAGCCGCGGAGGTCTATCCGAACAATGCCGACGTGTTCGAGTGCATGCGCCGCGAGCTGGGCCCCGCTTGGCCCGCCGATCACGCGATTCGTTCTTTCAGCGAGCGCCTCACCAATCGCGCTCCGGAAGAGGAAGAGCGCCGCGCGTGGTTTGAAGAGCGCGTCTCGCAGCTGCCGCTCACGGGCCGGCGTGCGCAAAGCTATTTTGATCTGATCGATCTGGAAGAAAACCGCCTCGAATCCCTCCAACAAAAATAGGGAGTGTCTCAATTTCAAAAAAATCACAGATTCGTCATCCCGAACGAAGTTGAGGGATCTGGGTTCTATGGGTTCCTTGTCATGTTCCAGGCGAAGATTTCTCGAATCGGGCCTTACGGCCCTCCCTCGAAATGACGTTAAACTGATAAACTCATAAATAAAAATAACTACCTATGACCACCGCTTCCGCCCAGCAGCCTCGCGCTGCGCATACCGGCTCGCCCGAAAAACCGCTGTCGGTTCCCGATGCCATCCTGCAGCGCCGCTCGCTGCGTTCCTTCAAGACCGATCCCATTCCCCAGCCCGTGCTCGACCGCCTCATCGAGCTGACGCTCGCCGCGCCCAGCAGTTGGAATTTCCAGCCGTGGCGTTTGGTCCTGGTCCGCGATCCGGGCCAGAAGCGCGCAATCGCCGATGTCGCCTGGGGCCAGCGGCAGCTCACCGACGCGCCCATCACGTTTGTCTTCACCGTCAGCATTCGCGGATGGGAGAAGACGATGGACAAGATCATCGGCAGCGCGGTGGAATCCGGCGTTTGGTCCGAGCAGCGCGCCGCGTATCTGCGCGAGAACGCCCCCAACTTTCAGAATGCGCTCGCCGAGAACGGTCGGGAGCGTGAATACGCAGTCAAAGACGCGATGATCGCCGCGACGCATCTGGCGCTGGCGGCGGAAAGTCTCGGCTTGGGCACTTGCTTCATGAACGGCTGGGACGAGGCGGGCGTTAAGCGCGCGCTTGGCGTGGAGAATGACGCGGACGTCGCGATCGCGCTCGTCATGCCCGTTGGGTACGCCGCGGACCGCCCTCCCGCTCCCGGCCGCCTTTCGCCCAGCGAGGTCGTCTTTGCTGATCGGTTGGCGTGAGGCGAGCCCTGCTCTTTTCATCCCGTTACACATCACCGTCATCCTGAGCGAGTGAAGTTCCAAAGCATCGCCATCCCGACCATCGCGTTTCTTGCTTTCAACTCCAGAAGCATGTCATCCCGAGCTTGTCGAGGGACCTAGTCACATCGAACCGTGGGCATAACGCTGTCGCATTGATGCTTCAAGCTGTTGTACTTTGTCCCCAATGGCCTTTCTACTTTGCAACCAGGCCCCTCGACAAGCTCGGGATGACACGATTGTGTGATTAACAGAATGTCATCACCCCAAGCTTGCGGGCAGCGCTTGGCGCCCCCATGCTCGCGGCAAGTTTGGGATGCGCACCTTTGAAGAGTTAGAAGCCCCGCCGCCGCGTCCCGCGCCGCTTCTCACGGTCGCCGGAGCGTTTGCGCTGGGCGTGGGGCTCGGACTGGCGGCTCCGCCCCTCGGCATGGCGGTTTGGATCGCAGCAGTGGTCGCGGCGCTCCTCTGGATTTTCGCGCGCGGCGCTTCTTTCCGGCATGCGGTTTTCTACGCGCTCGTCGCGCTTGTCGGACTCAGCCACGCCCAGCTCGCGCTCTTGCCAGGCGCGGAAGACGTTCGCCGGCTGGATTTTTCTGTCCAGCAAGATCCAAACGTTCAATGGCAGGCGCGCATCGCGGACGCGCCGCGGGTCTACGGCAGCCCGCGCTTCCCGCAATCGCGCGTCGCTGAATTCTGGTGCGCGCTCGAGGCGGCGCAACTTCCGGGTTCTGAGAAATGGCAGCCGGTCACCGGCACGATCATCCTCCGATTGCGTCCGGCGCCGCCCACCGCAGAAACCTGGGAGCCGGGCGACCGCGTCCGCTGGTGTGGACGGCTCACCGTGCCGCAGCCGCCGTCGCTGCCCGGGCAGTTCAACAAGCAGCGCTTTCTCTCACGCAGCGGCGTCTATTTTGAAAGCGCCGCCCAGGTCGAGTCGGTTGAGCGCCTCTCCAACATTCAAGCAGCAGCACCGACGCACTCCTGGCTCGATTGGCGTGCGTGGCAGCGCGGTTCGCTCGCGGCGCGCGACTGGGCAGTGCGGCAGCTCGGGATGGATTTGCAGGACGACCCCACGGCGGTCGGCATTCTCTCGGCGATGGTCGTGGGCTATCGCTCGGAGATTCCCGCGCCGGTCATCGACGCGTTCAAGCGCAGCGACACCTACCACCTCTTCGCCGTCAGCGGGCAAAACGTCGGCGTGCTCTTGGGCGTAGGACTCCTCGGCCTGTATGCCGTCGGGATTTCCCGCTGGAAGTGGGGATGGACGCTCATTCCCGCCATCGCCGCGTACTGCTTGGTGTGCGGCTTGCCTGAGAGCGCCGTCCGGGCGTCCGTCATGGGCATCCTCGTGCTGCTGGCATGGCGGATCGGACGGCCGGTGCATGCGCTCAACTTTTGGGCGCTCGCGCTACTGGCGATTCTGGCGGTCGATCCGCGCGCGCTGCTCGATATCGGTTTCCAGCTCACGTTCGCGGTGGTGCTCACGCTGATTATCTTCACACCGCTATTTCTGCAGCTCTTGCGTGCGCCGTGGCATGAACCGTGGCGGGTAGAACCTCCCGGCGCGCCGCCTGCACCGTGGACGCAAAGCCTGCTGCGGCACAGCTGGCGTGTGCTTGCGTTCCTGCTGGCATCCTCCGCTGCGGCGTGGATCGGAGCGGCGCCGCTCATTTTCTGGCACTTTCATCAGCTGCACTTAGTCGGCTGGATCGCGAACCTCGCCGCCGTCCCCCTTGCCAGCGGGATCGTCGTGTTGGGAGGACTCGCGCTGGCCGCCGCCGCCATTTTCGTTCCGCTCGGAGCGCCGATCGTCGTCATGCTGCTCAACAACGCGAACTGGTTGCTGGTGCGGACGCTCCTGGCGCTCGTCACGTTCTGCGCGCAGCTGCCAGGCGCTCAGCTGGCCGTTGCGGATGTTGCCGCCGAACGCCGTCCCGCGCAGCCCGAGGCAATCGTCTTCCAAGCCGGACCGATTCCCTCGATTCTCATTCGCCACCGGGCCCACGCATGGCTCGTCAACCCGGGCCCCGCGAAGGAGTTCGCGCGTGTGACGGCGCCGCTGTTGGATTACTACGGCATCAACGCGCTCGACGGTGTCATCGTCACCGAATGGTCGAAGGCAGCGGTGGAGGGGATCCCGATGCTCCTCACCCAGCGCCGCGTCGCGCGCATCGCGGGACCGCAAGCGGAGCCGCGCTCCGTCTTCGTCCGTGATCTCTTGCAGCAGCTTGAATCCAACGGCCGTCCCGTCGAGCGCTGGCATGCGGGCCTGGTGGAACTCCTGGCTCCGGCGGAAGACGCGGCTCATGCATCTGACGCGCTCATCGCGGAAGTCCTCTGGCCAGATCCATCCGCGCCCGGACCATCCCGCCGCGCATCCGAAAGTGGACTGGTCCTCTGCTTGCGACTTGCGGGAGATGCATCCGGCAAGCAGAGCCTGCTTTTCTTGGGCGGCGTCAGCGGATATTTTGAGCAAGAGTTCCGCCACCGGCATCCGCAGCTGCAGGCAGAGGTCCTCGTCCAAGGCTGGCCGACGCAGGGTCGCAACCTCGGCATGCCCTGGCGCACGCATCTGGCGCCGCGGCATCTCGTCCGCCCCGAGCCCTCCGCCCTCGCGTGGGGGCAGCACGCCGACTGGGAAAAAGGCCTGCCGCCTGGCGACCCAATCTGCTGGTGGCCGCTTTCGTACCGGGAAGGGGTGACGGTGAGGTGGGAGCCTCAGGGTCTGACGGTCGAATCAGGTCGAGGAGAAGCCGTGCGAGAGCTTCCAGCACCGGCGGAATTTTCTCTTGCCCCATCGTCTGTCTTAAGAATCGTCACCGCGCACCGACCCGGGACCGGCGGTTGATTAGCATCCATTTGTGAACTTGTGGCAGCTTCTCGATAGCCTAAGGAGCGGGCGGCTTCCAGTGCTGGCCTCACAGGCTCAGCAGTTGTTCTCCATAACTCATTCATCGCATCTTCATCCCTCCGGCCTAATTGGCGTAAAGCTTCATTTTTGGTTTGAATATGCGCTTGGACTAATCGTTCAACCTCTCGGTTAAGTCTTTCCAATATTTTGGCGTTTGGATCACCTTGGAGTTCTCCGCGAAGCGCATCGAGCACCCCTCGCCGCAACTGCATAATACCTTCCCCTAATTCACTTTGACATGCCTCCCGATGTCCGCGCGTCCTGCGTTGTACTGCATCAATTTTTCCCCGAATCCCGCCACAGGCTTCGTCCAGCAGCAGCTCAAGCGCTGGGTCTATGCAATCTTGTGTCATAATAATTAATCCTTAAATGCCGCGCATGGCCTCTAACGTCAATGAGAGGCGGATTAACTTTTCTTAAGATCGCTGCGGCACCAACTCCGCGGACTGCTCGTCCGCGTGGTAGCTGCTGCGGACGAGGGGACCAGACTCAACAACTTTAAAGCCGATCGAAAGGCCAAACGCCTTCCACTGCGCAAATTCTTCCGGCGTCACCCACCGCTCGACCGCCAAGTGCTTGGGCGAGGGGCGCAGGTACTGGCCGAGCGTGAGCACATCGAGCCCATCAGCCGCCATATCGCGCAGCGTCGCGGCGATCTCCTCCTCGGTCTCGCCGATGCCCAGCATCAGGCCCGACTTGGTGACAAAGCCCGCCTGCTTGGCGCGGCGCAGCATTTCCAGTGAGCGCTCGTACTTCGCCTGCGGGCGGACCCGCTTGTGGAGGCGTGGCACGGTCTCAACATTGTGGTTGAGGATGTCGGGCTTAGCCGCCAACACCGTGTCCAAGTGCTCCCACTGCCCCTTGAAATCGGGGATGAGCACTTCGATCGCCGTCCGCGGATTGAGCGCGCGGATCTGCCGGATCGTCTCGGCCCACACACTCGCGCCGCCGTCCTTCAGTTCATCCCGCGCCACCGACGTGATCACGGCGTGCTTGAGATTCATCAGTTGCACCGCCTCGGCCACTCGGCGCGGCTCGTCCAGGTCCAGCTCGGTGGGCCGGCCGGTGTTCACCGCGCAAAAGCCGCAGCTGCGCGTGCAGATGTTGCCCAGGATCATAATCGTCGCCGTCTTGCGCGACCAGCACTCGCCGATGTTGGGGCACTGCGCGCTCTCGCAGACGGTGTTCAGGCGATGCTCGCGTACCAGCTCGCGCGTCGCGTGATAGCCGGGGCTTCCCGGAATTTTTGCCCGCAGCCACGACGGCTTGCGCGCCATCGGATCAACCGCGGCAGGCGCGTTCTCCGCGAGCGTAACTGTGACAGGAGATGCAGCAGTCATCTTCAAAAGACTTAGCCTTGAGACCGCGCCTTGTCCAGAGTGGAGGAGCTAATCGAGTTGTGGGCGGTGATCTTTCGGCGGCTCGGCGCCTGCTCCTCTCACGGGCGCCGCTTGAACGGCTTCGGCGAGAGACGCACGTCTCAAATTGGTAATTAGCGGACAGTTGGGATCCAGCTCGAAACTTGGATTTAAACCAACAGGCATCTTGTTTCCATTCTTATCCAATAATAACGGAGGGACTTCCGTTGGGAACTTGCCGGCGTGGACGTCCCATATAAATTGAGCTAGAGGTTCAGTCGTCCGCGGCTTGTCTTCAGTTTCAAGCTGTCCCTTGAGCACTCGAAAGTAATAAGTGCGCATTTGATGAGTTTTAGGATCAAGTTTGATTGCGAAAAATTTGCCGTCATGTTCGATATTTTGACGGCTGAAAGGTAAATATTTGGCCGCTTGAAGATTAAAAAATGGATCTTCTCCTGCTGAACGAGGTGCCATCAGTATGTAGGAGAGCTCAACCGGTTTAGGTTTGGAGGACGAGGGGCGTTCCCGTTTGCCGTTTATGCAGTATTGAACATGCAACTTGATCACGCGGTCCCCACTACGACTGTCGTTTTCATAGTTCAAAGAAACAAACGCCGGTATGTCGGGGCTTTGGCTGTGTGGAGCAAGTTTTTCGTTGAAGGTGAGGACGGCGCCCCGGGGACCAGGCTTTTTCTCTGTACCGTCGTCAGCAACTTTTTTCGCTGACGTTATATCCATGCCCAAGTTGTCGGCGATGACAAGGGCCCAATCCAGCAGGCCTCTTTGGAGGGCATACGTGGCCGGATCGACGCCAGGAGGAGGGTTCATCGCTCCTCCTCATGTCGCAGGGAAGCGGTTACGTCAATCAAGCGAGGACGGATTCTCGCTATGAGATTTGCCATGCCGGCAGAGAACTAGCCGTCAAAAGAGCGAGGCCAAGAAAGGCCGAGCCCCTACTTCTTCTTCTCTTCGTGCCACGTATGGCGGCGAAGGGCTTTGTTATACTTCTTGCGGCGGATGCGGGTCTTCGCATTGGGCTTCTGCGACTTCGGGTTCTTGGTCGCAAAGTAACGGGAAGGCGACTTGCCTTCGGCGGCGGCTTCGGTGCATTCGAGGATAATCTGTTCGCGGGGCATAGAGAGTCTTTCCTATAAGAAGAGGAGGGGCGGGGATCTAAGCCACAGCCCCCCCAGGGCGTCAAGCCGGAAGCGCAGTTCCGCCTGTCTTTCGTCCGGAAAATTTTCTGCCGCAGCCCGTTCGACAAGGGGCCAATTTGTGTTAGGCTGCCTAATATGCAAATCCACATCAGCCCCCGCCATGTTCGTTTGACAGCCGCCCTCCACGCGTACGTTGCTGAAAAGATCGGCCATTTGGAGCATTACACCGACAAAATTATCGGCGCGCACATCGCCATCTGGCAGGACGATTCCAAGACGCGGCACACCTTCGTCATCAAAGTCCACCTCGCCATGCCCGGACCCGATATTTACGGCGAAGACCGTGGGCACGACCTTTACCAAGCAATCGATCTGGTCACCGACCGGCTCTCCACCCAGCTTCGCGGCCGTAAAGATAAAGTCACCCGCGGCCGCCGTCGCGTTGCGCGCAAGGCCAAGCAAAAGCGGCAGACGGCAGCAGCCTAAGCTCTGCAACCTATTCTATTTCAGAAACTTATAAATCCCTCATATTTTTAGCATTAAAATTATGGTACGTTACGGTAAGACAGTTGGATGATTTTACCGATGGAAAACGAGCTGCTTATTTCTTTTCCGATAGCGGAGGCCTTATCGGGCGTCCGCCGGGTGTTTGTGTTTGGGCTCAATCCGATCCCCGCGTTTGAAGCAGTCTACGCGCTAGCACTTCGGCATTCCAGTGAAGATGACAGCACGCGCACCAAGCGGCTGCGGAGCGATTCGGCGACCGACGCCGCAGCGGCCAGCGGCGGCACGCGCGGGCAAACCTTCCACTTTAGCAATCATAACTCCGGCCCGCCCCGTGGCGGTGCGTTCTAAAAAAGCTCTACCGTGGAGCGCCCGCATCGCGTCCGCCACCACCAGCCTTGCCGCCGCCGCCTTTTTGCTGGCTGACGTTCGCAACGACGCCTGAAACGATCTTGCCGCCAGACCCTCCGCCGGAGCTCTGACTCCCGTCGCTCCCGTCCGAATCGCTTTCCACCAGGCGCGCGATTTCGCTCACCAAAAACGTCCGGACCGGTTCGCTCAGTTCATGCCAGTGCGAACGGTGCGCCGCCAACAGCGGGTGATGATCGCGGATAAACGCCATCAACTCGTCCGCATCGCCCCGCTCTTCCACTCGGCGCAAGTCGCGCAAGATCCGCTGCAGTGCCCGGTACGCCATCAGCCGTGGCGTATTGTGCGTGCCGCCGGAAGCGCGGCGCGGGCGGGAAGGGGGAGTGGACGGGCTCACGTCCCCGCCAGAATACCGGCCCTGGGGTTGAGAGCGCAAGTCAACGTCGTGCGGCGCATCGGCACCTCCTCCCACTCCACCTTCCCGTCATCCCGAGCGGAGTGAAACGTAGTCGAGGGATCTGGGTGAGGACAGGTTTGCGCGGTGGATGCCGTCCACTTCAACAACGCGTTACCCATAGAACCCAGATCCTTCGACTGCGCTTCGCCTTTGGGCTCCGCTTCGCTCGAGGATGACAGGGTTGTGTACATAATGCGCAAAATCTCTCCAAACCCCCAAAAACACCCTTTTTGGTGAAATTTAATGTTCATGCAGTGCATGTAGTGCACCTAGCGCTCTAATTTTTTGGCCAATTGTGGTTAAATAGCGAAATGCCACATCCTCTATTAACCGCCAAACAACCACTGCCTCGCCGTGTCCGCACTGCAAAGGGACACCGCCCCGCGCTCTACGCTCCGGCGGAGGTTTGGATCGCGGGTATCGATCTGGCTTGGGGCGAAAAGAACCGCGACGGCGTCTGCCTCATCCACGCCACTGCCCGCGGTGCTCAGGTTGTCTCCCTTGGCCATCCTTATGGAGATGAAGAGCTTACGCAATGGATGCGCACTCACATTCCCCGCAGCGCCCCCAGCCTCGCCCTCATCGACGCGCCAATCGTCTGCCCTAACCCAACCGGCACCCGGCCGGTGGATCGGCTCACGCATCGCCTTTTTCACCGCCAGCACGCAGCGTGCCACCCGGCCAATTCCACCAAATGCCCGCGGCCGCCTCGCGTCGCCAAACGGCTCGGCAGGCTCGGCTTTAAGATTGGGTGGGAATGGAACGCCAAGACGCCGCGGCTGGTTACAGAAGTTTACCCACATCCCGCGATGGTCCGGCTTTTTGATCTGCCGCGTATTATCAAATACAAGAAGGGCAGCGTCCGCGACCGCCGGAAAGAATTCCGCCGGTACCAACACCTGCTGCAACTGCTTCTGACAGAACGCTTTTCCAATCTCGACCCAGGCCCGGAGGTCCGCAAGCTCTTGCGCGCGCGATGGACCAAGCCGGTGGAAGATCAGCTCGACGGTTTTTTCTGCGCGCTCATCGGCTACCACCATTGGCTCCACCGCGGCAGCAAAAGCGGCGCGATCGGGGATTTGAAGACGGGCTTCATCCTGCTCCCCGCAGAAAAATCCGGGCTGATTACAGCAGAGGGAGAGGAGATTAGGGGATGATGGTCTTTTGGACGCCAGCGCCGCTCGCTGACGGCGCACCGGTTGTCTCCGTCAAGGGAGAGCCGTCGCGCAATTGCCCCGCAGCGGATGTCGGGTCAGGTCGGATCGGGTCTCGCGAAGGGATCACATTGGTCAGGCCGAGGGATTTTATTTCTCGTGCGAATGTGGCTTGTAAAAGACGGGTGACTTGCAGCGTCTCATCCGGCGGCACGCCAGGGTTTGAGACTGCTTTAATGAGGCCGTCCAAGTCTTGGCACGGCCAAATCGTGTTCAAATTCAAGGAGTACCCGGGAGCATGAATCGTGCTGGAGATTTTTATCACTGGAACGGGTCCCTCAGTTCCTTCCGCTGCCGGAGGAAAAAAATAGACGGCGGATTCTCGAGGGTCCTCTGCAACGGGCCCTCGGACCGCAATCGCTCGCAGCGTCGTGGTGCCGTCGCCATTCCGTTCATAAAGGGCTTTATGCAAAAAACCTTTATCCGGTCGAAGACCCGCAGGAGCAACGAGTGTCAGGACGGCCATTTGTGTTCCATCCTGGAAGGGAGCGGCTTGGAGGTGATCAATGCCACATTTAGGATCCTTTACATGAGGAATAAAAGTCACTTCGGCGGCATGTCTTCCCGCAGACTCGTGCAACAACACATACTTGGGCGGGTTATGTTGAAGAATGCTGGATGGGTCGAAGAGTGGAGGGTCAACCAAAACCGTTTGGGGAGTGGGACCAGGTCCTGGGTGCCACTCTCGCTGAGTCTGAGTGGTCCTAATGCTCCAGTTGTCTGGGAAAGGAAGCCCGACTGCAGTTGCAATGCCGCAAGCGGCACGCGCTTGCTGGTAAAGTTTATGCGGAGCGCGGCCGACGTTGGGAGGCGGATCTGTAACGGAAGCGGCAGAGAGCTGGGCCATCTCTTCCAGCACCGCGACGGCCAGCGATTCTACGCGTTCGGGGAAGGAGGGGCTCATAAATGCGGTTCGTTTAAAATACCGCGTGAAGGGGAAAAAGTCTTAAGACTTTTTCTCTTGGGAAGGCCGATGCGACCGCTACGCCTTCTGCCCGCTCGAGCCGCTCTCGTGGTATTCGGCGTCGGTGTTCACTTCCCAGCAGTCGTAGTCGGCGCCCTGGATGTTGCGCACGGCCAGAAGCGCCGTCATCATCGAGTGATCCTGGTTGTTGTACCGGTGCATGCCGTTGCGGCCGACGGGCTGCAGATTGGTGAACGCGTTGAGCCACTTGCGGATGACATCGACGTGCGTTTGGTACGCCTGATCGTAAATGGGGTACGCCTTGGGCATGCGGACGATGAAGGCCTTCTCAATTTGATCCGGGCGCGCGAGACCGATCTGCGCGACTTCTTTGGTGGCCAGCGCGCGGAGCTCGTCCTCGGGCATTGTCCACAGGCCGTCCCCCTCAAAGCAGAAGTACTCGAGGCCCAGCGACGTCTTCTTGGAGTCGGGGACCATCGACGGGCTCCAGTTTTTGTAGTTCTGCACGCGGCCGACCTTCACGCTCGGGTCATGAATGTAGATCCACGTATCTGGGAAAATGTTCTCTTGATTGACGACGAGGCAGACCGTCAAGAAGTCCCGGTACCGGAGCGATTTTGCGGCGGTGACCACCTCGGCCGGCGGCGTAGGACGCATCGCAAGGATCAGCTCTTGCAGCGGAATCGACGAGATGAACGTGTCGCCCGTTTCGGTAATTTGCGATCCATCCTCCCGCTCGATCAGCACTTGCGTCACGCGGCGAGCATTGCCTTCGGCGACCCACTGCACTTCTTTAACGCGATGCCCCATCCGGACGTGACCGACGCCGGTGGCGTGGATCCGGTCGACGGCCGCTTCCCACATCTGTCCCGGGCCCAGGCGCGGATAGTTGAATTGGCGAATGAGCGTCTTGGCGGTGGCAGGCGCTTTCTTGCCGCGGAACGCGCTGGCGATTGCCTCTCGCAGCGAGAGGCCTTTGATGCGCTGCGCAGCCCAGTCGGCGCTGATCTCTTTGCAGGTGATGCCCCAGACCTTCTCGGTGTACGACTTGAAGAAAATTTCAAACAGGCGCCGGCCGAACCGGTTGACGACCCAATCCTCGAACGACGGCTCGGGGCGGATCGGGAAGAATTTTGCCTTCAGGTAGCTGACGAGAATGCGCGCGGTCTCAATCGGCCCGAGCTTGAGCAGCGCGTCCATCGCCTCCAGCGGGTAGTTGAAGAACTTCTTCTTGTAATAGATGCGCGAGAGGCGCGGGCAATCCTGGAACTCTTCGGGGAGGATTTTGACCCACACCTCGTTGACCTCGGCCGATTTCGAGAAGAAGCGGTGCCCGCCGATATCGAACCGGTAACCCTCCTGCTCCACCGTGCGCGCGATGCCGCCAACGTAGCGCGGGTCGGCCTCCAGCACAGTGACGGGGTGCCCGGCTTGCGTCAGCGCCCAGCCCGCCGTCAGGCCGGCCGGTCCGCCGCCAAGGATAACGCAGGAAGAGGGAGTGGTCATGGAGTGGGTTCTTTTAAAGGGGCGGAGCTGATGTTGCTGCGGAGGGAGGCAAACACATCGGGAGCGAAAAATTTAACGAGAGCGAGAGCCTCTTTTTCTTTAACAGTATTATGACTATAAGAGTAACAGAAGGCCAAAAGCTGGTAGCGGGTCGGGTCGCGCAAGTCAAACAAATGGCGCTGCTCGAGCAGGGCGACAGCTTTGGGTTGCTGGCCGCTGCTGACATAAAACCGCGCAAGCTGGACGAGGGCCGCGCTCTGGCCGATGCTGCGGGGCAGGGGCTCCAAGACCGCGACGGCTTCGGCTGTCTTTCCTTGAAAATTGAGGCGCAGCGCTCGGTAAAGGCGGGCTTTGAAGGCGTACTCGGGCTGGGCGGCGAGCGCATCGAGCTTTTCCCACGGCGCGTTGAGCGCGCGCTCGAAGGCGGCACTTCGCAATTTGATCTTGGGATCGTAGGGGAGAATCTCCCGATTTTCAAAAAGGCGCGCGGCCATCTCCCAGAAAAGCGGCGTGCCTTTGAATTCGGCCGACGCATCGGCGGCGAGCTCCAGCGCGAGCGGTTGCAGGCCCCACGATTGAAGCGCGGCGAGCTGGCGCGCGTACAAATTACGCCGGGCGGGCATCCCGTGATCGGTGAATGCCTTTCGGAATATTTCGGTGACTTGCGCGTTGGAGACAGTCGGCAGCTCGGAGTGGCGACCTGCGGGCACCCAGACCGAGCCGTCCGGCGCGTAGAAGACGGGGCGCCAGTGGTTGGCTTTCAAGACACGCGGCCATTCCCACGCGCTCGCGCCCAGGACGACGATGTCGGGCCGGTATTTTTTCCAGAGCGTCGGAAGGTAGTGCGGGCGCTCCGAGGCCAGGCCGATTTCGTGGATGAACTCAGGCGTGTACTTTCCAAAGCCGGTGTCGCACCACGTCCGGCCGGCAAATCCGTTGAGCTGCAGCCACCCGCCGATTTCGGAGCGGTGGAAGAGACGGCCCGGCAGCTTTTTCTCCTGCAGCCAGCGCGTCGCCGCGACGGGATACTCGGTCTGGTCGGAGCGAACCGCGTTCCAGCGGGCGGCGAGGCCTCCGAGAAAATCAGCGCGCAGCGGCGCGAGGGCCATCGGGCTAGTCAAAGCGACGAGCAGTGTCCAATTAGCGACGAGCAGCGCCGCGCGCAGGCGGGGCCGGGGCGTAGCGCTCGCCGATATTTCTTCCGGCGGTTTTTTCGAGAAGACAAAGCTGCCGATGAGCGCTCCGGGCACGAGGAATGCGAAAACGGCGAGCTGCCGCTGACAGTCGAAGGCGAGCGCTCCCATCGCGGCGGTGGCGGCGACAAAGCTCCAGCACGCGGCGCCGCGGTTTTGGAAAATGATGATCGTTGCGATGACAATTTGCAGAAACATTGCGGTGAGGAACGGGTCGTGCCACGACCAGGCCCAAGGCTGCATCTCAGTCACGTACGCTCGGATTACCATTGTCGTCTGGTGGAAGAGCGGCAGCACAAAACGCATCGGGCCAGCCGGGTTGCAGCAGCAGACCATGAGCGTAATTCCGGTGATGACGGCCCAGCGGCGGAGGGTACGCCATTCAATCCGCCGTGCGGCCCACGAAGCGCGCGCGGTCATCTCCAACCCGAATGCGCCGACGAGCGCGGGCCCGAGCAGAAAGCCGCTGTGGCAGTTGGTCCACAGAATTTGGCAGATAAAAAGCGGCCAGAATTTACGCACATCGGTGGTCGCGCGGTGACGCAGCAAAAAGAACATCGTGAAGGCGGCTCCGGCGAACGTTGCGATCTCGGGACGGATGACCAGTCGCGGCACGGCGAGGAAAAGCGTGAGCAGCAGTCCGGCTCCGTAAAAAAACGGGAACGCCCGGGACTGCTTCCACGCGCCGGCCAGGACGCGTGGCCCGTAAAGGGTCAGCAGGCCAAAGAGCGCGGCAAAGGCCAGTGCCGCCAACACCGAGAGGCCGTACTCGCCCCCGAACCGCCATGCGGTCGCGAGCACCAGCTGGTAGAACGGGTACTCGTCGACGAGCGGCTGGCCGTAGGTGGGATAGTTGAACCAGTCCGCGCGGAGCGACGCGCCGTGCTGGAGCTTCCATTCGCCTTGCATGAGGTGCCAGCCGATATCAACAAACGTAATCTGCGGCGCGAGTCCTTGCAGAATCGCGAAGACCAGGACCAGCGCGGCGAAGATCTTCGGCAGAAGATTCAACGCGCGGGAGAGCAGGCGGTCGATCATGGAGGTGCGAATCTATTTAAGCGTATTGGATTATGGAGCCTGCGCACTCAGCGCATCGAGCAGAATGCGGGCGGTGCGCTCGGCGGCGCCGCGGTTCTGGGCGAAGATGGCGCGGGCGCGGTCCCCCAGCGCGCGGCGGCGATCGGGCTGAGAGAGAAGTGTAGTGATGGCTTCGCTGAGCGCCGCTTCATCCGGAATTTGCAGCAGTCCTTTTTCCCGGACAAAATGCTCGGCAAGCTGCTGAAAATTTTGCGTGTGCGGACCGACGACGACAGCGGCGCCTTCGCGCGCGGCTTCGATAAAGTTTTGACCGCCGCGAGCGCTGAGCGTCTTGCCGACAAAGACGACGGTCGCTTTCGGGTAGAGCGCTTTGAGCTCGCCCGTCGTATCGAAGATAAGAATAGAAGACAGATCGTTTTGCTGCGCCGGCAATTCCGAACGCAATCCGGCGGCGAGTTTGCGTTCGCGTGCGAGCGCTCGGATCGCCCGCGCCCGCTCGGCGTGCCGCGGAGCGAGGACCAGGCGCAGATTGGGGTGGCGCTTCTTCCATTCCGGAAAGCGATCCAAGAAAAGCGCTTCCTCTCCCGGATGCGTGCTCGCGGCGAGCAGGACAGGATCTTCCGCACGCCAACCGGTGCGCGGCCAGTCGGCCTCGAGCGCGGCGGCGTGGGCGGCGGGCAGCTCGGCGACGTCGTACTTCAAGCTGCCGGGACAGAACAGCCGCTCGGGCGGAAAGCCGGCGCGAGTGAACCGGGGGTAGTCGGTCGGGTCCTGGACGAGGACGAGCGAGAGGGACTCGAGCATCTGCCGCGCAAGTTTGCGGCAGCGCTCGTAGCGCGCTTGGCTGCGCGAGGAGAGGCGCGCGTTGACCAGATAGATCGGAATTTTTCGGTCGGCGGCGTGCCGGATGCAGTTGGGCCACAGCTCTGCCTCCACCAGGACGAGCATGCGCGGGGCAAACGCGTTGAGCGCGCGGCGAACCGTCCACGGAAAATCAAACGGATTGTAAACGCTGACGGTCTGCTCGTCGGCAAGTCGCGTTGCAAGGCGGTAGCCCGTCGCGGTCGTCGTGGTGACGACGGCGCGCAAGCTGGGTCGGAGCGCGCGCAGGTGACGCAAGAGCGCCTCGGCAATCATCACTTCGCCGACGCTGACGGCGTGGATCCAGAGGTCGGTGCCGCCCGCAAGCTTCCGGCGTTTTTCAGGCGGATAGCAGGCGAAGCGCTCGCCAAGGTTCTTCCAAACGTGTCCGCGCTTCCAGAGTCGCCACGCGATGTACGGCCAGCCCAGCAGGAACAAAATCGTCAGCCCGGTCGAGTAGGCGGCGTAGAGAAGGCGGCGCATGGAGGTGGAAGCGCTACCATTTCATTTTTTGCCAGAGGTGGCAATGCTGCAGTGGGGTGTGGCATCAGAGGGCGGAGTTTGACATCGCGGCGGTGGCGGCGGCAAAGTGGAGGGCGTTCCTAAAATTTATGTCACAGCTGGTTTCTCTTCTAACTTACCGGATGCACGGACCTCCGCCGGAAGTGCTCGAGCGGCAGGACGGCATGCTGCCCGATGTGGGGCCCGGCCAGGTACACGTCGCGGTTCGACTTGCGCCGATTCATCCGTCCGATTTGAATAAAATCGCCGGAACGTACGGCAAGGCGCCGACGCTCCCCGCGGTCGGCGGAACCGAAGGCGTGGGACAGGTGCAAGCGGTCGGCGCGGGCGTGACGACGCTGCAGCCGGGCCAGTGGGTTTGCTTGCCCGCGGGAGTTGGGACGTGGCGCGAGGCGATTGTTGAGGACGCCGAGAAATTTTGGCCGGTGCCCGAAGGCGTGAGGCCCGAGCAGGCGGCGACGCTGGCGATCAATCCGCCGACGGCGTGGCGGCTGCTGCACGATTTTGCGGATTTACGTCCTGGAGAATGGATCGTGCAGAACGCGGCGAACTCGGCAGTGGGTCGGTGTGTGATTGAAATCGCGAAGGCGCGCGGGTGGCGGACGCTCAACTTTGTTCGCCGGACCGAAGTGACCGAAGAGCTGCGCGCGCTGGGCGCGGACGCGGTGCTGCCGGAGAGTCCGGACGGAGTTGCGCAAGCACGGCGGCTGACGGGTGAGGCGCCGGTGCGCGTGGCGCTCAATGCGGTTGGCGGCGAAAGCGCGCTGCGACTTTCCAAGCTGCTGACGCCGGGCGGAACGCTCGTCACCTATGGCGCGATGAGCAAAGAGCCGGTGCAGCTGGCGAACCGTCGGATGATTTTTGACCGCGTGCGCGCCGAAGGTTTTTGGCTGACGGCGTGGAAGGAGAACGCTTCGGCAGAGGCGGAAACATTGATGCGGGATGGGATTGTCTCGCTGATGCGTCAGGGGAAGTTGCAGCCCAAGGTGGAGAAGTTCTATCCGCTCGAGCAAGCGGCGGCGGCGCTCAGGCACGCTGAGTCGGCTTCTCGCTCGGGCAAAATTTTCTTTAAGCCGGTGACGGCTCCGCCGCTGGTTCTTCGCAAACCCGCTGCTGCGGGTGTGACGAGTGCGCGCGCCGTTCGATTATAACGTGGCATGATGAAAAATTTATGGCTCACGGTGGCTGTCGCCGGAGCGTTGCTTTGTGGAGGAGCTGGCGCGCACGCGCAGCAGGGATCGGCGATTTACGCCAAAGAAGTTGCGGCCGGTAAGCCCGTGGAGCCGACGACGCTCGAAGCCGCGCTCGGGGGCAAAGGCATCGCGGGGACGCCGGTGATTGTGAAGGCCGAGTGGGTGACGGATGAATATCTTGCCGCGCTCGCTGGGGAAGAAACACAGGTGAATGCGTGCGCGTTTTGGGAGGAGTACCGCGTGGTCTCTGTCGTGCGGAATCGAACGGTCGAAGTGTTGCGGCCAGGAGATCGGTTGCGCGTGATGGTCTATTCTAACAGCTGTATTCAACCGAGTATGAATCGGGTCTGGCGTGAGGGCCATCAAGTGTGGGTGCAAGGGCCAGGCGATCAGCAAGCGAAGGTTTATGAAGGAAGAAGGGCGCGGGATGGAACGCGACCTAATGCATGGATCGTATTTTTACAGCGGCAGGAATCTATCCCGAGCAAGCCGATGGAGTGGGCGCATTACGGCTGGTTTTTATCTCCGGCCCCGAGCTCGCCGGAGCTGGAAGCGCGCATTGCAGCCGCTAATCACTGAGCTCGACGTTCCAGTAGGCTAGGTCGACGAAGTGCCGCCAGGAGGATTCTGCGGGGCGCGAAAGATGGACGTGCAAGAAGGGGCGCCACTTGGGCTTCTGCGGTTTTTTGAGCAGGCGCATGCCGGCCTCTCCGGGCGTACGGTTGCCCTTGCGGCTGTTGCACGGAATGCACGAGCAGACGATGTTCTCCCAGGTCGTCTTGCCGCCGCGATCGCGCGGGATGACGTGGTCGAGATTGAGGTCGCGCGAATCACAATGCCGACCGCAGTACTGGCAGGTGAGGCGGTCGCGCTCGAAAAGATTGTGGCGGGTGAACTTGACCTCTTTGACGGGCAGGCGATCAAAGAAGAGCAGTAGGATGACGCGTGGGATGCGGATTTTGAAGTCGACTGTGTGGACGACATCGGTGCCGCCATAGCCATGGGAGAGATCGGCCCACTGGTTGAAATTCATCGTCTGGAAGGAACCGCTCTCGGCTTCGACCACTTGCGCGTGGCCGGCGAACAGGAGACAGAAGGCGCGCCGCGCCGAGCAGATGTTCACCGCTTGCCACAAGCGGTTGAGCACCAAAACGTGTCCGTCGAGAGTTGCTTCCACAGGTTCTGGATTAATATCGCTTATTGCCGCGCCAGACTCAACCGCGAACGCGGCAACCGGTTGATTTATAGCGGGTTAGGGAAGAAAGCGTCAAGGGGGAAGAGACGTCGAAAAATAACAGAGCCTTTAGTACTCCCGTAGATACGCATCGATTTGTCCCCAGAACCAGTCCGCGGTTTTGGCATCGACGGGATGATTGAGGTGGGCCAGGAAAATCCCTTGCGGATATTGGCGAAAGAGAAGCGAGGAGTCGCCCAGGAGCGCGAGGCCCTCTTCGGCCGTATCGGTGTCGGGCTCTGCGGCGTGGAGGAGCTGACGGCAGAGCCCGCCGATCGTTTGCAGGCGGCGCGGATCGAGCGCGGTGTTGGCGCACCAATCGACCAGCGCGCCATCGGGCGCGACGAGGCCGGCCGCGGCGAGGCCCGGCAGCGTGCGGATTTTTTCAAACAGGTTGTGCATGAGACCACTGGATGAAGGCTTCTACATCGGCAACGGTTGCGGTTGGCTCGAAGACCGCTTGGCGCAGGCTGCTCGCGGAGACGACGAGTGCGTGCTGGAGCCGCGGACTGCGGATGCGTAGCTCGCGCGGGTGGCCCGTCTCCAAGAGGCTGGCGGCTTGATTGAGGCGGGAGAAGAGCTCATAGGAGAGCGCGCCCGCGCGTGCCGGGTCGGGCGTCTGGTATTCTTCGAGCGTTTGACCGGTGAGATCGGTGCGCCACCAGAGCGTCGGCGCAAGACCAGGACCGGAGGGAGATGTCCCTGTGGTTGCAGATTCCGAATCTCGAGGAGAGGACGAGGGTTGGAAATCAAGACCCGTCGCATCTACCGAGGGAGAGGCAAGTTGCTCTTTGAAGGATTGAGCGATGAGGGTTGGAGCGCCGACTTGGCCCGGAGGAGGAGGCGGCGGCGGCGCGGAGAGAGAAGCGGCGCCGGGAATGATGCCCAAGATTTGCTGCCACGGCCGCTCGATCGTGCGCGGCGGGACTTGTTGCATCGCGTGCCGGCGTGGGTAAAGCGGTAGGCCTTCACGCTTGCCCCACGCGGCGATGTGGCGCAGTGCGGCTTCTCCGCTGCCGCCGGAATACTGCGCGTGAAACACCTCCCCGCCGTAGATGAAGATGTCGGCGGTTTTATCGGCCTGGCCCGTTTCCAGATGCAGGACGCAGTTGGAGCCGTGGCTGGACTCTTCGCGCAGCAGCGCTTCGAGCTCGACAGCTTTTTCGGCGGTATCGGCTTGGGCGGCAGATGATTCGGTCGCGGCGGGCAGGCCGCAGATTCTACGTAGGTCGTGCATGGCGTTTTGCCACGTGGCTTCGGAGGTGGGTCGGGTGAGGCAGTGCTCGATTCCGTAGGGCTGCGCGAGAAAGCAGAATGTTTCGGCGGGCAGCTCGCTGACAATCACGAACGTGGACGCGGGGGCGCGCCCGCGCAGGAGGTTGGCCAGCTGCAGGCCGTCCACCTCGCCGATCATCACGTCGAGGAGGATCAGGTCGTAGCTGCGAACATCGAGCTGGAGCGTACGGATGGGGTCGGTCTCAATATCGATGCGGGCTTCGGGCGCGAGCTCGCGCAACAAGCGGTGGCGCATCGAACCCGCGTACGCCGGGTCGGCGGTGAGGATCAGGGCCTGGCGCAGCATTGCGGCCGCATTTTACGCACCGCGCGGAAAATGAAACGCTTTTTTGTGGGGCCGGAAAAAGCCGGGGAGGCTAGTTGTGTGGATTCGTGCGGGGTCGCTGATCTCTTGGAACGTATTTTTCCTCAACCAATGCACAGCCTCCTAAACGACGTTCAAAGAAATCGACTTTTGCTGGGTCTTCCAAGTCGAGCACTAAATCTGGATGAGCTTGCAAACGACTCCAGCGGCTTCTCCGATCTGGTATAAAGCCCATGTTGCGGAGTTCAGTGGCGAGCGATTTACTGTGTGGAGTTTCAAAAACTACATAGCGCAAGTGCTGCGCGCGTGCGGCGCTTGCCAAGCCGCGGGCAAGTCCGCGCGCAAATCGCTCAGTTTCTTCCAAACGGGTGGTAGCAGGGATGGAGCGGTCCATCCGAAGTTGAGTAGACGAATCAACGAAAACGGCATCTAAATCAGGAGCTACTTGAACATTCACCGTTAAATTCGGATGGCCAGAATCCAGTGCCCGACCACTAATTTGAACATCCGAACGCCCTTCGGGACGTACAAGCGTACAGGCTACTTGCTGGTCTCGCAGAGAAACTGCTCGACCTAAGGCTGCGCACAAAACTTCTTGTACTTGTTCTCCTACACTGATGAGAGGAGCAGTCGGAGTAGCGGGCTGTCGAGGGGTGACCTCGAGATCAAGAGTGGCGGGACGGCGTGAAGCCGAACCGCGCAAAGGCATGGGACCAGAAGGAGTGGGAGACATCATAACAACTATTCCTTTAAAACTTAAGGTTGAGAGCAACTGTACCGCACCCACCAAAAATTGTCCTCCCAGAAATTTATGCGTGCGTGACGCATTTGGGGGACAAGGCGACTACAGTTTACATCCAGAGGCTGGCAGCGGTTCCGATCAGGAGCAAAATTCCAACCGCTGCGTTGACATGAAAAAAGGCGTGATTGATCTGCGCCAAGTCGCTGGAGCTGTGGCCTTTTTGCGCGACGCGGTGCTCGTAGATCAGCGCTCCTCCGGCGATCAAAAGGGAGGCGGCGTACGGCCAATGGAGGGAAGCAAGGATGCCAAAAGCGGCGAAGGCGGTCCAAGCGGCGGTGTGTAATAATTGTGCGAGTCGGAGCGCGGCGGGGATTCCGTGACGAGCCGGGTAGGCGCGCAGCCCGGCAGTGCGATCGAAGTCGGCATCCTGCGCGGCGTAGATGAGATCAAACCCGAAGACCCAGAGGGCGACCCCGGCGGCGAGCATCCACGGGGCGGGCGAGAAAAGTTCTCCGCGAACGGCGGCCCAGGCGCCCATCGGTGCGGCGGCGAGCGCGAGGCCGAGCAGGAAGTGCGAGTAGGCCGTCCATCGCTTGGCGAGCGAGTAGCCGAGCGTGAGGAGGACCGCGACGGGGTAAAGCGCGCGGCAGAGGGGCCCGAGGTGCCAGCATCCGAAACCAAAGACGATTAATCCCGCGATGCAAAGTAGGAGCGCCTGCCCGGGCGTGGCGAGGTGCTGCCGACCGGCGGTGCGCGGATTTTTTTTATCCAGCTCCCAATCCGCCCAGCGGTTGAACGCCATCGCGGCCGTGCGGGCGCCGACGAGGCAGACGAGGATCCAGGCGAGGATTGAATTTTCGGGCATGCCTCCCGTCGCGACGAGCATTGCCATCAGCGCGAACGGCAGCGCGAAGAGGGTGTGGCTGAATCGGATCAGCTGCAGGAGCTTGCGCACGTTTTACATTAAGAAAAATTCACGCCCCAGTCAATTGACCCGCGCACGCTTGTGCGGTACTTAAAGGTGTAGGTAATTATGAATTTTCGAGAAATTAGTGGAGCTCTTCGTGGAGGAGTGACAGCGGCAAAAGCATTGGTTACAGGACAGGTGCGTGAAGTGCCGGACCTGCCGAATCATTCCGCTCGCCTGGCCTTTGGCACAGAAGTTGCGACGGTGCTGGCGGGCGCATGGAGGTCTCCCGCGCGCGAACAGGATGGAGACAAATTAGCCGCCGAAGTGCGTAGAGGGATGGGATTATATCAGTCTACTAAGCCTTTTAATATGCTTTTGGACGAGCATGTTGCAGCACTCAAGACCGCGGCTGTTGCTAGTCGGGAGCTCAACGATGCTCAATCTGGCCCGTTGATTGAACGGGCTATCGCTCCTGTAGCGGCGCTGATTGGCAACTTACATGGGCTTGCGGCTACAGTAGAGCATCCCGTGAGTAAATTTGTTGACCGACATGCTAAGCCCGAACTGCGTCGTCACATGAAGGATCGTTTGGGAGCGCTCTCACGAGCCGCGCTTACGGAAGGTAAATTCGAGGTGAAAGTCCGCCAAGAACGGGAACAAGGTCGTGAAGTATCGGCAGAGACGAGCACTTATTTTTTGCATGAGATGCGACGCGAACTGAATGGTCTTAAAGACCATGTTGCGCCGGGTGTGCGAGGGTGGGTTCCGCCACGACCGAGCTTTAGAGGCCGGACAGGAACGGTTGTTTTGAAGCCGGAGGATCGAACGGCGCTTCGAGAACGGTTTAGGAAAGATGGTCCGGCAGCAGGTGCTGTTGCGGCGTAGGGCTTAAAAAGAGTAAAGGGAGGCCCGCCTTCTTTTTGCCCGTTAGCGGGCTTGGAAATTTTTGCGCACGCAATGCGCTAAAATAAAAAATCAGGTTGTCGTAACGCGCACCGTGCGGTAACGGGTTCTTAACAGTATGAGTACAGTAATTGAAAATAACAGAACGACAGCCCAACCAGTAAAGACTAAGGCCGAAAAAGCCCGTGCAGTCCATACTGTGGTTCCTGGGCTTGGATTTTCAGGGAATGATTTGAGTGTGGGCCAGCAGGCGGTTAACAGATTGGTTGCAGGCTGGAGAGATCCGGCTCATCAGCAGCAAGCCGATGCTCTTGCGCAGCATTTACAGGCAGAGGCATGCCCGGCTGATGCGAATTGGGCTTTGAGTTTGGGAAAGCTCAAAAGAATTGTTGTTAGATCTCGCGCTCAACTTTCTCGCGAATTGGTGGAAGATGCTGAACCGGTTCTCAAACGAATTGCGGCTAATTTTGATCAAGCAGAAACAGCTGTGGCAGGGGTTCTCCTAAGAGCACAGGCGCGAGAAGCGGCTGGAATTGCTCCGGCAACCCTGGTTGCAGAATCTACTGAAGGGAAGCCGGCATCTCCGGCTGCGGAACGTGCGCGCGCAGCCTCCCTCATTGGGCGTCCTGACCTCAATCTGAAGGTCCGCGGGCGTGCTCGTGCGGGATGGAAGCAATCGCCTTATGGTCAGGCGCAGACTGCCGAAGTCGGCTAGCGCCGTTGCCCATTTCAGCGCGACTTTTGCTCTTTCGCCATTTCGTCGATGACTTCGGTCACGAGGGTGGAGACGAGCTGGTCACCCGGCGCGCGACGGGTTAGGAGGCCGCGCTGGGCGTATTTTTCGGTGGTGTAATCGATCGCGCGCGCCACGGAGCGGTTACCGGTCCCGAACACTTCGCTATTGTAGTCGATGCCGCCGATGATCATGCGTGGCAGGATGGCGGCGACCTCTTCACGTTTCATGCTCAGGCCCTTGGCGATGATGTCGATGCCCTCCTCGGGATGGGTGCGCAGGTATTCCGCCGAGCGGAGCCAGCCGCGCAGGAATTGCTTCACAATTTGAGGCCGCTTGAGGAAGTTCTCGTGCGCGGTGAGCGTATCGATGATGAGGCCGGGGTAATCGCGCGTGGTGCGGATGATTTTTGCCTTGCCCGACGCTTCCGCTTGGGTGAGGAACGGCTCCCAGGTGCAGGCGGCATCGGCCTGGCCCGAGAGGACCATCTGGCCGGCGATGCTGGCATCGTCCACCGGCAGCGGCTGGATGTCGTCGTAGGTGAGGCCGGCGTCCTCCAGAATGCGCAGGAGCAATGCGAGCGAACCGACGCGGTTGTAGGCGATGCGCTTGCCGCGCAGCTGCGCGAGCGATTCAATCTCGGGCCGCGCCAGCATGCCGTCACCGCCGGAAGATTCGTCCGTGGCGACGAGGACTTTCCCGGCACCCATGACGTTCTGGTCGTACTCAAACGCGATGTTGGCCGAGCAGCCTGCCAGTAAGTCAAACTGCCCCGACTGGAACGCCGGGTAGCGCGTAGAGAAGTCGTCCATCACGCGTTGATCGATTTTGAGATCGCCGAAGAAGCCCTTCGCAATTCCGATGTTGCAGACCGCGTAGCCGGGCCAGGTTTGCGTGGCGATGCGGACGGTTTTATCCTCGGTCGTGTGGGAGGTCGGCTTGGATGTGGACGGAAGGCCGGACTTTTGGCATGCGGGGAGAGCCAGCAGAAGGACGAAGGCAAGGAGGAGACGATAGTTTTTCATTAGAGTGAGCAGGAGATTAATCGTGAGAAGCAGATTCTTCCATCCATCGCTTCGCCAGTGGGTTTTGGACGCTGAGATGGTCGAGGACGCGCGCGACGACGGTATCGACTAGGTCGGTGATGCTGCGCGGATTGTGGTAGAAGCTGGGCGAGGCGGGAAGGATGACGGCGCCGGCTTCGATGAGCGTGACGGCGTTGCGCGCGTGGAGGAGGTTCCAGGGCATTTCGCGCGGGACAAGGATGAGCGTGCGGCGTTCTTTGAGGAAGACGTCGGCGGCGCGGGTGATGGTGTTGTCGCTGGCAGCCGAGGCGATGCGGCCGAGCGTGCCGCTGGAGCAGGGCATGACGACCATGCCGTCGAATTTCGCCGAGCCGCTGGCGAACGGGACGTTCATCGTTTTATCTCCGTGTACGTGGAAGCCGGCCGGGATGTTGTACGCGCCGCCTTCGAGCTCCATCGCGGCGACTTGCTTGGAGTAGTCCGAGAAGACGACGTGGACTTCATGCCCTTGCGGGGCCAGTGCGTCGAGCAGCCGCTGGGCGTAGAGCGCGCCGCTGGCGCCGGTGATGGCCAGGACGAGTTTTTTAGAGGAGGCCGGTAGAGACACGAAGACCTCGAGCTTGCCGCTGTGGTGCGGCAAATGTCAAACGAACGTGGCTGGGGCCGGGATTGAACCGGCGACACGCGGATTTTCAGTCCGCTGCTCTACCAACTGAGCTACCCAGCCGAGGGATCGCCCGCCATGCTAAGGGGCTTGGGGAACGTGACAAGATTGAATTTGGCTCTTTTGCACGTTTTTGGATTGAATGGGGATTATGGCGCAGAACTTGCTGGTATTTTGCCGACAATAAAGTCGCCAACGCTGAATTTTTTGACGGCGGCGTCGTCTATCCATTTTTGAAAAATGGTGTTGGGTTGTTTTGCAAAATGAACAAACCAATTCCGATTGCCGGTGGTGCGAAGGGTGGTTTCTTCAAAGTGTTCGAAGGCCCGGGGGCGGTCGCTGGCCAGTTCGAGCGGGGGTTGAAATCCGGCAAAGCAGGTTTGCTCTCCCCAGTAAAATTCGAGGCTGGGCCAGTAATGGTCGGAGTGAACCCATTGGGCTCCTTGTGCGCGCAGAAATAATGCGACGGGGCGAAGGCTGGAGTTGCGTCCCCAAGAGGCTTCGTAGGAAGGAGCAAGGTAAGCGAGGGTGCCGTACGTGAGGGCTGCAAGAGCTGCGATGGAGTATAAGAAGCGGACGGAAAATTTGGGGTTAAAGAGCAAGACTCTGGCGCACAAAAGAGCAGCCCAAGGAGCCAAGATGAGGGTATAGGTTTGCAGCTTGGAAGAGGTGCAGGTCAAGACGACCAAGCCGACGAGGATGATGAGGGCTTCGGGCCCGCGTTTTAGCAATTGGGCGGAGAGTTCCGCGCGCTCGTGCTTTTTTTGGGTGATCCAGTTGGCAAAAGCCAATGGCCACCACGGAAGCCATGCAACGATGCTCACGAGGGCGTAGAAGTAGAGTGGGGCATGTCTTCCGTCGGCATGGCCGGTGATGCGGCCAGCCAGTTCTCGGTGAAAAAAGAAATCGGTAAGCTCAGGATGCTTCCACATCATGTATAAAAACCAGGGGGAGCCCAAGATGAGGATGAGCGGAAGCAGCAGGGGGAGTTTGAGGGCCCGGCGGGAGACGTTATCTCCGTATAAGTATGTGTAGAGGGCCAGCCCAAGAAGCGGGATAAGCGCCGGGGTGGCTTTGGTCCACCATGCCAAGGTCCAGAAAAGCAGCTGGCAGAGCCACCAGTTCCATTTACCACCGCGGTGTTTTGTTTCGGCCCAAGCTCCGATGGCGAGGGCGCACCAGCCGGTGAGCAGCATATCGGGGGTGAGCGTGCGGGCCATGATCCAGATATGAACCAAGGTGCCGGCAAAGAACACGGACCACCACGCACAGCGGCTGCCGTAGAGCCGGTACGCGGTCCACCCGAGTCCTATGAGAGTGAGTATGGCTCCAAAAACGGAAGGAAGGCGTGCGGTGCGTTCATCATTGGGCCCGAAGAGTCGAAAGCATGCGGCGGTGCACCAATAAACTAGTGGCGGTTTATCATAGTGCCCGATATCGGACATTTGGGGGTCGAGCCAGCCATGCTCAGGCTCGAGCATTTCACGGGCAATGTTGGCGTACCGGCCCTCATCGGGCTCGTTGAGGCCGCGGCTTCCGAGAAGAAAAAAGAAAAGTAGAAGCAGAAACCCGATCAGAAACACCCAGTGGCGTAGACTTGGGCCGGGAGCCGAATGAGAAATGGACATGCTTGCCGCAAAGGAGAATGTTCCGATTAGGCGGGGAGCCTAAACGAGACAGACTCCCGCTATGCTTGCCTAGCAAGCCAAGCAATGGGGTAGCACTGCAAAAGCAGCGCCTCCTTCCCTCCTTTATTGATTGGGAGCGGGATGTTTTTGGTTTTGAGACTCAGAAGCGGACTCGGAAGGGGCAGCTTGAGAAGAATTCTGCTTTTCTTTTTTCTTCTTTTTGCCGCTGGGGCAGCCTTCACAGGAAGAAGCCTGCGCGGCGTTGACGGCAAGGGCGGTTACGACGATGAGGGAGAGGAGAGTGCGTTTCATAGGGGATAAGCGCTAGCAGGCGGCGCAGGAGTGTCAATTCTGTAAAGCGATTGCCAAAGAATAGGGGTGAAAATTTAATCAATGAAAAACCCGGATACCCCCTGCTAGGGAGCATCCGGGTTTTTTAGCCCTTCCTGTGAGGAAAGGGCGCGGCTGCTAAATTAGCGGCGGCAGTGCTTTTTGTGGCAATGGCCTTTCTTGTGGCAATGCTTCTTGTACTTGCAGCATTTCTTGGCCTTCATTTTGGCGCAATGCATTTTCCAGTTTTGGACCTGACGGTCGCTCTGGCGGACGTGCATGCAGCTCGATTTGCAGCAAGCGCCGGCGAATGCCGCCGTCGTGCCGACGAGGGTGATGAGGGAGAGAGTGAGGAGGAGTTTCTTCATAGGCTGCCAAAGATGGCAGGGCCCAAAATTTTGTCAATCTTCGGTTGGGAAAAATGCGGGAGAGTCAGACGCTCTCAAGAAGATTGCCCGGCAAGGTGGGGGTGTGGTATAGCACGTGACCGATGTCAGAGCGCGCACTGCCCCCGGTGGGAACTTCAAACGCGGATGCACGCGGCGTGGGCCCGGCGATTTTTCTGGGGCTTATTTCTCTCTTATTTGCGGCGCTGGCTTGCTTCTTTTTTTGGCAGAACCAGCAGCATGAGCGGGTTGCGCGAACGGCGAAGGAACAGGAGCGGCTATTGCAGGAGGAAAACCGCCGCTGCCGCGGAGAGCTGGAACGGGCGCAGACTGCTTTTGCCGAGCTCACCAAGCAGTTGCGGGTGGTGAAGAGCCGCGTGGAGTCGCATGTGCAAGATCAGGCGCTGGTGCTCGATCAGATCGTCCGTCAGCGGCAGCAGAATGAGACGGTGCAGGATAAGCTTTCTGATTCGCTCAAAAAGCAGCAGCAAGATTTGGAGCGTGACCGCGATAATTTTCGCAAAGAGAAGGAGGCGTGGAGTAAAGGCGGCGGCGCAGCTTCGGGCGGGCCTTCCGTTTCGTCCGACGATCGAATGGCAGCGTCGTTTTCTGCGCTCGCTTCTCCGGCAGGAGTGATGATCGGTCGCCGCGGGAATTTGACGACGCTGCGGGTGCAAGTGCGGTATTTGCTGACACCTTCGGATGCCGATCTCACGAGCCAAGGGGATGCGTTTCTGCGCAAGTTGGCCGGTGCGCTGGCGCCGCTGCTCGATCGGTATGAATTGATTGTGGAAGGGCACACCGATGCCGAGCCGGTTGCCGCGCCGCTTCAGAAGCGCTTTGCGACCAACTGGGAGCTCTCCTCCGCGCGCGCCATGCAAGTGGTCCGCTTTTTGGTGGATAAGAACTTGGTGCCCGCCAACCGTGTGGCTGCCGTGGGCCGGGCCGATTCCATGCCGATCTCGAAGGAAAAGACGTCGGCCGCGCGCGCGCTCAATCGCCGGATTGAATTTGTGCTCTCGCCGCTGCCTTCTTCTACCGGCGCAGGCGCTTCGCGTTAGGTAACGCAGAGAATCCGCCTGGGGGATTTTTTAAACTCCAGAGCCGGCTGTCGGATTTGAACCGACGACCAGCGGTTTACAAAACCGCTGCTCTACCACTGAGCTAAGCCGGCGAATGCCTGTATCGGAGTGATACCGGGACATACTATGTGTTGGTCAAAGTTTCGGGCAAGCAAATCAAGCGGATTGCCAAAGCGAGGGAAAACATAATCCGTGTCCAATCCGTCACAACAGTTTATCTAACCGTGCTCTTTTCAATGGAACAGATCGCCGGGCTTTCTTCTTTATCAGCTCTGCATGCCTTGCTTAATCCGTCACGCACTACAAGAAAATGGTGATTTAGAAGTTTTCAGTAGCATGTAATGCCTGGCCTTGTAGTAGTGCGATCACTTGCTGAAGTTCTTGATTTGTGTGGCCCGTCGTTAAAGAAAATCGTAATCGCGCAGCATCGGACGGCACCGTCGGCGGGCGGATGGCGGGAACGATAAAGCCCGATTTCAATAAACTATTTTGCATCGTCAGTGCGGTTTCTGAGCTGCCTACAATAACAGGAATAATTTGCGACTGCGACTGGCCCGTATTCAATCCAGCGGCTTGTAATTGAGTTCGGAGATCAGCGGCGGTTTGTTGCAATTGCTGGCGTTTTGTTTGGAGAGTAGGGATTAAATCCCACGCCGCGTCGGCAGCGCCCACTATCATGGGAGAAATGCCTGTCGAATAAATGAAGCCCGTGCATTTGTTGATGAGGTAATCGCGGATGACTTGAGAGCACGCGACATAGCCGCCACTTGCGCCGATGGCTTTGCTAAAAGTTCCCATGATTACTTCGGGCGACGGATGGATGCCGTCGGAAACGCCGTAGCCGTTTGGCCCAAATACGCCAATGGCATGCGCTTCATCGACAAAAAGGAAAGCTTTATGGTCAAGCGCGAGCTTTCGTAGTCGACTGAGATCCATAACGGTGCCGTCCATGCTGAAGACCGTTTCAGTCAGGATAAAGCGTGGCCCGGCTTGATCGTGATGCTTTTGGAGTAACTCTTCCAAATGATCCAAATCACAATTGCGGTAACGGATTTGATGTGCCCCCGCAAGCTTGCAGCCGTGATGCATGCTGGCGTGATTGAGGCGGTCGCAAAAGACCAAGGGTGGCGCATCGAGAACGGTTGCGTCCAGTAATGCGGCAATAATGGTGGCATTGGCTTGATAACCGGTGGGGAAAATAAGGGCCGCCTCAGTTCCTTTTGTTTTTGCAATCTTTGCTTCAAGCGCGTCATGGATTGGCAGGTTTCCCGCAAGCAACCGCGAAGCGCGCGCGCCGGCGCCCCATTGGCGTCCGTAGGCGATGGCGCGCTCTAAAACCGCAGGATGCTTAGATAGTCCCAGGTAGTCATTGCTGGAAAAATCGACTGCGTGTGGGTGCTGCGTTTTAAGCTGGCGGTAGAGCTGCTGGCTTTTTAGCTTATTTAAAGCCTGTGCGTAGGTGTTTTGCATGAAAGACATGTTCACTTTACCCTCGAGTCATCGAGCCGCTTCCTCGCCACTAGAGAGTCCGGCGTCAACATGCCGGGTTCGCCATGATTGGACAACTCAAGAAGCGCTCGGGCTTTTTGCGCAGCCTTTCGGAGATTTGATGTCGCAAGCGCGCCGGGCGCATGAGGCATTCTGGGATCCAAACGCCGTGCAAATTTCCACCCTGTGCAGTATCAAGACCGGCGGCTGCCCGGAAAATTGCGCCTACTGTCCGCAATCAGCGCATTATGAAACGGGTGTTGCGGGCCAGCCGTTGATGCAATTGGAAGAAGTTTTGGAAGCCGCGCGTGCTGCGAAAGCCCATGGCGCGTCTCGTTTTTGCATGGGCGCTGCCTGGCGCGGCCCGAATGACGATCAAGTCGAGCGTGTTGCAGATATGATCTCGGGAGTCAAAGCTTTGGGCCTTGAAACATGCGCAACACTGGGTTTGCTCGACAATCGTCAGGCGCAGCGCCTCCAGCAAGCGGGATTGGATTACTACAACCATAACATCGATTCCTCTCCCGAGTTTTACGAAACGATCATCACCACGCGCCGCTTTGAAGATCGCTTGCAGACGTTGCAGCACGTTCGCGATGCGGGAATGAAGGTGTGCTGCGGCGGGATTTTGGGAATGGGCGAAACGCGCGAAGACCGGGCTAAGATGCTCACTGTTTTAGCAACGATGAATCCGCATCCCGAGAGTGTGCCCATCAATCAGCTCATCGCGATTCCCGGAACGCCGTTAGCGGAACAAACGCTACCGGACCCGTTTGAATTTGTGCGCACAATCGCTGTCGCGCGCGTTTTGATGCCGCAATCGACAGTGCGTCTTTCCGCCGGGCGCGAAGAAATGTCGCCGGAGATGCAAGCGCTTTGTTTTCTGGCAGGCGCCAACTCCATTTTTTACGGCGAAAAATTGCTCACAGCGGACAATCCGCAACCGGAAAAAGACCGGCAATTATTGGCTCAGCTTGGGCTTAAAGCTGTTTAAGAATCGTTTCAATCGCATCGTAGGTACGATGCAAGTCAGCAGGCGCAATGCAGTACGGCGGCAGCAGATAAACCTCTGAGCCCAATGGTCGAATCAGCAAGCCGGCTTCCAAAAACTGCTGCTTTAACTTTTGCCCGATGGAAGCGGTGTAGCCACTTTCATCACTGGTCATGGTCCAGGCCCCGATGCTTCCGCAAATGCGTGGCTGCATCGCTTTAGGCTCTTTTTGAATGAGCGCGGGCAAACGGTCGCGATGGATTGCTTCAATCGCTTTTACCAGTTTCAAGCTTTGCTCCGTTTGAAAAAGCTCCAGCGATGCGAGCGCGGCGGCGCAGCCGAGAGGGTTGGCTGTATAGGAATGCCCATGCACGAGGCTTTTGGAAAAATCGTCCCCGAGGAATGCCTCATAAATCTTCTGCGTGGCCACTGTCAGCGCCATCGGCAGGAAGCCGCCCGTCAATCCTTTCGAAAGGCAAAGCAGGTCCGGCGTTTCTCCGATTTGCTCCAAGGCAAAGAGCGTTCCTGTTCGACCAAAGCCGGTCATCACTTCATCAAAGACAACCAGTATATTGTGCTCTCGTGCTAACTCGACCATTTGCCGCACCCAACTTGCGCGGACCAGCCGCATGCCGGAAGCGCCTTGCACGAGCGGTTCGATAATGAGCGCGGCTATTTCTTTTCCGTGTTGAGCGAAATGTTTTTGCAACCAACCGAGTGCAGCTTGCTCTTTGTCCTCTATTTCATCGTCATTCATCCACGTCGCGGGATATGGCGCGAGATCAACGGAAAAGAATAAATCTTCGTAGGCATCAAAGAAATGCGAACCCCGTCCCACAGCCATGCTGCCAAATGTGTCGCCATGGTAGCCGCCTTGGAATGCCAGAAAGCGCGTGCGCTGAGTATCCCCTTGGTTGCGCCAATATTGATATGCCATCTTGAGCGCGACCTCGACGCTGGTAGAGCCGTTGTCCGAATAGAAAAATTTGCACAGTGATTTTGGCAACAGGCAACTGAGTGTTTCTGCCAGTTCAATGGCGGGCGGATGCGTCATTCCCGCAAATAATACATGCTCCAATTCTCCTGCCTGCTGTGCGATAGCAGTGGTGATATGCGGGTGCGCATGGCCGTGGAGATTGACCCACCAGGAGGAAATCAGATCCAGGTAGGCTTTACCCTGATCGTCATACAAATACGCGCCTTGCCCTCGCACCATCGGTAGCGGCGGTATCGCAGTGGCATGTTGTGTAAACGGATGCCACAGCAGTTTTTGATCACGCTGCTGCCAGTTCATGAGAAAGAAAAAGGGAGCGCAGTTTCTCTGGAACTGGAATGTCTTGCATATCTTTCAAGCATTCTAGAGAGGGGAGATGCGCCAGGACTGGCAGTTGAGCGAATTGCTCAATCGCTTTGGCGTTCAATTGATTTTCGGGGCCATTCAAGATCGCGCCTGCAACTTTGAGTCTTCGTTGCCGAGCGGCTTCCACTGTTAAACAGGTATGATTAATCGTTCCCAAAGTTGACCGCGCTACAATCAAAAGCGGAAGCTCTAAGTGCTTTGCAAGATCCGCCATTGTTTGTGTTGCATTGAGCGGCGCGAGCAGGCCGCCTGCACTTTCAACCAGCAGAGGATCGTTTGTCTTTGGCAATGAAAACATTTCCAGCGTCAATTCTTGCCCTTCATTCACTGCTGCGTGATACGCTGACAGCGGAGCTGAAAAGACAGCTGTTTCAGGAAAAATAACGGCACCCGCCAGTTGCTTCACGGTTTGCGTGTCTGAATCTGGAGGGTGCCCCGTTTGCACGGGCTTCCAATAGGCCGCCTTTAAATGCCACGCCAGCCACGCACTGACGACAGTTTTACCGATCCCGGTGTCCGTGCCAGTAATGAAAAAGCCGTTAACTGCCATGCTCACTTATCTTAGTGGGTTGGCTATTTAACTCACGTTCTATTTGCACGTTTCAACCATTCTAAATCACTATCTTAAATTAAGAATCATTTGCCACACACGCCAATGCTCTGCCACTGAGCTAAGCCGGCGAAGTTGTGAAGGTATTTTAAATAGTTGCTCCATTTCTGCGGCTTATTTTTGCAGGCGACTTACTTGACCAATCTCGAATCGCGGTTACGTTGTGCCGGGCCAGAGGCGCCCAGACTGGAAAATATTTTATGATCACCATTCGAAAATCAGAGGAACGCGGGCACGCAGATCATGGATGGCTGAAGAGCTATCACACCTTTTCTTTCGCGGACTATCGTGATCGCCGCTTCATGGGCTTCCGAGCGCTCCGCGTGATTAATGACGACATCATTGCCGGCGGCGGCGGATTTGGAACGCATCCGCACCGGGACATGGAAATCATTTCCTATATTTTGGCCGGAGCCCTTGAGCACAAGGATAGCATGGGCAACGGTGCGGTGATGCGGACCGGCGAGGTGCAGCGCATCAGTGCCGGTACGGGAATTGCGCATAGCGAATTTAATCACTCTAAAACCGAGCCGGTGCACCTGCTGCAGATTTGGATCCTTCCCGATGCGCAAGGCGTCGAGCCCGGTTACGCGCAGAAGTCGTTTTTAGAAGCGGCGACAGGGCAGCTCACTTTGATCGCTTCCAAGGCGGGGCGTGATGGATCTATTTCGATCAATCAGGATGCGGATGTTTATTTGGCCAAATTTGCAGGCGCAGAGAAGGTTGCGGCTCCGCTTCGAGCAGGACGCGGCGCTTGGGTGCACGCAGCGCAAGGAGTTGTGACGCTCAATGGGCACGTGTTGCAGCCAGGCGACAGCGCGGCGGTGGAGGATGAAAGCCAAATCGCGCTTGCAGCGGATGGCCCGGCGCAAGCGCTGATCTTCGACCTGCCGTAAAATAGCGGCTAAAAAGAAGCGCGCACGGCGATGATGGCGCCGCGTCCCGCCAACGGCGCGATGTCTTTAAGGAACGACGTGTGCAGGCGGATCTCCTCATCGAGCAGGTTGGTGCCTTTGATAAGCAGATCCCAGTTGATCGGTCCGCTGGCGATGCGGTAGCTCAGCGAGAGATCGAGTAGGAAGTACCCGTCGGTGGGCAATTCGCTTTGCGCGACTTCGTGCTGCGCGTGGGCATGCAGGAGTGCGAGGTTGGCGGTGAGCCGATCCTTCCAGCTGTATTCGAGCTCTCCACCGATGCGCCAAGGCGGAATGCGCGGCAGAGGCTCGTCGGTGCGTGTGTTCGCGGCAAACACGCAATCGCTTTTGAGCGTGAAATGGATTTTGTGCAGATCGCTTTCGAGAAGATGGAACGTGACCGCAGCTTCCGCTCCGAAAAATTCGGCGGGGATGGAACGGAAATCGTAGATTGGAAGACCGGAGACTGGATCTGTCGCGCCGCGTGGCGTCTGTGCGATGAAGTTATCGTAGCGCGTATAAAAGAAGGAAGCGGCGCCGGTGACACGGCCGACTTCTTTGCGAAAACCCAGCTCAAGCTCGCGCGAGCGTTCCGTCTGGAGCGAGGAGTCACCGGCTTCAAAAATGCCGGTGGCCAGGTGTGGGCCGTTGGCAAAGAGCTCCTGATTATTCGGCGCGCGACCGTTGGACGAGAGCGTGAGCGTGATCGCGTAATCCGGAGTCGGGCGGTAGGTCGCCCCGATGCTTCCGCTGGGGCTAAGAAACGCGCGCGATTGCATCGGACCGAAAACGGGATCGTCCGCCGCTTGCAGGTTTGTCTGCTCGAGGCGGCCCGCTGCTTGAAAAGTCAAGGGTCCCGCTTTGAGTTCTTCCAAGAGAAAGAGTGCGTTGGCGAGCGTATCGGTTCGCGGAAGGAAAGCTTCGTCGCCGGTGACCGACAGTGCTTCATGTCGCGCGGCGTAGCCCAGCACGCCTTCGAGCGGACCGAGGGGTTTATGCTCTAATTCCAAGCGCGCGTTGAGAGCATCTTGCTCAAAGAGCGTCCCTGGCTCCGGCCCTTCGAATTCGGTGTGGTCGTAATGCGAGTAGCCAAATTTCCAGCGGAGCGCTTTGATAGCGGAAGCGGGATCTTGAAGCGCGCCCGCAACGTCTCCGCGTCGCTGATGCAAGCGGATCGTGACGTCTTCTTCGGCAACTGTGCCGTAGTCGCTGTCGTATCCCTGAAATGCGGCGCCGGCATAACCTTTGTCCCAGGTGTAGGAAAAACCGGCCGCGCCTCCTTGACTGCTGCCCTGGCTGTTCGGCAGGCGGTTGCGCGCTTCCATTTCTCCCAAGGGCAGGGGATCGAGCGCGCGTAATCGACTCGACCGCGCAAAGCCGGGAATGGAGAGCGCGTCGCTCGCGCGTGCAAAGCCGTCGAAGTGATAGTTCCAGCCTTTGGCTCCTCCCTCTACCACGCCCGCGCCGCCGCGGCTGAGATCTGCCGAGCCAAAGCGGGTTTCGAATGTGCCGGTGAGTGCAGCGTTGATGGGAGTTTCGGGGATGCGATTGTCGATCGTATTGACCACGCCGCCGATCGTGCTCCCATTATATAAGAGCGCCGCCGGGCCGCGGAGGACTTGGATGCTTTTGAGCGTGAGCGGATCTTGCGAGACGGCGTGATCGGGGCTGGCGCTGGAGACATCCATCGTGCCGAGGCCGTTTTGCAAAAGGCCGATGCGATCGCCGTCGAGTCCGCGGAGAATGGGGCGGCTGGCGTTGGGGCCATAGGCGGTTGAGGAAACGCCGGGCTGCTGACCGAGCGTTTCACCCAGCGTGGAGCAGGAAGCTTTTCTCAACTGGGTGTCCGCAAGTGTCGTTGCGGGCGGAGTGCGTTCGAGTACGCCGACGGGCACGTTTTTTGCTTCGACGACGACTTCAGGAAGGGTGGTGGTGGCTGGCGCATCCGGAGCAGCGGGGGGATCGGTTTGAGCAAAGCTGGACGAGCAGGCGACGACGCTCAGGAGCGCGGCGCATTTGATCATTTTGTAAAAAGACATGAGTGGAAATTTTCATCAGAGTGGAAGGGAATGCCTGTGGCGTGTGCTTACACAACGCAGAGTCGCAGGACCCGGAGTCCTGCATGGAGGCAAGGGTGAGCGGAAGATTACCCGGCGATCGGCGGCGCACGTGCGCCATGATCAGATGAAAAAAGCGCGATTACAATCGAGCCAGACTGTGGAAATAAAATAGAAGCCGGTGCCGGGGAAATGAAGGCGGGAGCAGGAGCAAACCAGAGTGGGTGCGCGAGCTTGGATCCGGCAAGGGCTTGGCAAAGCGGACATTCATCGTGCAGGTGCCCGGCTTGCTTTGTGTCGGAGTTTTCTTGCGCGATGAAAGCGGAGTGAGAAGAAGCGGGGGAGTGTGACAGCGCGTGGTTGCAATTTGAGTGCGCGGACTCAGCCAGGTGCAAGGTCGGAAGGACGGCTTGGCCAAAAATGGCGAAAATGCAGAAGAGCGCAGCGAGGAGCGTGCGTCGCTTGAGATGTCCTCTGCGCATACAGTGGTTCGAATACGCGAAATTGCGGTGGGGCGCAATCACTTTCGCAGCCGGCGCCAAATTTGCAGCGTTTCGATCAGAATGCCGCAGGCGGTGCGCCAGCCAATTCCACCGAACTTAAAGCGGTAGTGCACGACGACCGGCGCTTCGATCATCCGCGCGCCGAGGCGGACCAGATGCACGAGCAGTTCCAAGTCGAGAGTGAAGCCGGTTTGGCGCGTTTGCTCGAGCGCGCGAATCAGCAGATCACGGCGCACGAGCTTGAGACCGGTTTGCGTGTCGCGCACGGGCAGCCCGAAGAGCAGGCGTGTGATGAGAGCGTAGCCGCGGCTGTAGAGCCGCCGCCGCCAGGGATAATCGACCGTGCTGTCGGGGTGGAGCTTGCTGCCGATGACGGCGTCCGCCTGATGCGACTGGCAAAGCGCGACAAAAAACATCACCTGCTCTGGGGGGATATCCAGGTCGGCATCAAGAAAAATGACGTACTCGCCCCGGGCGGCCAGCGCGCCGCGGCGGAGCGCTTCTCCTTTGCCGCGATGCTCGAGGCAGAGCGTGCGGATTGCAGGACTTTCTGCGGCGATGCGTTCGATCTCTTGGCGGGAATTATCCGCGCTGCCGTCGTCCACGACGATGATTTCAAACGCGCCGACCGGTTCGAGCGCAGCCACAGTGCGCTTGAGGTTGCCGGCGATATGTCCGCCTTCGTTATGCAGCGGCATGACGACGGAGATCATAGGAGAAACAAAGTGAGAGTTGTTACCGCGCGGCTGAGTTGATTCTTTTCCGGGCACGAGTGATGAGCGCGCTCGCGCCGATCAGCAGACACATCATGCCAGTGCTTCCCAGCGCAAGCGAGGGAAGGAGTTGAAGCTCAGTTCCTGCAAGGGTGAGGATTGCAAGATGCAAGAGTGCTAGCGCTCCGAAAAAGTTGCACGCGCGATAGTGGCCTACGGCGAGCCAATGCAGGCCGACGGCTTGCAGAAGCGCGACCGGCAGCATGGCTAGAGCGAGCGTGGGCAAGAAAACTCCCGCGCGTGCCGTGCTTGGCGCATCTCCGGTGAAAAGCATCAGCAGTGGCTGTCGGAAGAGCGAGACGCCAGCCCAGGCGGCTAAGACAAGAGCGGCGTATTTGAGTAACAAGCCTCGCTCGACGCTCCACGAAGGACCCGCCGCCGCTGTTTCGCTCGAGCGTCGGGCCAGATAGACGGTTAAGATGGGAAGCGCTGCCCAGAGGATCGCGCGGCCTAGAAGTCCGGCAGTGGTATAATCGCCCAGAGGACCTGTGGCGGTGATTCTTTGCGCGACGAGTTGATCTCCCCAGAGGAAAAGCTGGCTGCCGATCCCCACGCTGGCCGCAGCGCCCAGCAGCGGCCACGGCG
Organism: uncultured Verrucomicrobiaceae bacterium; assembly: GCA_964473925.1. Taxonomy (GTDB): domain Bacteria; phylum Verrucomicrobiota; class Verrucomicrobiia; order Methylacidiphilales; family CAYYVW01; genus CAYYVW01. The sequence continues at coordinate 116,848 of CAYYVW010000005.1, forward strand.
TTTTGCCGCGTGTGGTTGTTTGAGAGGATTTTTTCGTGATCGGCGGTTGCGTTCGCCACAGCGGAGCGGTCAGTCCGGTCGCCAATATGCCGCCGGCAAGTGCTGTAGCTAACACGCCGCCTTCCGCATGCGGCCAGTGGCGGGCAAAGCACCAACCGGCTACAAGACGGACGCTGGCTGCGGCGATCAACCAGAAGCCGAGCAGCCAAAAGCGTTGCGCCCCCGCCTGCCACGCTTGCGCTAAAATCCCCGCGATCATCAGGGGAGCGCAAAGAACGGCGGCGACTCCCAGCTCAATTCGTGGCAATTGATACAGCACGCAAAAGGGCGGGAGCAAAAACACGATGAGCAGGCCCGCGCCGATTGCGATTGCGCGCAGCAGCGTCCGGGCGTCGTTGGATTTTTCGAATGGAAATTCTCCTTTGGCCAGAGCGGTGCTGACCGCGCGCGTGATCGCTTGCGCGGCGGCGGCTGCGGGGACGGTTGCCAGGCCGATGATGGCGAGTGTGGAATTCATCGCGCCGAATTCACTGGGCGTGAGGCCTCCGCGGCGCATCAATATTTGAAAGATAAAGTTGGCGAGTCCTGCCACGCCGTTGGCGGTGACGAGCCAAAAACTTGCGGCAATCCACGGCCAGCGGCGATTGGTGTTCATGGGTTGGACGAGGGAAGGGAAGTAGGTGTGGCGTTTGTGCGGCGGATCCACCAGAGGAACTCGACGTTGCCCTCCCGGCCGGTGATGGGAGAGGGGAGTAGGCCGCCGGTTTTCCATTCAGGGTGGGAGCGCGCAAGCCAATCGATGAGGCTGCCCGTGACTTTTTGATGCACGGCTGCATCGTTAATGACACCGCCGGGGCCCACCTCTTCGCGCGGTGCTTCAAACTGTGGTTTGACCAGTGCGATGACGCTTCCCTCCGGCGTGATAAAATTCCAAAGCGCAGGCAGCACCGCTTTTAAAGAGATGAAAGAGACATCGATGACGACGAGCGAATAATTTCCTTCCAGATCTGCAGCCTGAAGCAATCGCGCGTTGATGCCTTCACGCACGGTGACGCGCGGATCTTGCCGAAGCTTCCAGTCAAGTTGCCCGCGGCCAACGTCCAGCGCCGTGACATGCGATGCGCCATGCTGCAGCAGGCAATCGGTGAACCCGCCGGTAGAACTGCCGACATCGAGACAGCGCGTGCCTTCAACGGCAATCTGAAATTCGCGAAGCGCTGCCGCCAGCTTGTGCCCGCCTCGGCTGACGTAGCGATCGTGCGTTCGGCGCTCGACGACGGTATCGGGAGGGATGAGCTGCCCCGGCTTATCTGCCCGGTGACCGCCGATCCAAATTTCTCCGGCGAGAATTGAGCGCAGGGCTTTTTCCTGCGATTCGCATTGCCCGTGTTCAACAAGCCATTGATCCAACCGAACGCCGCGTCCTTGACGGATCATGGCCGGAATTGTGCCACAGACTTGCTGCCCGCACCCATCCTAAAAAGAAGGAGAGAGGGGAAAGCGCTGCCGCTTATTTGGAAGCGCCGACCGTTGCAGGGCCAGCATCCGGACCTGCCGGGTTGGATTGAATCCGGAACTCGGCGACGATCTTGCGCGCCTCTTCATTCGTCGGGACCAAATCCAGTAGCGAGCGGCTCATTTTTGCCAGCGTCGTGTTTACCATTTGTGCTTGAGGGGCCATTTTTTGCAGCTGTGCCAAGCGTGTATCTAAGTTTTTGGACTGCTCGGCCAATGCGCGTACTTGCAGCACATAGGCGATCAGCATCATGAAAAAGACGATCCATAAAGGCCAAAAGATTGAGCAGTTGCAGCTGGATTTGCAGGAGTCAGAAGAAGAGGAGTTGCCGTTCATGTATTAATTCTTAGAAAATGGTTTAGCGGGCGTTGTTGGTGTTCGGGTTGATTTTGATTTCAGCCTTTGCAAGCACGTCTTTGAACGCCGCATCTTGCTCGCTCGCTTTGGCGACGCGTGCCGCCAACTGCCGGAGAATCATCTCGGAGCGCTGCGCGTTGATCAATTGACCTTCCAGTTGCCCCATTGCCGTCGCGGTTTTTTGCGCACGGAACGAAAATATAATTTGGACGAGGATTAAAAGTGCGAGCAAGCCGCAGGTGCCCGCCAGTACTTTGTACTGATTTGAAGTCAACATGCGGGGGTTTATGGGTCAACGCTTGTGCAAACACAAGTGGAATTTTTCCTAAATCCCGCTTGCGCACGAGACGACCCAGCTTAATGTAGAAGCAACGGGGAGCCGATGCCATGGGGGCAGGCTGAGAGGCTCTGCGAGGCATTCGCGGGCGACCCGCTGAACCTGATCCGGATAATGCCGGCGCGAGGGAGATATCATGAGCAAAGCTGCAAAAAGCCGTTTGGTGCGTGCCGACTCGGCATCAAAAAAAAATAAAACGAGCCGTCCTTTCAAAAAGCAGGCGGCATCTGGCTCTTCTGTGATGGAAGAAGTCCGCAAGCCGTTCCCGGGTTCGCGTAAGATTTATATCGAAGGGAGTGCGCCTGGGATTCAAGTTCCGTTGCGCGAAATTGAACAGGCGCCGACGAAGAATACGCAAGGAGAGTTAACACCAAATCCCGCGCTGCGTGTCTACGATACGTCGGGGCCATACACAGATCCGCAGGCCAAGATCGATGTGCGGCAGGGGCTTGGCAACGTCCGCGCGGAATGGATCGCAGCGCGCGGTGATACCGAGACGTATGCCGGCCGGCCGGTCCATCCGCGTGATAATGGCTATTTATCCCAAGCGCATGCCACGTACGCCAGCAAGGCGGAGCGGGGCCGGCTGGTCGAATTTCCGGGTCTTAAGCGCGAACCGCTGCGCGCGAAGAGCGGAGGGAACGTTTCGCAGATGCATTATGCCAAGCGCGGCATAATCACGCCCGAGATGGAGTACATCGCCATCCGCGAGAACCTCGGCCTGGCGCAGATCAAAGAAACCATCTTGCGCAACGGGCATGCGCATTTGCTTGCGCAGCATCCGGGGAATCCGTGGGGCGCGTCCATCCCGAAAGAGATCACGCCCGAGTTTGTGCGGGATGAAGTCGCCAAGGGTCGCGCGATTATTCCCGCGAACGTCAACCACCCGGAGAGTGAGCCGATGATCATCGGGCGCAACTTCCGCGTGAAGATAAACGCGAACATCGGCAACTCGGCGGTTGCGTCGTCGATCGAGGAAGAGGTCGAGAAGATGGCGTGGGCGACGCGCTGGGGCGCGGACACGGTGATGGATTTATCCACGGGCAAGAATATTCACGCGACGCGTGAGTGGATTTTGCGCAACTCTCCTGTGCCGATCGGGACCGTGCCGATTTATCAAGCGCTCGAGAAGGTCGGCGGGCGTGCCGAAGAGCTCACGTGGGAAATTTACCGCGACACACTCATTGAGCAGGCCGAGCAAGGCGTCGACTACTTCACTATCCACGCCGGCGTATTGCTGCGGTACGTCCCGCTCACGGCGAAACGAGTTTGCGGCATCGTGAGCCGCGGCGGCTCGATCCTGGCCAAGTGGTGTCTTTCGCATCATAAAGAGAATTTCCTCTACACGCATTTTGAGGAGATCTGCGAAATCATGAAGGCGTACGACGTCTCGTTCTCGCTCGGTGATGGGTTGCGGCCCGGTGCAATCGCGGACGCCAATGACGAAGCGCAGCTGGGCGAGCTCCGCACGCTCGGTGAGCTGACCAAGATCGCCTGGAAGCACGACTGTCAGGTGATGATCGAAGGCCCCGGCCATGTGCCGATGCAGCTGATTCAAGAGAACATGGAGCTGGAGTTGCGG